>CP076053.1:600070-1200141 GCA_018672315.1 Nocardioidaceae bacterium | reverse complement strand
CGGGATGCCGAGGAGGAACCCGAAGATGAAGCCGAAGTTCACCATCAGGTTGAGCTCGCGCTGACCGAAGTCGCGGAAGATGCGCACCACGAGGTCGGGGTTCTTCTCGAAGTGGTCGATGACCATGAGCTTCGGGTCGAGCAGCTGATCGATGTGGATGCCGATCTCGTCGGTCACCTTGCCGATGACCTGCGGCAGCTGCGCCTGCACCCGGTGGTAGACCGCGCGCTTCGCCGGTGTCGGCAGGTCACGCCACAGGTCGGGCCGCTCCCGGCTCATCACCTGGTCGACGATCTCGGGCACCTGGGGGTGGAAGGTCTCCACGATGTGCGCGGCGATCTGGTCGGGCTCGAGCTGCTGGTAGAACTCTGCCGGCGTGCCCAGCTTCGCGATCGCCTTGTCCACGGCGATGGAGCCCATCTTCGCGGCGCGCGCCGGGATGATGCCCTGCCAGCCGAGACCGCCCTGCATGATGCCCGGCACCTCCTGCACCTTGCGGGGCAGCACGCTGGCGAGCTGGCGCATGCCGGGGACGCGCTTGCCGTGGAAGGTCAGCGGGCTGAAGAGCATGATCAGCCCGGTCCAGTTGATGAGCCACCCGACGGTGCCGGTGAACAGCGGCACGGTCCAGAAGAGCAGCCAGTTGACGTCCTGGAAGAACCAGTCGATCGCCAGCACGCTCACGGGGCCCACCGCCTTCCTGGCTCGTCACGGCCGGCCGACCCGGTTGCGCGTCCAGGACAGACGGTAGTGGCCACGGCCACAGTGCGATAGCGCTTTGAGAGGTCCGCGACGGTATCTGCGACGCGATGTCCGACACATGTGTGCTCTCAGCCGTGGACGAGCAGCAGCGCCGCGGTGCCGGCGGACACCGCGAGCGAGGCCACGACCGCTCCCTCGCCGGCCAGCCGGCCGAGCTCACGCAGGCCCAGGCGTACGCCGTGGGCGCGGCAGACGCGCAGCCACAGCAGGGTGGCCACCGATGCCCACGGGGTGACCAGTGGGCCGGCGTCCACCCCGACCAGCAGGGCCGTACGGCTCACGTCGTCGTGCGCAAGCGGCGCCAGGGCGAGGTAGGCGGGGAGGTTGTCGACGGTGTTGGCCAGGAGGGCCCCGCCGGCCGCGAGGGAGACGACGTCGCCGCGGGAGCCGGAGAACGCCTCGCGGACGAACGGCGCCGCCGCGGCGGCGCAGCAGAACAGGCCGAGGGCCAGGGCTGCGGTCGCCCAGGGGGCCGTACGTACGACCAGGGCGGGCCTCGGACGCGTCGGCGACGCCAGCGACGTCCTCACCACCACGACACCGACCCACGCGGGTACCCCGACGACGACCGCAGGCCCCAGAGCGAGGACCACGGCAGCGGAGACGGCGAGCGCCCCGCGCGGGCGAGGTGGTCGCGGTGGGGGCGCGTACCAGCATCCCCGGGGCCGTCGGGGTCAGAGCATCGCCATCCCGGGGTCCTCGAGGACCGCGGCGGTGTCGGCCAGCACCTGGGAGGCCTCGGCACCGTCGACCACGCGGTGGTCGAAGGAGAGCGACAGCTGCATCACCGACCGCGGCTCGAGGCGCTCGTGCGAACCGTCCGGGTCGGTGACCACCCACGGTCGGCGACGCACCGCGCCCACGGCCAGGATCGAGGTCTCCCCGGGGTTGAGGATCGGCGTGCCGCCGTCGATGCCGAAGACGCCCACGTTCGTGATCGTCGCCGTCCCCCCGGTCATGGCCTCGGGAGGCGTACGCCCCGCCCTGGCGGTCGCGGTCAGTTCCCCGATGGCTGAGGCCAGCGCGGGCAGCGCGAGGGTGTCGGCCTGCCTGAGCACCGGCACCACGAGTCCGCGCGGGGTCGCCGCGGCGATGCCGAGGTGCACGTGCGGAGGCTGCACGATCTCCGCCGACCCGTCCTCGAGATCCACCCACCGGGCGTGGGCGACCGGGGTACGGGTCAGGGCGCGCAGGTAGGCGCGAGCCACGAACACCAGCGGGCTCAGCGGGGCCCCGCCGATCTCGGGACGCCGCCGCAGTCGCTCGCGCAGGTCCATCGTCGCGGTGGCGTCCACGGTCGTGAAGAGCGTCGCGTGCGGGGCCGTGAACGCCGAGGCGACCATCGCCGCCGCGGTGTGCTTGCGGACCCCCGCGACCGGCGTCCGCACCTCGCGAGAGGGCACTTCCCGCGAGGGGTCACTTCTCGCGGCGTGCCGCTCGACGTCCTCCCGGGTGGTCACGCGGTCGGGGCCGGTGGCGACGACCTCGCCCAGGTCGACGCCCAGGTCGGCGGCCAGACGGCGTACGGGGGGCTTGGCTCGCGGACGCTCCCCGGCCGCGTCCGGCGCGCCGTGGTCTGGGGTCTGGGGGTGGGTCCCGGGACGGGTCCCGGGACGGGTCCCGGGACGGCGTCGTCGACCGCGCGAGCTCTCGGGCCGCGCGCCGTAGCCGACCAGCGGCTTGGGCTCCCGGGGCTCCCGGGGCTCCCGGGGCTCCTCGGGCTCCTGGAGCTGCGGGCCCGCGTGGCTCGTCCCGGTCGCCGCGCCGATCCGGATGATCGGCGTGCCGACCTCGACGGTGTCGCCTTCGGCGGCCAGGAGCTCGAGGACCTCGCCGGCGTACGGGCTCGGCAGCTCGACCACCGACTTGGCCGTCTCGATGTCGACGAGCGTCTGGTTCTCCTCCACGACGTCGCCCACGGCGACGTGCCAGGTGACGACGTCGGCCTCGGTGAGCCCCTCACCGACGTCGGGCAGACGGAACTCCCGGGCGGTCCCGGTCGCAGTGGTCATCGCTGTGGTCATCGCTGTGGTCACGCTGTGGTCATCGCTGTGGTCATGCCGGTCCTCCCTCTCAGAAGGCGAGCGCGACGTCGCAGGCGTCGAGCAGACGGTCGAGGTTCGGCAGCCAGTCGTGCTCGAGCCGGCTCGGCGGGTAGGGGGTGTCGTGGCCCGTCACGCGCTGCACCGGTGCCTCCAGGTCGTAGAAGGCGTCGGCCTGCACGCGGGCGGCGAGCTCGGCGCCGATGCCGCCGGACTGCGACGCCTCGTGGGCGACCACGAGCCGCCCCGTACGCCGCACCGACTCCACGACGGTGACGTGGTCGAGGGGCGCGAGGGTGCGCAGGTCGATCACCTCGGCCTCGATGCCGCCGCCGGGACCGCCGGGCCCTCCGGGACCGTCGGTGCCATCGGTGGCCAGTCCTGCAGCGGCCTTCAGGGCCGTGGGCACGAGCGCCCCGTACGTCGCGATCGTCAGGTGCCGGCCCGGCCGCACGACGCGGGCCCGGTCCAGCTCGACCGGGTCGGCGGCGCCTGCCGCGGTGTCGACCTCGCCCTTGGCCCAGTAGCTCTTCTTGGGCTCGAGGAAGACGACCGGGTCCTGGGAGCGGATCGCGGCGCGGAGCAGGGCGTACGCCTCGGCCGGCGTCGAGGGGCAGAGCACCCGCAGACCGGGGGTGTGGGCGAAGTACGCCTCGGGCGACTCGCTGTGGTGCTCGACCGCGCCGATGCCGCCACCCACCGGGATGCGGACGACCACGGGCAGCGAGAGGCGACCGTCGGAGCGGTGGCGGTACTTCGCGAGCTGGGTGACCAGCTGGTTCATCGCCGGGAACACGAAGCCGTCGAACTGGATCTCCACCACCGGCCGGTAGCCCGCCAGCGCCATGCCGACGGCGCTGCCGACGATGCCGGCCTCGCCCAGGGGGGAGGTGATGACGCGGTGGGTCCCGAAGTCCTTGGCCAGACGGTCGGTCACCCGGAAGACGCCCCCGAGCTCTCCGATGTCCAGACCCGACAGCACGACCTTCTCATCGGCCTCGAGCTCGGCGCGGAGCGCGGCGTTCAGGGCGCCGACCATGGACATCTGCTCGGTCATGACCGCTCCTCGGACCGGTCGGCCCCGTCGATCCCGTCGGCCCCCGCGACGAAGGCGAGGTGCGCCTCCCGTTGCCGGGCCAGCTCGGGCGTCATCGCGGTGAGCGTGTGGAGGAACGGCTGGTCCGGCGGCGGCGGTGGCAGCTCGCGGCAGCCGCGGCGTACGCGCGCCCCCAGGGTGCGCTCGGCGGCGGCGAGCTCCTCGAGCCACTCGTCGTCGAGGGCACCGAGACCCTCGAGGTGGGAGCGCAGGCGGCTGATGGGGTCGAGTGCCGTCCAGTGGTCGTTCTCGGCGGCGTGGCGGTAGCGCCCGTCGTCGTCGGAGGTGGTGTGGGGGTTGCGGCGGTAGGTGACGGCCTCGATCAGCGTGGGTCCGCCGCCGGCGTGGGCACGGGCCACCGCCTTGGCGGTCACGGCGTGGCAGGCGATGACGTCGTTGCCGTCGACGCGTACGCCCGGGAACCCGAACCCGGCCGCGCGCTGGGCGGCGGGCACGCGGCTCTGGGTGGAGAACGGGGCCGAGATCGCCCACTGGTTGTTCTGGCAGAAGAAGACGACCGGCAGGTCCATCGCCGCCGCCCACACGAAGGCCTCGTTGGTCTCGCCCTCGCTGAGCGCCCCGTCGCCGAGGAACACGATCACGGCGCGGTCGCGCTCGGGGTCGCCGTGTCCGACGTCGCCGTCGCGGACGACCCCCATCGCGTAGCCGACCCCGTGCAGGGTGTGGGCTCCGATGACGAGCGTGTAGAGCTGCACCCCGGTCGCCGCGGGGTCCCAGCCGCCCATGGTCGTGCCGCGGAAGAGGCCGAGCAGGTCCACCGGGTCGATGCCCCGGCAGCCCGCCACGGCGTGCTCGCGGTAGGTCGGGAAGACGACGTCGCGTACGCCCAGCGCCGAGGCGGCGCCGACCTGAGCGGCCTCCTGACCGAGCAGGGAGGGCCACAGGCCCAGCTCTCCCTGCCGTTGCAGGGCGACCGCCTCGGTGTCGAGCCGGCGCGCCAGGGTCATCTGCAGCAGCGCCTGCTTCAGGTCGAGCGGGGCGACGCCCGCCGGCAGCTCGGGCTCGGTGTGCAGGTGCCCGGTGGTGTCCAGGCAGGAGAGCAGCCGGTCGGTGGGGCGAGCGGCGTCAGCGTGGGTGGCTGTGCGCGAGCGGCTCATGGGGACCTCCCGTGGTGTGCGGTGCGGTCACCTGAGCGTGCGGGCCGGCGCGGAGCCGGTCAACGACCGCGATCCGACGACGCGTCAGAACGCGTCGACGTGGCAGAGTGACCCAGCACACAGCACTGGATCATGCGGGCGAGCGCACGATCTCGCCGCGGACGGAGACCGTATGGACGCCATCGACGAGCAGATCCTCGACCTTTTGCGCCGCAACGCACGGATGCCCACGAGCGACATCGCGCGAGCCGTGGGTCTGTCGGCCGCCCCCGTGGGTCGCCGGATCGCGCGGATGGAGGCCGAGGGCACGATCCGCGGCTACGCGGCGATCGTCGACGAGACGGCCGCCGAGGGACTGGAGGCGTTCACGGAGATCCGGCTGACCGGGGCGACGGACACCCACGAGCTCGAGGACATCGTGCGCGGGCTGCCCGAGGTGCAGCAGTTCTTCACGATCTCGGGCGACCCCGACGGCTTGCTGCGCATCCGCGTCCGCAACGTCGACCACCTGCAACGCGTGGTGAACGACCTGCGGCGTACGGGGCTGGTCTCCGGCACCAAGACGCTCATCGTGATGTCGACGTGGGACCGGGCGACCGACGTCTGAGGTCGCTCAGGTGCCGCCGGCCCTCACCGCGCCGGCGCGGTGCAGGGGAGTCCCTCGGTCTCCGGCGACAGGGCCACCGAGGCCGGCTGCTCAGGGGCCACGGTGACGTCCTCCCCGCGGACGCAGACCGTCACGGGCCCCGGTCCGTCCTCCACGACGAGCTCGAGCGCGTCGCTGCGCACGGTGGCGCGTACGCGGGTCCCGCGGAAGGTCAGCCGGAAGGTCAGGGACTCCCAGCCCTCGGGCAGCCGTGGGTCGAAGGTCCAGCGGCCGTACCCGTGGTCGCGGAAGCCGCCGAAGCCGCAGACCAGCGCGTTCCAGGTGCCGCCGGTGGAAGCGACGTGCACGCCGTCGGCGGTGTTGCCGTGCCGGTCGGCGAGGTCGACGAAGAGGGCGGCGTAGAAGTAGCGCAGCGCCAGCTCGGGGTAGCCGACCTCGGCGGCGACGATCGACTGCACGACCGCCGAGAGCGTGGAGTCCCCGGTGGTGATGGGGTCGTAGTAGTCGAAGTCGGCCTTCTTCTGCTCGCGGCTGAACTCCTCGCCCTGCAGGAACAACGCGAGCACCACGTCGGCCTGCTTGAGCACCTGGTAGCGGTAGATCACCAGCGGGTGGTAGTGCAGCAGCAGCGGACGCTTCGAGACCGGGGTGCTCTCCAGGTCCCACATCTCACGGGTCAGGAAGTGTGCGTCCTGCGGGTGGATGCCGAGCCGCTCGTCGAACGGGATCGCCATGCCGGCCGCGCAGCGGTCCCACTCGGCCCACTCCTCCTCGACGAGCCCGACGCGGTTGCGCATCCGCTCGTACGCCCCGGGGCGCCGCTCGCGGAGGAACCGGACGGCCTCGGAGGCCCGGCGCAGGTTGAAGCGGGCCATCACGTTGGTGAAGAGGTTGTCGTCGACGACCGTCGTGTACTCGTCGGGGCCGGTCACCCCGTGGATGTGGAAGGCCGGCTCGCTGTCACCGGTGAGGCCGCCCCGGTCGCTCCAGAATCCCAGGTCGGCCCACAGGCGCGCCGTCTCGACCAGGATGTCGACGGCCTGCTCGTCGAGGAACTCCTCGTCGCCGGTCGCGCCGACGTACTGGCTCAGGGCGTAGGAGACGTCGGCGTCGATGTGGTACTGCGCCGTGCCGGCCGCGTAGTACGCCGAGGCCTCCTGCCCGTTGATCGTGCGCCAGGGGAACAGTGCACCCTTCTGCGCGACCTCCTCGGCACGGTCGCAGGCGGAGTCCAGCAGCCGATGGCGGAAGCGCAGGGCGTTGCGGGCCGCCTGGGGACTCGTGTACGTGAGGAACGGCATCACGTAGATCTCGGTGTCCCAGAAGTAGTGCCCGTTGTAGCCCGACCCGCTGACGCCCTTCGCGGGGATGCCGAGGCCGTCCGCGCGGGCGGCCGCCTGGGCGAGGGCGAAGAGGTTCCACCGCACCGCCTGCTGCACGGCGGGCTGACCGGGGACCTCCACGTCGGAGCGCGCCCAGTAGTCCGCGAGCCACGCCCGCTGGTCGTCGAGCTGTTTCTCGACGCCCTCGACCGCGACGCGGTCCAGCGTGCGGGCGCAGCGGTCGAGCAGCTCGCGGGAGGGCACGACCTCGGCGGTGTGGTAGCTGACGGTCTTCGTCAGCTCGACGGGGACACCGGCCAACGCGTCGACGCGGTAGATCCGCTTGGCCATGTCGCCGTTGAGCTCGTCGTCGTGGACCGCCGCGTTCTCGGTCGTCATCGTGTGGTCGACCGCGACGGCCATGGTCATGCCGCTGCGCGCGCACTTGTAGCGCAGGGAGATGCGCCCGTCGGGCAGCTCGCCGGCCTCCCCCTCGGGCTCGAGCACGCGGCGCGCGAAGCGTTCGCTGCGCCGGGGGTCGAGCTCCTCGATCTGGCGGGCGAGCTCGACGGCCGCCCCACGGTCCGCGTCCTGGCGGTTGAGCAGCTGGGAGGAGATGACGATCGGCGCGTCGCCGTCAAGCATCGTCACCGTCAGCGTCAGCACCGCCAGGTGGCGCTGGGTGAAGGAGACCATGCGGCTGCTCTCGACCAGCACGCGCTTGCCGGCCGGCGTACGCCACAGCACGCGACGTCGCAGGATGCCGTCGCGGAAGTCCAGGGACCGCTCGTAGTCGACGAGGTCGGCGGTCGAGAGCTCGAGCGGCACGTCGTCGACGTAGAGCCGGATGATCTTCGCGTCGGGGGCGTTGACGATCGTCTGGCCGACCTTCGCGAACCCGAAGGCGTCCTCGGCGTGCTGGATCGGCCAGGTCTCGTGGAACCCGTTGACGTAGGTGCCGTTGGCCGAGAAGTCGCGGCTCTCCTCGTAGTTGCCGCGCATCCCCAGGTAGCCGTTGCCGACGGCGAACAGGGTCTCGGTGCGCCCGAGGTCGTCACCCTCGAACCGGGTCTCGGTCAGCCGCCACTCCTCGGCGGGGAACCTGGTGCGGTCCAACGGGTCCTCGGCGGGCGGGGCGACGTGGCTGGCTCCGTGGGGACGCGCGTGCACGTCGGTCTCGTCGGGCCTCACCGGTCGGCCCCCTCGAGGTCGGCCAGCTGCGCGAGATCGGTCACGACCACCTCCGCGCCGTGGGCGCGCAGCGTCTGCTCGCCGGCCCCACGGTCGACACCGACGACGTACGCGAAGTCCCCGGCGGCTCCGGCGGCGACGCCGCTGGTGGCGTCCTCGACGACGACGCAGCGCTGCTCGGCGACGCCGAGGTCGGCGGCGGCGGCCTGGTAGGTGTCGGGCGCCGGTTTGCCCGCGATGCCGCGCTCGCTCGCGACCCCGCCGTGGATGACGACGGGGAAGAAGCGCTCGACGTCGGCGGCGGCGAGCACCTTCGGTGCGTTGCGCGAGGAGCTCACGATCGCCATGGCCGTGCCACGATCGGCCAGCCACTCGACCAGGGCCAGGGAGCCCGGATACGGGTCGACGCCGTCGCGCTCGAGGGCCGCGGCGAAGGCGGCGTCCTTGCGGTTGCCGAGGCCCTTGACGGTCTCCTCGCCGGCCGGCTGGTCACCGGGGTCGTCGTCGGTGCCCTCGGGCAGCTCGATGCCGCGCGAGGCGAGCATGTCGCGGACGCCGTCGTAGCGCGGCTTGCCGTCGACGTGCTCGAAGTAGTCGGCGTCGGAGTAGGGCTCCACACCCTCGCGTCCGTCCAGCACGGAGGAGAAGAGGTCGGCCCAGGCGCGCATGTGCACCTCGGCCGTCGGCGTGATGACGCCGTCGAGGTCGAAGAGGACCGCGTCGACGCGGTCCCAGTCGAGGGCCGGCTCGGCTGCGGACGGGTCGGAGGCCATGCGCCACACCCTAGGAGGTGGTCGTCGTCACGACCGTCTTACGTCTGCCCTCCGGGCGTGATTCTCTGCCCTCTCGGCGGAAGGGGCCGCGAGTGCAGAGTTGAGCGGAATAGACTCAACTTTGCCGAGGTTGATCCGGGTGAGCCTCCCGACCGAGGAGGTCCGGGCACACGAGCTTGCGAGGAGAATCCGTGGACGCATCGAAGTTCACCAGCCGCAGCGTCGAGGTGATCAACGCTGCCCAGACCCTGGCCGTCACCACCGGCAACCCGCAGACCGAGCCGGTCCACCTGCTGGTGGCGCTGCTGCGGCAGGGCCGGGACCCCGAGAAGGGTGTCGCCCCGCGCCTGCTCGAGAAGGCCGGGGCCGACGTACGCGCCCTGGAGCGCGCCGCGGACACCGCACTGGCCGCGCTGCCCGCGGTCTCCGGCTCGACCGTCTCCGGTGGCGCCCCCGCGGGCAACCAGCTGACGAAGACGCTGGCGAAGTCGATCGAGTTCGCCGAGGGCATGAAGGACGACTTCGCCGCCACCGAGCACCTGCTCATCGGCCTGGTGCAGGTCGAGTCACCTGCCCAGAAGCTGTTGGTCGACGCCGGCGTCACCGCCGAGTCCCTGCTCGCGGCCGTCGCCGAGGTGCGCGGGGACCGCCGCGTGACCAGCCAGGACGCCGAGGCCTCCTACGAGGCCTTGGAGAAGTACGCCGTCGACCTCACCGAGCGTGCCCGCGAGGGCGGGCTGGACCCGGTGATCGGCCGCGACGAGGAGATCCGCCGCGTCATCCAGGTGCTGAGCCGACGCACGAAGAACAACCCGGTTCTGATCGGCGAGCCCGGTGTCGGCAAGACCGCCGTCGTCGAGGGCCTCGCGCAACGCGTCGTCGACGGCGACGTCCCCGACTCCCTCAAGGGGCGCCGGGTGCTCAGCCTGGACCTCGGCGCGATGCTCGCCGGCGCGAAGTACCGCGGCGAGTTCGAGGAGCGCCTCAAGGCCGTGCTCGACGAGATCAAGAGCTCCGCGGGTCAGGTCGTCACCTTCATCGACGAGCTCCACACGGTCGTCGGCGCAGGCGCCGGTGGCGATTCGGCCATGGACGCCGGCAACATGCTCAAGCCGATGCTGGCCCGTGGCGAGCTGCGCATGATCGGCGCGACGACGCTCGACGAGTTCCGCGAGCGCATCGAGAAGGACCCGGCGCTGGAGCGCCGGTTCCAGCAGGTGTACGTCGGCGAGCCGAGCGTCACCGACACCGTCGCGATCCTGCGCGGCCTGCAGGAGAAGTACGAGGCCCACCACGGCGTCACCATCACCGACCAGGCGCTGGTCGCCGCGGCGATGCTCAGCGACCGCTACATCACCGGCCGTCAGCTGCCCGACAAGGCGATCGACCTCGTCGACGAGGCCGCCAGCCGGCTGCGCATGGAGATCGAGTCCAGCCCGGTCGAGATCGACCAGCTGCGTCGCGCGGTCGACCGGATGCGCATGGAGGAGCTCGCGCTCGAGCGCGAGACCGACGACGCGAGCGTCGACCGGCTCGAACGGCTGAGGGTCGACCTCGCCGACCGCGAGGAGGAGCTGCGCGCGCTCGAGCAGCGCTGGGAGGCCGAGAAGGCGTCGCTCGAAGGCGTCGGCGACCTGCGCAAGCAGCTCGACGAGCTGCGGATGACCGCCGAGCGCCTGCAGCGCGAGGGTGACCTCGCGGGTGCCTCGGAGGTGCTCTACGGGCAGATCCCGATGTTGGAGCGCCAGATCAGCGCGGGCGCCGCCGCCGAGCAGGAGGTCGCCGACGACGACCGCATGGTCGGCGACAAGGTCGGCGCCGGCGAGATCGCCGCAGTCGTGGAGGCCTGGACAGGAATCCCGACTGGCCGCTTGCTCGAGGGCGAGACCGCCAAGCTGCTGCGCATGGAGGAGGTCATCGGTGAGCGCCTGATCGGCCAGGAGGACGCGGTCGCGGCGGTGAGCGACGCCGTACGCCGGTCCCGGGCCGGCATCGCCGACCCCGACCGCCCGGTCGGCTCGTTCCTGTTCCTCGGTCCGACCGGAGTCGGCAAGACCGAGCTGGCGAAGAGCCTCGCCGACTTCCTCTTCGACGACGAGCGCGCGATGGTGCGCATCGACATGAGCGAGTACGCCGAGAAGCACGCCGTCGCCCGCCTGGTCGGCGCGCCGCCGGGATACGTCGGCTACGACCAGGGTGGCCAGCTCACCGAGGCCGTACGCCGCCGTCCGTACTCCGTGGTCTTGCTCGACGAGGTCGAGAAGGCCCACCCCGAGGTCTTCGACGTGCTGCTGCAGGTGCTCGACGACGGCCGTCTCACCGACGGGCAGGGCCGCACGGTCGACTTCCGCAACACGATCCTCGTGCTCACCTCGAACCTCGGCTCCGGGTACCTCGTCGACCCGACGCTCGACGCGGAGAAGAAGCGCGACGCGGTGATGGCCGTGGTCCGGCAGGCCTTCAAGCCCGAGTTCCTGAACCGGCTCGACGAGACCGTCCTCTTCGAGGCCCTGGGCCCCGAGCAGCTGGCGCCCATCGTCGACCTGCAGCTCGCTGACCTCCAGCGCCGGCTCGACGTACGCCGCATCACCCTCGACGTCGACGCCGCGGCGCGCGACTGGCTCGCCCGCACCGGCTACGACCCGGCGTACGGCGCCCGACCGTTGCGTCGCCTGGTGCAGCAGGCCATCGGTGACCCGCTCGCCCGGCTGCTGATCGGTGGGGAGGTGCTCGACGGGTCCACCGTCGAGGTGAGCGTGCCGACCGAGCCGGTGCCCGGGCAGCCGCTGCAGCTCACGCCGCGCGGCTGACCCCGCCCCGGCGCCGGAGGCGGGAACGATGTGGGGCGCCGTCTGGTGGAATGAGCCGCATGACTCCGGACGTCGCCCAACGCCCGCGACCTGTCCTGATCGGGGGCGTCCTGGCCGCCTTCGGCGGCGTCCTCCTGCTGCTGGGGCTCTGGGACGCGCTGGGAGCGACCGCCTCGGCCGAGGTGCGCCGCCAGCTCGCGGAGCAGCTCGCCGAGCCACCGGCCAGCGGTCTGGGGCTCGACGTCGACCAGGCCGTCACGGCCATGAGGGTCCTGATCCGGGTGCTCGCGGTCGTCGGCGGCCTGTCGGTCGTGCTCGCGGTCTTCACGGTGCTGGGCGATCGTCGTGCGCGCTGGGGCCTCCTCGCGTGCGCCGTGATCGTCTTCATCGGCTCACCCGTCGCCGGGGTCGGCCTGCTCGGGCTCGGGGTCACCCTGGGCACGATCCTGGTCTTCTCCGGGCCGGGGCGCGACTGGTTCGCGGGGCGGCCGATCCGTACGCCCCCGGAGCGTCCGGGCGCGGACACGCGCGGCAGCGCGTCGGGCTCCTCGGACCGGACAGGCACGTCGCCGTCGGTCTTCACCAGCCCGAAGGGCTCACCGCTGGCCACGCCCTCGCCGTCGATCGGCGCCGTCCGGGACCGCACGGCGGAAGCCACGCCTCGTCCCCGCGCGGTGAGTGAGGCCTGCGTGGCGACGTGGATCGGCTGCCTCGCGGGTTTCCTGCTGAGCCTGGTGGTGGTGCTCGGCGCCGTCCTGTTCCGCGACGTCGCCGTCGAGCAGCTCGGTGACGAACCCCAGTTGGCGCAGCTGGGCATCGGCGTCGACCAGGCGCTGGACGGGCTGACCGTGCTCGGGGGGCTGGCGCTGGTCTGGTCGATCGCCGCGGGAGGGCTCGCGGCCGGTGTCTGGCGGGGGAACGAGGTGGCGCAGATCCTGCTGGTGGTCTCGGCCGGCTTCACGATCGTCGCGGGCCTGCTGACACTGCCTCTCGGTCTGGTGAACGCCGGTCTCGCCGCCTTCGTGCTGGCACGGCTGCTGCGCGGCGACGCTCGTGCCTGGGCAAAGGATCGCCCGAACTCCTGACGCGGCCCGGGCCGAAGGACCATGATCGGTGCAAACGATTCCTGAGTGGTCCGAATCGGCGGTGAGGGGTGGAGCACGTGTGGGCTCCCGTGGCGCTGTGCTTCGGGACGGCCGCGCCCGCGAGCCTCGTGCTGCACGGGATCCACCACTCGCTCACCGTCGTCGGCGTGCTCGCGGTGCTGTGGCTGCTCGCGCCGGCCTCCTGGGTGCGGCGCGTCCGTCAGGCCGTAGGCGGGCCCGACCACCGCGCCGTCACCGTCTGGGTCACCGTGGCCGTCACGGCCTCGGTGGCCGCGGCGCTCGTCCACGCCCTCGTCGTCCCGGGGCACCTGCGGCCCGAGGCGGGTGCGGTGCTCGCCCCTGCCTTCGCCGTCGTGGCGGCTCTCCAGGCGGGATGGGCGTACGCGGTCGCCCGGTCGACGAGGAGCGCGGCGACCGTCCCGGCGGCCCTGCTCGTCACAGGCCTGGCTCTCCACGGTGGCGCGCTCGGCATCTGGCTCATGAGTCGTACGTGGGGCCTGCCGACCGCGATCTACCCCGGCCCCGTGCCGGCGTTCGGTGCGCCGGACCTGCTGGCCGCCGTGTGGCAGCTGCTCACCGTCGTCGCCGTCGCGGTCCTGCTGCACGGAACGCGGCGGACGACCGTGCCCGCGGACGCCACTCCGGTCGGCACCCGGGTGGACCGGTGGACGTCGTGGCCCCCGGCGTCGCGGCTGGTCGCCGTTGCGGCGGGGGGCAGCCTCGTCGCGCTGGTCACCGCGGGAGGCCTGCTGTGAGCTGGCAGATCGGCATGGCCGCGAACTCCGTCATCGCCGTCGCCTACTTCGCGATCACCGTCGCCATCGTGCGTCCGCTCATCCGCTCGGGTCAGCTCCGCTCGAACCCGCTCGGCGCCGCGACCGCCGCGATCTTCCTGACCTGCGCCGTGCACCACGGGTCCCACGCGGTGCACATGCTGATGCCTGCGTTCGGGGTCGATGAGGCGACCGGCGGAGCGATGCGGGCAGCCTGGACGCCGGCCCTGGCCGTGTGGGACCTGGTCAGCGCGTTCGTCGCCGTCTACTACCTGACGTTGCGGCGCACGTACTCCTCGCTCATGGCGGGAGCCCAGCTGTTCGAGGACTACCGCAGCCGCGAGCGCCAGGCACTCGAGCTGAACGACAACATCCTCCAGGCGCTCGTGGTCGTACGCATGGCCGTCGAGGTGGGCGACGAGAAACGGGCGCTCGCGAGCCTCGACACGGCCATCGGCTCGGCCAGCGGCATGATCACCGGCCTGCTGGAGTCGGGCGCCGACACCCGGGGACTGCTGCGTCGCACCTCAGCGATCCTCGACGCCCAGAGCAGCAGAGCTGCGGCCGGACGGTCGACAGGTGATTCCGTGCACGACACCGACGGGACGACGGCGTGACCACCGGGACGCAGCTGCTCGACCGCGACGACCTGTCCGAGGGCGCCGGCTCGCCGGCGCTGCGCGTGGTCATCGTCGACGACACACCGGACCTGCGCGAGCTGCTCAGCCTGGCCCTGCGCCGCCGGCAGGTCTTCGAGATCGTCGGCGAGGCCGGCGACGGAGCACGCGGAATCGAGGTCGTCGAGAGCACCCGGCCCGACGTCGTCGTGCTGGACCTGGCCATGCCGGTGATGGACGGGCTCGAGGCGCTCCCCGCGATCAAGCGTCTCGTGCCCGAGGCCGTCATCCTCGTGCTGTCCGGCTTCGGCGCCGACGCGCTCACCGAGCAGGCGCTGGCCGCCGGCGCGGCCGACTACATCCAGAAGGGCATCCCGCTCTTCGACATCGTCGACCGCATCCTCGAGCTCTGCGACGACCGCGGGATGCGCGAGACGCTCGCATCGAGGACCTCGACGCCGTGGTCCGGGGAGGCCCGGGGGGCCCGGGAGGCCCGGGGGGCCCGAGAGGCCCGAGACGCCCGGTCCCCGGCCGAGCCCGAAGCGCCCTTGCTGCCGTTCCCGGACGACGTGGACCCCGCTGCCATCCTGGCCGGGTCCGGAGCGTGCGTGCTCGTCCTCGACGACGACGACGAGGCCTGTGTCCGCTGGTTCAACCCGGCGGCCGCGCAGGTCTGGCACGGTCGCCTGTCGGTCGGCGCCCCGCTGGCCCAGGAGGCCCCTGAGCTCGCACGTCTGGCGCGAGCCCACCGCGACGGCGCCCACGCCTTCGACACGCCGGTCGGGCACCCGTCGCGTCCGGGCACGGCCATGGCGCGCGTCCAGGACGGCCACCTGGTGGTCCTCGCCCGCGGCGCCGACTCCGACAGCGACTCCCACCGCCTGCGTCGCGCCATCGCCACGACCGCCCACGAGATCCGCAACCCCGTCACCGTGCTCGCCGGCGTCTGTGAGGCCTTCGAGGACGACGCCGACCTGCCGCCCGCGTTCCAGAAGCGGTTGCTGGACTCCGTACGCCGCCAGGCCCGCCTGCTCGAGTCCATCACGGCCGACCTGCTCGCCGCGGCACAGGCGGACCGCGGCACCCTGCGGGTCGACCCGCGCGAGCTCGACGTCGAGAGCACCGTCCGCGACATCCTCGCGCCGCACCCCGAGATCCGCCTCGTGGCCGGACGACGCGCTCGCATGTGCGCGGACCCCTACCGCTTCGAGCAGATGCTCTCCAACCTGGTCTCCAACGCCCAGAAGTACGGCGCCCCACCGATCGTCGTCAAGGTCGACGTCACCGCCGACCACGTCGCCATCGCCGTCGAGGACTCCGGCGACGGCGTCCCCGACGCCTTCCGCGACCGACTCTTCACCGAGTACGCCCGCGCCGAGGGCACCGAGGCGCGGGGCACCGGCCTCGGCCTGTTCGTCGTCCGGCAGCTCGCCGAGGCACAAGGCGGGGGCGTCGACTACCAGCCGAGCGTGCTCGGCGGGAGCTGCTTCACCCTGAGGTTGCCCACTGCGTGACGTCAGCCGGGCGCGGGTCCGCCCGGCGAGCACTCCAGGCGGCCCGCCGCGTACGCCTCCGTCAGGCGCCGCACCCCCTCGGCGACCGTCGCCTCGTCCTTGCAGAACGCCCATCGCACGAGGTGCCGCCCGGGTGAGTCCGCGCCGTGCTCGTAGAACGCCTGGGCCGGGATCGCCACCACACCCGCGCGCTCCGGCAGGGCCTCGCAGAACGACCGCCCGTCCTGCCAGCCCCAGGCCGAGACGTCGGTGAGCACGAAGTACGAGCCCTCGGCGCTCCGCACGTGCAGACCGAGTTCGCCCAACCCCGCCACCAGCAGGTCCCGCCGCGACGCCAACGACCGTGCCAGGTCCTCGTGGAACCCGTCGTGGTCGGTCAGGGCCAACGCCACGGCCGGCTGCAACGGCGCGGCGGAGGAGAACGTCAGCCACTGTTTCGCCGCGAAGACCGCGTCGACCAGGTGCGCCGGGCCCGTGGCCCAGCCGACCTTCCACCCCGTCACGTTGAAGGTCTTGCCGGCCGAGCTGATCGACACCGTCCGCTCCGCCATCCCCGGGAGCGACGCCGGCGCCACGTGCTCGCGGCCGTCGAAGACCAGGTGCTCGTACACCTCGTCGGTCACCACGACCACGTCGTGCGCGACCGCCACCCGGGCGATGTCCTCGAGCTCCGCACGCGTCAGCACCGTCCCGGTGGGGTTGTGCGGGGTGTTCAGCAGGATCAGACGCGTCCGGTCGGTCACCGCGGCCTCCAGCGCCGCCACGTCCAGCCGGAAGTCCGGCGCCGCCAACGTCACCGGCACCCGGACCCCGCCCGCCAGGTCGACCGCCGCACGGTAGGAGTCGTAGTACGGCTCGAGCAGCACGACCTCGTCGCCCGGCTCCACCAGCCCGAGCACCGCGGCCGCCACCGCCTCCGTCGCGCCGGTCGTGACCACCACCTGGGTGACGGGGTCCAGCTCGACACCGTGGTGACGGTGCTGATGATCCGCGACCGCCCGCTGCAACGCGGGCACGCCCCGGCCGGGCGCGTACTGGTTGGCCCCCTGGCGCAAGGCCGTCACCGCAGCCTCCAACACCTCCGGAGGTCCGTCGGCATCAGGGAACCCCTGGCCCAGGTTCACCGCGCCCGTGCGCACCGCCAGCGCCGACATCTCGGTGAAGATCGTCGTCGCCGGCACGTCGCGGAGCCGCGACGCGAGCGCGGACGCCACCTGGTCCTCCACCTCGTCCGTCACACCGTTTCGCATGCGTTGGACCGTACGGGGAGAATGCAGGTCATGGGTGACGCGGGCACGACCGACCGACCGCCAGGCACGCGCTCGCGCGGCAGCCGGCTCACCTTCCTCGCCGGCCTGTCGATGCTGCTCGTGGGGGTAGGTCTGCTCGGATACGTCGGCTGGCAGCTCTTCGGCACCACCTACGTCTCGCAGCGGGCCCAGGACGACCTCGTCGAGCAGCTGGAGCGCGACTGGTCGCGCCCG
Organism: Nocardioidaceae bacterium; assembly: GCA_018672315.1. Classification (NCBI taxonomy): domain Bacteria; kingdom Bacillati; phylum Actinomycetota; class Actinomycetes; order Propionibacteriales; family Nocardioidaceae; species Nocardioidaceae bacterium. The sequence goes on along the minus strand of CP076053.1, from coordinate 1,182,926 downwards.
GCCCCGGACCCGCAGGACGGGGGCACCCTCCAGGCGGTCGCGTCCGGCGACGACGGGCCGGCGATCCTGCGCATCCCGGCGCTCGGCGGCGAGTACGCCGTGCCGATCCTCGACGGCGTCGACGAGGCCACCCTCACCGAGGGCCTCGGGCACTTCCCGACCAGCGCAGCCCCGGGCGAGGTCGGCAACTACGCCCTGGCCGGCCACCGCATCACCCACGGCGAGCCCTTCCGACGGCTCCCGGAGCTGCGACCGGGCGACCGTGTGATCGTGGAGACGCGCGAGACCCGTTACGTCTACGAGCTCCTCACCGACCCCAACGACCTCGTCGTGGACTTCAGCCAGGTCTGGGTCGTCGACCCGCTCCCGACCAACCCCTCACCCGGCGGTGTGCAGCCGCCGCAGGCGGACGACCAGCGGTTGATCACGCTGACCACCTGCTCGGAGCTGTTCCACACCGACAACCGCATGATCGCGTTCGGCGAGCTGGTCCGCACGGTCGACAAGGCGTAGGCCCGCGCGGAGTCGTCTCCTAGGCTCCGCTCATGGCCGACCCGCAGACCCGTGACCGCGACCACCTGATCAGCCAGATCGACGCGAAAGCCGTCGTGCGCGGCCGCGTCACCCTCTCCTCGGGCGCGGAGGCCGACTACTACGTCGACATGCGACGCGTGACGCTCGACGCCGACGCGGCGCCGGTGCTGGGCCGCGTGATGCTCGACCTCGTCGCGGACCTGGAGTTCGACGCCGTCGGGGGCCTCACCCTCGGTGCGGACCCGGTGGCCCTGGCGATGCTGCACGCGGCAGCAGCCGCAGGTCGCCGGGTCGACTCCTTCGTCGTGCGCAAGGAGGCGAAGACGCACGGGATGCAGCGGCGCATCGAAGGTCCCGACGTGACCGGCCGGCGCGTGCTCGCCGTGGAGGACACCTCCACGACCGGCGGCTCGGTGCTCGAGGCCGTGGCCGCGCTGCGTGAGGCCGGTGCCGAGGTCGTCGCGGTCGCCGTGGTCGTGGACCGCGGCACCGGGGCCGCGGAGCGCGTCGCCGAGGCCGGGCTGGACTACCGTCACGCGGTCGGACTCGGCGACCTGTCGGTCTGAGCCGACCGTGCATCCCCTCCGGGGGGTCAGTCGCGACGCTCGGTTGCCGGCTGGGCGTGAGCCTGGCGCCGGTGCCGCCACCACTCGATGCTGGCGGGCACAGCCCCGACGAGCAGGATCGCGAGGATCGCGTAGTCGATGTTCTCGCCGATGATCGGGAACTCGCGACCGAGGAAGTACCCCAGCAGCATGATCGAGAGAACCCACACCACGGCTCCGATGCCCGACCACAGCATGAACCGGGCACGGCCCATCCGGGTCACGCCGGCCACCACGGTGATGTAGGTGCGTACGAACGGCACGAAACGGCCGATGACGAGTGCCTTGTTGCCGTGGCGGTCGAAGAACGCCTCGGTCTGATCGAGGTACTTGCGCTTGATGACCCTGCCGTCGCGCGCGTAGAGCCGGGGTCCCAGCAGGCTGCCGAACTCGTATCCGACGACGTTGCCCGCGAACGCGGAGAGGCTCAGGAGCACGGTCGCGGTGAGCAGGTCCAGCTCCATGGGCCCCGGGACGACCGAGTCCTGCGAGGCTGCGAAGATGCCGATCGCGAACAGCAGGGTGTCGCCGGGCAGGAACGGGAAGAACAGCCCGCACTCGACGAACACGATCAGGATCGAGATCCAGAAGAACGCGGACCCGAACTGGTCGAGCAGCCACTGCGGGTCCATCCACCTCAGCCCGTCGATCCCGAGGATCAGCGGCGCCAGGAGAGGCTCGAGCAGGTCCACGCACCGAGGGTAGCCCTCGACCGTACGCATCTGCCGTCGCGTCTAGGCTCAGGGGCGTGCCCGAGGACGAGCGCGCGCCGTACGACCCCATGCCGTACGGGCCGACCGAGGTCGGTGTCGGCCCCTGGCCCGGCGGCGAGGCAGCATGGCCGACGGGACCCGGGTCACAGGTGTACGACCCCGAGCTGCTGGCCGCCGGCGACCGTCGCAACGTGGTGGACCGCTACCGCTACTGGCGGATGGACGCGATCGTCGCCGACCTCGACACCCGCCGACACCCCTTCCACGTCGCGATCGAGAACTGGCAGCACGACTTCAACATCGGGACGATCGTGCGCACGGCCAACGCGTTCCTCGCCGCGGAGGTGCACATCGTCGGCAACCGGCGGTGGAACCGCCGCGGCGCCATGGTCACCGACCGCTACCAGCACGTACGCCACCACGCCGGGGTCCCGGACCTGGCCCGCGACCTCCACGAGCGCGCGGAGCCGGTGACGCTGCTCGGCATCGACAACCTCCCCGACTCGGCCCCGATCGAGGCGCTCGAGCTGCCGCGCCACGTGTGCCTGTTGTTCGGTCAGGAGGGGCCGGGGCTCTCGGCGCAGGCCCGCGAGGCCGTCGACGGCACCTTCTCTATCACCCAGTTCGGGTCGACCCGCTCGATCAACGCCTCCGCGGCGGCAGCGATCGCGATGCACACCTGGGTCAGGCAGCACGCGGACCTGTCCGCCGCCGACGCCTGGCGCGGCTGAGACCGGGCACTAGGGTGGCGGACGACTGCCCAGACATCCCGTACGCCGCTAGGAGCACCGCCGCATGCCCATCGCCACACCCGAGAAGTACGCCGAGATGCTCGACACCGCGAAGCAGAAGAACTTCGCGTTCCCGGCGATCAACGTGACCAGCTCGCAGACCTTCAACGCCGCCATCAAGGGCTTCGCCGACGCCGGCTCCGACGGCATCATCCAGGTCTCCACCGGCGGTTCGGAGTTCTTCTCCGGTCAGGGCGTGAAGAACATGGTGGCGGGCTCGGCTGCCTTCGCCGCGCACGCGCACGAGATCGCGAAGCACTACGACATCCACGTCGCCCTGCACACCGACCACTGCCCCAAGGACAAGCTCGACGGGTTCGTACGCCCGCTGCTCGACATCTCCGCCGACCGAGTGAAGAACGGTCAGCTGCCGCTGTTCCAGAGCCACATGTGGGACGGCTCCGCGGTCGAGCTGGAGGAGAACCTCGAGATCGCGAAGGAGCTGCTGGCCAAGGCACACGCCGCGCAGATCGTCCTCGAGGTCGAGATCGGCGTGGTCGGCGGCGAGGAGGACGGCGTCGACAACGAGGTCAACGAGAAGCTGTACACGACGCCCGAGGACGCCATCGCCACCGTCGAGGCGCTCGGCAACGGCGAGAACGGCCGCTACATGACCGCCCTGACCTTCGGCAACGTGCACGGGGCGTACAAGCCCGGGCACGTGAAGCTGCGGCCGGAGATCCTGAAGAAGGCGCAGGAGGCCGTGGTCTCCCACCTCGGCCTCGAGTCGGGCTCGCGGCCCTTCGACCTGGTCTTCCACGGCGGCTCGGGCTCCAGCGAGCAGGAGATCAGCGACGCGGTCGACTACGGCGTGGTCAAGATGAACATCGACACCGACACCCAGTACGCGTTCACCCGCCCGGTCGTGGACCACATGATGAAGAACTACGACGGGGTACTGAAGATCGACGGCGAGGTCGGCAACAAGAAGGTCTACGACCCGCGCAGCTGGGGCAAGGCCGCCGAGAACTCCATGACCGCCCGCGTCGTCGAGGCCTGCGAGCACCTCCGCTCGGTCGGGAACTCGGTCAAGTGACCCCCGGCCCGGACCTGATGGCCGGCCCTCCGGCCACCCACCTGCCCGAGGACCCGGCAGCGGCCGAGCTCGCGGCCGGCGAGCAGCCGACCGAGGTGGTGCGGGAGTTCCCCGCCTCGCCGTTCGCGTGGGCCGAGCTCGCCGAGCGGGCCCTGGCCGACGACTCGATCGACGACGTGACGGCGTACGCGTACGCCCGCACCGGCTACCACCGCTCGCTGGACCTGCTCCGCCGCAACGGCTGGAAGGGCCACGGGCCGGTCCCGTGGGACCACGAGCCGAACCGCGGCTTCCTCCGCGCGCTGGCCGCCCTGGCGACCGCGGCCCACCGCATCGGCGAGGACCCCGAGGCGCAGCGCTGCCGCGACTTCCTCCGCGACTCCAGCCCCGCGGCGTACGAGGCCCTGCTCGACTCCTGACGGCCTGGCCCACCGGGCCCCTCGAACTGCCACGGGGCACGCGTTGCAGCGCGTGCCCCGTGGCAGTTGCGGCAGCCGAGCTGTGGACGAGGCCCTTCTCCACCGGTGTCGGTTCGCGCGATCGCGAAGACAGGCTTCCCACAGCACGATTCCGCGCATGGACCTCGCACCGGCCGACCTCCTGACGCGCAAGCGCGCCCTCGACCTCGGACTGACCGACGCGCGCCTCCGATCCCTCTCACGGCAAGGCGGACCGTGGATCGCGGTGCGACGCGGCGTGTACGCATGCCGCGCCACCTGGCAGGCGTCCGGTGTGGTCGATCGACACCGCATCATGGTCCGAGCCGCTCTGCTCGGCCGCGACGGCGAGCAGTCCGCCAGCCACGGCAGCGGGGCGGTCGTGCAGGGGCTCGCGGTGCTGCACGCGTCCATCAAGGACGTCCACCTGACGAGCCCCGCTGCCGAACGTACGCGCGCCTCGGCCGGCGTCAGAGTGCACCGCGGCACCATCGACGTGCGCGAGCTGCGCCGTGTCGACGGCGTGCCCGTCCTCTCGGTCGCACGAGTCGTCGCCGACGTGGCTCGCACGGATGGACGAATCCCCGGACTCGTCGTCGCCGATCAGGCGCTCCGCTCAGGGACGACTCGCGCCGAGCTGTCCGACGCCGCCGCGCGACAGTCGGGGTGGCCGGGTGCGGCCTGTCTGACGAGCGTCGTCCGGGACGCCGACGGGCGTGCTGAGAATCCGGGTGAGACGCTGCTGCGAGCACTCGCGCTCGAACTGGATCTCGGCGACGTCGAGTCGCAGTTCCACGTCAGCGACGGCACACGCACCGCCTATGCCGACCTGCGAATCGGCCGCGTCCTCATCGAGTTCGACGGCAGGGTCAAGTACGGGCGTGAGTTCCGACGGCCGGGCGAATCCCCCGAGGACGTGCTGTGGCGCGAGAAGAAGCGTGAGGACTGGCTGCGATCACTTGGTTTCGTCGTCGTGAGAGTGACCTGGGACGAGCTGTGGGGCCGCAGGCGTCAGGAGACGGCGGCGAGACTGCGCGCTGCGATCCTGGGCAGCTCATAGTCGACCGGACCGCTGTCATCGTCGCCGGGCAGAGGTTGCAGCGTGTGCCCAGTACACGATCGAGCGGCCCAGCGGGCGTACGCGTCAGTCGTCCCGCAGGTGCGCCAGCTGGCTGAACGGGCTCCGCGGCCCCCACCCGGCGCCGGCGCCGGTGTCGCGGTCGGGGTCGAGGTGCATCGGGATCGCCCGGCGGTGCAGCCTCCACGTGCGCGAGGTGTACGGGCCGCTGATCTCGCCGTCGGCGGAGATGTAGAACTTGTCGCCGGCGACCGTGACCTCGCGCCCCTCGAGGTAGTCGACGTCGCGGCGCGTGCGGTGCTTGCGACGCACCATGTCCCAGACCATCGCCAGACGGGTGATGCGTCCGATCGAGTGCGACACCATCACGTCGAGGGTGCCGTCCTCGGGGTCGGCGTCGGGGGTGACCTGGTTGCCGCCTCCGACCGAGGGGCCGTTGCCGACCGCCACCATCAGCACGTGGCTGGAACGGTCGGCCACCTGCTCGCCGTCGACGGTCACGTCGAGCCGCAGGATCGGCGGGTTGAGCGCGGAGATGGCGGCGCCGACCGGGTACCCGAAGATGCCGAGCCTCACCTTGCCGAGGCGGGACTTCCAGTCGGCGGCCTTGCGTGAGGCGTGGGCCGAGGCGCCGAGGTGCACCGCGTTGACGACGACGTGGGAGTCGTCGTCGACGATCACGTCGACGGGTGTCGGCTCGGTCTCGACGATGAGACGCGCGGCCTCGTCCGGCTCGAGCGGTACACCGACCCCGCGGGCGAAGTCGTTGCCGGTGCCCAACGGGAGGAGGCCGACAGGGCCGTCGCCGAGCTCGCCACGGGCGTGCAGCCGGTCGATCACGGCGTGGAGGCTGCCGTCGCCGCCGGCGATCACGATGGTGCGTCCGTCGCGGTCGGCGAGCACGTCGTCCAGCTCCTCGGGCGAGGAGGTGCTGACGACCTGTGCCTCACCGGCCGCGGTCAGCACCTCGAGCGCCAGACGCAGCGCGTGCCCGTCGTCGTCGGAGCCTGCGGTGTCGTTCGTGATGACGAGGTAGCGGACCATCCTCTTCATCTTCCCCCGGCCTCCCTGGCGGAACCGATGCGGCGGACGACGTCTGTCACACCGGTCCGGCGCTTGCTAGGGTGCGTTCGCAAGAGCCCGGTGCTGTTGCGCCCGGGCTCTCGTGCTGTCCGGTCGCGGGCAGGTCCGGGCCGACCTGCCGCCTCCTCGAGGAGACAACCAGACATGCCAGCCATCGTCGTGCTCGGCGCCCAGTGGGGCGACGAGGGCAAGGGCAAGGCCACCGACCTGCTCGCCACCTCCGAGACCATCGACTACGTCGTACGCACCTCCGGCGGTCACAACGCCGGCCACACCATCGTCGTGAACGGCGAGAAGTTCGCCACCCACCTCCTGCCGTCGGGCATCCTCACGCCGGGTGCGACCTCGGTCATCGCGAACGGTGTGGTCGTCAGCCCCGAGGCGCTGTTCCGTGAGCTCGACGGCCTCATCGAGCGCGGTGTCGACGGCGTCGAGGAGCGGCTGGTGGTCTCGGCCAACGCGCACGTGATCGCCGACTACCACTCCACGATCGACAAGGTCGCCGAGCGCTTCCTCGGCAACAACAAGATCGGCACCACCGGGCGCGGCATCGGGCCCGCGTACGCCGACAAGGTCAACCGCGTCGGCATCCGCGTCTCCGACCTGTTCGACGCCGCGCTGCTGACCGAGAAGGTCGAGGGTGCGCTCGACATCCGCAACCAGCTGCTCACGAAGGTCTACAACCGCCGCGCGATCGAGGTCGAGCAGGTCGTCGAGGAGCTCACCTCCTACGCCGAGCGGCTGAGGCCCATGGTGGCCGACACCTCGCTGCTGCTGAACCAGGCGCTGGACCGCGGCGACACCGTGCTCTTCGAGGGCGCCCAGGCGACGATGCTCGACGTCGACCACGGCACCTACCCGTTCGTCACGTCCTCCTCGCCGGTCGCGGGCGGGGTCTGCATCGGTGCCGGGGTGGGCCCCACGCGCATCGACCGGGTCATCGGCGTGGTCAAGGCGTACACGACCCGGGTCGGCTCGGGACCGTTCCCGACCGAGCTGTTCGACGAGAACGGCACCGAGCTGCAGCGCATCGGCGGCGAGATCGGCGTCTCGACCGGGCGTACGCGCCGCTGCGGCTGGTACGACGCGGTCATCGCGCGCTACGCCGCCCGCGTCAACGGTTTGACGGACTTCTACCTCACCAAGCTCGACGTGCTCGACAGCTGGGAGTCGATCCCCGTGTGCGTCGCGTACGAGATCGACGGCGTCCGGCACGACGAGATGCCGATGACGCAGGCGGACTTCGCGCGGGCGACGCCGGTGTACGAGCACTTCGAGGGCTGGGGCACCGACATCTCGGGCGTCCGCCGGTTCTCCGACCTTCCGAAGAACGCCCAGTCGTACGTGCTGGCGTTGGAGGAGATGAGTGGGGCACCCTTCTGGGCACTCGGGGTCGGCCCCGGGCGCGACCAGACTGTCGTCCTACGAGAAGGCTGAGCAGATGAAGACACTCGTCCTCGGTTCCGGTGGCCGCGAGCACGCCCTGTGCCTCGCCCTGACGCGGGACCCGGGGGTGAGTGAGGTGCACGCCGCACCGGGCAACCCGGGCATGGCCGAGTGCGCCACGGTGCACGCCGTCGACATGTGCGACGGCGAGGCGGTGGTGGCCCTCGCGAGGCAGGTCGCCGCGGACCTGGTCGTCATCGGCCCCGAGGCGCCGCTGGTCGCCGGTGTCGCCGACGTGGTGCGTGACGCGGGCATCGCGTGCTTCGGACCCTCGGGAGAGGCGGCGCAGCTGGAGGGCTCGAAGGCGTTCGCCAAGGACGTCATGGCCTCGGCCGGTGTGCCGACGGCCCGGGCGGCCCTGTGCACCTCGCCCGACGAGGTGGAGCTCGCGCTCGACCAGCTCGGGTGCCCGTACGTCGTGAAGGACGACGGCCTGGCCGGCGGCAAGGGGGTCGTGGTCACCGAGCTGCACTCGGAGGCCATGGCGCACGCGGCTGCCTGCTCGCGGGTGGTGGTCGAGGAGTTCCTCGACGGTCCCGAGGTGTCGTTGTTCGCGGTCACCGACGGCGAGACGGTCTACCCGCTGCAGCCCGCGCAGGACTTCAAGCGCATCTTCGACGGCGGCGAGGGCCCCAACACGGGCGGCATGGGGGCGTACACCCCGCTCCCGTGGGCGCCCGGCGGGCTCGTCGAGGAGGTGCTCGAGACCGTGCTGCAGCCGACCGTCGACGAGATGAGGCGTCGGGGCACGCCCTTCACGGGGCTCCTGTACGCCGGTCTCGCCCTGACCTCGGCCGGCGTGAAGGTGATCGAGTTCAACGCCCGCTTCGGCGACCCCGAGACGCAGCCGCTGCTCGCGCTGCTGGACTCGCCGCTGGGCTCGCTGCTGCACGCGGCCGCCGTGGGCGAGCTGGCCAACGAGCCGGCTCCGGTGTGGAAGCCGGGCGCTGCGGTGGGGGTCGTGATGGCCGCCGCGGGTTACCCCGGGCAGGTGCGTACGGGCGACCTGATCGGTGGCCTGTACGGCGAGCGCAGCCTCGAGCAGCTCGACGGCGTCGAGGTGATCCAGGCCGGCACGCGCACCGACGGCGACCACCTGCTCACCGCCGGTGGACGTGTCCTGTGCGTGACCGCCGTGGGCGACTCGGTCAAGGACGCCCGGGCGAAGGCGTACGCGGGCGTCGAACGCATCGAGTTCGACGGGGCGCAGTGGCGCTCCGACATCGCCGCCGACGCCTGACGCCCAGAGGGCACACCATCACGCCGAGAGGGCACACAATCACGCCGAGAGGGCACACAATCACGCGGCGATGACGCACCGTAGGCCTCGTCGTGCCGTCTCGCAGCGATCCCGTGGTTTCCCAACGGCCCGAGACAATGGAGTCGGACCCGGCTGGGACAATGCCGCCGTGACCGTCCCCAACGTCCTCGCCACCCGCTACGCCGGAGCCGACCTGGCCGAGATCTGGAGCCCCGAGCACAAGATCGTCCTCGAGCGGCGGCTGTGGATCGCCGTGCTGAAGGCCCAGAAGGACCTCGGCGTCGACGTGCCCGACGGGGCGGTCGAGGCGTACGAGCAGGTCGTCGACTCCGTCGACCTGGCCTCCATCGCCGCCCGCGAGCGGGTGACCCGGCACGACGTGAAGGCGCGCATCGAGGAGTTCAGCGCGCTCGCCGGGCACGAGCAGATCCACAAGGGCATGACCAGCCGCGACCTGACGGAGAACGTCGAGCAGCTGCAGGTGCTCAGCTCGCTGGCGTTGATCCGCCAGCGGGTCGTCGCGACGCTGGCGCGACTCGCGCAGCTGGCCGCCGACCACGACGACATGGTCATGGCGGGCCGCAGCCACAACGTCGCCGCGCAGGCCACGACGATGGGCAAGCGGTTCGCCTCGGCCGCCCAGGAGCTGCTGGTCGCGCTCGAACGCCTCGACGAGCTGACGGTGCGCTACCCCCTGCGCGGCATCAAGGGCCCCATGGGCACCGCCCAGGACATGCTCGACCTGCTCGGCGGCGACGCGTCCAAGTTGGACGACCTCGAGCAGCGGGTCGCCACGCACCTCGGGTTCACCCGGGTGCTCAGCAGCGTCGGTCAGGTCTATCCGCGCTCGTTGGACTTCGACGTGGTCTCGACGCTCGTGCAGATCGCATCCGGACCCTCCAGCCTCGCGACCACCATCCGCCTCATGGCCGGCAACGAGCTCGTCACCGAGGGGTTCAAGGAGGGCCAGGTGGGCTCCTCGGCGATGCCCCACAAGATGAACACCCGCTCGTGCGAGCGCGTCAACGGTCTGGCCGTGGTGCTCCGGGGCCAGCTGTCGATGGTGGGTGAGCTCGCCGGCTCGCAGTGGAACGAGGGTGACGTCTACTGCTCGGTCGTACGCCGCGTCGCCCTCCCCGACGCTTTCTTCGCCCTCGACGGGCTCTTCCAGACCTTCCTCACCGTGCTCGACGAGTTCGGCGTCTTCCCCGCGGTGGTGCAGCGTGAGCTCGACCGCTACCTGCCGTTCCTCACCACGACCAAGGTGCTGATGACGGCCGTACGCAACGGCGTCGGCCGCGAGGCCGCGCACGAGGCGATCAAGGAGCACGCGGTCGCCGTCGCACTGGAGATGCGGCAGGGGTTGGAACGCAACGACCTGTACGACCGGCTCGCCGCCGACCCCCGCCTCGGCCTCGACGCCGAGCAGGTGGAGCGACTGGTCGCCGAGCCGCTGGAGTTCACCGGCGCGGCGGTCTCGCAGGTGCGGGAGGTCGTACGCCAGGTCGAGGCGCACGTCGCGCAGGACCCGGCAGCAGCGTCGTACACCCCCGGGGCGATCCTGTGACGGGCGACCCGAACATCCCCGCCGCCACCCCGATCGAGGGCTGCACGCACCTGCACTCGGGCAAGGTGCGCGACCTCTACCGGATCGAGGCGGGTGAGCACGCCGGCCGGCTGCTGATGGTCGCCTCCGACCGCATCTCGGCGTTCGACTTCGTGCTCGACACGACGATCCCCGACAAGGGCGAGATCCTCACGCGCATGTCGCTGTGGTGGTTCGACCAGCTCGACAGCCTCGTGCCGGGCCATGTCGTGTCGCGCGACCTGCCGCACGGCGTCCCGGCCGAGCTGCGCGGCCGAGCCGTGGTGTGCGAGTCGCTCGAGATGTTCCCCGTCGAGTGCGTCGCGCGCGGCTACCTGACCGGCTCGGGCCTCCTCGACTACCGCGAGACCGGCGAGGTCTGCGGCGTGCCGCTGCCCGAGGGCCTCGTCGACGGCGACCGGCTGGACCAGCCGATCTTCACGCCCGCGACCAAGGCGGCGGTCGGCGACCACGACGAGAACGTCAGCTACGACGTCGTCGCCCGACGGCTCGGCGACGGACTCGCGGCCCAGCTGCGCGACCTCACCCTCGAGGTGTACGCCACCGCCGAGGCCATGGCGCGGCAGCGCGGCATCATCCTGGCCGACACGAAGCTCGAGTTCGGGGCGCGTGAGGACGGCACGATCGTGCTGGGCGACGAGGTGCTCACCCCGGACTCGAGCCGCTTCTGGCCCGGCGACGACTGGCGGCCGGGGCAGCCGCAGCCCTCGTACGACAAGCAGGTCGTCCGCAACTGGCTGCTCTCGCCGGAGTCGGGCTGGGACCGCAGCTCCGGCGCGCGTCCGCCGGCCCTGCCCGAGGAGGTCGTGGCGCGTACGCGTGCTCGCTACGTCGAGGCGTACGAGCGTCTCACCGGGGAGACCTTCTAGTCATGGACCTGCCCCCGATCACGTTCTCGGTCGACATCGCCGCCCCCCGCGAGGAGGTCTTCGCCTACTTCGCCGACCCCCGGCACCGCGCCGACTGGCAGTCCTCGCTCAAGCGCGTGGAGATGCTGGACCGGGGGGAGCCCCGGGTCGGCATCCGGTGGAAGGACCACACGAAGGTCGGCGTGGTCGCCGAGCTGGAGACCACCGTGCAGGAGCAGCCCGAACGCTGGGCCGAGACCGGGTCCTGGCGCGGGGTCCGCGCAGACCTGTCGATGATCTTCGAGTCCTTGGCCGACGGCGGCACTCGGGCGCACGTCGAGGCGGTCATCGCGGGGGAGAAGACGTACGTCGTGCTCGCCCTCGCGGCGTGGCCGGCCATGCCCGTGGCGCTGCGGATGGACGTACGCCACGCCGGACGGATCATCGAGGGTCGTTCCGGCTGAGGTCCGCCGCCACCGGCGAGGCCGCGCGAGACGAGGTTGCAGGACGCGGGATCATGGGGTGTGGCCACCTTCGACCCCCAGACCGCGCTCTACGCCGCCGGGTACGACCCTCACGGGGCCGACGTGGTCGCGTCCACCGTGCGCGGAGAGTACGCATCCGCCCTCGTCGAGAGCCGCGACGACGGCCTCGGGACGCGCCTCGAGCTCTACCGGCGCACCACCGAGGGCTGGCACCGTGTCGCCAGCGGCAACGCCGAGGGCGTCGCCGACGGCATCGCCATCGCCGTCTGGGACGAGCAGGACCACCGCATCGTCCTGGGATACATGAATCCCGAGTCCGAGCCCGGCCCGGCGCCGATCGCCAAGAAGCGGGCCTACCGCGACACCAGTCTCTTCTGGCTGGCCGTGCTCGGCGTGCTGCTGTGGCCCGCCGTGGCTGGGCAGTACGTGTGGACGGGCCCGCAGCCCGGCCTCGTCTTCCTCTCCTTCCAGGCCGTGCTCATCACCGGCATCGCCGTGCTGATCCTGCGACAGTTGCTGCGGTTGTGGCGCGATCCGTCGGAGACGCCGACGAGGGCGTACGTGCTGGCGCTGCTCGGTGTCGCGGCGATCTTCCTCGGGCTGGCTGCCAACCAGCTCGTCTTCGACGACGGGCTGCCGGGCGTCCCGGTCGGGGCGATGAGCCTGTTCCTGGCCGCCAACTGCCTTCTGCTGGCGGTGCGCGAGGGCGTACGCATGGTGCGGCGGCGACGCGCCGCACCGGCTGCACGGACCGCCTCGACGAGCTGACCTGGCGGCCGTGACCCTGCCCGGGTCGCAGCATGGTTGTGTAGCGCAATGACCTCCGCACCTCTCGTCGCGACCAGCAGCGCCGGCGCGGTCGCGGCCGCCGACCACCGCGCGGCGGACGTCGGCGCCCGCATCCTGGCCGCTGGCGGCACCGCCGCCGACGCGGCCGTCGCGACGAACGCCGTCATGGCCGTCTTGGCGCCCCACCTGTGCGGCATGGGCGGTGACCTGTTCGCGCTCGTGCACGAGCCCGGCCGGCCGACCCCGTCGTGCGTCTTCGCCGCCGGACGCGCCGGGTCAGGCGCCGACGCGGCGGCCATGCGGGCCGAGGGACTCACCGCCATGCCGCTCACCGGGGACCTTCGCTCCGTCACGGTGCCGGCTGCCGTCGACGGGTGGCTCCTGCTGCACCGCGAGCACGGCCGCCTCCCGCTCGCCGATCTCCTGGAGCCCGCTGCGGAGCTGGCCGAACAGGGCTTCGGCGTCTCGCCGCTGATGGCGCCGTCCGCTCCGCGCGTCGCGGCGTTGCGCGGGGGCGAGGACTTCGCCGGGATCACCGCGGCAGCTCAGACGATGCGGCGGCCCGGGGTGGCCCGTACGCTCCGCGCCCTCGCCGCCGAGGGCCGCGACGGCTTCTACGGCGGCGAGTTCGGGGCGGGGCTGCTCGCGCTGGGCCAGGAGCTCGAGGCGCCTCTCTTCGACGAGGCCGACCTCGCCACCCCGCTGGCAGAGCTCGTCGACCCCCTGCGCGTACGCGTCGCCGGCCACGACGTCTGGTCGACACCGGCGCCCACGCAGGGTTACCTGCTGCTGTTGGGGCTCGCGGTCGCCGACGCGGCCAGCGGAGGACTCGGTGCCCTGCCGCAGCCTGGCGACCCGGCCTGGGCGCACCTCCTGGCGGAGGCGGCGCGGATCGCGGCGTACGACCGCGTCGACCGCCTCCACGACACCGCCGACCTGGCGGCGCTGCTGGCCGACACCGATGACCTCGCCCGGCGTGCCGGGATGGTCGGTCCGACGGCGCGGCTGGACCTCCCGGGGGCCGCCCGCGACGGCGACACCACCTACCTCTGCGCCGTCGACGGCGAGGGACGGGGCGTCTCGCTGATCCAGTCCAACGCCCTCGGCTACGGCGCGCTGCTGATGGAGCCCTCGACCGGCATCAACCTGCACAACCGTGGCATCGGGTTCTCACTCACCGAGGGGCACCCCGCCGAGCTGCGCCCCGGCGCCCGCCCGCCGCACACGCTCACCCCGGCGCTGGTGACGCGCGCCGACGGCTCGTTGCGTGCCGTCACCGGCACCATGGGCGGCGACGCGCAGCCGCAGATCATGCTCCAGCTGATCAGTCGCATGCTGGGAAGTCAGGACGCCGGGGAGGCCATGGCGGCGGCCCGCTTCCGCTTCGGTGTCGAGGGCTCGGGGTTCGACACCTGGCTCGACCCGCACGCCGTACGCCTCGAGCTCGAGACCGGTCATCCACAGGCCTGGCGTACGGGCCTCGAGGCGCTCGGTCACCCGGTCGTCGAGGCCGACTTCGGCGGCGGGTTCGGGCACGCGGCGACCATCGAGGTCGACGAGCACGGCGTACGCCACGCGGCGGCCGACCCCCGTGCCGTCGTCGGCGGGGTCGCGACGACCTGAGGACCCGGCACCTCCCAGGACGCCGGCGACCTCAGGCGTCGGCGTACGTCAGGTCCTGCGCCTCCGCCGCCGATCCCCGTGCGTCGGTCCCGTGGTCGTCGAGCTCGTCGACGGCGCGCAGGTGTGCCCGACCCGCGACCAGCACCGTGACGGCGGCGAGCACGGCCACGGCTCCCATCCAGAACGGCAGCGCCACCGCGATGTCGCCGAGGGTGCCGGCGAGGAACGGTGCGAGGGCACCTCCGGAGAACCGGACGAAGCTGTACGCCGCGCTGGCCACCCCTCGCTCGACGGGGGAGACCTTCATGACGGCCTCGGTGATGAGCGTGTTGTTCAGGCCGAGGAACGCGCCGGCGACGACCACACCGACCACCAGCACGGTCTTGGAGCCCGAGCCGAGCGCCATGACGGCCAGCACGACGGCGAAGGAGGTGAGCGCCAGCACGATCCCCGCGTACGTGCCCACCCGTCGCTGCACGCGGGGAGCCACCACCACCGAGGCGAACGCCAGCATCAGGCCCCAGCCGAAGAACACCAGCCCGGTGCCCGCAGCCGAGAAGTCCAGCGGGAACGGCGTGAAGGCCAGCAGCGTGAAGAACCCGACGTTGTAGAGCAGGGCGGCGACGCCCAACGTCAGCAGTCCACCGTGGGCCAGCGCCCTGATCGGCGCGGAGATCGGCGTCGGGTCGCCCGCAGGGCCGGCATCGGGCAGCAGCCAGGCCGTCGCGGCGAGCGCGACCGACATCAGGATGGCGACGCCGTAGAAGGGCCAGTGGTAGGAGATCGACCCGAGCGCGCCGCCGAGCAGCGGGCCGGCGGCGATGCCCAGCCCCAGCGCGGCCTCGTACAGGATGATCGCCTGGCCCACCGACCCGCGCGCGGCGCCGACGATCGCCGACAGGGCGGTGGCGATGAAGAGCGCGTTGCCGAGACCCCACACGGCGCGGAAGCCGACGATGCCGGTGACCGAGTCCTGGGTGCCCGCCAGTCCGGCGCCGGCGATGATGATGACCAGTCCGAGCAGCAGGGTGCGTTTCGCGCCGATGCGGGAGCTGACCCAGCCCGTCCCCAGCATCGCGACGCCCATGACCGCGAGGTAGCTGGTGAAGAGCAGCGAGACCTGGGCGGCCGAGGCGTCGAGCTCGTCGGCGATGGGCTTGAGGATGGGATCGACCAGGCCGATGCCCATGAAGGCGACGACACAGGCGAACGCCACGCTCCAGACGGTCTTCGGTTGACGCCACATGAGGGACCCCTTCGTCTCGACTACGACTCAATAGTTGCTCATAACAACTAGCGTGGCCAGCAGAGGTGACGCCGTCGTGAGCGAGATCATGCCGCCGCGCGACGGGCGGCGCAGGCCTGTCCGCCCCCTGGGGTGGCCCGATAGTTTGGGCCCCCCGTGACGTAGGACACGCTGTATCCAGCGGTCTTCACCAGCCCGTGTACGTAACCCACGCCAGGAGGCACTGTGCTCAACCTGTCCATCTTCCTCGAGGACTCCGCCCGCAAGTACCCGGAGCGTGAGGCTGTCGTCCTGGGTGACACCCGACTGACGTACGCCCAGGTGAACGGTGCCGCCAACCAGGTCGCGAACCTGCTCGTCTCCCGCGGCATCCAGCCCGGCGACAAGGTCGCCCTCTCGTGCGCGAACACGCCGCACTTCCCGATCGTCTACTACGGCATCCTCAAGGCCGGCGGTGTGGTGGTGCCGCTCAACGTGCTGCTGAAGGCACGCGAGGTCGCCTACCACCTCACCGATTCAGAGGCGAAGGCCTACTTCTGCTTCCAGGGCACCCCCGACCTCGACATCGGCGTGCAGGGACACAAGGGCTTCAGCGAGGTCGACGGCTGCGAGCACTTCTTCATGATCACGGCCGACCCGTCCGCGGACTCCCCGGTCGAGGGCACCGAGACCATGGCGCAGGCGACCAAGGACCAGTCGCCGCAGTTCGAGTCGGTGCTCCGCCAGGAGAACGACGGCGCGGTCATCCTCTACACCTCCGGCACCACCGGTCAGCCGAAGGGTGCGCTGCTGAGCCACAACAACCTCGTGCTCAACGCCCTGACCGGCAACCGGCTCTTCGACTCCAAGCCCGCGACCGACAAGCACCTGGTCACGCTGCCGCTGTTCCACTCCTTCGGCTCCTCGGTGCAGATGAACGCCGGCTTCTCGATGGCCGCGACGCTGGTGCTGCTGCCCCGCTTCGACGCCGAGCAGGCGGTCGGCCTGATGCAGAAGGAGGAGATCACCTTCTTCGCGGGCGTCCCGACCATGTGGTGGGGACTGCTCGGGGCCCTCGACGGCGCCGACACCGAGAAGATCGCCGGCAACCTGCGCGTGGCCTGCTCCGGTGGCGCCAGCCTCCCGGTCGAGATCATCAAGAAGGCCCAGTCGCAGCTCGGTGTGCAGATCCTCGAGGGCTACGGCCTGTCCGAGACCGCGCCCGTCGCGACCTTCTCCGACCCCGACCGCGACCCGCGGCCGGGCTCGATCGGTGTGCCGATCTGGGGCATCGAGGTGAAGCTGCTCAAGCCCGAGACCTGGGAGGAGCTGCAGCCCGACGGCGGCTCCACCGGCGACGAGGTGGGCGAGATCGCCATCCGCGGCCACAACATCATGCTCGGCTACTACAACCGTCCCGAGCAGACCGACGAGGTGATGAAGGACGGCTGGTTCCGCACCGGTGACCTCGGCCGCCGCGACGAGGACGGCTTCTACTACATCGTCGACCGCGCCAAGGACATGATCATCCGCGGCGGCTACAACGTGTACCCGCGTGAGATCGAGGAGGTGCTGATGAGCCACGAGGGCGTCTCGCTCGCCGCGGTCGTCGGCATCCCGCACGAGAGCCACGGCGAGGAGATCAAGGCGTTCCTGATCCCCGAGGACGGCGCCGACCTCGACTCCGACGAGATGGTCGCGTGGTGCAAGGAGCAGATGGCGGCCTACAAGTACCCGCGGGTCATCGAGGTCGTCAAGGACCTCCCGATGACCGCCACGGGCAAGATCCTCAAGCGCGAGCTCGTCGACGGCTGAGGTCCCTCGACGCGCTCACGGCGCCCCACCTCCGCGGAGGTGGGGCGCCGTGCTGCGTGCGTGGGTCGCCCGCTTGCTCAGGCGGGCCGAGACCTGGTCAGGACTGCTGACCGGCCGTGAACGGGTCCGGCCGTCCGCCCGGCAGCTGCGCGATCAGCTCGCGCGCCTGCTGGGCGTGCTTGTGCTCGCACAGGACCTCGTAGCGCGTGGCGACGACCTGGCTGATCGAGGAGAAGTCGCGCCGACCCCGGGTCGCGGCGTAGCCGACCAGGGCCCAGATGACACCGAAGGCCAGACCGAACAGCGCCGTGGACAGGATCGTGCTCAGCGCCTCGGCCTCCGCGAACAGCGAGATCACCAGACCCACGAACAGACCGAGCCACAGCCCCGACATGGCGCCGCCGGCGGCGACGCGACCGGTGGTGAGCCGGCCGGTGATGCGCTCGACCTGCTTCAGGTCGGTGCCGACGATCATGCAGTGCTGCACCGGGAAGCCCTCGTCGGAGAGGTGGTCCACGGCGCGCTGGGCGCCGCTGTAGTCGTCGTAGACGCCCAGTGACTGCGGGAACTCCAGCCGCATCGAGGCGGCTGCGCTTGCTCGTACGTTGCTCATGACCCGACGATTCCCGCGTACGCCCGGGTCATCCGCCCCGGGGACCCGGCGCACCGGACTCTTCGCGGACTCTCAGCGAAGCAGCTTGCTGGCGAGCACCGCGGCCTGCGTACGCCGCTCGAGGCCCAGCTTCGACAGGATCGAGGAGACGTAGTTCTTCACCGTCTTCTCCGCGAGGTGCAGCTCGACGCCGATCTGCCGGTTCGTCATGCCCTCGGCGACCAGGCTGAGGATGCGCCGCTCCTGCTCGGTGAGCTGCTCCAGCTCGGGCTTGCGGGCGGGGCCGCTGCGTACGCGCTCCAGCACCCGCGCCGTCAGCGACGGGTCGAGCAGCGACTGGCCCGCGGAGACCCGACGGACCGCGTCGGTGAGGTCGTTGGCGGCGATCTGCTTGAGCAGGTAGCCGGCGGCGCCGGCGAGGATCGCTGCGAACAGCGCCTCGTCGTCGTCGTAGGAGGTGAGGATGAGCGCCTTGATGTCGCTGTTGGCCGATCGCACGTCACGGCACACCTCGATGCCGGACCCGTCGGGGAGCCGGCCGTCGAGCACGGCGACGTCGGGCGCCAGGCGGAGGATCTCCGTCGTGCCCTCCGCGACGGTGCCGGCCTCGCCGACCACCTCGATGTCGCCCTCGGCCTCGAGCAGCTCCCGCAGGCCCCGGCGCACGATCTCGTGGTCGTCGAGCAGGAAGACGCGGATGGAGGGGCTCATGTGCCCATCTAACCCTCTGCAACCGGCGCTGTCTCGGTTCCGCCGGGGCGGTCGCAGGTCGGCGGCTGGCAGGATCGACGCCGTGCCCGACCCCAGCCCTCCGGAGAGCCGAGCCGGGACGCCCGCGCAGCCCGGCCCCGACGGTCGTCCCCGTTGCCCGTGGGCGCTCTCGCAGCCCGACCTGCGCGACTACCACGACCAGGAGTGGGGCGATCCGGTCCACGGCGAGACCGCGCTCTTCGAACGCATCAGCCTGGAGGCGTTCCAGTCCGGCCTGTCCTGGCTGACGATCCTGCGCCGCCGTGAGGGGTTCCGGGCCGCGTTCGACGGCTTCGACCCCGAGGCCGTGGCCGCGTACGACGAGGACCGCGCCGCCGCCCTCCTCGCCGACACCCGCATCATCCGCAACCGCGCCAAGGTGCACGCCACGATCGGCAACGCCCGCGCCGTACTCGTCCTGCGGGAGCGCGGGGGCCTGGACGAGCTGGTCTGGAGCCATCGCCCCGAGGTCTCGCCGGCGCCGCGCGTGGTCGAGGACGTCCCCACCACCTCCACGGCCTCCCGTGAGCTCGCCCGCGACCTGAAGCGTCACGGCCTCACCTTCGTCGGACCCACCACGGCCCACGCCCTGATGGAGGCGTGCGGGCTCGTCGACACCCACCTGCTGGGCTGCTTCCGGCGCGGATCGGCCTCGTGATCCTCGGGCTGCTGGGGCTGCTCGCGTGTCAGCTCGTGGGGGAGGTCCTGGTCGCCGTGACGGGTCTTCCCGTCCCCGGGCCCGTCGTCGGCCTCGTGGTGCTCCTGGCGTGGCTGACCTGGCGCCGACCGGGTGCGGACCACCCTGTGGTGCGTACGGGTGACGGCCTCCTGCGTCACCTCCAGCTGCTCTTCGTGCCCGCGGGGGTCGGGGTCGTCGCGCAGGCGGCGGTCATCGGCGGATCGGTGGCGGCGATCGCCGCGGGGTTGGTGGTGTCGTGGTTCGCCGGGTTGGCGGTCACCGGGGGCGTCGCCGTGCTGCTCCTGCGCCTCACCACCGCGCGTGAGGGGTCGCCGTGAGCGTGCTGGAGTCCCTGCGGGAGACACTGGCCGGTCCGCTCGCCGGGGTGGTGATGACCCTCGGCGCGTACGAGGTCGGACGATGGCTGCAGCGACGCACCGGCGGCCACGCCCTGGCGCAGCCGGTGCTCGTGGCCATCGTTCTCGTCGGCGCCGTGCTGCTGCTCACCGGCACCTCCTACGACGACTACCTCTCCGGCGCCTCGTTGATCGCCTTCCTGCTGGGACCGGCGACCGTGGCCCTCGCCCTGCCGCTGCACCGTGAGATGGCCCGCGTACGCCGCGCCGCCCCCGCCGTGCTCTGTGCCGTGGCCGCCGGCGCCGTGACCAGCGTCGTCACCGCCATCCTGGTGACCCAGTTGCTCGGTGCCCCCCAGGAGGTGGCCGCGGCCGCGTCTGCCAAGGCCACCACCACCCCCGTCGCGATCGCCCTGTCGGCGGAGGTCGGCGGCATCCCCGCGCTGGCGGCGGTGCTCGCCATCACCGCCGGCATCATGGGCGCGGTCGCCGCACCGGCGCTCCTGACGCTCCTGCGCATCCGCGACGCCCGTGCGCGAGGCCTCGCGATGGGCGCGGTCTCGCACGGCATCGGCACCTCCCGCTCGCTCGCGGAAGGACGCACCGAAGGCGCCTTCAGCGGACTCTCGATGGGCCTCACCGCGCTGGCGACGGCAGCCGTGCTGCCGCCTCTCGCCGGGCTGCTGCTGCGGTGACCCGCACCGGTTTCGCGCGAGGCGGGGGGCCTGTGTATGGTTCTTCTCCGCACGCCCCTTTAGCTCAGTCGGCAGAGCGTCTCCATGGTAAGGAGAAGGTCTACGGTTCGATTCCGTAAAGGGGCTCTGGTGATGTCCACGGGGCCCACGGGCCGCGAGACGTCTCCCTGTGGCGGGGTAGCTCAGGTGGTTAGAGCACACGGCTCATAATCGTGGTGTCGCGGGTTCGAGTCCCGCCCCCGCTACTCCTCATCCGTTTGATCCACCGGCGCCACCAGCGCCACACCGACCTGCGAAAGCCGAGGCACCCGTGGCCAGCAAGAGCTCCGACGTCCGCCCGAAGATCACGCTCGCCTGCACCGAGTGCAAGGAGCGCAACTACATCACCAAGAAGAACCGGCGCAACGACCCGGACCGCCTGGAGATGAGCAAGTTCTGCCCGCGCTGCCGCACGCACCAGCCGCACCGCGAGACGCGCTGAGCGCGCACGCCGACCACCGACAGGCGGTCTCCCCGACCCGGGGGGACCGCCTGTCGTCGTCTCCCGCAGATGCGCCTGGTCCCGCCGGTAACGTCGCCACCGTGTCCGAGCACGAGGCGCCGCGGCTGGCGCACCTGACGACCCTGCGGGTGGGTGGGCCGGCGCGACGACACATACGCGCCGAGACGGTCGACGAGCTCGTCGCGGCGGTCCGCGAGGCCGACGATGCCGGTGAGCCCGTGCTGGTCCTCGGCGGGGGCAGCAACCTGCTCGTCGCGGACGAGGGCGTGCCCGGTGTCGTCGTGCAGGTCGCGACCAGCGGCGTACGCCCCGACCCCGAGAGCCTCTCGGACCTGTGCGGCGGCGTCATGGTGACGGTCGCCGCAGGTGAGTCCTGGGACGCCTTCGTCGAGGTCGCGGTGACGCTGGGCTGGGTCGGGGTCGAGGCCCTGAGCGGCATCCCCGGGTCCGTCGGCGCGACGCCGGTGCAGAACGTCGGCGCGTACGGCCAGGAGGTCTCCGACACCGTCGCGAGGGTGCGCACGTGGGACCGCGTCGAGGGACGCGAGCGCACGTTCGCCGCCGCGGACTGCGGCTTCGGCTACCGCACCAGCAGGTTCAAGAGGGAGCCCGGGCGCTGGGTGGTGCTCGAGGTGACCTTCCAGCTCGAGGTGGGTGACCTCGGACGTCCGGTGCGGTACGGGGAGCTCGCCCGCCGGCTCGGGGTGGAGGCCCAGCAGCGCCCGCCGCTGGCCGACGTCCGCGAGGCGGTGCTGGCGCTGCGCGCGGGCAAGGGCATGGTGCTGGACGACGACGACCCCGACACCTGGTCGGCGGGCTCGTTCTTCACCAACCCGGTGCTCGAGGCCGACGAGGCGGCCCGGCTGCCCGAGGACGCCCCGCGGTTCGAGCAGCCCGATGGCACCGTGAAGACCTCGGCTGCCTGGCTGATCGAGCACGCCGGCTTCGCCAAGGGCTGGGGTGGTCACCTCACCGAGGGACGTGCCTCGCTGTCGACGAAGCACACGCTGGCGCTCACCAACCGCGACGAGGCGACGGCCGCGGACCTGCTGACCGTCGCGGGCGCCGTCCGCGACGGCGTGCGCGAGGCGTACGGCATCACGCTGGTCAACGAGCCGGTGCTCGTCGGCTGCGAACTCCCTGGCTGAGGCGCACAGTCGTGCTCAGGAGAAGCCGAACGAGGCGATGAGGCCGAAGAAGAGCACGATCGCGATGATGCCGAGCGCCAAGAGCACCACGCCGATGATGCCCATGACGTAGCCGGCCATGGCCTGCCCGCGCCCGCCCAGCCGGCCGCCGCTGGCGTCGATCTCCCGGACGGCCTTGCGTCCGATGACCAACGCGAACGGGGAGGCCAGGAGCGGGACGCCGCACACGAGCCCGCCGATCAGGCTCACGAGACCGAGCACCAGGGCCACGGTCGCCCGGCCGTGGTCCGGCGGCGCGTACCCGCCGTACTGTCCTGGTTGGCCGTAGGGGCCCTGCTGCTGCGGCTGCTGACCGTACTGCTGACCCGGCTGTTGCGCGTGCGAGCTCTCCCAGGACGCGCGCGCCGGGTCCTGCGGCTGCTGGCCCCAGCCCCAGCCGCTCGGCTGGGAGCCCTGCGCGTCGCCGCCGGCCGGCCGGCCACGGCCCTCGTCGTCGTCCCGGCCCGACTGGGGCGGGCGGAAGGGGTCGTCGTCGCCGGTGCTGCTCATCGTGTCCTCACGGCAGAACTGTGCCACGCGCGAGTCCCGCGCGGGCGGATCACGACAGGAGTGGGTGAGATCAGGACGGTGGGGCGGCGAGCCAGGCGTCGATGTCCGCGTACGCCGTCCGCCTGCGCTCCTGCGACGCCCGCGAGGCACGCCAGGACATCCGGGCCAGCTCGGCGAGCGTGGCGTCGTCGAGGTCGTGGGCGGCACGCATGGTGGCGTACTGCGCGGCCAACCGCGACCCGAAGAGAAGCGGGTCGTCCGCGCCGAGCGCGACCGTGGCGCCTGCCTCGAGCAGCATCGGCAGCGGCACGGAGGTGAGGTCGGAGTAGACGCCGAGCGCGACATTGCTGGTGGGGCACACCTCGAACGCGACGCCACGCTCGACGGCCCGGGCGAGCAGGGCCGGGTCCTCGACGGTGCGTACGCCGTGCCCCAGTCGGTCGGCGCCCAGCTCCTCGAGGGCCACGCGGACGCTGGCCGGCCCGACGAGCTCGCCCGCGTGCGGCATCGCTGCGAGTCCCGCCCGCTCGGCGATGGCGAAGGCCGGCGCGAAGTCGACGGTGACGCCTCGCCGCTCGTCGTTGGACAGGCCGAAGCCGACCACCCCGTGCCCGACGTACTGACCGGCGAGGCGGGCCAGCGTCCGCGCGTCCAGCGGGTGCCGGGTGCGGTTCGCGGCGATGACGACCGCGACCTCGCACCCCGTCGCGGCGTACGCCGCACGCGCCGCGTCGAGCACCAGCTCGGTGAAGGCGGTGATTCCCCCGAACAGCGCGGCGTAACCGGACGGGTCGACCTGGATCTCCAGCCACTCACCGCCGTCGGCCGCGTCGTCCTCGGCGGCCTCCACCAGCAGCCGGTACACGTCCTCGCGACGCTGCAGCACCGACCTGGCGACGTCGTAGAGACGCTGGAACCGGAACCACCCGCGCTCGTCGGTGGCGATGAGCTGCGGCGGCCACTCCTCGGTCAGGGCCGGCGGCAGCCGGATGCCCTCCCGCTCAGCCAGCTCGAGCAGCGTGGCGTGCCGCATCGACCCCGTGAAGTGCAGGTGCAGGTGCGCCTTGGGCAGCGTCTCCAGCGGCCTGCGCCCGGGGGGAGCCGGTGGGGGTGGCGCCAGCAGGTCGGGCGCGGGACGGTCCGGTGCGGCGCCCACGGACCTCAGCCCAGCAGCTTCTGCAGGCGGCCCACGCCCTCCTCGAGGTCGGCGTCACCCAGGGCGTACGACAGGCGCAGGTAGCCCGGCGAGCCGAAGGCCTCGCCCGGCACGACGGCGACCTCCGCCTTCTCCAGGATGATCTCGGCCAGCTCCGCGGTGGTCGAGGCGGTCGATCCGTCGATGTCGCGGCCCAGGAGTCCCTTGACGTCGGGGTAGGCGTAGAACGCGCCCAGCGGTGTCGGGCACTCGACGCCGTCGATCTCGTTGAGCATCCGCACGATCGTCCGCCGACGGCGGTCGAACGCGGTCTTCATCTCCTCGACCGCGTCGAGGTCGCCCTCGACCGCGGTCAGCGCGGCGACCTGGGAGACGTTGGCGACGTTGGAGGTCGCGTGGCTCTGCAGGTTCGCGGCGGCCTTCACCACATCGGTGGGGGCGATGATCCAACCCACGCGCCAGCCGGTCATGGCGTACGTCTTGGCCACCCCGTTGACGATGATGCAGCGCTCGCGCAGCTCGGGACAGATCACCGGCAGCGACGCGGTCTCGACGCCGTCGTAGAGCAGGTGCTCGTAGATCTCGTCGGTCAGCACCCACAGCCCGTGGGAGTCGGCCCACTGCCCGATGGCGCGCAGCTCCTCGGTGGTGTATACGGCGCCGGTGGGGTTGGAGGGGGAGTTGACCAGCAGCACCTTGGTCTTCTCGGTGCGCGCGGCCTCGAGCTGGTCGACGGTGACCTTGTAGTCCTGGTCGGCCTCGGCCAGCACCTCGACCGCCACGCCGCCGGCGAGACGGATCGACTCGGGGTAGGTCGTCCAGTACGGCGCGGGCACGATGACCTCGTCGCCGGGGTCGAGAACGGTCGCGAACGCCTCCTGGATGGCCTGCTTGCCGCCGTTGGTCACGAGCACCTCGGCGGCGGTGACCTTCAGCCCGGAGTCGCGCTCGGTCTTCGCGGCGATCGCCTGGCGCAGCTCGGGGAGCCCGCCGGCGGGGGTGTAGCGGTGGTTGCGCGGGTCGCGGCAGGCGTCGGCGGCGGCGTCCACGACGTACGACGGGGTCGGGAAGTCCGGTTCGCCCGCACCGAAGCCGATGACGGGCCGTCCCTCGGCCTTGAGCGCCTTGGCCTTGGCGTCGACCTTGAGGGTCGCCGACTCCGAGATGCCGCCGACGAGGGCGGAGACCCGGGCGCGTGAGGTGCTGGACGAGGCGGAGCTGGAGGTCATGGACCCATCGTAGGGTGGTCACTGCCGGGCGGGAGGCCGGTGCCGGGTCGGCGCGGATTGGCCTGCGCACGTCGCGACGCGTAGACTCCGCCACGGTGGCGACCACCGTTGGTCGCCATGCCCGGAGCGCACCGCCAGCACGTGCGGCGCGACCCGACCTAGGGCACTAGCTCAACTGGCAGAGCATCGGTCTCCAAAACCGAAGGTTGGGGGTTCAAGTCCCTCGTGCCCTGCAAGGACCAGCAAGCGGGCTCCGCCGGAGCCCGCACGCGCCGCACCGGCGCGTGATCCAGACCCGAGCAGGAGATGACCCGGCCCCCGGCCGGTGAGGAGGCAGGAGTCGTGTCGGACACCCGTACGCCGGACGCCCGCGCCGAGGAGCCCCGCACCACCCCCGCCACCTTCTTGCGACAGGTGGTCGCCGAGCTCCGCAAGGTCGTCTACCCGACCCAGGCGCAGCTGGTCACCTACTTCATCGTCGTCATGGTCTTCGTGGTCGTGGTGATGACGCTGGTGGCGCTGCTGGACCTGGGATTCGGACGGGCCGCGTTCGCGATCTTCGCCTGATCCACCCGTCGGACCGGGGCCCGGCCCCGTCCGACGTCGTCACCAGCACCCGCCGTCGCGGGTCGTACCGCCCAGCAACCGAGGGGAACATCCAGTGTCCGAGCAGCCCGAGGAGACCAGCCCGTCCACCGAGACGGCGTCGATCGAAGACGAGGTCGCTGGTCAGTCCGCGCTCGAGGCCACCGAGGTCATGGACCTCGACGAGGCCCGCGGGGCCTCCGACGTCGACGAGCCGGCCGAGGCCGTCGTCGACGCCGTGGAGGAGGCCGAGGAGGACGCCGAGGTCGACCCGCTCGAGGCCTTCCGCGAGGAGCTCATGGCCAAGCCCGGCGACTGGTTCGTCGTGCACACCTACTCCGGCATGGAGAACCGGGTGAAGGCCAACCTGGAGAACCGCACCACCTCGCTGAACATGGAGGACTACATCCACGAGGTCGTGGTCCCCACCGAGGAGGTCGCCGAGATCAAGAACGGCCAGCGCAAGATGGTCAAGCGCACCGTTCTCCCCGGCTACGTGCTGGTGCGCATGGACCTGACCGACGAGTCCTGGGCGGCCGTACGCCACACCCCGTCGGTCACCGGCTTCGTCGGCCACAGCCACCAGCCGGTGCCGCTGTCGCTGCGCGAGGTCGAGAACATGCTGGCCCCCACCGTCGTGGCCGCCGCCGAGTCGGCGCGTGCCGCCGCGGCTCCGGCCGGCTCCGCCGCAGCCACGCCGGCCCGCAAGCCGGTCGAGGTCGTCGACTTCGCGGTGCAGGACTCCGTCATGGTCGTCGACGGACCGTTCGCGACGCTCCACGCCACGATCACCGAGATCAACGCCGACACCCAGCGGGTGAAGGCCCTGGTCGAGATCTTCGGCCGGGAGACCCCGGTCGAGCTCAGCTTCAACCAGATCCAGAAGGTCTGAGCGGCTGGGCCCGGGTCGGCGTCACCAGCCGGCGACGACCCGCTCATCCATTCGAGCAACACACGTAAGGACCCCGCATGCCCCCCAAGAAGAAGAAGATCGCTGCCCTGGTGAAGGTGCAGCTGCAGGCCGGCGCGGCCACGCCGGCCCCGCCCGTCGGTACGGCCCTCGGCCCCCACGGCGTGAACATCATGGAGTTCTGCAAGGCCTACAACGCCGCCACCGAGCAGATGCGCGGCAACGTGATCCCGGTCGAGATCACGATCTACGAGGACCGCTCCTTCAGCTTCGTCACCAAGACGCCGCCGGCGGCCGAGCTGATCAAGAAGGCCGCAGGCCTGTCCAAGGGCTCCTCGGTGCCCAACAAGGACAAGGTCGGCAAGCTGACCTCGGACCAGATCCGTGAGATCGCCACCACCAAGATGCCGGACCTGAACGCCAACGACATCGACCAGGCGATGAAGATCGTCGCGGGCACCGCCCGCTCGATGGGCATCACGACCGACTGAGAAACCCCCAGTGGGAGGGCCGCGCTGGCCCACACCACGACTGGCACACCTGACACGAGCAGACAGAGAAGAGACCAGACATGCAGCGCAGCAAGGGCTACCGCAAGGCAGCGGAGCAGTTCGACGCCGACGAGCTCCACACCCCCCTGAAGGCGATCACCGTCGCCAAGACGGGCGCGTCGAAGAAGTTCGACGAGACCGTGGACGTCGCCATGCGGCTCGGCGTCGACCCCCGCAAGGCGGACCAGATGGTCCGCGGCACCGTCAACCTGCCGCACGGCACCGGCAAGACCGCCAGGGTCCTGGTCTTCGCCGTCGCCGACAAGGCAGACGCCGCACGGGAGGCGGGCGCCGACTTCGTCGGTGGCGACGAGATGATCGAGCGGGTGTCGGGCGGCTGGCTCGACTTCGACGCCGTCGTCGCGACCCCGGACATGATGGGCAAGGTCGGTCGCCTCGGTCGCGTCCTCGGCCCGCGCGGCCTGATGCCGAACCCGAAGACGGGCACGGTGACCCCGGACCCGGCCAAGGCCGTGACCGACATCAAGGGCGGCAAGATCGAGTTCCGCGTCGACCGCCACGCCAACCTGCACTTCATCATCGGCAAGTCCTCCTTCTCCGAGGCCCAGCTCGCCGAGAACTACGCGGTGGCTCTCGAGGAGGTCCTGCGTCTGAAGCCGGCCAGCTCCAAGGGCCGCTACCTGCGCAAGGTGACCTTCTCGACGACCATGGGCCCCGGCATCCAGGTCGACCCGAACCGCACGCGCAACGTCGCCTCCGACGAGGACGTCGCCTCGGCCTGAGGCGTACGCACCGTCGCGACCGCACCGAGCCCGTCCCGCTGGTGCAGCGGGGCGGGCTCGTGTGGTCCACGGCGCAGCATGTGCCCGGAGGCCCGGGGGTAGCCAACAGGCATGTCCTCAGGTCGGCTGGAGCGCGCACTCTTCGACCGGCTCGTCGAGGACCCGGATCGCGACGGGGGCCTGGACGAGACGGCACGCGCCGCGGAGCCGGCCAACTTCCTGCGACACGGGGGGTCGCTGGCCTCGACGAAGCTCGCTGACGGCCTGCTCGACCCCAAGCTCGTCCTCAGCTGGCTCGTGACCAACCTCGGTGCCTCCGGGGTGCTGGTCGGCCTCCTGGTGCCGATCCGCGAGGCCGGCGCCCTGCTCCCGCAGCTGGTCACCGCTCCGCGGATCCACGCGATGGCCCGCCGCAAGTGGGCGTGGGCCGGCGGCTCCTTCGTGCAGGGCCTGGCCGCCGTGGGCATCGCCGTGGCGGCGTTGACCCTCGAGGGCGACGCCGCCGGCGTCGCGATCTGCGTGCTGCTCGGCGTCCTGGCGATTGCTCGGTCGGTCTGCTCGGTCAGCCACAAGGACGTGCTCGGCAAGACCGTGGGGTCCTCGCGCCGCGGGTCGGTGACGGGGTTCGCCTCCTCGGTCGCCTCGGCCGGTGTGGTGGTCTTCGCGATCGTGCTGCTGGTCGGCACGCTCGACCGCTTCGCGGTCGTCGTCGTCGCGCTCGTGCTGGCCGCGGCCGGGTGGCTGTTCGCAGCCGCCTTCTTCGCCACGATCACCGAGGAGCCGACGCCGCGCGAGCACGGCGGCACACCGTGGGGACAGCTGCGGCTGCTGAGGCAGGATCCCCAGCTGGTCCGGATGATCGTCGTCCGCGGCCTGCTGACGGCCACGGCACTCGCCCCGCCGTACCTGGTGCTGCTCGGCTCCTCCGACGCCGAGGACCTGGCCAACCTCGGAGGTCTCGTCCTCGCCTCCGCCGCGGCGTCCCTGCTCAGCTCCTACGTGTGGGGTCGCCTCTCGGACCACTCCAGCCGTGCCGTGCTCGAGCGGTCCGGTCTCGCGGCCGCGGTGGCCCTCGTGGCGGCGCTCGCGCTCCAGGCAGCCGGGCTGGCGACCACGGTGTGGGCGATGCCGGTGGCGCTCTTCGGACTCATGATCAGCTACCACGGCGTACGCGTGGGTCGGTCCACCTACCTGGTCGACATGGCGCCGGAGGACCAGCGCCCGGCGTACACGGCGGTCGCGAACACCGTGATCGGCGTGATCCTGCTGGTCGTCGGTGCGCTGGGAGCGGCCTTCGCCGCCATCGGCGCGGCCGCGACCATCGGCATCTTCGCCGGCATGTGCGTCCTCGCAGCAGTCCTGAGCCGCGGGCTCGACGAGGTCGAGGTGCTCGCCCCCGAGGCCCGCTCGGCCTGATTTGGTGCGGAGCGCCCACCCCGCGTACGCTGACCAGCTGTAACCACAGACCGCTGGTCTCCGGAGCTCCGGACGAAGGTCTGCCGCCCGGCGACGGGCAGCAGCAGCCAGCGCAGGTGACAGTCGGTCGGACCGTCCACACACGTGGACGTCATCCTCACGCCTCTGCGCCTGCGCAGGGGCGTTTCTTCGTCTCGGGCCCCGGTGCACCGAGGTCGAGGCGCCTCCCACCGGGCGGCGCCTGGTTCCGAACCGACCGAGAAGGAGACCCATGGCGCGGCCAGACAAGCAAGCCGCCGTGAAGGAGATCGCGGACTCGTTCGCGGACTCCTCGGGCGCCGTGCTGACCGAGTACCGCGGGCTCACCGTGTCGCAGCTGCAGCAGCTGCGACGGAGCCTGGGCGAGCACGCCTCGTACGCCGTGGTCAAGAACACGCTCACCAAGATCGCCGCCCGTGAGGCCGGGGTCGACGGTGTCGACGACCTGCTCACCGGCCCGACCGCCATCGCCTTCATCAACGGCGACCTGGTCGAGGCGGCGAAGGGTCTGCGTGACTTCGCGAAGGAGAACCCGGCTCTCGTCATCAAGGGCGGCGTCATCGACGGCGCCCCGGTGGACGCGGCCGAGCTCGCCAAGATCGCCGACCTGGAGAGCCGCGAGGTCCTCCTGGGCAAGATGGCCGGCGCCATGCTGGCGTCGCTGAGCCAGGCGGTCTACCTCATCAACGCCCCGCTCGCGCAGACCGCGCGTCTCGCGGCGGCGCTGCAGGCCAAGGCCGAGGCGGACCCGTCCGTCCTCGCCGGAGGCGCTGGCGAGGCGACCGACGCGGAGTGACCAGCCGGGTCCCCCCGGACCCGCCGGTCCTCGTGACCACCTGCACCACCACTGACCGACCCGTCGGGCCGACCGGACCGACGGCATGTTCCACGACATGGAAGGAGCCGCCACCATGGCGAAGCTCAGCAACGACGAGCTCCTCGACGCGTTCAAGGAGATGACCCTTCTCGAGCTCAGCGAGTTCGTGAAGCAGTTCGAGGAGACCTTCGGCGTCACCGCGGCCGCCCCCGTGGCCGCCGCTGCCGCCCCGGCCGCCGGTGGCGGCGACGCCGGTGGCGCGGCCGCCGAGGAGCAGGACGAGTTCGACGTCGTCCTCGAGGCCGCCGGTGACAAGAAGATCAACGTCATCAAGGAGGTGCGCGCCCTCACCTCGCTCGGCCTGAAGGAGGCCAAGGAGCTGGTGGAGTCCGCCCCCAAGGCGATCCTGGAGAAGGTCGCCAAGGACGCGGCCGACAAGGCCAAGGAGCAGCTCGAGGGTGCCGGCGCGACCGTCACCGTCAAGTGACCTCTGCCTGACCTGCACCACCTCGCACGACGGCGCGACGGCCGACCCCCGACCGGGGGTCGGCCGTCGCTCGTTTTGTCTCGATTTGCCCCCGGCTAGCAGATCGTGCGGCGTACGTCACAGGTGGCCTGTACCATTCCTCACCTGGGCTTCGAGATCACGCCGAGGTGTCGAACGGGTCAGTTCCTCGCGAAGGGATGACGACGTCGCCGCTTTGTCGTAACTTTCTCGAAGCACTTACCCGCGGGTAGGGCGGGTCCGCGCGGGGTGCGCGGCTCAGCCGTGCTCGAGCACGTCCGAATCGGAAGGGGTCCCGCATGGGCACCGAGATCCAGGTCAACCACCTGACCAAGTCCTTCGGCAAGCAGCTGATCTGGGGCGACGTGACCCTGACGATCCCCGCCGGGGAGATCTGCGTGATGCTCGGCCCCTCCGGCACGGGCAAGTCCGTGTTCCTCAAGACGCTGATCGGCCTGCTGAAGCCCGACCGCGGCGAGATCATCATCCAGGGCACCGACATCGCGTCCTGTCCCGAGGACGAGCTGTACGAGATCCGCAAGCTCTTCGGCGTGCTGTTCCAGGACGGCGCGATGTTCGGCTCGATGAACCTCTACGACAACATCGCCTTCCCCCTGCGCGAGCACACGAAGAAGTCCGAGTCCGAGGTCCGCGACATCGTCATGGAGAAGCTCGACCTCGTCGGCCTCATCGGCACCGAGGACAAGCTGCCGGGCGAGATCTCCGGCGGCATGCGCAAGCGGGCCGGCCTGGCGCGCGCACTGGTGCTTGACCCCGAGATCGTCCTCTTCGACGAGCCGGACTCCGGCCTCGACCCGGTGCGCTCGGCCTTCCTCAACCAGCTGATCGTCGACCTCAACGCCCAGATCGACGCGACGTTCCTGATCGTGACCCACGACATCAACACCGCGCGCACCGTGCCCGACAACATCGGCCTGCTCTACCACAAGCACCTCGCGATGTTCGGGCCCCGCGAGATGCTCCTGAGCTCCGAGGAGCCTGTCGTCAGGCAGTTCCTGAACGCTCAGCGCATCGGTCCGATCGGCATGTCCGAGGAGAAGGACGACGACGAGCTCGAGGCCGAGTCCGGCCAGGAGCTCCCGCCCCTGCCCCCGATCCCCGTGCAGCTCGAGCCCTCCAACGGCATCCGTCGTCGGTCGCAGCGCGACCCCGGCGCCTGGTGCGCGGCGAATGGCGTCACGCCGCCTCCCGGCTCCTTCGAGCCGAACATGACGATGGTGAACTGAGTTGGCCTCGACCGCCACCCGCGTCCTGGCGCCCGTCGGGACCGCGGGCAAGCTCTTCGCCTTCGGGCTGGACGTGACCCGCAACATCTTCAAGCGGCCCTTCCAGCTGCGTGAGTTCCTGCAGCAGGCGTGGTTCATCGCCTCGGTGACGATCATCCCGACGGCGCTGGTCGCCATCCCCTTCGGCGCGGTCATCGCGTTGCAGGTGGGTGGCCTGATCAAGCAGTTCGGAGCCCAGTCGTTCACGGGTTCGGCGGCGGTGCTCGCGGTGGTGCGAGAAGCCGGGCCCATCGCGACAGCCCTCCTCGTGGCGGGCGCGGGAGGGTCGGCCATCGCCGCCGACCTCGGCGCTCGCAAGATCCGCGAGGAGCTCGACGCGATGATGGTGCTCGGCATCGACCCCATCCAGCGGCTCGTCGTCCCCCGGGTGCTCGCCGCGGTCATGGTCGCGGTCTTCCTGAACGGCCTCGTCAGCGTCGTCGGCATCGCCGGCGGATACGTCTTCAACGTGGTGCTCCAGGACGGCACGCCGGGCGCCTACCTCGCGAGCTTCACCGCGCTGGCGCAGCTGCCCGACCTGTACCAGGGCTTCATCAAGGCGATCTTCTTCGGCTTCATCGCTGCGATCGTCGCCGCGTACAAGGGCATGAACGCGGCCGGCGGGCCGAAGGGTGTCGGTGACGCGGTGAACGAGTCGGTGGTCATCACCTTCATGCTGCTGTTCGTCGTGAACTTCATCCTGTCCGCCGTGTACTTCCAGCTCGTCCCACCGAAGACAGGGTGACGTCGTGGCAAGCGTGAAGGCCGTCTACCAGAAGCCGCTCGGGGTGCTCGACAACCTCGGTGCGGAGCTCAGCTTCTTCATCCGCGCGCTCGCGTGGAGCCCGCGCACGATCCGCCGGTACAAGAAGGAGATCATGCGGCTCCTGGCCGAGGTGACCCTCGGCTCGGGGGCGCTGTCGGTCATCGGCGGCACCGTCGGTGTGATCACCGGTCTCGCGTTCTTCACCGGCACCGAGGTCGGCCTGCAGGGGTATGCCGCGCTGAACCAGATCGGCACCTCGGCCTTCACCGGGTTCGTCTCGGCGTACTTCAACACCCGGGAGATCGCCCCGCTGGTCGCCGGCATCGCCCTGGCGGCGACCGTCGGCTGCGGTTTCACCGCCCAGCTCGGCGCGATGCGCATCTCCGAGGAGATCGACGCCCTGGAGGTCATGGCGATCCCCTCGATCCCCTTCCTCGTGACCTCCCGCATCCTGGCGGGTCTGGTCGCCGTCGTCCCCCTGTACGTCGTGGGCCTGATGTCCTCGTACTTCGCGACGCGACTCACCGTGACGCAGTTCTTCGGGCAGAGCGCGGGCACCTACGACCACTACTTCAACCAGTTCCTGCCACCCGGCGACGTGCTGTGGTCCTTCGGCAAGGTGCTGGTCTTCGCCGTCGTCGTGATCCTCGTGCACTGCTACTACGGCTACACCGCCTCGGGCGGTCCCGCAGGTGTGGGCATCGCCGTGGGCAGCGCAGTCCGACTGTCGATCGTCGCGATCAACGTCATCGACCTGTTCCTCTCCATGGCGATCTGGGGAGCGAGCACCACCGTGAGGTTGGCGGGATGAAGTCATTCTTCGGCAAGATCTTCGGCAACCGCGTCCTCGGCGCGGCGTACATCCTGGCGCTCGTGGCGGGCGTCTACCTGACGTACGCGATCTTCACCAAGCAGTTCACCGCCTACGACGAGGTGACGCTGAAGGCGGAGAGCGCCGGTCTGCAGCT
This sequence comes from Nocardioidaceae bacterium, assembly GCA_018672315.1. NCBI lineage: Bacteria > Bacillati > Actinomycetota > Actinomycetes > Propionibacteriales > Nocardioidaceae > Nocardioidaceae bacterium. Next base: position 1,149,288 of record CP076053.1, on the reverse strand, counting down.
CCCGAGCCGGGCGGACGTCAAGCTGCGTGGCAAGTTCGTCGGTGAAGTCCTCGAGGTCAAGGGCACGAACGAGGGCGCCACCATCACCCTCGGCATGTACCCGGACGAGATCGACAAGGTCCCGGCCGACGTGCAGGGGGCGCTCCTCCCGAAGACGCTGTTCGGCGAGAAGTTCGTCGACCTGCAGGTCACCGACGGTCTCGGTGGCCCGTCGCTGCAGGCGGGCGACACCATCCAGCAGGCGAAGCTGCCCACCGAGATCGAGGACGTCCTCGAGTCGGTGTTCCCGCTGCTGCGCACCGTCGAGCCCGCGCAGATCAACTTCACCCTCAACGCGCTGGCCACGGCCCTGGAGGGTCGTGGCGAGATGATCGGCGAGGGTCTGGTCACCGCGAACACCTACCTGACCCGCCTGAACCCCGAGTTGCCCCAGGCCATCGAGGACCTCCGGCTCCTCGACGGCACGGCCGACGTGTACGCCGGCATCGCGCCCCAGCTGGGCACCATCCTGCGCAACACGGTCCTCACGACGGGCACCCTCGAGGAGCGCGAGCAGCAGCTGCAGGCGACCTTGGACCAGGTGGCCGAGCTCTCCGGCACGACGCGCACCTTCCTCGACGAGAACGGCGAGAACCTCATCACGACGGCTCGTCTGGGCCGTCGCCAGACCGACCTGCTCGCGTTCTACTCGCCCGAGTTCCAGTGCCTGCTGCGAGGGCTCACCAAGCAGACGCCGATGCTCGGCGAGGCGTTCCGCAACAACACCCTGCACATCAACCTCGAGCTGCTGCCGAACCAGCCGCGGGGCTACACCACGGGCGACCGCGCGACCTTCGGAGCTCGCCAGAAGCCGACGCCCGACGTGATCCAGCTGTGCAACCGGGCTGTCGACGGCGCGTTCTCCCAGTCCAACCTGATCCCGCGCAGCCAGATCCCCGACTTCGACGACGGCGTGAACGACGCGTCGCTCGGCAAGCGCGCCGCGGTGTCGTTCCAGGAGCGCTTCAACTCCTCCTCGGACCTCGCGGAGCTATGGGACGTCCCCCTGTCTCGAGGCGGTTCGTGATGACGTCCACCAACCGCGGAGACGTGCAGGTCGTCCCGCCCGTCCTCGTCCCGGCCGTCACGGAGGTGAGCTGAGTGAAGCTCGACAAGGCGACACTCGCCGACCTGGTCAAGCTCCTGATCTTCATGATCGTGACGATCCTGGCGACCGGTCTGCTGGCTGTCACGATCGGCAACATCAGCTTCCGTGACACCCGGGAGTTCAAGGCCGTCTTCGAGGACGTCACCGGCGTCGTGAGCGGTGACGACGTCCGCATCGCGGGCGTCCGTGTCGGCACGGTCTCGGGCACCGAGATCATCGACCGCGACAAGGCCCTGGTCACCTTCAGCGTCGCCAAGACCGCGCCGATGACCGACACCACCAACGTCCAGATCCGGTACCGCACGCTCGTCGGCCAGCGCTACATCGCGCTGACCAAGGGGTCGGACGCAGGGCAGCCGCTCGAGGCCGGGTCGACGGTGCCGATGTCCCGCACCTCGCCCGCTCTCGACCTGACGGTGCTCTTCAACGGCTTCAAGCCGCTGTTCGCGGCGCTGAACCCCGACGACGTGAACGAGCTGTCGATGAACGTCATCCAGGTGCTCCAGGGTGAGGGCGGCACGGTCGAGAGCCTGTTGAGCAACACCGCCGGCATCACCAACGAGCTGGCCTCACGCGACCAGCTCATCGGTGACCTCATCGCGAACCTCAACGAGACCCTGCGCACCGTCGGTGACCGAGACCAGCAGCTCGACAACCTGCTCACGCGGCTGCGCGAGCTCGTGACGGGACTGAACTCCGACAAGCAAGCCATCCTCGGCTCGCTGAACTCGATCTCCGACCTCACCGACGAGACCGCCGACCTGGTCACGGGCATCCGGCAGCCGCTGATCGCCGACGTCAAGCAGCTGCGCGGTCTCGCGGCCACTCTCCGACGCAACTCCGGCGAGATCGACCGCACCCTGCAGGTGATGCCGATCAAGCTGCAGAAGATCGGGCGTACGGCGATCTACGGCTCCTTCTTCAACTTCTACCTCTGCCGCTTCACCGGCAACGTGAAGCTGCCCGGCAACAACGCCGTGCCGATCGACTACAACATCAACGCGGAGAGGTGTGACCTCTGATGGCCAAGCCCTTCCGGCAGCGCAATCCCGTCACCATCGGGGCGATCTCCATCGCGGTGCTCCTCGCGCTGATGATCACCGCCTTCAACGCCAACAAGCTGCCCCTGGTGGGCGGTGGCGACGTCTACTACGCCGACTTCACCGAGGCGGGCGGCCTCAGCTCCGGCGACGAGGTCCGCGTCGCGGGCGTCCGGGTCGGCAAGGTCACCGGCATCGAGCTCATGGGTGACCGTGTCCGGGCCGAGTTCCGCGTCGACAGCTCCTCGGGCTTCGGTCAGCAGACCGGCGCCGAGATACGCGTGAAGACCTTGCTCGGCGCGACCTTCATGATGCTGACCCCCGAGGGCTCGGGCGAGCTCGCGACCGACGCCGTCATCCCCGTCACGCGCACCTCGTCGCCCTACAACATCATCGAGGCGTTCGAGGGTCTGGCCGAGACCTCGGAGGCGATCGACCGCGACAACCTCGCGGAGTCGCTGACCACGCTCGCGCAGGTCACCGAGGACACGCCCGAGGAGTTCCGCAGCGCGCTGGACGGGCTCTCCGCGCTGTCGATCAACGTGGCGAAGCGAGACGAGGAGCTCAACGCGCTGCTCAACAACCTCGACGAGGTATCCACCGTCCTGGCCAACCAGGGCGACAACCTCATCACGCTGATGGAGGAGGGCGATGAGCTCTTCCGCGCGCTCGTCCGCCGGCGCGAGGCCATCAACCGGCTGCTCGTCTCCACCACCCAGTTCTCCCAGGAGCTGACGATCCTGGTGCGTCAGTCGCGCGCCGACCTGAAGCCGGCGCTGGACAACCTCGACGCCGTGGTCCGCAACCTCCTCGAGAACCAGGGCAACCTCGAGCGCACCCTGCGGCTGATGGAGCCGTTCTACCGGGTGTTCGGCAACACGCTGGGCAGCGGACCGTGGTTCGACACGATCATCCAGAACTTCCCGCTGGCGGTGCCTTCGATCGAGGGCACGATCGGCGAGATCCTCGGGAGGCAGAACCGATGAAGCTCCCCAACCTCTCGACGCTGCTCACCGGTGCGATCGCGCTGGCGGTCGTGGCGGGTCTCGCGGTCTTCCTCCTGGGCGGCGAGGGCACCAAGACGGCGACGCTGTCCTTCGACCGCGCCATCTCGGTCTACAAGGGTTCCGACATCCGCGTGCTCGGTGTCCCGGTCGGGTCCGTCGACTCCGTCGAACCCAACGGCACGACGGTCAAGGTCGAGGTGTCCTACCCCGAGTCGGTCAAGCTCCCCGAGGACGCGACCGCGGTGATCGTGACCCCGGCCGTCGTCGGCGACCGCTTCATCCAGATGATCCCCGCGTACGACGGCTCCGGTCCGGTGCTGGCCGACGGCGCCCAGCTGGGTGTCGACCGCACCGCCGAGCCGCTCGAGCTCGACGACGTCTACCAGGGCATCGACGACCTGCTCGTCGCCATCGGCCCGCAGGGGGCGAACGCTCCCGGACCGGACGGCGAGGGCCCCCTGTCGAAGCTGCTCGCCAACACGGCCGACAACCTCGCCGGCAACGGCCGCAAGATCAACCAGACCATCACCGACATCACCGGTCTGACCACCACGCTGGACAACAACAAGGACGCGCTCTTCGACACCGTCACGCAGGTGCAGCGGTTCGTGAAGATCCTGGCCGACAACGACGAGACGGTGCGTCAGTTCAACGACTCGCTCCAGGGCGCGGCGGACCTGCTCGAGGGAGAGCGCGACGACCTCGCCGCCACCCTCGACAACCTGGGCACCGCGCTGGTCGAGGTGCGCCGATTCGTGCAGGACAACCGCGGGTCGCTGTCGAGCAACATCGACAGCCTCCAGCGACTGACGCGGATCCTGGTCAACGAGCGGGAGTCCCTGGACTCGATCCTCACCGACGCCCCCCTGGCGCTGAACAACCTGTACCTCGTCTACAACCCCGCGGCAGGGACGCTCGACACGCGCGCCAACCTGACCCAGCCGTTCAAGATGCTGCTGAACAACCCGATCCAAGGCCTCTGCGGGATCTTGCGCGAGCAGCCCGGCGGGGACCAGCTCTGCAACTCGATCAAGGGGCCGTTGAGCCAGGTGACGGACGCGCTGCCCCTCGACGACGTGTCGCAGCTGCTGCCCCGGGCCGGCGTGGCCGCGCCGGATCGGCCCGACCAGTACGGCGACGCCACGCTCGCCGGGATCATCGGAGGTGGACAGTGAGCGCACGTCCCACACGGAACCGTCGCGGTGTGCGGCGAGGTCTCCGCTCGCTCGCCGTCGGTGCCGCCCTGGCGGTCGGGCTCTCGAGCTGCGGCTTCTCGATCTACGAGGTGCCCCTGCCCGGTGGTGCGGACACCGGCGAGGACCCCATCACCGTCGACGTCGAGTTCCGCGACGCCCTCGACCTGGTGCCGCAGTCCTCTGTCAAGGTCGCCGACATCACCGTCGGCAAGGTCAAGGCCGTCGAGCTGAACGACTGGACCGCCACCGTGACCGTGGAGATCCGCAGGGACACCGACCTCCCCGACAACGCCCTCGGTGAGATCCGACAGACCAGCCTGCTCGGCGAGAAATTCGTCTCGTTGGCTCCGCCGCCGGAGGGTGCGCAGGGCGAACTCGAGACCGGCGACACGATCCCGCTGTCGCAGACCGGTCGCAATCCCGAGGTCGAGGAGGTGCTCGGCGCGCTGTCGCTGATCCTCAACGGCGGTGGAGTCGGACAGCTCAAGACGATCTTCAGCGAGCTGAACATCGCGATGGACGGTCGCCAGCCCCAGATCAAGCAGCTGCTGAGCACCTTCGACCAGTTCGTGGGTCAGCTCAACGATAACCGCGACGACATCGTCACCGCGCTGGAGTCGGTGAACCAGCTCGCCATCTCGCTGAACCAGCAGAAGCCCGCCATCATCAACGCGCTCGAGGAGCTGCCGGCCTCGCTGAACTCGCTCGACGGACAGCGCGACGACATCGTCCGCGTGCTCGAGGCGCTCGACCGCCTCAGCGACGTGGGCGTCCGCGTGATCAACCAGTCGAAGGCCGGCACGATCGCGACCTTGAGGAATCTGCGTCCGGTGCTGACCCAGCTCCGCAAGTCCGGCGACGACTTCCCGCAGGCCATCTCGACAGCGCTGACGTATCCCTTCGTCGACGGGCTCGTGGGACGCAACCCCGCCCAAGCGCGGTCGATCGCATTCGGCGACTACGTCAACCTCGACATCCAGCTCGACCTGGACTACTCCAACCTCGTGGTCCCGGACCTCCCGCCGACGGGCGTGCCCGAGATCGACGAGCCCGTCTCCGAGGTCGTGGCCTGTCTGCAGAGCGGCCTCCTCAGCGGGGGTGGCCTCTCCGAAGCTTGCGCCGATCTCGGCCCGAACCAGATCGACAGGGTCTGTGAGCGGGTCGGTGGGCGCGACAACCCCCTGTGCGCGACTCTTCGCGGCATCGGCGACGGGCTCGGCGATGTCCTGGAGGACCCGGGCGGTGCCGTGAACGAGACCCTCAGCCCGATCCGTCGCTGCATCCGCAACGGCGACCCGACCTCCCGCGCGTGTGAGGACCTGGCACCCAAGCAGATCCGCAAGATCTGCAACCGTGTGTCCGGCCCCAACGGCAACGGTTCCCGCAACCCGCTGTGCGCCGGCCTGCTCCAGCTGTTCCAGCAGGACAACGACGGCGGCATCCCCGGGATCCTGTCCGGCCTGCTCGGTGGCGGCGGCAACGGCGGCGGCAACGGTGGCGGCGGCAACGGCGGTGGCGGACTCGGCGGCGTGGTCGGTGGACTGCTGCCGCGCGCGGCGACCGGCAGCGTCGACACCGACCCCACGCCACAGTCCGACCTGGCGTTCCTTCTGATGTGGGGAGTGGACAACCCGTGATCACCCAGCGCACCAAGGTCCAGCTCTTGATCTTCGTGATCATCTCGCTGCTGGGCGTGACCTTCGTCGGCGCCCGCTACGCGCAGCTCGACCGGCTGTTCATGACGACCACCTACCCGGTGACCGCACACTTCGCGGACTCCGGGGGCGCCTTCGAGGGCGCCGAGGTGACCTACCGCGGTGTGACCATCGGCGATGTCAAGGCCATGAACCTGGTGCCCGGCGGCATCGACATCGTGCTCGACATCGAAGACGGTTACGACGACATCCCGGCGAACTCACGTGCCCTGATCGGCAGCCGCTCCGCAGTCGGCGAGCAGTACGTCGAGCTGCAGCCGCAGTCCGACGGCGGACCGTTCCTGGAGGCCGGGTCGGAGATCCCCCGCGCCATGACCGCGCTGCCCATCTCGACCACGAAGCTCCTCGAGGACGTCGTCACCACGGTCGACAGCGTCGACAAACAGGACCTCCGCCAGACGGTCATGGAGGCAGGTGACGCCTTCGAGGGGACCGGACCGGACCTCGGCCGGATCATCGAGACGTCCTCGTCCTTCATCGACACCGCGAACGCCAACTTCGAGGTCACCCGCGCGCTGATCAACACCTCCGACACGGTGCTGTCCACGCAGATCGACAAGCGGTCGGCGATCCGGTCCTTCGCGAACGACCTCGCCGCCTTCTCCACCACCCTGGCGGACTCCGACGACGACCTGCGTCAGGTCATCAACAACGGCTCGGCCACCTCGAGGCAGTTGCGCACGTTCATCGAGAACAACCAGCAGCAGCTCGGCCAGCTGCTGAACAACCTGGTGACGACCGGACGCACCGTCGTGCAGAACATCGACGGGGTCGAGCAGCTCCTCGTAATCTTCCCCTACGTCGTGGCGGGCGGCTTCACCGTCGTCGAGGAGGACCCCAACTCCGGTCTGAGCGACGCTCACTTCGGGCTCGTCCTGACACAGCAGTCGCCCGTCTGCGAGCAGGGCTACAACGCCCGCGTCCGGGCGCCCCAGGAGGTCGGCGACGCCCCCATGGACTTCAACGCGCGGTGCTCGGCGCCCCCGTCCGTCAACCCTCGCGGCACCCAGAACGCGCCGCGTGCGGCGTTCGCCGGCGAGCGGTCGCCGGTCATCGGGTCGTTCAACAGCGAGACCGGAGAGCTCACCATGGGCGACGAGATGTCGGACCGGACCCCGAAGAGCGTCCCCGTCGACCAGCGCTCGGACCTGCAGAGCCTGCTGTCCTGGCCCGTGGGTCAGTGAGGCGCCGCCCGAGGAAGGGGACCAGCCCGACGACGCCGGAGACCGACCGAGGTCCCCGTGTTGCGCGCTGGCCCTGGATCCTGGCGTTCGGGGTGGTCGCCGTCGCCCTGGTCGTCGGAGCGACCGTCGCGGTGCTGTCGTTCCGCACCGTCTCGCAGGTCGAGGAGATCGCCGCGGGTCGGGAGGCGTCCTCGCAGGTCGCCACCCAGTTCGTCCGCCGGGCCAACAACTTCTCCAGCGACCGGTCCCAGGCGTACGAGGCCTCGGTGGTCCCGCTGCTGACCACCTCCTACGCCCAGGAGTGGCGCGGCCGGGTGGCCGAGCTCGAGGCGTACCAGCAGGAGGACGCCGTGGTGACCTCCGAGGCACAGGTCACCGGCACCGCGGTGGTGACCGGTGACGCGGACTCCGCAACGGTGCTCGTCGTCGCCGACACCTCGGTGGAGGTCGTCGGCTCACCGCTGCTCGGCGCCCTGCGCTGGGAGGTGGACCTGTTCGAGGTCGACGGCGAGTGGCGCGTCAACGACTACCGTCGCGTCGGCCCCGGCGGGGTGGTCTCGTGAGGAGGCGCGCCAACGCCGCGGAGCCGACCCGGGACGCGTACGACGTGCTGGACGTGCCGCGCTCCGCGACGCCCGAGGAGGTCCGGGCGGCCTGGTCCTCCCGCGTCACGGCCCTGGACCCCTCGAAGGACAGCGCCACCCTGGTCGAGCTGAACGCTGCGGCCGAGACGCTGCTCGACCCGACGCGCCGCGCGACGCTCGACCGCGAGCTCGAGGCGCGCGAGGCGGCAGAGACGGCCGCGGCAGCCGCGGCGCAGGACCCGGCCACGGAGCCGTCGGGGAAGCAGGCCGCGCGCCGTCCCAGGCGCCGTCTCCTCGGCACGGGCGCCGGGCTGGTGCTGCTGGTGGCGCTCAGTGTCGCTGCGACGGTGGCGCTGGTCCTCGCGGTGCTGCTCGGGCAGCAGGCGGAGGACGCGCAGGCGCTCGAGGAAGCCTGGGAGGTCGTGCCCGCCACCGCGACGCAGGCGGCCGAGGCGGTGCTCGGCTACGACTACGAGCAGCTCGACGCCGATGCACAGGCGGCCCGCCAGTGGCTGACGCCCGCCTACCGCCGCGAGTACGACGCGCAGTTCCAGCAGCTGGAGGAGTCGGCCGTCGAGCAGGAGGTGCGGGTGGCGGCCCAGGCGTACGCGGCGGGCATCGTCGCCATCACACCGCTCGAGGACGGCGCCCCGCAGGAGGCGTCCGTGCTGCTGTTCGTCGACCAGACCCGCACCGTCGCCGGCGAGGAGGAGCTGCCCGTCGCCAACCGTGTGCGCTTCGACATGGTGCAGCGCGACGGACGCTGGCTGATCGACGACATCGTGACGCTGGACAACCTGTAGGCCCCGCGGCGCCGTCGAACGCCGCGTCGTGAGGGGTGTGGACACGGCGGGCCGGGGCAGGGTGCTTGACGCGGACCCGCCCCGCACGCATCCTTGAGCGAGGACGAGCTTCTGCGGCGTTGATTTATGCTGCGCTCGTGCGTTAGGTTGTGTCTTTGCGCCCTCCCTCAAATGCTCTCCTGTCTGTCAGGTGACGGGACTGTGGTGGGTCGGCGCCTCTCGAGCATTCCTCTGGAAGGTTTCTCTTGGCCGCGTCGCGTCTCAACGCCCAGAACACCACCCGACTCTCCTTCGCGAAGATCAGCGAGCCCCTCGAGGTCCCGCAGCTCCTCGACCTGCAGACGACCAGCTTCGACTGGTTGATCGGCAACGAGGCCTGGGACGAGCAGGTCCAGCAGCGCGTCGACGCGGGTGAGGACGTCAGCCCCAAGTCCGGTCTACAGGAGATCTTCGAGGAGATCTCCCCGATCGAGGACTTCAACGGCACCATGTCGCTGTCGTTCAACGACCCGACGTTCCTCGAGTCGAAGTACTCCGTGGAGGAGTGCAAGGAGAAGGACTTCACCTACTCCGCGCCGCTGTACGTCTCCGCCGAGTTCACCAACAACGAGACCGGCGAGATCAAGGGCCAGACGGTCTTCATGGGCGACTTCCCCCTGATGACCAACAAGGGCACGTTCGTCATCAACGGCACCGAGCGCGTGGTCGTCTCGCAGCTCGTCCGTTCCCCGGGCGTCTACTTCGAGCGCAGCGTCGACAAGACCTCCGACAAGGACATCTTCACCGCGAAGGTCATCCCGAGCCGCGGTGCGTGGCTCGAGCTCGAGGTCGACAAGCGCGACCTGGTGGGCGTACGCCTCGACCGCAAGCGCAAGCAGAACGTCACCGTGCTGCTGAAGGCGCTCGGCTGGACCAACGAGCAGATCCTCGAGGAGCTCGGCCAGTACGACTCGATCCGCGCCACCCTGGAGAAGGACAACACCCAGGGCCAGGACGACGCCCTCCTCGACATCTACCGCAAGCTGCGTCCCGGCGAACCGCCGACGCGCGAGGCGGCGCAGACGCTGCTCGACAACTACTACTTCAACCCCAAGCGCTACGACCTCGCGAAGGTCGGCCGCTACAAGATCAACAAGAAGCTGGGCACCGCCCAGGCGTTCGACCAGCAGACGCTGACCGTCGACGACATCGTCGCCACGATCAAGTACATCGTCGCCCTGCACGCCGGCGAGACCGGCCTGGAGATGCCGGGCGGAGCGATGGAGGTCGCGGCCGACGACATCGACCACTTCGGCAACCGTCGCATGCGTACGGTCGGCGAGCTCATCCAGAACCAGCTCCGCACCGGCCTGGCCCGCATGGAGCGCGTGGTGCGCGAGCGCATGACGACCCAGGACGTCGAGGCGATCACGCCCCAGTCGCTGATCAACATCCGCCCGGTGGTCGCGGCGCTGAAGGAGTTCTTCGGCACCAGCCAGCTGAGCCAGTTCATGGACCAGACCAACCCCATCGCCGGGCTGACGCACAAGCGTCGCCTCTCCGCGCTGGGCCCGGGTGGTCTCTCCCGTGACCGCGCCGGCTTCGAGGTGCGCGACGTGCACACCTCGCACTACGGCCGCATGTGCCCGATCGAGACGCCCGAGGGCCCCAACATCGGCCTGATCGGCTCGCTCGCGACGTACGGGCGCATCAACCCCTTCGGCTTCGTCGAGACCCCCTACCGCAAGGTGGAGGAGGGTCGGGTCACCGACAAGATCGACCACCTCACCGCCGACGAGGAGGACCGGTTCGTCATCGCTCAGGCCAACGCGCGCCTGACCGAGGAGAACACCTTCGCCGACGAGCGCGTGCTGGTCCGCACCCGCGGCGGCGAGACGACCGACATCCCGCAGGGCGAGGTCGACTACATGGACGTCTCCCCGCGCCAGATGGTGTCGGTCGCGACGGCCCTGATCCCGTTCCTCGAGCACGACGACGCCAACCGCGCGCTCATGGGCGCCAACATGCAGCGTCAGGCCGTGCCGCTCATCCGCAGCGACGCGCCGCTGGTCGGCACGGGCATGGAGTACCGCGCCGCCGTCGACGCCGGTGACGTCGTGACCGCCGAGGCCGCCGGTGTCGTCCAGTCCGTCACGGCCGAGGCCGTGGAGGTCATGGGCGACGACGGCACGTACCAGACGTACAAGATGTCGAAGTTCGTGCGGTCCAACCAGGGCACCTGCATCAACCAGCGCCCGCTCGTCTCCGAGGGCGACCGTCTCGAGGTCGGCTCGCCGATCGCGGACGGTCCCTGCACCGACGAGGGCGAGATGGCGCTCGGCACGAACCTCCTCGTGGCCTTCATGCCGTGGCACGGCCACAACTACGAGGACGCGATCATCCTGTCCCAGCGCCTCGTGCAGGAGGACGTGCTCACCTCGATCCACATCGAGGAGCACGAGGTCGACGCCCGCGACACCAAGCTCGGCCCCGAGGAGATCACCCGCGACATCCCCAACGTCGGCGAGGAGACCCTGGCCGACCTCGACGAGCGCGGCATCATCCGCATCGGCGCCGAGGTCACCACGGGCGACATCCTGGTCGGCAAGGTGACGCCGAAGGGTGAGACCGAGCTGACGCCGGAGGAGCGCCTCCTCCGCGCGATCTTCGGTGAGAAGGCGCGCGAGGTGCGCGACACCTCGATGAAGGTCCCGCACGGCGAGTCCGGCACCGTCATCGGCGTCCGTGTCTTCGACCGCGAGGACGGCGACGAGCTGCCCCCGGGCGTCAACCAGCTGGTGCGCGTCTACGTCGCGCAGAAGCGCAAGATCTCGGTCGGCGACAAGCTCGCCGGGCGCCACGGCAACAAGGGCGTCATCTCCAAGATCCTGCCGGTCGAGGACATGCCGTTCCTCGAGGACGGCACGCCGGTCGACGTCGTGCTCAACCCGCTCGGCGTCCCCGGTCGCATGAACATCGGCCAGATCCTCGAGATCCACCTCGGCTGGCTGGCGAAGACCGGCTGGGAGGTCGAGGGCGACGACGAGGACTGGAAGCAGCGCCTCATCTCGATCGCCGCGAACTCCTCCGAGCCGGACTCCAACGTCGCGACCCCGGTCTTCGACGGTGCGCGCGAGGACGAGATCACCGGTCTGCTGGCCTCGACCCTGCCCAACCGTGACGGCAACCGCATGGTCAAGGGCAACGGCAAGGCGATGCTGATGGACGGTCGCTCCGGCGAGCCGTTCCCCGACCCGGTGTCGGTGGGCTACATGTACATCCTGAAGCTCCACCACCTCATCGACGACAAGATCCACGCGCGGTCCACGGGCCCGTACTCGATGATCACCCAGCAGCCGCTCGGCGGTAAGGCCCAGTTCGGTGGCCAGCGCTTCGGTGAGATGGAGGTCTGGGCGATGGAGGCGTACGGCGCCGCGTACGCCCTGCAGGAGCTGCTGACCATCAAGTCCGACGACGTGCCGGGCCGCGTGAAGGTCTACGAGGCCGTGGTGAAGGGCGAGAACATCCCCGACTCGGGCATCCCTGAGTCGTTCAAGGTGCTCGTCAAGGAGATGCAGTCGCTCTGCCTCAACGTCGAGGTGCTGTCCACCGACGGCACCGCGATCGAGATGCGCGACGCGGAGGAGGACGTCTTCCGTGCCGCCGAGGAGCTCGGCATCGACCTGTCGCGCCGCGAGCCCAGCAGCGTCGAAGAGGTGTGAGGTCCGCGGCCGGCGGCCCAGGGCGTCGCCGGCCCGGCACCACCCCGCGGGGGACCACCCCCACCCTCACTTTTCACACAGCAGGACCTAACGAAGGGTTGCAGCCACCGTGCTCGACGTGAACTTCTTCGATCAGCTCAAGATCGGCCTGGCCACGGCCGACGACATCCGTACGTGGTCCAAGGGCGAGGTCAAGAAGCCCGAGACCATCAACTACCGCACGCTCAAGCCCGAGCGTGACGGCCTCTTCTGCGAGAAGATCTTCGGTCCCACCCGGGACTGGGAGTGCTACTGCGGCAAGTACAAGCGCGTGCGCTTCAAGGGCATCATCTGCGAGCGCTGCGGCGTCGAGGTGACCCGTTCCAAGGTGCGCCGCGAGCGCATGGGCCACATCGAGCTCGCCGCACCGGTGACCCACATCTGGTACTTCAAGGGTGTCCCGAGCCGGCTCGGCTACCTGCTCGACCTGGCCCCGAAGGACCTCGAGAAGGTCATCTACTTCGCGGCGTACATGATCACGCACGTCGACGAGGACGCCCGTCACCGCGACCTGGCCTCGCTCGAGGGCAAGGTCGGCATGGAGCGCGAGCGGCTCGAGAAGCGTCGCGACAACGCCCTGAACACCCGCCAGGAGAAGCTCGAGGCCGACCTGGCCGAGCTCGAGGCCGAGGGCGCCAAGTCCGACGCCAAGCGCAAGGTCAAGGACGCCGCCGAGCGTGAGCTCAAGCAGATCCGTGACCGCGGGCAGCGCGAGATCGACCGTCTCGACGAGGTGTGGAACCGCTTCAAGAACCTCAAGGTCCAGGACCTCGAGGGCGACGAGATGCTCTACCGCGAGATGACCGCGTGGTTCGGCAAGTACTTCGAGGGCCACATGGGCGCCGCGGCGATCCAGAAGCGCCTGGAGACCTTCGATATCGAGGCCGAGGTGGAGTCGCTGCGCGACACCATCGCCAACGGCAAGGGCCAGAAGAAGGTCCGCGCGCTCAAGCGCCTCAAGGTCGTCGACGCCTTCCGCAAGACCGGCAACAGCCCGCGCGGCATGGTGCTCGACGCCGTCCCCGTCATCCCCCCGGACCTGCGTCCCATGGTGCAGCTGGACGGTGGCCGCTTCGCGACCTCCGACCTCAACGACCTGTACCGCCGCGTCATCAACCGCAACAACCGCCTCAAGCGGCTGCTCGACCTCGGTGCGCCCGAGATCATCGTCAACAACGAGAAGCGGATGCTCCAGGAGGCCGTCGACTCGCTGTTCGACAACGGCCGCCGCGGTCGTCCCGTCACCGGGCCGGGCAACCGGCCGCTGAAGTCGCTGTCCGACATGCTCAAGGGCAAGCAGGGTCGTTTCCGCCAGAACCTGCTCGGCAAGCGCGTCGACTACTCGGGCCGTTCGGTCATCGTGGTCGGTCCGCAGCTGAAGCTGCACCAGTGCGGTCTGCCCAAGCAGATGGCGCTCGAGCTGTTCAAGCCGTTCGTCATGAAGCGGCTCGTGGACCTCTCCCACGCGCAGAACATCAAGTCCGCCAAGCGCATGGTCGAGCGTGCCCGCCCCGTGGTGTGGGACGTACTCGAAGAGGTCATCGCGGAGCACCCGGTGCTGCTCAACCGCGCACCCACGCTCCACCGCCTCGGCATCCAGGCCTTCGAGCCGCAGCTGATCGAGGGCAAGGCCATCCAGATCCACCCGCTCGTCTGCTCGGCGTTCAACGCCGACTTCGACGGCGACCAGATGGCGGTGCACCTGCCGCTGTCCGCGGAGGCCCAGGCCGAGGCGCGCATCCTGATGCTGTCGACGAACAACATCCTGAAGCCGTCCGACGGCCGTCCGGTCACGATGCCGACGCAGGACATGATCATCGGCATCTACTTCCTCACCCTCGACCGCGACGGGCAGCCCGGTGAGGGCCGCTCCTTCGGGTCGACGGCCGAGGCGATCATGGCCTTCGACCGCGGCGAGATCTCGCTTCAGTCCAAGGTCTCCATCCGCCTCGACCAGGTGGTGCCGCGCGCCGACATGGCCACGCCCGAGGGCTGGGAGGTCGGTCGGCCGCTGATCGTGCAGACCACGCTGGGTCGCGCCCTGTTCAACGAGGCCCTGCCGGCGGACTACCCGTTCGTCGACTTCGAGGTCGGCAAGAAGCAGCTGGGCGTCATCGTCAACGACCTCGCGGAGCGGTACGGCAAGGTCGAGGTCGCCGCGTCTCTGGACGCCCTGAAGGACACCGGCTTCGGCTGGGCCACCCGCTCCGGCGTCACGGTCTCGATCGAGGACGTCACCACACCGGAGAACAAGTACGAGGTGCTCGCCTCGTTCGAGACCCGGGCGGCGAAGGTCCAGCAGCAGTACGAGCGAGGCCTCATCACCGACGACGAGCGTCGTCAGGACCTCATCGAGATCTGGACCCAGGCCTCCAACGACGTCGCCGCCGCGATGGCAGCGAACCTGGACAAGGACAACCCGATCGCCATGATGGTGACCTCGGGCGCCCGAGGGAACATGATGCAGGTGCGGCAGATCGCGGCCATGCGTGGCCTCGTGGCCAACCCGAAGGGCGACATCATCCCGCGTCCCATCAAGGCGAACTTCCGCGAGGGCCTCTCGGTCCTGGAGTACTTCATCGCCACCCACGGTGCGCGCAAGGGTCTCGCCGACACCGCCCTGCGTACGGCCGACTCGGGCTACCTGACGCGTCGACTCGTCGACGTGTCCCAGGACGTCATCATCCGTGAGGACGACTGCGGCACCGAGCGTGGTCTGCCCAAGCGCATCGGCGTCAAGGGTGAGGACGGCGTCGTCCGCAAGGACGACAACGCCGAGACCGCGGCGTACGCCCGCACCGCCGCCGGCGAGATCACCCACCCCGAGTCCGGCGAGACCCTCGCCGCCCCGGGGGAGGACCTCGGCGACGTGAAGATCGACGAGCTCGTCGCCGCCGGCATCGAGACCGTCAAGGTGCGCTCCGTGCTGACCTGCGACGCCAAGACCGGCACGTGCGCCAAGTGCTACGGCCGCTCGCTGGCCACCGGCAAGCTCGTCGACATCGGCGAGGCCGTCGGCATCATCGCGGCCCAGTCGATCGGTGAGCCCGGCACGCAGCTCACGATGCGTACGTTCCACACCGGCGGTGTGGCCTCCGCGGACGACATCACGCAGGGTCTGCCCCGTGTGGTCGAGCTCTTCGAGGCCCGCCAGCCCAAGGGACGCTCGCCGATCTCCGAGTCCGCCGGTCGGGTGGAGATCGAGGACGGCGACAAGGCACGCAAGATCATCGTCACCCCCGACGACGGATCGGAGCCGCAGGAGTTCCCCGTCAGCAAGCGCTCGCGCCTGCTGGTCGAGGACGGTGGACGGGTCGAGGTCGGCCAGCAGCTCACCCAGGGCACCCCGGACCCGCAGGACGTGCTCCGCGTCCTCGGTGTCCGACGGGCCCAGGAGCACCTGGTCTCCGAGGTCCAGCAGGTCTACCGCAGCCAGGGCGTGGCGATCCACGACAAGCACATCGAGATCATCGTGCGGCAGATGCTTCGTCGCGTGACGGTCATCGAGTCCGGCGACACCAAGCTGCTCCCCTCGGACCTCGTGGACCGCGTCGTCTACGAGACCGAGAACCGCCGCGTGGTCTCCGAGGGCGGCACCCCCGCCTCGGGTCGCCCCGTGCTGATGGGCATCACCAAGGCCTCCCTGGCCACGGACTCCTGGCTCTCGGCCGCCTCCTTCCAGGAGACGACCCGCGTGCTCACCGACGCGGCGATCCACGCCAAGTCGGACTCCCTGATGGGTCTGAAGGAGAACGTGATCATCGGAAAGCTCATCCCGGCCGGAACCGGCCTGGAGCGCTACCGCAACGTCAAGGTCGAGCCGACCGAGGAGGCCCGCAGCAACGCCTACGCGGTCACCGGGTACGACTACGACTACGACTTCAGCGGGTCCGGGTCCGTGGCGATGGACGACTTCGACTTCGGGTCGTTCCAGAACTGAGGCTGTGCTGATGGTCGGGACTCCGTCCCGACTGTCCGGGGGCTCTGATCCCTCGCCTTCCTCCGTGCGCGCGTGAGCCCGCCGGGGCGACCTCCAGGTCGCCCCGGCGGGCTCACGTGCTCCTACGTCCAGGCGAGGGCGCCCCCGGACCCCGTGGTCGCGGCGCCGGGCGCGCGGCTGGACCGGGGCCCCTCGAGGAGCGTCAAGCGGCTTGGCCGCGGCGCGGCCCGTCGGTCGTGACCCCTGCTGTCGCTGTGGCCGCGACGCGCCGCCGCAGCGACGGAGGGGCTCCGGGGAGGACGGGTGTCCGGGGGCGCGGCCCCCTCCGTGCGGGCCTCGCGGGCAGTGACCGCGCGTGACCGTCCATCGGCCAGAATGGGGGCGTGAGCGCTGCTGAGGTCCCTGCGAAGACCGACGTCCTCGTCGTCGGGGCCGGTCCTGCCGGGTCGGCTGCAGCTGCGTGGGCCGCGCGAGCGGGCCTCGACGTGGTGCTCGCCGACGCCGCGACCTTCCCGCGCGACAAGACCTGCGGTGACGGCCTGACCCCGCGGGCGGTGCACGAGCTGCGCCGCCTCGGCCTGGGGGACTGGCTCGCCGAGCACCCCGTCAACCAGGGGCTCCGCGCCCACGGGTTCGGGCAGGTGCTCCACCTCCCCTGGCCCGGGGGCACACTCCCCGAGACCGGCTCCGCCGTGCCCCGCACCGAGCTCGACGACCGCATCCGGGAGGTCGCCGTGGCCGACGGCGCCACGATGGTCGAGCAGGCCCGCGCCGTCGACGCCCGGACCGAGGGCGGACGCGTACGCGCCGTCGTCTTCGAGCGCCGCACCGGCCGGGGCCGCGACCGCACCACCGAGACGTTCGAGATCGCCTGCGACCGGCTCGTCGTCGCCGACGGGGTCCGGTCGCCGCTGGGCAAGGCCCTGGGCCGGGAATGGCACCGCGACACCGTCTACGGCGTGGCCGGGCGCTGCTACGTCGACACCGACACGCACGCCGACGACCCGTGGATCTCCTCCCACCTCGAGCTGCGCGACGTCGACGGCGAGATCCTGTCCGGCTACGGCTGGATCTTCCCGCTCGGCAAGGGACAGGTGAACCTCGGCGTCGGGACGCTCGCGACGGCCAGACGCCCCGCCGACATCGCGCTGCGCCCCCTCATGCAGCACTACCTCGACGAGCGCCGGGCGGGCTTCGGCCTGGTCGGGGACATGCGCGCCCCCACCTCGGCCCTGCTGCCGATGGGAGGCGCGGTCTCCGGTGTCGCCGGCCCGAACTGGGCGCTCGTCGGCGACGCCGCCGGCTGCGTCAACCCGCTGAACGGCGAGGGCATCGACTACGGGCTGGAGACCGGCCGCCTCGTCGCGGACCTGCTCGTCGAAGGCATCGAGCTGCAGCGTGTCTGGCCCGAGACCCTGCGCCGCGAGTACGGCGAGGCGTTCTCCGTCGCCCGCCGCCTCGCCGGGCTCACGACGGTGCCCGGGTTGCTCCCGACCCTCGGCCCTGCCGGCATGCGCTCGACCTGGCTGATGACGCTCGCGCTGCGGTGGATGGGCAACCTCGTCACCGAGCACGACAAGGACCGGGCCGCTCGCGTGTGGCGTTGGGCGGGCCGGCGTTCCGTCGCCCTGGACACCCGCCCGCCCTTCAGCTGAGCCGGCACGGACCGTGCCCGCCTCCGAGCTGACCTACCGCGCCGCCAACCGCCTCGGTCTGGCCGGCCTCGCCGCTTTCGGCGTCCGCGTCCGGTTGCACGGCACCGAGCACGTGCCCACGACCGGACCCGCCGTGCTGGCCGGCAACCACGTCTCCTACCTCGACTTCCTGCTGGTGGAGTACGCCGCCCGGACCCGAGGTCGCTTCGTGCGGTTCCTGTGCCGCGGCGACATCTGGGACGTCCACCCGGCGCTCGCACGTGCCATGGACGCCATGGGACACGTGCCGGTGCACCGCGAGGTCGGGGCGTACGCGCTGCTCCGTGCCCGCGACGCCCTGGAGGCGGGGGAGGTCGTGGGGGCCTTCCCCGAGGCCGGGCTGAGCCCGAGCCTCACGGTGCGTGACCTGATGCCGGGCCCGGCGGCGCTGGCGGTGACCACGGGAGCCCCGCTGCTCCCGGTGGTCGTGTGGGGCACCCAGCGCCTCGCCACCGTCGACCACGTCGCGGCGCGTCGCGGCCGGCTGGTCGACGTGCTCGTCGGAGCCCCGCTGACACCCTCCGAGCACGAGACCGTGGACGCCCTCACGGGCCGTCTCGGCACGCGTCTGCAGGGGATGCTCGACGACGTGCAGCGGCGCCCCGAGCACGCGCCGGGCGACGGGACGTACGCGTGGTGGCATCCCCGCCACCTGGGCGGACACGCGTACGACACGCGGGCGGGGAGGCGACGCAATCCAGCCCCGGCGAGCGCTCGCGAACCCGTCTGGCGACCGCGCGGCTCCTAGAGTGGGACGCATGGACGCCGTACCGCACCCGCCGCCGCGTCCGCCCGAGCCCGGCCCACGACCCGACCGCGGCACCGGTCAGGCACCGCCCGCGGCCGCCGCGCACGAGTCCTCCGAGGGCGGTCGTCGTCGGCGGCAGCGCCTGGCGGCGTACGCCGTGATCTGCCGTCCCGGGGCCATCCTGCTGGTGCGGCTCGCGAAGCGCGTCAGCCCCCAGCCGCGCTGGACGCTGCCCGGTGGCGGTGTGGAGTTCGGCGAGCACCCCCGCGAGACCGTGGCCCGCGAGATGGTCGAGGAGACCGGCCTGTCGGCGGTCGTGGGTGAGACGGCGCGCGTGTACACGGGGTCGGGCACGGTGCTCGACGGGTTGGTCGACCAGCACAGCGTGCGGCTCGTGTACGACGCCTGGGTGCCGCTCGACGCCCCGACGCCCCGCACGGTCGAGGTCGACGGGTCCACGGTCGAGGCCCGCTGGGTCCCGTGGGACGACATCGACTCCGGCGCGGTGACGTTGGTGGCGTGGGTGCGTGAGGCGGTCGCGGAGCACCGGCCCGTGCGCAAGCAGCGGCTCTCGGCGTACGCGCTGGCGACCCGTGAGCACGCGGGGGCGACGCAGGTGCTGCTGGCCCGCATCGGTGAGTCGATCCGCCATGGCGGCGGTCTGTGGACGCTGCCCGGGGGCGGCATCGAGCACGGGGAGAATCCCGTGGACGCCGTACGCCGCGAGGTCGCCGAGGAGTGCGGTGTCGGCGTCGAGGTCGGGGAGCTCCGTGAGGTGCGCGACCACCACGTGACCGGCACGGCCCCCGACGGCAGGTTCGAGGACTTTCACGGCGTCCAGCTCGTCTTCGCCGCCCGCGTGTCGCCCGGCGCGGACCTGCGTCCCGGCAGCGAGGACGAGGTCGTGGAGGCGGCGTGGGTGGACGTCGCACGGCTCCGTCGTGGCGAGCTGCCCACCACCGAGCTCGTCACCGCCGTCGTCAAGGACTGAGCGACGGGGCTGCCGACCGCTGCCGACCGCTGCCGACCGCTGCCGACCGCGGCCGAACTAGGCTGCCCACATGGCTGAGTCGGTCTTCACCTATGGCGCTCCCTCCCTCAAGTTCGGGCCCGGTGCCTCGGACGAGGTCGGACACGACCTCGGCGAGCTCGGCGTCTCGCGCGCGCTGCTGGTCACCGACGCCGGGGTCGCGGCGACCGGGCACCCCGAGCGCATCGCGGACCAGATCCGTGCGGCCGGCGTCGAGGTCGCCGTCTTCGACCGCGTCCAGGTCGAGCCGACCGACGTGAGCCTCGAGGCGGCGATCTCCTGGGCCCGCGAGCACGGTCCCTTCGACGGCTTCGTCGCCGTGGGTGGTGGGTCGTGCATCGACACGGCCAAGGCCGTCAACCTGCTGCTGACCAACCCGGGTGAGCTGATCGACTACGTCAACGCCCCCGTGGGCGGCGGCCGGAACCCCGTCAACGTGCTGCACCCCCTCGTCGCGGTGCCGACGACGACCGGGACCGGCTCAGAGTCGACCACCATCTGCGTGCTCGACGTGCTCGAGCAGCACGTGAAGTCCGGCATCAGCCACGCCCGGCTGCGGCCGGTGCTCGCGGTCGTGGACCCTGACCTGACCATGACGCAGCCGGCGGGCGTGACCGCAGCTGCAGGCATGGACATCCTCTGCCACGCGCTGGAGTCGTGGACCGCCCGGCCCTACACGAGCTACGAGCGCAAGCGGCCCGAGCAGCGTGTGCCCTACTGCGGCTCCAACCCCGTGGCGGACCTGTGGTCCGAGCGTGCGATGACGCTGCTGGCCGGCTCCTTCCGCACCGCCGTCGCCCACGGCGAGGACGCGCAGGCCCGCGAGCAGATGGCGCTGGCCGCCACGTTCGCGGGGCTCGGGTTCGGCAACGCCGGCGTCCACATCCCCCACGCCAACGCCTACCCCGTCGCGGGCCAGGTGCGTGACTTCCGACCGGCGGGCTACGACGCCGACCACGCGATGGTGCCCCACGGCATGGCGGTCTCCCTGACCGCACCCGAGGCATTCCGGTTCACCTTCGACTCCGACCCGCAACGGCACCTGCAGGCCGCCGAGCTGCTGGCGCCCGGCCACGACCACGGCCGCGACGCCGACACCCTCCCGAGGGTGCTCGCCGACCTGATGCGCGACATCGGCATCCCCAACGGTCTCGGCGAGGTGGGGTACGCCGAGGGTGACGTCGACGCGCTCGTCGAGGGGACCCTCAAGCAGCAGCGCCTGCTCGCGACGGCGCCGCGCGAGGTCACCGCCGAGGACGCGGCGGCCATTCTGACGGCCTCGCTGGAGATCTGGTGACGAGCACCGTCGAGCAGACACCCCCCGGGGCGGCTCGGGCCGACGTCGTCGCCGCCCTGCGACGTCACGGCGTCCGCGAGGTCGACGACTCCACGCTGCGGCGCGGCCTCATGTCGACCGACGCGAGCCTCTACCGCGTCGTGCCCCAGGTGGTGGTGAGCCCCCGCGACGCCGAGGAGGTCGCGGCCACGCTCG
This sequence comes from Nocardioidaceae bacterium, assembly GCA_018672315.1. Classification (NCBI taxonomy): domain Bacteria; kingdom Bacillati; phylum Actinomycetota; class Actinomycetes; order Propionibacteriales; family Nocardioidaceae; species Nocardioidaceae bacterium. Next base: position 1,127,968 of record CP076053.1, on the reverse strand, counting down.
CGGCAGCACGCGAGACCGGCACCCCGCTGACGATGCGTGGCGCCGGCACGTCCATCGCGGGCAACGCCATGGGCCCGGGGATCGTGCTCGACACGCGCAGCCACCTGACCCAGGTGCTCGAGCTCGACCCCGAGGCGGGCCACGCACGCGTGCAGCCCGGCCTGGTCCACGCCGACCTGCAGCGTGCGGCGGGCCCGCACGGGTGGCGCTTCGGCCCCGACCCCTCGACGCACACCCGCTGCACCATCGGCGGCATGATCGGCAACAACGCCTGCGGGTCGCGGGCGCTCGGCTACGGGCGTACGAGCGACAACATCGTCTCCGCCCGGCTGCTGCTGGCTGACGGGACGGTGGTCGACACCTCCCGCGACCTCGCCTCGCAGGGGGCGCAGGCCGAGGCCCTCGCCGAGCGCCTCGGCGCCTTCGTCGGTGACCGGCTCGGCGAGATCCGGCCCCGCTTCGGCCAGTTCGGTCGTCAGGTCTCGGGGTACGCGCTCGAGCAGCTGCTGCCGGAGAACGGTCGCCGCCTCGACCGCTTCATCGCCGGGTCCGAGGGCACGTTGGCGGTCGTGCTCGACGCGACGATGTCACTCGTGCGCGAGCCGGTGGCGCGGGCGGTCGCGGTCCTCGGGTACGCCGACATGGCCGACGCCGCCGACGCCGTGCCCGCGCTCCTCCAGCACGACCTGGTGGCCTGCGAAGGCCTCGGACAGGGCATCGTCGACGTGGTCCGGTCTCGGCCCGGGGCGTCGGTGCCCGAGCTGCCGCCCGGCGGAGGATGGCTGATCGCCGAGGTGGTCGGCGACTCCCGCGAGGCCGCGCACGCCGCGGCCCAGGCCGTGGCCGCCACCGCCGGCGTGCCCCACCGCGTCGTCTCCGACGTCGCCGAGCAGGCGGCGCTGTGGCGGATCCGCGAGGACGGGGCCGGGCTGGCCGCACGGTCGCTCGACCGCCCGTGCCACGCCGGCTGGGAGGACGCGGCGGTGCCGCCGGCGCGGCTGGGCACCTACCTGCGCGAGTTCGACACGCTGCTCGACGCCCACGGCCTGGGCGGGGTGCCCTACGGCCACTTCGGCGAGGGCTGCGTGCACGTACGCATCGACTTCCCGCTGGCCGAGGACGGCGGGCGTGGCGACTACCGACGCTTCGTGGAGGAGGCCGCCGACCTCGTCGCCTCCCACGGCGGGAGCCTCTCCGGCGAGCACGGCGACGGTCGCGCCCGTTCGGAGCTGCTGCCCCGCATGTACGACGAGACCGCCATGGCCATGTTCCGTGGCGTCAAGCACCTGATGGACCCCGACGCCCTGCTCAACCCCGGCGTGCTCGTCGACCCCGATCCGCTCGACGCCGCGATCAGGGTGGGCGGCCACCGGGCCGCACTGCCGCGGACCCGCCTGCGGCTGGTCGAGGACGGTGGATCCATCGACCGGGCCGCGCACCGCTGCACCGGCGTCGGCAAGTGCGTCGCGGTCACCCAGGGCACCGGGGTCATGTGTCCCTCCTACGACGCCACGCGCAACGAGCGGGACTCCACGCGTGGCCGAGCCCGGGTGCTGCAGGAGATGCTCGACGGTCGTCTCGTCGACGGCGGGTGGGACTCCCCGGAGGTCCACGAGGCGCTCGACCTGTGCCTGTCGTGCAAGGGCTGCGCCAGCGACTGCCCGACCGGTGTGGACATGGCGGCGTACAAGGCCGAGGCGTTGCACCAGCGCTTCAAGGGACGACGCCGGCCCCGCAGCCACTACGTGCTCGGGCGGCTCCCGCTGTGGGCGCGGCTGACGGCCCCGGTCGCACCGCTTGCCAACGCCTCGCTGAAGGTGCCGGCCCTGGCCCGGGCCGCGCGGACGGTCGCCGGCGTGGACCAGCGGCGCTCGCTGCCGCGCTTCGCGACCTGGACGCTGCGACGGATGGCTCCGCGTCTGCCCACGGACGCCCGCCCCGACGTGTGGGTGTGGGCCGACTCCTTCACCGACCACTTCTCACCCGACGGGGGCGTCGCCGCGGTGCGGTTGCTGGAGTCGGTCGGTCTGACGGTCGGGGTCATCCCCGAGCGCGCCTGCTGCGGGTTGACGTGGATCTCCACGGGCCAGCTCGACGCGGCCGCCCGCATCGTCGGCGACGCGGTCGCCACGCTGCACCCGTACGTCGCCTCCGGCGTGCCCGTGCTCGGACTCGAGCCCTCGTGCCTGGCGACGCTGCGGACCGAGGCCGAGCAGCTGGTCGACGACCCGCGCGTCGCCGAGGTGGCCGCCGGGGTCAAGACCCTCGCGGAGCTGCTCGCCGACGTGCCCGCCTGGACCCCGCCCGACCTCACGGGCACCACCGTGGTGGTGCAGCCGCACTGCCACCACCACAGCGTGCTGGGGTGGAAGGCGGACGAGGCCCTGCTCCGGAGCACCGGGGCCGAGGTCGTCAGGGTCGGCGGGTGCTGCGGCCTGGCGGGCAACTTCGGGGTCGAGGAGGGCCACTACGAGGTGTCGGTCGCGGTGGCCGAGCAGCAGCTGCTGCCCGCCGTACGCCAGGCTCCGCCCGGTGCGGTGGTGCTCGCCGACGGCTTCTCCTGCCGCACCCAGCTCGACGACCTCGCCGACGTCCGGGCCCTGCACCTCGCCGAGCTCCTGGCGGCCGCACGGTGAGGCGGCGACGCCGTTTTGACCCTGTCGTACGCCCCCGGTAGTCTCGGACTTCGTGCCTGGGGTGACCCAGGCTCTCTGCGTGCCCAGAAGGGCCACGCGGTGCGACACCGCCACGGAGCCGCCCGCGTCATCCCGCGCCACCCGGCGCTCCGAGCACGCTCCTCCGCGCGTCGTCCGGCGCGCTGACCCGAGAGACGAAGGGGAACCACGCGGTGCCCACCATCCAGCAGCTGGTCCGCAAGGGCCGGCAGGACAAGGTGTCCAAGAACAAGACGCCGGCGCTGAAGGGTTCTCCCCAGCGTCGCGGCGTGTGCACGCGGGTGTACACGACCACTCCGAAGAAGCCGAACTCCGCCCTGCGCAAGGTCGCGCGCGTGCGCCTGTCCAGCGGCGTCGAGGTCACCGCCTACATCCCCGGTGTCGGCCACAACCTGCAGGAGCACTCGATCGTGCTGGTGCGCGGCGGTCGTGTGAAGGACCTGCCCGGCGTGCGCTACAAGATCATCCGCGGCTCGCTCGACACCCAGGGTGTCAAGAACCGCAAGCAGGCTCGCAGCCGTTACGGCGCGAAGAAGGAGAAGAGCTGACATGCCTCGCAAGGGTCCCGCCCCCAAGCGCCCGGTCGACGTCGACCCGGTCTACGGCTCGCAGGTCGTCTCGCAGCTGGTGAGCAAGGTGCTCATGGACGGCAAGAAGCAGGTCGCCCAGCGCATCGTCTACACCGCCCTCGAGGGCTGCCGCGAGAAGACCGGCACCGACCCGGTCGTCACGCTCAAGCGCGCGCTCGACAACGTCAAGCCGGCCATCGAGGTCAAGTCCCGCCGCGTCGGCGGCGCGACCTACCAGGTGCCGATCGAGGTCAAGGCCGGTCGCTCCACCACGCTGGCGCTGCGCTGGCTCGTCGGCTACGCCCAGGACCGTCGCGAGAAGACGATGTCCGAGCGGCTGATGAACGAGATCCTCGACGCCTCCAACGGCCTCGGTGCCGCGGTGAAGAAGCGCGAGGACACGCACAAGATGGCCGAGTCCAACCGCGCCTTCGCCCACTACCGCTGGTGACGCCGTGCGGTGCGTCCGCTCCCTGAGCGGGCGCACTGCCGGGCGCCGCCGCCCACTTCTTCCACACCACCGACCCACACCAGACTTCGAGGGGACACCCGACAGTGGCAGTCGACATCACCACGGACCTCACCAAGGTCCGCAACATCGGCATCATGGCGCACATCGATGCCGGCAAGACCACCACCACCGAGCGGATCCTGTTCTACACCGGCATCTCCTACAAGATCGGTGAGGTCCACGACGGCGCTGCCACGATGGACTGGATGGAGCAGGAGCAGGAGCGTGGCATCACGATCACGTCCGCTGCGACCACGTGCTGGTGGAAGGACCGCCAGATCAACATCATCGACACGCCCGGGCACGTCGACTTCACGGTCGAGGTGGAGCGCTCGCTCCGCGTGCTCGACGGTGCCGTCGCCGTCTTCGACGGCGTGGCCGGCGTCGAGCCGCAGTCGATGACCGTGTGGCGTCAGGCCAACAAGTACCGCGTGCCGCGCATGTGCTTCATCAACAAGCTCGACCGCACCGGTGCGAACTTCTTCTACTGCGTCGACACGATCGTGGAGCGGCTCAAGGCCACCCCGCTGGTCATGCAGCTGCCGATCGGTGCCGAGTCCGACTTCCTCGGAGTGGTCGACCTCGTCGGCATGCGCGCCCTCACCTGGCGCGGGGAGACCGCGCTGGGCGAGGACTACGACGTCGAGGAGATCCCGGCCGAGCTCGCCGAGCAGGCCGCGGAGTACCGCGAGAAGTTCCTCGAGACGCTGGCCGAGGCCGACGACGACATCATGGAGAAGTACCTCGAGGGCGAGGACCTCTCCGTGGAGGAGATCGAGGCGGCCGTCCGCCGCGCGACCCTGGCCGACAAGCTCGTCCCGGTCTTCTGCGGCACCGCGTTCAAGAACAAGGGCGTGCAGCCCCTGCTCGACGCGGTCATCAAGTACCTGCCCTCGCCGCTGGACGTCGACTCGATCGTGGGCCACGACCCCCGCGACGAGGAGAAGGAGGTGCTCCGTCGCCCGAGCGAGGAGGAGCCCTTCGCAGCACTCGCGTTCAAGATCGCCGCGGACCCGCACCTGGGCAAGCTGACCTTCATCCGCGTCTACTCGGGCCGCCTCGAGGCGGGCTCGACCGTGCTCAACCCGGTCTCGGGCAAGCGCGAGCGGATCGGCAAGATCTACCAGATGCACGCCAACAAGCGTGAGGAGATCGCCTCGGTGGGCGCCGGCCAGATCGTGGCCGTGATGGGCCTCAAGGACACCACCACGGGTCAGACCCTGTGCGACGAGAAGAACGGCGTCGTGCTGGAGTCCATGACCTTCCCGGCCCCGGTGATCTCGGTCGCCATCGAGCCGAAGACCAAGTCCGACCAGGAGAAGCTCGGCATGGCGATCCAGCGTCTCGCCGAGGAGGACCCCACCTTCCAGGTCAAGACGGACGAGGAGACCGGCCAGACCGTCATCTCCGGCATGGGCGAGCTGCACCTCGACATCCTGGTCGACCGCATGAAGCGCGAGTTCCGCGTGGAGGCGACCGTCGGCAAGCCGCAGGTCGCCTACCGCGAGACGATCAAGCGCAAGGTCGAGAACCACTCCTACACGCACAAGAAGCAGACCGGTGGCTCCGGCCAGTTCGCGAAGGTCATCATCTCCGTCGAGCCCAGCATCGACGAGGAGACCGGCACCGGTGCGGGCTACGAGTTCGTCAACAACGTCACCGGCGGCCGTGTGCCGAAGGAGTACATCCCCTCGGTCGACCAGGGCGCGCAGGAGGGCATGCAGTTCGGCACGCTCGCCGGCTACCCCATGGTCGACGTGAAGGTCTCGCTCGAGGACGGCGCCTACCACGACGTCGACTCCTCCGAGCTGGCCTTCAAGATCGCCGGCAACCAGGCCTTCAAGGAGGCCTGCCGCATGGCCAAGCCCGTGCTGCTCGAGCCGATGTTCGCCGTGGAGGTGACGACGCCGGAGAACTACCTCGGTGACGTCATCGGTGACATCAACTCCCGCCGCGGCCAGGTCGGCGCGATGTTCGAGCGTGGTGGCGAGCGCGTCGTCGAGGCGCTCGTGCCGCTGTCGGAGATGTTCGGCTACGTCGGGGACCTGCGGTCGAAGACCTCGGGTCAGGCGTCGTACGCGATGGAGTTCGACTCCTACGCCGAGGTGCCCTCGAACGTCGCCGAGGAGATCGTCGCCAAGGTGCGCGGCGAGTGACCCGCCGGCGGGCCCCAGCACCCTGACGGTCCGCCCCCCGCGCTCGCCTGCGAGCATGAGCACACCCCAGATCACCCAGAGTCAGAGACAACAACCAGGAGGAGCCAGCAATGGCTAAGGCGAAGTTCGAGCGGACAAAGCCGCACATGAACATCGGCACCGTCGGTCACATCGACCACGGCAAGACCACGCTCACCGCGGCGATCACGCAGGTCCTGCACAAGCAGTTCCCGGACCTGAACCAGGCTTCCGCCTTCGACATGATCGACAAGGCCCCCGAGGAGCGTCAGCGCGGCATCACGATCTCGATCGCGCACGTCGAGTACCAGACGGAGAACCGTCACTACGCCCACGTCGACTGCCCCGGTCACGCGGACTACATCAAGAACATGATCACCGGCGCGGCCCAGATGGACGGCGCGATCCTCGTGGTCGCCGCCACCGACGGCCCGATGCCGCAGACCCGTGAGCACGTGCTGCTCGCCCGCCAGGTCGGCGTGCCGGCCCTGGTCGTGGCGCTCAACAAGTGCGACATGGTCGACGACGAGGAGCTCATCGAGCTCGTCGAGATGGAGGTGCGCGAGCTCCTCTCCGAGTACGACTTCCCGGGCGACGACGTCCCGGTCGTACGCGTGGCCGCCTTCCCGGCGCTGAACGGCGACGAGAAGTGGTCCGAGTCGATCATGGAGCTCATGAACGCGGTCGACGAGTACCTCCCGCAGCCGGAGCGCGAGACCGACAAGCCGTTCCTGATGCCCGTCGAGGACGTCTTCACCATCACCGGTCGCGGCACGGTCATCACCGGCCGCATCGAGCGCGGCATCGTGAAGGTCAACGAGGAGGTCGAGATCGTCGGCATCCGTCCGGGCTCGCAGAAGTCCACGGTCACCGGCATCGAGATGTTCCGCAAGCTGCTCGACACCGGCGAGGCGGGCGAGAACGTCGGCCTGCTGCTCCGCGGCACCAAGCGCGAGGACGTCGAGCGCGGCATGGTCGTCATCAAGCCGGGCACCAACACCCCGCACACGAACTTCGAGGCCAGCGTCTACATCCTCTCCAAGGAGGAGGGCGGCCGTCACACGCCGTTCTTCGACAACTACCGCCCGCAGTTCTACTTCCGCACCACGGACGTGACCGGCGTGGTGACCCTTCCCGAGGGCACCGAGATGGTCATGCCCGGTGACACCACCGACATGAGCGTCGAGCTGATCCAGCCGATCGCCATGGAGGACGGTCTGCGGTTCGCGATCCGCGAGGGCGGTCGCACCGTCGGCGCCGGCCGCGTCACCAAGGTCACCCAGTGATCTGAGGCCCTGAGCCTCCGACCGCCTCGGCGGTCCCCAGCAGAGCCGACAGGCCCCGTCCCTCGCCAGGGGGACGGGGCCTGTCGTGTCGTCGGAACCGATCAGGAGAGTCCGTGACCAAGCCGCACGCCGGGCGTACGACCTCGGCCAGACCGCACACCCGTCTGACCGAGGACGGTCGTCGGGTGCGGGAGGTGCTCTCCTACTCCCGTCGTGGGGCCCGGCTCACCGAGAAGCAGCACCGAGCCTGGAGCCGTCGGGCCGATGAGTGGGTGGTGCCGACGGAGTCCGTCGAGGACGGACGCGTGAGCTGGTCCGACGTCTTCGGCCGAAAGGCGCCGCTGGTCGTCGAGGTCGGGTCCGGTGTCGGGGAGACCGCAGCGGCGTACGCGGCGGCACACCCCGAGCACGACGTGCTCGCCCTCGAGGTCTGGCAGCCCGGCATGGCCGAGCTGCTGCACCGAGCGGACGAGGCCGGGGCCCACAACGTCCGGGTGCTCGGCCTGGACGCGGTGTGGGCGCTGGACCATCTCTTCGAGCCCGGGTCCGTGCACGAGCTGTGGACCTTCTTCCCCGACCCGTGGCCCAAGGCGCGGCACCACAAGCGCCGGATCGTCACCCCCGCCTTCACCGGGAGGGTGGCCACGGTGCTGCGACCGGGCGGCACGTGGCGGCTGGCGACGGACTGGCCGCCCTATGCCGAGTGGATGACCGAGGTCATCGGCGAGGAGCCCCGGCTCCGCGGTGGGGTCGTGGAGCGCTGGACCGAGCGGCCCGCCACGAAGTTCGAGCGTCGCGGTCGGGCGGCGGAGCGACCCGTCGTCGACCTGGCCTACGTCGTGGAAGACTCCCGCGCATGACCGAGGAGCCTCGCTGGGTCGGCTACGGCGACCCACCGACCCACCCCCGGGCCGGCACCGTGCTGGTGCTGGGGCTGCTCGGGGTCGTGCTGTGCGGCGTGCTGGCGCCGTTCGCGTGGGTGACGGGCAACCGTACGCTCCGCGAGATCGACGCCCAGCCCGGCCGGTGGGGCGGGCGCGACCAGGTGCAGGTCGGCCGGGTGCTCGGCATCGTCGGCAGCGTGTTGCTGGGCGCGGCGGTGCTGTTCCTCCTGGTGCTGCTCGCGCTCTTCCTCGCGGGAGCGATCGCGGTCTTCGGTGTCGCCGGCCTCTGAGCAGGGTCCTGACTCGGGTCCCGACCAGGGCGCCGTCGCCGTCAGCGGCAGGGGAGGGCGACCGGTGGGCTCCGACGCTGGTCGACGACGTCTCCACGGCTGACCGTCATCACCGCCGAGACGGGCTCGACGTCGCCGGCGCGGCAATCGGTGGCGATCTCGACGACGACCGCCACGACGAGTCCGCGGCCGGCCGGCACCTCCCGCCCGACGGCCAGCAGCGTGTCCTGGGTGTCCTCGTCCGCGGCGTCCTCCACCGCCTCGACCGGTGGCAGCGACAGGGTGTCCCCGTCGACGGCGCCCCCGAGCAGACGACGCCCCGTGCCCCCGCCGTCGGGGCCGAGGGCCGGCAGCACGAGGCGATCCAGGCGTACGGACCCGCGGGGCGCCGACACCCGCCAGGCGACGTTGCACCACCGGCCGAGGCAGGAGACCACGGCGGCGGGACCGCCGAACGCCGTCGCCTCCGTGCGATCCACCTCGACCGCGGCGACGGCCCGGCTCTCACGGACGGCGCCGACCCCACCGACCACCAGCGTCACGAGCACGATTAGGGCACAGAGTCCCACCGCGTACGCCGCGACGCGCGGAGACCTCCACTCGGTGCGGGTCACGAGGACGCCAGGCGCTGCCGCTGTGCCTGCTGCCGGGCGAGCCGCTCGCCGTCGCGTCGGCGACGCTCGGCGGACACGGCGGCCAGGAAGTCCGGGGCGGTCGTTCCCGCCGGCGGCGCGGGACTGACCAGTGGCCTGACCTGCTCGGCGAGCTCGGCGGCCAGCAGGTCGCGCTGACCGGGGGCGAGGCTGCCGTCGCGCTGCAGCAGACCCCGGATCGCGAGGGCCGTGCCGTCGGGCAGCGGCGCGAGGTCGGCGGCAGAGGCCCACGCGGCGAGGTGCGGCGGCATCGCCGGCGGCGGCGACAGTCGCAACCGGAACCGGTCGCGGACGACGTAGGTACCGGCCGCGACGTCGCCGACCCGCTTGCCGCGGGGGTGGAGGAGTGCGGTGAGCAGGGCGGGCACACCGGAGAGGACCCAGATCTCGGCGACGCCCACGAGGTGCCGGGTGAAGACGTGGTGGAAGGAGACGGGCCCCCCGTCGTCGCGCACCGTGCGCAGTCCCAGCGCGGCCTTGCCGGCGGAACGACCGCGGGTCGCGGTCTCGACGGTGACCGGGAGGACGAGGAACGCCAGCACCAGGCTCAGCACGCCGCCGACCCCGGCCAGCGCATCCGTCGGGGCGGTGAAGGCCGTCATCGTCAGGCCTCCCGCGAGCAGGACCACGGCCAGGAGCACGTCGATGAGACCGGACAGCAGCCGGGTCGCGACCGAGGCGGCCGCGAGGTCCAGGGTGACGGCGTCCCCGGTCACCGTCGTCTCGGCCGCTGCGCCTGCGTAGATGTCCGACACCCGGCCAGGGTAGGCGGGGGTTCCGTCACCGGTGCCGGGCACGGTCAAGGTTGACCGGAAACGCCCCGCCCGTCCCGACTCGTTCCTACCCTTGAGCCGTGACGGACGTCTTCGGTGCGCCCGGGGTCCACTGGACGCCGGTGTCGTGGCAGCTGCGGGTGATGCGGCGTCTCGGCGTGCTCTGGGCCGTCGACCTCGCCCTGGTCGCGTGGGCCGTCGCGGTGAGCCTGCTCCCCGCCCTCGAGCCGTGGCGGGTCGAGGTCGCCGCGACGGTGCTCGTGCTCGGCGTCCTGGCCTGGTGGCTCGTCGGTCGCGGTGCCCGTGCCTGGGCGTACGCCGAGGAGGAGGACGACCTCTACATCAAGCGGGGCACCCTGGTGCGTCACGTGATCGCGGTGCCGTACGGACGGATGCAGTTCGTCGAGGTGACCGCCGGTCCCCTGCAGCAGGCCTTCCGCCTCGCCACGGTGCGGCTGAACACCGCCTCGCCGCGGTCGCGCGGTCGGATCGTGGGTGTCACGCCGCGTGAGGCGGCCCGTCTGCGCGACCGGCTCACCGAGCTCGGCCAGACCCGCAGCTCGGGTCTGTGACCGGCGGCCCCGATGCGCTCGGACCGGATCCCGTGGGAGACCCCCCACCGTCGCCTCTCGCCCGGCACCCCGCTGGCGCGCGGGTTGATCTTCGTGCTCTTCGGCCTGGGCCTGGCGCAGGACGAGCTGCTGCGCGGCGAGGTCGGCCTGGTCGCAGGTCTGGTGCTGGGACTGATCGCCGCGGGGCTGGCTTACGGGGCCGTGGGCTGGTGGCTGACGAAGTGGTGGCTGACGCCGTACGAGCTGCGCATCGATGCGGGTGTCCTGCGTCGCACCTCCCGCCGCATCCGGATCGACCGCATCCAGGAGATCGACCTGGTCAAGCCCCTGGGGGCGCGCCTGCTCGGCCTGTCCGAGGTCAGGCTGGACGTGGCGGGCTCCCAGGACAGCGACTCGCTCGCGTTCCTCGGCGGCGCCGACGCCGCGGAGCTCAAGGAGGCTCTGCTCGCCCGCCGGGAGCTGGCGCCGACAGGCACCCCGACCCATCAGGGCGTCGAGGTCACGCCCGGGGCCGTCGTGCCGCACCCGCACGGGTCGGACGGACCGCGCCCGGCTGAGGTCGAGCTGGCCCGGGTCCCGCTCACCCGCCAGATCGCCGTGCAGGCCGCCTCCCACGCCGCGATCGGACTGCTCGTGCTCACGCCGGTGTGGGCCTGGGCCGCGGGCGGGCCCGACGGTCGTCGACTGCTCGCCGCGGTGACCGTGCCCCTCATCGGTGCCCTCGCGCTGGTCGTGATGCGCGACCTCTCCGAGAACTGGGGCTTCGTGCTGACCGAGGACCACCTGGGGCTGCACGTGCGCCGCGGCCTCGTCAACGTCTCCCACCAGACCATCGCCACCCACCGTCTGCAGGGGTTGAAGATTACCGAGCCGCTGCTGTGGCGTGCCGCGGGATGGGCGCGGCTCGACGTCGCCACGGCCGGGGCGCTCGGCGTCGGCGCCGCCGGGCCGGACGCCTCCACCGTGCTGTCGGTGGGCGGCCGCGACGAGGTGTACGCGCTCGCCTCCCGCCTGCTCGCGCGCGACGTCGAGGCGATCTCGATGTCTGCGCCTCCCGTCCGCGCCCACCTGCTGAGCCCGCTGGTCGCGCGGACGTTCGGCTTCTCCGTGGACGAGGCCCTGGTCGCGTCCCGTGCCGGGTGGTGGGTCAGGCGCACCCAGGTCGTGCCGCACGGCCGCGTCCAGTCCGTCCGCATGACGCAGGGCCCACTGCAGCGCCGGCTCGCCCTCGCCACCGTGCGCGTGGACTCCCCGGAGGGGCCCGTCCGCGTCACCGCGCGCCACCGTCCCGTCGCCCAGGCGAGGACCCTGTTGGACGCGGAGGTGGCGGCCTCGCGCACGGCCAGGCTCGACGCACTGCCGCGCGGGTGACCAGACCCACCCTCCCGACGGCTTCGCCGGGGCCCGGGCAGGGCCTACCGTTGACATGGACCAGCCTGCGGGAACACGGCGGGTGACGGTCGAGTTCCGGTGAGGAGACCACCACGACCAGCCCCGCACGGCCGGGGCACCGACCAGCGGAAGCGAGCGCACGATGAGGCACGCCGGAGGGCAGCTGCGCCTCGGCGTCGTGGGCGCCGGACGCGTCGGCGCGGTGCTGGCGGCGGCTTGGCGGCAGGCGGGCGCCGAGGTGGTGGCGGTCTCCGGCGAGTCCGACGCCTCACGGCACAGGGCCGCGACGCTGCTGCCCGGAGTGCCGGTGGTGAAGCCGAGCGCGGTCGCGCGGGCCTGCGACGTGCTGGTGCTGGCGGTGCCCGACGACATGCTCGGCAACGTCGCGCGCCAGCTCGCCGGTGCCGGGGCGCTGACGCGGGAGCCGGGGGAGGCGCAGCCGACGGTGGTGCACCTGTCGGGTCGACACGGCCTGGGGGTGCTCGACCCGGCGGCGGAGGTCGGCGCGGCACGTCTCGCGCTGCACCCCGCCATGACGTTCACGGGCACCGTGCGCGACCTGTCGCGACTGCCGCGATGCGCGTACGCCATGACCTCGGACGGCCCGGAGACCGCAGCCCTGGGGACACGTCTGGTCTCGGCGGTCGACGGCTCGGTCGTCGAGGTCGTCGAGGAGCACCGCGCGCTCTACCACGCGGCGCTCGCCCACGGCGCGAACCACCTGGTCACCCTGGTGGCCCAGGCGAGGGAGATGCTGGCGGCCGCGGGGGCCGACGACCCGTCCGCGACACTGCGGCCCCTGCTCGAGGCCGCCCTCGGCAACGCGCTGGAGGTCGGGGACTCCGCGCTGACCGGCCCGATCGTGCGCGGTGACGTCGAGACCGTCCGCGCCCACGTGCTCGACCTGCTCGCGCACCAGCCGCTCGCGGTGCCGTCCTACGTCGCGCTCGCCCGCGACACGGCGTCGCGTGCCACCCTCGACGGGCGGCTGGTCCCGGTGCGCGCCGCCGCCGTCGAGCGCGTGCTGGCCCTCGCCGAGGACGGCCGTACGGACCTGCTGCGCCTCGGCGCCGCCCTCAAGTCCGCGGAGCAGGGCTCATGAGCGCCGACGTGCTCCGCCGTCCCGGCGTCGCCACGACACGGGAGGAGCTGGCGCAGACCGTCGCCACCGCCCGGGCCGGGGGCGCCACGGTGGCGCTGGTCCCGACGATGGGAGCCCTCCACGAGGGACATCTGGCGTTGGTCGACGCCGCCCGCGACCGCGTGGGCGAGCACGGCTTCGTCGTCGTGTCCGTGTTCGTCAACCCGCTGCAGTTCGGTCCCGGAGAGGACCTCGACGCCTACCCGCGCACCCTCGAGGCGGATGTCGACGCGTGTGCGGAGCATGGCGTGGACCTGGTCTGGACGCCTTCCGAGCAGGACGTCTACCCCGACCCTGCAGCCGGCATCGCGGTGGAGCCCGGCCCGCTCGGCGCCGAGCTCGAGGGCGCCGTCCGGCCCACCCACTTCCGCGGTGTGCTCACCGTGGTCGCCACCCTGCTGGGCGTCGTCGGTCCGGACGTGCTCGTCATGGGCGAGAAGGACTACCAGCAGCTCGTGCTCGTCCGCAGCATGGTGCGGAACCTGGCCCTGGACGTCGAGGTGGTCGGGGTGGCCACCGACCGCGAGCACGACGGCCTCGCGAGGTCCTCGCGCAACCGCTACCTCGACGGGGCCCAGCGCGACCTCGCCGCCGCGTTGCCGCGGGCCCTCGCCGCCGGCGCCGCTGCGGCGGAGCGTGGCGGTGCCGCGGTCGTCGCGGAGGCGCACGAGGCCCTCGACGTGGCGGGAGTGTCCGTCGACTACGTGGCGCTGCGTACGCCCGACCTGCGCGCCGACGCCGGCCACGACGCCGCCGGGGGCGAGGCGCGGCTGCTCGTCGCTGCGCGGGTGGGCGCCACCCGTCTCATCGACAACCGTGTCGTGCAGCTGCCCGCGGCGCCGGCGCCGACGTCCGGCGCGCGCCCCACCCGAGACCAGCCACAGGACCAGGAGAACCCGTGCTTCGCACCCTGATGAACGGCAAGATCCACCGAGCCACCGTCACCCAGGCAGACCTGCACTACGTCGGCTCGGTGACGGTCGACGAGGACCTGCTCGACGCAGCCGACATCCTGCCGGGCGAGCTGGTGCACATCGTCGACATCACCAACGGCGCCAGGCTGGAGACGTACACGATCGCGGGCGACCGCGGCTCCGGCGTGCTCGGCATCAACGGGGCCGCGGCCCACCTGGTGCACCCGGGTGACCTCGTCATCCTCATCGCCTACGCCCAGCTCGAGGACGCCGAGGCGCGTACGCACACCCCGCACGTCGTCTTCGTCGATGCCGACAACCGCATCGTCGACGTCGGCGAGGACGCGGCGCACGCCGTCGAGGGCTCCGGTCTGGCCCGCGGGGACTCGCTCGTCACGGGCGCGGCGGCCGACCTGGACGCCGAGCAGCGCGCCACCGTGCTCGCCGCGGGCAGCCGCTAGTCTCCGGGCGTGTCCCCTCCCCGTCGGCTGCTCGCGCCCGAGCCCGGCTGGACCTCCTTCACCGACGTCGTCGTCGTCGGGTCCGGCGTCGCCGGGCTCACGGCCGCGCTGCGCATCGACGCCCTGCTGGCCCGGACGGCCGGCCCGGACGGCGTACGCCCCTCGGTCACGGTCGTGACCAAGGACGACCTCTCGGCGGGGTCGACGACGTGGGCGCAGGGCGGCATCGCCGCGGCGCTGGGCCCCGGGGACAGTCCTCAGGAGCACCTGGACGACACGCTCGAGGCCGGCGCGGGGCTGTGCGACGTGGCGGCCGTCCGCGCCCTGGTCACCGAGGGTCCGGACCGGGTCCGTGAGCTCGTGGCGCTGGGCACCCGCTTCGACCAGTCGCCGGTCGGCGAGCTGCTGCTGACCCGGGAGGGTGGGCACCACCGCGACCGCATCGCCCACGCCGGCGGCGACGCGACGGGCCGCGAGATCCAGCGAGCACTCGTCGCGGCGGTGCGGGCGGCCCCGACCATCGAGGTCGTCGAGCACGCGCTCGCCGTCGACCTGCTGCTCGCCGACGGCTCGGGCGGCGTGCCGGCGGTGGCCGGCGTGACCCTGCACGTGATGGGTGAGGGGCAGCGCGACGGTGTCGGCGCCCTGCACTGTCGTGCCGTCGTGCTCGCCTCGGGGGGTCTCGGCCAGCTGTTCGCCGCGACGACGAACCCGCCGGTCGCCACCGGCGACGGCACCGCGTTGGCCTACCGGGCGGGCGCGACGATCCGAGACCTGGAGTTCGTGCAGTTCCACCCCACCGTCATGTGGCTCGGCGAGGACTCCCGCGGTCAGCAGCCCCTGATCTCGGAGGCCGTGCGTGGCGAGGGCGCGGTGCTGCTGGACCACGAGGGTCGCCGGGTCACCGAGGGTGTCCACCCGATGGGCGACCTGGCACCCCGCGACGTCGTGGCGAAGGCGATCAACCGGCGCATGCGGGAGACGGGGCAGCCCCACGTCTGGCTCGACGCGACCGCGTTCGGGGCACGGCGTTGGGAGGAGCGGTTCCCGACCATCCTGACCTCGGCGCGGTCCCACGGTGTCGACCCGGTGACCGACCTGATCCCGGTGGTGCCGGCCTGCCACTACGCCTCGGGCGGGGTCGCCACCGACCTCGACGGTCAGACCGACGTGCCGGGTCTCTTCGCGTGCGGCGAGGTCGCCTGCTCCGGCGTGCACGGCGCGAACCGGCTGGCGTCGAACTCGCTGCTCGAGGGGCTGGTCTTCGGCCACCGCATCGCCTCGCGCCTGGCCGCGGACCTGCCGCCGCGGCGTACGCCCGGGCCTGACCCGAGGGTGGCGGGTCTGGCGCACCGCGACCGCCTCGGCGAGGTGCAGCAGACCATGACCGCGTACGCCGGAGTGCTGCGCTCGGCCGCCGGCCTGCACCGGGCTCGGGCGGACCTCGCGGCGATGTGGGACTCCGGTGACGCCGCCCCCGGCACGCGTCACTGGGAGACCTCGAACCTGGTGACCGTCGGCCAGCTGCTGGTGGACGCGGCGCTCCGGCGCGAGGAGACCCGGGGCTCGCACTGGCGCGAGGACTTCCCGGAGGCCGACGACGCGTCCTGGTGCTGCCACGTCGACGCCCGGGCGGGCGCGGACGGTCCGCAGCAGAGTCTGAGCCCGCTGGGGCCCACCGACGAGGAGGTCCGATGAGCAGCGCGCCGCGGGAGCTCGCGAGGTCGCCGCTCGGCGACGTGCCCCCCGGGCTGGTCGCCGAGCTCGAGGGAATGGGACTCGACGCCGCCGAGGTGCACGCGGTGGTCGGCAGGGCGTACGCCGAGGACTGTCCGACCGAGGACGTCACCTCCTGGCCGACGCTGCCGCTGGGCGACGCCGCCGGCGACCTCGTGGCCCGGGCCGACGGTGTCGTCGCGGGTCTGGCCGTGGCCGAGCTCGCCTTCCGGTACGCGCTCGGCCCCGCCGTGACGGTCGAGCGTGGCGCCCGCGACGGCGACCGCGTACGCCGCGGGCAGGTGTTGCTGACCGCCACCGGCGACGTCGGCCTGCTGCTGACCGCCGAGCGCACCGCGCTGAACCTGCTGTGCCACCTCTCCGGGGTCGCGACCGCGACCGCGGCGTGGGAGGAGGCCATGGCCGGCACCGGGTGCCGGGTGCGTGACACCCGCAAGACCACGCCGGGGCTGCGGCACCTGGAGAAGTACGCCGTCCGCGCCGGTGGCGGTCTCAACCACCGCACGTCGCTCTCGGACCAGGGACTGGTCAAGGACAACCACGTGCTCGCCTGCGGCGGCGTCGTGCCGGCGTACGAGGCCGTGGTGACCGCCCACCCCGGGCTGCCGGTGCAGGTGGAGGTGACCACGCTGGAACAGCTCGAGGAGCTGCTCGAGGTCGGGGCCCCCGACATCCTGCTCGACAACATGTCGCTGGAGCAGATGACCGAGGCCGTCACGCGTACGGACGGTCGAGCTCGACTCGAGGCCTCGGGCGGGCTGACGCTCGAGCGGGCCGTCGCCGTCGCGCGGACCGGTGTGGACACCAT
The DNA here is from genome assembly GCA_018672315.1 of Nocardioidaceae bacterium. Classification (NCBI taxonomy): domain Bacteria; kingdom Bacillati; phylum Actinomycetota; class Actinomycetes; order Propionibacteriales; family Nocardioidaceae; species Nocardioidaceae bacterium. The sequence goes on along the minus strand of CP076053.1, from coordinate 1,111,128 downwards.
CGCCGTGGGCGCGCTCACGCACTCGGCACCGGTGTTGGACGTCGCGATGGACCTGCGCCCGGGGAGCTGAGGAGCCGGGCGCCAGCCGGGCGTCCCGAAACCGCCGATACGCTGACCCGTCGTGACCGACGCACCCGAGCCGACAGACGCCGCCGCCGACGGGCCCTCCGAGGAGGCCGTCGCCGCCGCGCGTGAGATCTCCGAGCAGCAGCAGGTGCGCCGCGACAAGCGCGAGCGCCTGCTCGAGTCCGGGGTCGACCCGTACCCGGCCGAGATCGCCCGCACCCACACGCTGGCGGACCTGCGTGCCACCTACGACGGCCCGGACGGTCCCGCGCTGGACCCCGACACCCGCACGGGGCAGACCGTGAGCGTCGTCGGCCGGGTCGTGCACCTGCGCAACACGGGCAAGCTCTGCTTCGTGCGTCTGCGCGAGGGCGCGGGGGCGGAGCTGCAGGCGATGCTGTCGCTGGCCGAGGTCGGCGAGGAGCGGCTCGCGGCCTTCAAGAGCGACGTCGACCTCGGTGACCTGCTCGCGGTGACCGGTGAGGTCATCACCTCGCGCCGCGGTGAGCTGTCGGTCGCCGCCACCGAGTGGACCCTGGCGGCGAAGACCCTGAGGCCGCTGCCGAACGAGCACCGACCGCTCTCGGACGAGGCCCGCATCCGGCTGCGCTACGTCGACATGATGCTGCGTCCCGAGCCGAGGGAGATGGTGCGGACGAAGGCGACCGTGCTGCGCAGCCTGCGCGAGACCCTGCACGGGGAGGACTACGTCGAGGTCGAGACGCCGATCCTCCAGCTCACCAACGGCGGCGCGGCGGCGCGGCCCTTCCGTACGCACCTCAACGCACTCGACCAGCCGATGCTGCTGCGCATCGCGCTCGAGCTGGACCTCAAGCGCGCCATGATCGGCGGCGTCGAGAAGGTGTACGAGATCGGTCGCACCTTCCGCAACGAGGGCCTGGACTCCACGCACGCGGCGGAGTTCTCGATGCTCGAGGCCTACCAGGCCTACGGCGACCAGTTCACGATGATGGAGCTGACCCGGCAGCTGGTGCTCGACGCTGCCCGTGCAGTGGGCCGCACGGTCGTGCCGGGCCGCGACGGCTCCGAGATCGACCTGGAGCAGCCGTGGCGACGGGCCGCGATCCACGATCTCGTCTCCGAGGCACTGAACGAGGAGGTCACGGCGCAGACACCGGTCGAGGTGCTGCGTCGCCACGCCGATGCCCGCGACGTCGAGCTGCAGCCCTCCTGGGGTGCCGCCGAGGTGCTGGTGGAGCTGTACGAGCAGCTGTGCGAGGACGACCTGATCCAGCCGACGTTCGTCATGGACTACCCCGCCGAGGTCAAGCCGCTGGCGAAGTCGCACCGCGAGAAGGTCGGCATCAACGAGGCGTGGGACCTGATCATCAACGGCGTGGAGCTGGCCCCGGCCTACACCGAGCTCAACGACCCGGTGGTGCAGCGGGAACGCCTGGAGGCGCAGGCGCTGCTGGCCGCGGCGGGCGACCCCGAGGCGATGGAGGTCGACGAGGTGTTCCTGCGCGCGATGGAGCACGGCATGCCGCCCGCGGGTGGCATGGGTCTGGGGGTGGACCGGCTCGTCATGCTGCTCACCGGAGCCGGCATCAGGGAGACGATCCTTTTCCCGCTGTTGCGCCCGGAATGACCGGCGACTGAATTCCTGCGGTCTCCGTCACGCGTTTGCGGTGATTCGAGTTTCACCGTGGTGCGAAATCGTGCATGATATTCACGGGCATCGCCAACGGGTGATTATCACCCACCCGTCCGGCCTGATCTCGGGCCCGAGCACCCGATGCAACAGATGCGCGACGAGAAATCGCGAAAGAAAGGCGCCGCAGTCATGGCACAGAAGGTGAACATCGTCCTGGTCGACGACCTCGACCAGTCCGAGGCCGATGAGACCGTGAAGTTCGGTCTCGACGGCACCGACTACGAGATGGACCTGACCACCGAGCACGCCGAGGAGCTCCGCGAGAAGCTCGCGCCGTACGTGGCGCACGCCCGCAAGGCCGAGGGCGGACGGCGCCGTTCCGCGCGCTCGTCCTCCACCGCGGCGAGCTCCGGCCCCAGTGCCAAGGAGATCCGTGAGTGGGCGCGGGAGAACGGCTGGGAGGTCCCGGAGCGCGGCCGGGTCGCCGCCGACGTGCGCGAGGCGTACGACGCGGCTCACTGAGCCACGGACAGTCGTCCTCGCGAGAGCGCATCCCGGCGACGGGGTGCGCTCTCGCTGCGTCAGGACCTGGGCCGGGCGTCCGTTCGCCGAGAGCAGACAGCTCCGTCGCCGGGAACACGTACGCTGGCGAGCAGGTTGGGAAAAGCGTAGGAGACGCTCACGACGCACCAGACCACGGGCGGCACGAGCGAGACGCGACGAGGAGAGATGCACTGATGTTCGAGCGGTTCACCGATCGTGCACGCCGGGTGGTCGTGCTGGCCCAGGAAGAGGCCCGCATGCTCTCCCACAACTACATCGGGACCGAGCACATCCTGCTCGGTCTCATCCACGAGGGCGAGGGCGTCGCCGCCAAGGCCCTGGAGAGCCTCGGCATCTCGCTCGAGGCCGTGCGCGCGCAGGTCGAGGAGATCATCGGCCAGGGCCAGCAGGCCCCCAGCGGGCACATCCCCTTCACCCCCCGCGCCAAGAAGGTGCTGGAGCTGAGCCTGCGCGAGGCGCTGCAGCTCGGCCACAACTACATCGGCACCGAGCACATCCTGCTCGGCCTGATCCGCGAGGGCGAGGGCGTCGCCGCCCAGGTGCTCGTGAAGCTGGGCGCCGACCTGAACTCCGTGCGCCAGCAGGTCATCCAGCTGCTGAGCGGATTCCAGGGCAAGGAGACCGCCGCGACCGGCGCGTCCTCCCGCGAGGAGGGCACCCCGTCGAGCTCGCTGGTGCTCGACCAGTTCGGTCGCAACCTCACCCAGGCCGCACGCGAGGGCAAGCTCGACCCCGTCATCGGACGCTCGACGGAGATCGAGCGCGTGATGCAGGTGCTGAGCCGGCGCACGAAGAACAACCCCGTCCTCATCGGCGAGCCGGGCGTCGGCAAGACGACCGTCGTCGAGGGCCTGGCCCAGGACATCGTCAAGGGCGAGGTCCCCGAGACGCTGAAGGACAAGCACATCTACACCCTCGACCTGGGTGCGCTGGTCGCGGGCTCGCGCTACCGCGGTGACTTCGAGGAGCGCCTGAAGAAGGTGCTCAAGGAGATCAAGAGCCGCGGCGACATCGTGCTGTTCATCGACGAGATCCACACGCTCGTCGGCGCCGGTGCGGCGGAGGGCGCCATCGACGCGGCCTCGATCCTGAAGCCCATGCTGGCCCGCGGTGAGCTGCAGACCATCGGCGCCACCACGCTGGACGAGTACCGCAAGCACCTGGAGAAGGACGCCGCGCTCGAGCGCCGCTTCCAGCCGATCCAGGTCAACGAGCCCTCGATCGCCCACACGATCGAGATGCTCAAGGGCCTGCGGGACCGCTACGAGGCGCACCACCGCGTGACGATCACCGACGAGGCCCTCGTGAGCGCCGCGACGCTCGCCGACCGCTACATCTCCGACAGGTTCCTGCCCGACAAGGCGATCGACCTGATCGACGAGGCCGGTTCCCGCCTGCGCATCCGCCGCATGACGGCTCCGCCGGACCTGCGCGAGTTCGACGACAAGATCGCCGAGGTGCGCAAGGAGAAGGAGGCCGCGATCGACGGTCAGGACTTCGAGGCCGCCGCCTCGCTGCGTGACCGCGAGAAGCAGCTGATCCTGGCCAAGGCCGAGCGCGAGAAGCAGTGGAAGGCCGGCGACATGGACGTCGTCGCCGAGGTCGACGAGGAGCTGATCGCCGAGGTGCTGGCGATCGCCACGGGCATCCCGATCGTGAAGCTGAGCGAGGAGGAGTCCACCCGTCTGCTCAAGATGGAGGACGAGCTCCACAAGCGCGTCATCGGTCAGGACGAGGCCGTGCGTGCCCTGTCGCGGGCGATCCGGCGTACGCGTGCGGGTCTGAAGGACCCCAAGCGCCCCGGTGGGTCGTTCATCTTCGCCGGGCCCTCGGGTGTCGGCAAGACGTGGTTGTCCAAGACGCTCGCCGAATTCCTCTTCGGCGACGAGGACTCGCTGATCCAGCTCGACATGAGCGAATTCTCCGAGAAGCACACGGTGTCGCGACTCTTCGGTTCGCCCCCCGGCTACGTCGGTTACGAAGAGGGCGGTCAGCTCACCGAGAAGGTGCGGCGCAAGCCGTTCTCCGTCGTCCTCTTCGACGAGGTGGAGAAAGCGCACCCCGACATCTTCAACTCGCTGCTGCAGATCCTGGAGGAAGGTCGCCTGACCGACTCCCAGGGCCGGTTGGTGGACTTCAAGAACACCGTCATCATCATGACCACCAACCTCGGCACGCGTGACATCGCCAAGGGCGTGAGCCTGGGCTTCAACCAGTCCGGTGACGCCGAGGGGTCCTACGACCGCATGAAGGCGAAGGTCTCCGAGGAGCTGAAGGTGCACTTCCGGCCCGAGTTCCTGAACCGCGTCGACGAGATCATCGTGTTCCCGCCGCTGAGCCGGGAGCAGATCGTCACCATGGTCGACAACATGATCGCTGCGGTCGAGGAGCGGCTGAAGGACCGCGACATGTCGATCGAGCTCACGCAGCCGGCCAAGGATCTGCTCGCGGCCCGCGGGTTCGACCCGGTGCTGGGGGCGCGGCCGTTGCGTCGCACGGTGCAGCGCGAGATCGAGGACGTGCTGGCCGAGAAGATGCTCTTCGGCGAGGTCGGCCCCGGTCAGATCGTGCTGGTCGACGTCGAGGGCGAGGGCCCCGAGGCGACCTTCACCTTCGCGGGCAACGCCAAGAGCGAGGTGCCCGACGTGGCACCGGTCGAGATCGCAGGCACGGCGGGCGGCGAGGGTTCCTCCGAGGAGGCCTGACCACCCGCACCCGGGTCACCGACGGGGCGCTCACCGCATCGCGGTGGGCGCCCCGTCGTCGTTCAGGGGAGTGCGTACGCCTCGCCGACGCGGACGACGAGACCGTCGGCGACCAGGGTGTCCAGGCAGCGTTCGCGCTGGCCCGTGCTGGGCCAGACGGTCTCGAGCCGCGAGGCGGGCACCGGCCCTGAGGCCTCACGGAGCACCGCGAGCAACCGGCCCCGGCACTGCCGGTCGGTGCCGTCGTAGTCCTGCGTACGCCTGGCGGGTCCGGTGTACGCGGGCTTGCCGGCCGCCCGCCAGACGCAGAGCTCCCGCACGGGGCACACCGCGCAGCGTGGCTCCCGTGCGGTGCAGACGAGGGCGCCGAGCTCCATCGTCGCCACGGCCCAGGTCGCCGAGACCTGGTCGCCGAGCGCGGCGGCGGGCAGGTAGGCGGTCGCGCGGTCGCGTTCGGCGCGGTTCACCGAGGGGCGCGGGAGGGCCTCGCCGCCGACGGCACGGGCCAGCACCCGTCGTACGTTCGTGTCGAGCACGACGTGACGGCGCCCGAAGGCGAAGGAGGCGACGGCCGCGGCGGTGTAGTCCCCGACGCCCGGCAGGGCGATCAGCTCCTCGTACGAGGCCGGCACCTCGCCCCCGTGCCGCTCGACGAGCGCGGCCGCCGCCGCATGCAGCCGCAACGCCCGTCGCGGGTAGCCCAGCCGGCCCCAGGCGCGGACCGCCTCGCCCGCCGGCTCGGCGGCCAGGTCCGCCGGTGCCGGCCACCGGGCGAGCCACGCGGTGTGCACCGGCAGCACCCGGGACACCGGTGTCTGCTGCAGCATCAGCTCCGAGACGAGGACCGACCACGCAGAGGCGTCCTGCCCCCGCCAGGGCAGCTCCCGGGCGTGCTGGGCGTACCAGGCCAGGATCGGTTCGTGCAGGTCCTCGGGCTGTGGGGGCTCGGGAGGCACGACGGAGGTCACCTGCCGAGCATCCCAGCCGCGCGCGGCGGCACCGGCTGCGGTCCTGCCGGTGCGCCTGACCCGCTGTGCGGCTCGTGGCACCTAGCGTTGGTGCGTGAGTTCGCTGACCAGCCCCCGAGGACGCCTTCCCTCCCGCGTCTACTGGGTACGCCGCGGTGTCGCGTTCGTCGTGGTGGCACTCGTCTCGGCGCTCGTGGTGCTGGGACTGACCGCCCTGCTCGGCACCGACAGCGGTGGCCCGGTCGCGGCGCGGCAGGTGGCAGGAGAGCCCACTGGTGGACCCCAGGGCCCCGGAGCCGCCCCCACGGCGACACCTGCCCCCTCACCAGGTGCGACGTCCAGCGCAACGACGGCGCCGCAGACCAGGAAGGAACGCCGCGAGGCACGCCGAGCCGCCCGGCGCGAGGCCGCCCAGGCCGAGGCGGCCGCTGCCCTGCCCCCGACGCCGCAGGGTGCGTGCGAGCCGCGTGCCGTTCGCATCAGCTCGCGGGTTCAGGACGCGTTCGCGGCCACCGACATCGAGGTCCCGCTCGACGTGGTGACCCTTGGCGCGGAGCCGTGCTCGTGGACCTTCTCCGCCTCGACGGTCGCCCTGGACATCACCTCCGGCGACGACCGCGTGTGGACCTCCGTCCAGTGCCCCGGCCAGCTGCCCGAGGAGGAGCTCGTGCTCGTGCCCGGCCGCACCTCCCAGGTGACCTTCACGTGGAACAGCCGCCGCAGCGACGTCGACTGCTCCCGCGCGGCCGACTTCGCCTACCCCGGCTGGTACCACGTGCTCGTGGCAGCAGAGGGCGGGGAGCCCTGGGACCAGCAGTTCGAGCTCACCCTCGCCCCGGCGACGGTCGAGACCAAGACGCTGCAGCCGAAGCCGCGGCGGGACGCCGAGGAGTCCTCACAGGCCGAGGCGCAGACCCAGGGCGACCCGGAGGGGCGTACGGAGTCCTCCGGTCGCGCCGGCGACTGAGGGCCCGACTCAGTAGCGGTCGAGGATGCTGCTCTCGGCCAGGCGCGAGAGGCCCTCACGCACCGACCGGGCGCGCTGCTCGCCGACGCCGTCGACGCCCAGCAGCTGCTCGGTGCTCGCGGTGAGCAGGTCCTGCAGCGTGCCGAACTGCTCGACCAGCCGGCTGACCACGGCGGCGGGCAGGCGAGGCACCCGGGCGAGCAGACGGTAGCCGCGCGCCGAGAGCGGGTGGTCGAGGCGGGAGGCGTCACCGATGCCGAGCGCCCGGGCCACGGCGCCGACGTCGACGAGGTCGCTGGCCGCGAGGGACTCCAGGGACTCCAGGGTCTCCGTGGGCTCGACAGGCGCGTCGTCGGGCCGGTAGTCGCGCACCACGAGGGCACGCTCCTCCATGACCCCGCTGACGAGCTCGTCGAGCTGCAGCGACAGCAGACGGCCGTCGGTGCCGAGCTCGCGTACGTGGTTCTCCACCTCGCGGGCGATGCGCGTGACCATCTCCTGCCGCTGGGCCACGACGGCGACGTCGCGCACGGTCACGAGGTCCTCGATCTCCAGGGCGGAGAGACCGGCGGTGACCTCGTCGAGCCGGGTGCGGTAGCGCTCGAGCGTCGCGACGGCCTGGTTGGCGCGGGCGAGCACCTGCTCACTGCCCTCGACGACGTGACGCCGGCCCTCGACGTACACGGCGATGAGCTGCATGGACTGCGACACGGTCACCACGGGGAAGCCGGTCTGCTGGGCGACGCGGTCGGCGGTGCGGTGCCGTGTGCCGGTCTCGCTCGAGCCGATGCGCTGGTCGGGCATCAGGTGGGTCGCGGCCCGCACGATGCGCCCCTCAGCCGGGGCGAGGACGATCGCGCCGTCCATCTTGGCCAGCTCGCGCAGCGCCGTGGGTGTGAAGGGCACGTCGATCTCGAACCCGCCGGTCGACAGGTCGTCCACGACCTCGTCGTGCCCGAGGACGATCAGGGCGCCGGTGCGCCCGCGCAGGATCCGCTCGAGGCCGTCACGGAGGCTCGTGCCCGGCGCGATGCGTGCGAGCACGTCGGCGAGCGTGTCGTCGGCCGGCACACGCGTCTCCTCTCCGCTGGACCGGCGTCAGTCTAGGAGTTCTCGCGGCGGGGGAGCACTCGCAACGCCTCGCCGAGCGAGGCGGCCTCGACGAGGCGCACGCGGTGCGCGCCGCCCCCGCCGCGGGTCGGGCGCTGCTCGGTGCCCGGCGGGACGATCACGGTGCCGTAGCCCAACCGTGCTGCCTCGGCGACCCGGGAGGTCATTCCGGGCACGGGACGCACCTCACCGGAGAGCGTGACCTCGCCGATCGCCGCGACGTCCGCCGGCAGCGGCCTGTCGGTGATCGCGGAAGCGAGCGCGAGGCACACCGCGAGGTCGGAACCGGGGTCGCGCAGCTTGATGCCGCCGACGGTGGCCGCGAAGAGGTCGCTCTCCTTCAGCGGCAACCGCCCGTGGCGCTCGGTGACGGCGGTGAGCATCGCGACGCGGGCGGAGTCCAGACCGGAGACCGCTCGACGCGGGGACGGCAGGGACGAGGGGACCACCAGGCACTGCACCTCGGCCAGCAGGGGACGACGTCCCTCGACGGTGACCGTCACGCACGTGCCCGGGACGGGGGCGTCGCGCTGGCCACGGAAGAGCGCCGAGGGGTCGGGGATCTCGCGCAGGCCGTCGTCGGCCTGCTCGAAGCAGGCGACCTCGTCGGCGGGGCCGTAGCGGTTCTTCACCGCTCGAAGCAGACGCAACGCCGTGTGGGGGTCGCCCTCCATCGACAGCGTGGTGTCGACCGTGTGCTCCAGCGCGCGGGGACCGGCGACGGTCGACTCCTTGGTGACCTGACCGACCAGGCAGGTGGGCAGCCCCCGCTGCTTGGCGTTGCGCACCAGCACCTGGGCGACCTCCATCACCTGCGCGACGCCGCCGGCGCGCCCCTCCACCTCGGGGCTCGCGATCGTCTGCACCGAGTCGACGATCAGCAGCGCCAGGTCGTCGGCGTGGGTCTCGACGTGCCCGAGCACCGCACCGAGATCGGTGTCGTCGGAGACCAGCAGCCGCTCGTGCAGCGCCCCCACGCGTCGGGCGCGCACGGCGATCTGGTGCACCGACTCCTCGCCCGAGCAGTAGAGGACCGTGCGCCCCGAGGCTCGTGCCACGGCGTCGGCGACCATCAGCAGCAACGTCGACTTGCCGGCACCGGGCTCGCCCGCGAGCAGCAGCACCTGGCCGGGGACGAGACCGCCGCCGAGGACCCGGTCGAACTCACCGACCCCGGTCGGCAGCCGCCGAGGGGACCCGCTGGCGTCGACGTCGGCGACCGCCCGCGCCGCCCGGGCCGGGCGGGTGCCGGCGAGCGCGGTGCGCGTGCCCGCGGCCTTGGCGGTGCCCCCGGCCGGAGCGAGCTCGACGACCGTGCCGAACTCCTTGCACCGGTTGCAGCGCCCGACCCATCGGGGGGCGTGGGCACCGCAGGCCTCGCAGGCGTACGTCGTGTGGGTCTTGGCCATGTGCCGACGCTAGCCGCGACCACCGACGGTCCCGGGTCGCCCCCGGACGCCCGCTTGACCAGCGAGGACGGACGCCGGACCATGAGGGTGATTGGATCGTTCAAGGAGGCATCGAGCGGAGGGGCGGCAGTGTCGGAGCACCGCACGCAGAGCACCCCGACGCTGGCGACGGTCGCGCGCCTCGCCGGGGTCTCGCGGCAGACCGTGAGCAACGCCCTGAACTCACCGGACCTGCTGCGTCCGGAGACGCTCGCGCGCGTGCAGCAGGTGATCAGCGAAGTGGGCTACGCCCCGAACCGTGCCGCCCGCAACCTGCGTACGCGCCGGGCCCGGCTGGTCGGCATGCGCTTCGAGCCGGGACCCGAGCACACCGCGGACGCCCTCCTCGACCGGTTCGTGCACACCCTGGTCGACCGCAGTGCCGACGCCGGCCTGCACGTGCTGCTGTTCTCGGGGCGTACGCCGCCCGACGGCGAGCACCCGGGCGAGGAGGAGGCCGTCGCGGGCTACGCCGAGCTGTGGCGCACGGGGGCGGTCGACGCGTTCGTGCTGACCGACACCTACCGCGGCAACCCGCAGGCGCCCTGGCTGGAGGGGCAGCGCGCACCGTTCGTCGCCTTCGGTCGCCCCTGGGACGAACCGACCGCGACGCACCCCTGGGTCGACGTCGACGGGGCGGCCGGCACCAGGGCCGCCACCGCCCACCTGATCGAGCGCGGACACCGACGCGTCGCCTGGATGGACCTCGAACCCGGGTCCCGCATCACCGCGGACCGCCGCGAGGGCTGGCGTGGCGCCATGGAGTCCGCCGGGCTCGACGTCGCCGGCCTGGAGCTGCGCGCCGACCCGACGGTCGCCGGCGGTCGCGAGACCACGCGACGGCTGCTCGACCTGCCCGCGCACGAGCGGCCCGAGGCCGTGGTGGCCGTGAGCGACACCGTGGCCCTGGGGGTCGTGCAGGCGTTGTACGAGCGCGGGCTCACCCCCGGGCGCGACCTCGCGGTGACCGGCTTCGACGACTCCCAGAGCGCCCAGCTGCTCCCCGGAGGGCTGACGACGGTGCGTCAACCCCTGGAGCTCGTCGCCGTCGCGCTCGTGGAGGCACTCGCCAGGTTGCTCGACCCCGACGTCACGGGGCCCGCCCAGCCCGACGGCGGCGTGCTGCTCGAGCCCACGCTCGTGGTGCGGGGCTCCTCCGGCGGCTGAGTCGGCCCCGGTCGGGCGCGGTCGGGTCAGAAGCGGCGCCACCAGAGCGCGACGGCGTAGTCGACCTCGAGACCCTCGTGCTCGGCGAGCACCTGCTCGGCGACGTCGGACGGCAGCTCGATGCCTGTCACGGCCTCGAGGTCGGCCCGCTCCTCGAACCGCCAGCGGATGTCGACGGGCACGTGCTGCCACCCCTGCCGCGTCCAGAAGTCGTGGACGGCGGCCGCGTCGTGCCGGGGGTACCCGCGGCGGAACCAGTCCGAGAACGTCGAGGGTCGCAGCGGGTCGTTGTCGACGACGAAGGCGTGGCCGCCGGGGCGTACGACCCGCTGCAGCTCGGCCAGCCCCGGTTCGCACCCGGGACCGAAGAAGTAGGCCCACCGCGCCTGCACCCAGTCGACGCAGGCATCGGCCAGGGGCAGCTCGGTCGCACTGCCGAGGAGCACCGTCACGGTGTCGAGGCGCCGCGTGCGCCGGGTCGCCATCGCGGCGAGGTCGGGGTGCGGCTCGACGCCGGTCACCGTCCGGGCACGCTCGGCCCAGCGGGGCAGGTGGAACCCCGTGCCGCAGCCGACGTCGAGCACGTCGAGACCGGTCCAGTCGGCCACCTCGGTCATGGCCGTCTCGAGTGCCCGGTCGGGGTCGACGGCAGCGTTCTCGAGCTCGTACGTGGCCGGGTGCTGCCAGATGTTGGGGCTCGGCACCGCTCCCGCGGCGACCCCGGCGGGCAGCCGGTCGGGCAGGTGGTCCCGGGGGCCGGCGGAGCTGCGCTCGCTCAGATGCGCACCGGGCCGAGCGGGGTGTGGAACTTCGCCGCGACGATGCCCGGGGTGCCGTTGGGTGCCACCCAGTCGACCTCCATGCTGCCCAGCGGGTCGCTGACCGAGCGGCCGAGCCAGTCGCTGACCCGGCCGGGGTCGCCGGCGATCTCGAGGCAGCACAGCGTCACGTCGGTTTCAGCCATGCGGGAGGGGTGCTCGGACTCCGGGCTGATCCACTCGACGAAGAACGGCAGCTGCGGGTCGGACTGCAGGCCCTTCACGCCGATCTGGCGCCACAGCAGCTCCGTGCCGTCGGGGCGGTGCCGGTTGCCGTTGACCGCGTCGCGGCCGAGACGCTGCTCGACCTCGGTGAGGTCGTCGACCGCGATGACCCAGCCGAGCCAGCCACCGCCGGCCTCGCTGCGTGCGCGGACGGCCTGACCGAACGGGGCCTTGTCGCTCGCGGGGTGGTCGAGCACGCCGACGACCTCGAGGTACTGGCCGCCACCGAGGCTGAGCACCCGGTTCACGGTGCCGAAGCGGGGGTGGATGCCGCCGTCGACGAAGGTCGCGCCCAGCAGGTCGCCGAGTCGGGCGGCGGTGCTGTCGAGGCCGTCGGGTCCTGCTGCGAAGGAGAGGTGGTCCAGGCGCATGTCGCCATTCTCACCCGACTACTTGTGGAATCGACCACCGGGGTCATGACAGCGGCGCCGTCGGTGAGGTAAAGAGGGCGGCCGCCCCCTGGCGCGGCGGCCCGTACGCCCGGCTCAGCGGGGTGAGGCCGGGTGCAGCGCGAGCGCCGAGCGCGAGCGCACGTGGGCGTCGGCGAGGTCGACGAGCACGGCGTACGCCTGCGCCCCCATCAGCTCGGTGAGCTCGGCGGCGTGGGTGAGGTAGAGCGGCTCCGGCGCGACGTGCGCCTCGGTGTTGCCGGTGCAGTACCAGTCGAACTCGTGGCCCCCGGGCCCCCAGTCGCGGCGCTGGTACTCGGTGATCGTCACCTCGGTGTACGCCTCGCCGTCGGCCGGCTCGACCTCGCGGAAGTCGCGCCGGATCGGGAGCTGCCAGCACACGTCGGGCTTCGTCTCGAGCGGCTCACGGCCGGTCCGGAGGGCGAGCGCGTGCAGGGCGCAGCCTGCGCCGCCGGCGAACCCGGGACGGTTGGCGAACACGCACGCGCCGTCGACCACGGCGGTCGCGCGGTCGCCGTCCTCGTCGGTGCGCACCCACCCCTCGCGTACGCCGACGTCACGGTGCTGCCAGTCCTCGGCGGTGAGCTCGGCGACGGACGCCGCGACGCGCTCCTCGTCGGCCTCGTCGGCGAAGTGCGCACCGAGCGCGCAGCACCCGACGTCCGGGCGGGAGGCATAGATGCCCTCGCAGCCGGCGCCGAAGATGCAGGTGTAGGCGGATGTCAGCCAGGTCAGGTCGCAGCGCAGGCGCTGGGACGCATCGGCCGGGTCGTCGAACTCGACCCAGGCGCGGGGGAAGACGGGGTTCACCTCGGGCACGCGTCCCACCCTAGGCAGCAGCCGACGGCGGGTAGCGTCGGTCCCATGCGCCTGGGCGTCCTCGACATCGGCTCCAACACCGGTCACCTCCTGGTGGTCGACGCGGTGGCCGGTGGTGCGCCCGTGCCGGCGTACTCCCACAAGGCGCCGCTGCGGCTCGCCGAGCACCTCGACGCCGCCGGCGACCTGAGCGAGGTGGGCATCGATGCCCTGGCCGGGTTCGTCGGCGAGGCGCTCGCCGTCGCCGACGACAAGGGCTGCAAGGAGACGCTCGCCTTCGCGACGTCGGCGGTGCGTGAGGCCGGCAACGGTCAGCACGTGCTCGACGTGGTGCGCGAGCGCACCGGCATCGAGGTCGCGGTGCTCCCCGGCGAGGACGAGGCGCGGCTGACGTTCCTGGCCGTACGCCGCTGGTTCGGCTGGTCCTCCCACCGCCTGGCGGTCTTCGACATCGGCGGTGGCTCCCTCGAGCTGGCCGCCGGGTCCGCCGAGGCCCCCGAGGCGGCCCTCTCGGTGCCGCTCGGAGCCGGACGGCTCACCCGCGACTTCCTCCCCGCCGGCCTGGAGGGCCTCACCGGCGTCGACGACGAGCGGGTGCGGGCGCTGCGCAAGCACGTGCGGACCACGGTCGCCGACACCGTCGGCGTGCTGCGCAGCAACGGCGTCCCGACCCACGCCGTCGCGACGTCGAAGACCTTCCGGTCGCTGGCGCGCATCTGCGGGGCGGCGCCCTCGGCCGACGGCCCGTACGTGCGCCGCGTCCTCCCGGCTGCGGAGCTGACCTCCTGGATCCCGAAGCTCGCCGCGATGAGCCCTGCCGAGGTGGCCGAGCTGCCCGGTGTCTCGGCCAGCCGCGCCCACCAGATGCTCGCCGGGGCGCTGGTCGCCGACGCGGTCTGTGACCTCTACGAGGTCGACCAGCTCGAGATGTGCCCGTGGGCGCTGCGCGAGGGCGTCATCCTCGAACGCCTGGACCACCTGAGCGTCGTCTCGTGACCGACCCCGCCGGACGCGGGGAGAGCCCGACCGGCGACGGCGAGGTGCCGGCGCCGGGCGAGGCCCCGGCGGTACCGGTGGCGCTGTCGACGGCGTCGGTGTTCCCGCAGACGACGGCAGAGGCCTTCGAGCTCGGCGCACGCGTCGGGTACGACGGCATCGAGGTGATGGTCAGCATCGAGCCGACCAGCCAGGACCCCGACGCCTGCCGCCACCTCAGCGACTACCACGAGATCCCTGTCGTCGCCGTGCACGCGCCCACCCTGCTCGTCACGCAGCGCGTCTGGGGCACCGACCCGTGGGAGAAGCTCGAGCGCTCCGCGGAGATGGCCCACGAGCTCGGCGCGGGCACCGTGGTCGTGCACCCGCCGTTCCGGTGGCAGCGGTCCTACGGCCGCGACTTCGTCGCCGGCATCGCCCGGCTCGAGCGCACCACCGGTCTGGCGTTCGCCGTGGAGAACATGTATCCCTGGCGCTCGGGCGTCGGTCTCGCCGCCGACGCGTACGCGCCGGGGTGGGACCCCTCCGAGCAGCCGTACGCCCACACGACCGTCGACCTCAGCCACTGCGCGACCGCCCAGGCCGACCCCTTGGAGATGGCGCTGCGCCTGGGCACCCGGCTGCACCACGTGCACCTCACCGACGGCCTCGGCTCGCCCAAGGACGAGCACCTGGTGCCCGGGCGCGGGGCCATGCCCTGCAAGGAGTTCCTCGCCCACCTGGCGGGATCGGGGTTCGACGGGTCGGTGGTGCTGGAGATCAACACGCGCCGGTCCGACCGTCGGGAGACCATCCGGGACCTGGAGGAGTCGCTGGAGTTCACGCGCGAGCACATGGTGGCGCCCGGACCCGCCGAGGGCCTCGCGCACTGAGGCGTACGGTCGGACCCACCAGCCGACCCCGGGAGGCCCCGTGCTGCTCCGTCAACCCCTGCTCCTGCTCGCCCGCAGCGACTCCGCGCGCAAGCTCACCGAGACGCTGCCGCCGACGCAGGCGCTCGTCGACCGCTTCGTCGCGGGCGAGACCGTGCCCGACGCGGTCGCGACGGCCCGCGAGCTGTCGGCCGCCGGTCTGCTGGTCACGATCGACTACCTCGGCGAGGACGTGGAGGACGTCGAGACCGCCGAGCAGAACGTCGCGGTGTACGAGCAGCTGCTCGCCGCCCTCGGTGAGGCCGGGTTGGCGGCCACGTGCGAGGTGTCGCTCAAGCTGTCCGCCATCGGTCAGGCGCTGACCGGCTCGGGCGAGGGCACGAAGCAGGGTGATGACCTGGCACTGGAGAACGCCCGCCGCGTCTGCCGTGCCGCCCGCAACGCCGGCACCACGGTCACCATCGACATGGAGGACCACACCACCACCGACCGCACCCTGCAGGCCGTCCGCGACCTGCGCCAGGACTTCCCGGAGACCGGCGCCGTGGTGCAGTCCCAGCTCAAGCGCACGGAGAAGGACCTGCAGCGCCTGGTCTCCTCGACCTCACGCGTACGCCTGTGCAAGGGCGCCTACGCCGAGCCCGAGGGCGGCATCGGTCACGCGACCGGCATCGACAACGACCTGGCGTACGTACGCTGCCTGAAGACCCTCATGACGGGCGACGGCTACCCCATGGTCGCCACGCACGACCCGCGGCTGATCGAGATCGCCCAGCGGCTGGCTCATCGCGAGGGCCGCAGCCGGGAGTCCTACGAGATCCAGATGCTCCTCGGCGTACGCCCCGAGGAGCAGAAGCGGCTCGCCGCGCAGGGCGAGCAGGTGCGCGTGTACGTGCCCTTCGGCGAGGCCTGGTACGGCTACCTGGTGCGTCGACTCGCGGAGCGCCCCGCGAACCTGGCACTGTTCCTGCGCGCCCTGGTCTCCCGCGACTGAGCGCCTCCCGTCCGCCGCAGTCAGGAATCGTGATGACACCGCCCGCCACCTCAGCGCAGGACTCCCGCACCGTCGCCGTCATCGGCGCGGGGGTGATGGGGGAGACCGTGCTGTCCGGCCTCATCCGCGCCGGCCGCCGTCCCGAGACGCTCGTCGTGGGCGAGCGGCGCGAGGAGCGGGCCGCCGAGCTCGTCGACCGCTACGGGGTCGAGGTCGTCTCCAACGCCGAGGCCGCCCGCCGCGCCGACGTGGTGCTGCTGGTGGTCAAGCCGCAGGACATGGGAGAGGTGCTCGAGGACATCGCCATCGAGCTGCGCGAGGGGCAGCTGCTCGCCAGCCTCGCGGCCGGCATCACCACCGCCTACGTCGAGGAGCGCGTGCCCACCGGCGTCTCGGTCGTGCGCGTCATGCCCAACACCCCGGCGCTGGTGGACGAGGGCATGGCGACGATCAGCCGCGGGTCCCACTGCACCGAGGCCGACCTCGACACGGTCACCTCGCTGCTCTCGACCACCGGCAAGGTCGCGCGGGTCCCCGAGCGGCAGCAGGACGCCGTGACCGCCATCAGCGGGTCCGGCCCGGCGTACATCTTCTTCGTGGTCGAGTCGATGATCGAGGCCGGTGTGCACCTCGGGCTGCCCCGCTCGACCGCCACCGACCTGGTGGTGCAGACGGTCTTCGGCTCCGCGACGCTGCTGCGCGAGACCGGCGAGCACCCGACCGTGCTGCGGGAGCAGGTCACCTCCCCCGGCGGCACCACCGCGGCCGCCGTCCGCCAGCTCGAGGACCACAAGGTGCGCGCCGCCTTCCTCACCGCGATGGAGGCGGCACGCGACCGTTCCCGCGCGCTCTCCGGGGAGAACTGACCCGTGCTGGAGCCGGGGGTCACCGCCTCGGAGCGCACCTGCCGCGCCTGCGTGGTGCACGAGGAGTCCTTCACCGACTACGACTTCGGTCCCTCCCACCCGATGACACCCGTCCGTGTCGACCTCACGGTGCGTCTCGCGCGGGACCTCGGGGTGCTGGACACCGCGGCGCTGCCGGTCGTCGGGGCGACCCCGGCCACGGACGACCTCCTCGCGACCGTGCACTCGGGTGCGCTGATCGAGGCGGTCCAGCGCGTCTCCGCGGACCCCACGCGCAGCGACCTCGGCTTCGGTCTCGGTACCGCGGACAACCCCGTCTTCGCCGGCATGCACGAGGCGTCGGCCCACGTGGTGGGTGCCTCGGTCGAGGCTGCCCGCCGTGTGTGGTCCGGCGAGGTCGACCACGCCGTCAACGTCTCCGGCGGCCTGCACCACGCCATGCCGGGGCTCGCCTCCGGCTTCTGCGTCTACAACGACGCGGCCGTCGCGATCCGCTCCCTGCTCGAGCAGGGTGTCGAGCGGGTGGCGTACGTCGACGTCGACGTGCACCACGGCGACGGTGTGGAGCGGGTGTTCTGGGACGACCCGCGGGTGCTGACCGTCTCCCTGCACGAGACCGGCCAGGTGCTCTTCCCGGGCACCGGCTTCGCGCAGGACCTCGGCGGGCCCGACGCCGCCGGCTCGGCGGTGAACGTGCCGCTCCCCCCCGGCACCGCCGACGCGGGCTGGCTGCGCGCCTTCCACGCGGTCGTGCCCCCGCTCCTGCGGGAGTTCGCACCGCAGGTGCTCGTCACCCAGCACGGCTGCGACTCCCACGTCGAGGACCCGCTCGCGCACCTGGCGCTCACCGTCGACGGGCAGCGCGCCTCCTACCTCGCCCTGCACGAGCTCGCCCACGAGGTGGCGGACGGCAAGTGGCTCGCCCTCGGCGGCGGCGGCTACGAGGTCGTCGGCGTCGTCCCCCGGTCGTGGACCCACCTCATGGCCATCGCGACCGGTCGACCGCTGGACCCGACCACCGCGACGCCGGGGGACTGGCGCGAGCACGTGCGTACGCGGCTGGGCCGCCCCACGCCGTTCCGCATGACCGACGGCCGCAACCCCTCGTGGCGGCCGTGGAGCCAGGGGTACGACCCCGAGACGTGGTTGGACCGCTCGATCCACGGCACCCGCACGGCGGCGTTCCCGCTGCACGGGCTCGACCCGTCCGCCTACTGACTCTCCCCGCTGGTCAAGACGACACGCCGCCGTCCGGGTCGTAAGGCAACGATTCCGTCACCACTTCCGTCTACTGCGTCACCATGAGCCCCAGGAGACCCCTACAGTCTCGTTCGACGCAGTCCGAGGACGCACGGCAGGGGACGTCGTGGACGAGGCTGCTCGACAATCGCAGAAAGCGCGGTCCGACATGGTGCCTGCCGAGTCCGAGGGTCCCGAGGGTCCCCTGGGTCAGAGTGACTCCTCCCTCCTCACCATCGCCGAGGTGGCGGCCGCCATGCGGGTCTCCAAGATGACCGTGTACAGGCAGGTCCACGCGGGCGAGCTGCGCGCCGTGCGCGTCGGGCGGTCCTTCCGCGTCTCGCGCAGCGACCTCGACGACTACCTGCGCCAGCGCTTCTACGACGCCGGTTGAGCTGTCTGGTTCGTCCGATTTCCAGGCGCTGACCGGCGCGGGATAGGGTGGCCGTTCGCACCCCGCGACCGCGGTGTGCCACAGACCTGCCGCACCGGTCGCCCGGGGTCTCTCCGGGCGGCGCGCGGCGTACGCAGCCGTCATCGGAGGAATCGCCCATGGGTTCTGTCATCAAGAAGCGTCGTAAGCGCATGGCCAAGAAGAAGCACCGCAAGCTGCTGAAGAAGACGCGCGTGCAGCGTCGTCGTCTCGGCAAGTGACCCACTGATCCTCAGCTGAGCGGAGCGTCTCTTGGGTCGGGTCGTCCTGGTCACGGGGGTGTCGCGCGAGCTCGGTCGGCGCTTCGCCACCGCGCTCTCGACGCGCCCCGACGTCGACCGCGTGGTCGGCGTGGACGTGGTGCCGCCGCGCGGTGACATCGCGCGCATGCAGTTCGTACGCGCCGACATCCGCAACCCGGTCATCGCCAAGGTGATCGCCCGCGAGGACGTCGACACCGTCGTCCATGCCAGCGTGCTCCCCACCTCGGCCGGTGGACGCTCCTCGATGAAGGAGATCAACGTCATCGGCACGATGCAGCTGATGGCGGCGTGCCAGCGGTCGGCGACGATGAAGCACTTCGTGCTGAAGTCGCACGCCGCGGTGTACGGCTCCTCACCGCGTGACCCCGCCATGTTCACCGAGGCGATCGCGCCGCGACGACCGCCGCGCACGGGGTTCGCGAAGGACATGGCCGAGGTCGAGTCCTACGTCCGCGGTTTCGCGCGGCGGCGTCCCGACGTACGCGTCACCGTCCTGCGCGGGGCCCACATGGTGGGACCGACGCTGGAGTCGCCGATGTCGGCGTACTTCCGGCTCCCCGTGGTGCCGACGGTACTCGGATTCGACGCGCGGCTGCAGCTGCTTCACGAGACGGACATGCTGGCCGCGATGCAGCACGCGTGCGTGACCGACGTGCCCGGCGTCTTCAACATCGCGGGCGACGGCATCGTCATGCTGTCGCAGGCCATCCGTCGCCTGGGCCGCCCGAGCGTCCCGGTGCCGTCCTTCGCGGTGGGGTCGTTCGGGTCGCTGTCGAGGTCGCGATCCTCGGACTTCAGCGCCGACCACGTCGCCTTCCTCTCCCGCGGGCGTGGTCTCGACACCACCGCGATGCGGGAGACCCTCGGCTTCACGTGCGACTACTCCACGCAGGAGGCGCTGGCCGACTTCGGTCGCAGCCTCAGCCAGGGGCTGCCGAAACCGACCCAGGCCGTCCTGGGCACCCGGGCGGAGCCCGGCACGGTGCCGGGCGCGGTGCCCGGACGGGGCGCCGAGGTCACCGAGCTGACGCAGAAGGGACTCTGATGGGCGACGCCGACATCATCCCGATCGGCACCCGGGGCCGCCCCGGGCGTGGCAGCGGCAACGCCCGACCGAGCACCGCAGCCCGGGGGCTGGCCCCCGGCGCCACGCCTCGCGTGAGCGGGCGCGATGCCGCTCAGGACGACCTGGACACCGTCGAGGGCGCGCAGTCGGGCGTGGACGAGCGGCCGACCGCCGACGCGACGACCGACGTCGGGGGCGAGCCGGCGGCAGCGCGGGAGGTCGCCGAGTCCTCGGACGCTCCTGCCGCACGGCTCGACGCGACCCCCGCGTCGCCGTCGCGAGGCATCCCGGTCGTCGAGTGGATCAACGCGGCCACCGCGGCCGCGCGCGAGACGTTCGGTGATCACTGGGAGCCGCGGCTGGCCGAGATGCTGGCGTTCCTGCGCCGCCGCGTGACCGGTGAGTACGTCGTCGACGAGTACGGCTTCGACCCCGAGATCACCGAGCGCTTCTTCCTCGCCATGCTGCGCCCGATCAAGGACCGGTGGTTCCGGCTCGAGGTGCGCGGCGCGGAGAACATCCCCTCGGTGGGCGGCGCGCTGATCGTGTCGAACCACTCGGGCACCGTGCCCGTCGACGGTGTCATGACCGGCGCCGCGATCCACGACGAGACCGGACGATTCCTGCGTCCCCTCGGCGCGGACCTCGTCTTCCAGCTGCCCGTGATCAGCGAGCTCGCTCGCAAGAGCGGTGCCACCCTCGCCTGCAGCGAGGACGCCGAGCGCATGCTCGGTGGCGGCGAGCTGGTCGGTGTCTGGCCCGAGGGCTTCAAGGGCATCGGCAAGCCGTACGCCGAGCGCTACAAGCTGCAGCGGTTCGGCCGCGGCGGCTTCGTGGCCGCTGCGATCCGCACCGGCGTGCCCATCGTGCCGGTCTCGGTCGTGGGTGCGGAGGAGATCTACCCGCTCGTGGCGAACCTGCCGTCGCTGGCGCGCCTGTTGGGGCTGCCGTACCTGCCGATCACGCCGCTCTTCCCGCTGCTCGGCCCCCTCGGGCTCGTGCCGCTGCCGTCGAAGTGGCTCATCGAGTTCGGCGAGCCCATCCGCACGGACTCCTTCGAGCCGCGCGCGGCCGAGGACCCCATGCTCGTGTTCAACGTGACCGACCAGGTGCGGGAGTCGATCCAGCAGACGCTCTACTCGCTGTTGATGCAGCGCACGTCCGTCTTCGGCTGATCCGCCCCTCCGGTCCGGACTGCCGGCTCCCGAACGCCCGCGTACGCGGGTGTCCGGAGCCTGCGCGGGGTTGTGAGCCCGCGTAGGTCCGGAGTTGCCCGCGTACGCGGGCGTTCAGGGAGCGGTGCGGGGGAGACCGCGGGGGACCGTCAGGGCAGGAGGCCGCCGAGGCCTGTGCCGCCTGAGCCGCCTGAGCCGCCCGATTCTCGGCTGCTGCCGCCGCCGGTCAGCCCGCCCAGGGTGTCACCGAGGCGCTTGCCCAGATCGTCGGTGAGGGTCCCGACCTGCTTCTCGACCTCGCGGACGACCTGCTTCTCCACGACGTCGGTGACCTCCTCGAGCGTCGAGCCGACCACGGGGACCTCGGAGAGCGGGAGGTCGGAGACGGCGGGCAGGCGCGGACGTGACGGGGCGGTGGGGCTTTGCGCGGGCTGCTGCTGACGAGGGGTGTCCGCGCGGTCGCCGGGCCGTGATCCGCCACGGTCACCGCGGGCGCCGGCGCGGCCTTCGCGCTCGTCGACCTCGACGCGCGGGGTGTCTGCGGCGATCCGCTCGGCGGCCTCGCGCCTGGTCTCCTCGGCGGTCACGTCCACGCCGGAGACCCCCATCAGGATCCGGCTGGCCTGCTCGACCGCCTGGGCGAACGGCGCCAAGGGACGCGCCTCACCGGTGCACGTGGGACACAGGGCGTCGACCTGGGCGTCGAGGACGTACACGGTGTCGGCGGCCGTCTTCAGCGCCGTGAACAGGTCGCCGTCCGCGTTCTCCGACAGCGTCACCAGCTGCTGCCGGGCGTCGCGGGCGAACGCGCGGACGTCCTGGGCGGCGCCGGCCTCCCCGTCGACGTCGGCGGCGAGGAGCGCTGCCCCGCCCTGGGTGGCGCGGGCCGAGAAGTCGCTGACGGCCTCACCGGCGCGCTCGACGTCGCCGGGATCGTTGCGGGCGACCAGCTCGGCGGCCTCCGCGAGGCGTGTCGCGGCGTGGTCGAGCCGCTCGCGTCCTGCCTCGGCCGGGCTGTCGCCGACGAGCGAGAGACGCTCGACGCCGAGCTTGACCGGGTAGAGCGCCTCGCCGGGCAGCGCGCCCTGGGCGCCCACGGCAGCGGCGGCACCGGTGGTGGCGAGGATCGCCGCAGCCGTGAACCCCGCGACCAGGCGCGGCCGGCGGGTCGTGGGGCGTGCGAGCTGCAGGTCGGGACCCGTACGCACCGTCTGCGTCCGCGCGGTCGGCACGACGGCCGCGCGCTCGGCAGCCAGGCGCTCGGCCTCCGCGACGAGACGGATGCGCAGGGAGGAGGCATACGCGGGGTCCGGAGCGACGTGCTCCTCCATCGACGGACGCGCGGCGAGGAGCGTGCCGGCGGCAGCGAGCTCGGAGGCGGGCACCCTGCGTGCGGACGACTCGTCGGCGTCGCGACCGGTGAGCATCGCCTCGATCGCCTCGTCGAGGCGGTCGGCGGCACGGCGGTCCTGCCACGGCGTCATCGGCGTGCTCCTGCTCGACGGGCCGACCCGGTGCGGGTCGGCGGGTGCTCGACGGGTCGGGGTGCGACCTGTGTCCGTCTCAACGACGACCGACTCGCGGAGGTTACGGGCGGAACGAGCCGGTCTGCGAGGCTCGTGCGGCGGCTCATCGCAGGCCCTCGGGGAGGCGCTTGGCCAGGTTTCGTACCGCCCGCAGCTGCAGCTGCTTGACGGCCCCGTCGGACCGTCCGAGCGCGGAAGCCACCTCGGCGATGCTGTGTCCCTGCAGGAACCGCATCACGATGCAGGTCTGCTGCTCCTCGGGGAGGGTGCGGACGACCTCCAGCAACGTCTCGTTCGTGAGCTGCGCGAGCACCGCGCTCTCGGGCCCGTCGGTGGGGGCGTCGAGAACCCACGAGTCCTCCGTCGGCTGCTCGAGCCGGCTCCGGGCGGACTTGAAGTGGTCGGTGACTAGGTTCCGGGCGATGGTCGTCAGCCAGGCGCCGAAGTCCTTGCCCTGCCAGGTGAACCCGGTGATGTTGCGCAGGGCGCGCACGAACGCCTCGCTCGTCAGGTCCTCGGCGAGCGGCACGGACCCGGTGCGGTAGTAGACGAAGCGGTAGATCTGGGGGTGGTAGTGGTCGAAGAGCGCACCGAAGGCGTCGGCGTCGCCCTCACGCGCCTGCTCGACCAGTGCGATGAGTCTGGCGGCCTCGGTCGGGTCCGCGACGGAGGAGGTGGCGTCCTCGGCGTCGTCGCGATCACCCGGGCCGGTCTGCTGCGGCACCCGCCCGCTGCCCCCGCTCGCGCCGGCTGCGTCCCCCGTGCCTCGGTGGGGGCCGTGCGGTCGGGCGTCGGTGGTGCCCGCTCCGGTGGACGAGGCGAGGACCCACCCGGGCGAGAGGCGGCCGCGCCTGCTCGGTGCGAGGGTCGCCGACGTCGTGCCGAGCGACAGGGCGGGCTCGGCGAGGACCTCGGCGAGAGCGCGGCGCAGGGCGTCGAGACCGGCGCGGTCGTACGCAGGACGCGTCGTCATCGCAGCAGCCCCCTTCCCCCTCGCGGCCACCGAGAATGGTAGTGGCGCCGGCGGGGTCCTGTCCGGCTCATCGGACGATTGTGCAGGCAGTGCCCAGACAGTGCGCCGCAGGCGGTCGGGACGAGGTCGACCGCGGCTCAGCCGAGGCGGCGGCGTACGGACACCCCGGCCGCGACCGCACCCGCGGTCGCCCCGGCGACGGTGGCGCCGAGCAGGCCCACGCGGGCCGCCTTGCGTGCCGTGCGGTAGTCGCGGACGCGCCAGCCGTGCTCGCGGGCGTGGTCGCGCAGCACCTTGTCGGGGTTCACCGCACAGGGGTCGCCGACCAGGCTCAGCATCGGCAGGTCGTTGGAGGAGTCGGAGTACGCCGAGCACCTCGACAGGTCCAGCCCCTCCCGCTCGGCGAGGGCCTTGATCGCCTCGGCCTTCGCGGGCCCGTGCAGCATGTCCCCGACGAGCTCGCCGGTGTAGATCCCGTCCTCGTGCGCCGCGACCGTCCCCATCGCCCCGGTGAGCCCGAGGCGGCGGGCGATGATGCGGGCGATCTCGATCGGGGCGGCAGTCACCAGCCACACACGCTGCCCGCGATCGAGGTGGAGCTGGGCCATCGCGCGGGTGCCGGGCCAGATGCGGTGGGCCATGGCCTCGTCGAAGATCTCGTCGGCCATCTGCTCCAGCTCGGCGACGCTCGCCCCCTTGATGAACGCCAGCGCCTCCGCCCGCGAGGCGGCGACGTGCTCGGGGTCCTCGACGCCGGCGACCCTGAAGTACATCTGCTTCCACGCCGCCTTCACCAGGTCGCCGGTGGTGAAGAACTCGCGGCGGTGCAGCCCCTTCGCCAGGTGGAAGATCGAGGCACCCTGCATGACCGTGTTGTCGACGTCGAAGAACGCGGCGGAGGTGCGGTCCGGCTCGACCTGCAGCGCCACCTCGACCTCGGCGGCGGACGCCGCGGCCTGCCCCGCGAGCACGGAGCGCTGCTGCAGGTTGGGGCGCGAGGGGACGGGGTTGACGCTCACCTGGCCGACCCTAGTGAGCGGACCGGCCCAGCGACAGGTCACGACGACAGGGTCGTCCGCGGGTGGCAGGCTGGGACCGTGACCAGCACGGGCGCCGCCATCACCCGGCACGGGCCCGAGCCCGTCCGCGTACGTGTGCTCACCCGGGTCGGCTGCCACCTGTGCGAGACGGCCGAGCAGGTCGTCGCCACCGTCTGTGCCGAGCAGGGCGTCGGCTGGGAGGCCGTCGACATCGACCGGGCGCCCGACGCGGACGACCTGCTCGACGAGCACGGGGAGGAGATCCCGGTGACCTTCGTCGACGGTGTGCTGCACGACTACTGGAGGGTGGACCCGTCACGGCTCGCGGCAGCCCTCGGCCGCTGACCCACCACCCCCTCCGGTGAGTCGCGTCACCATGTGGTAGCCCACCGTGGCGGTTGCCACTTCTCAGTTTGGTCGCAGCCGCTCCGCGCTCCTAGAGTGAGCCTCACCTGAACGCGATTGCGCGGTCGGGACGACGTCCCCGATGCCCCGTGGCCTGCTCCGCAGGTGGGGAGCCATCGTCTCGAGCTGGCCTCGAGCCACCGGTCGACACCGTCGCCCGGGACCTGTGTGGACGACGTTCCGGACGTCCCACCGATCCCACACCGTCCCGCCTGCGAGGAGGACCCGATGAGCGTCCTGGTCGTCGGCATCTCGCACGCCTCCGCCCCGGTCGAGCTGTTGGAGCGCGTCGCGGTCGACCGCACCGCGCTGCCGGTGCTCCTGGGCGACGTCGCCGCCACCGAGCACGTCAGCGAGGCGCTGGTGCTCGCGACCTGCAACCGCGTCGAGCTGTACGCGGGCGTCGAGCGCTTCCACGGCTCGGTCGAGGCTCTCACCGGCATCCTCGCCGGTCGCGCGGGGGTGCCGGCGGAGTCGCTGGTGCCGCACCTGTACGTGCACTACGACGACGGCGCCGTCGGCCACCTCTTCCAGGTCGCCGCCGGGCTCGACTCGATGGTCGTCGGCGAGGGGCAGATCCTGGGCCAGGCCCGTGAGGCGCTGCGCGTCGGACAGGCCGAGGGCACCGTCGGCCCCTCGTTGAACGCGCTGTTCCAGCAGGCGCTGCGCGTCGGCAAGCGCGGGCACGCCGAGACCGACATCGACCACGCCACCCCCTCGCTCGTGGGGGTGACCCTCGAGCGCGCGGCGGCGTGGGTGGACGGCCTCGAGGGGCGTCGTGTAGTGGTCGTCGGGGCCGGGTCGATGGCGGCGCTGGCCGTCGCCACCGCGACCCGTGAGGGCGCCTCGGTGATGATCGGCAACCGCACCCGCGACAACGCGGATCGTCTCGCGGCCACCCACGGCGCCCGAGCGTTCGACATGACCGACCTGGCCGAGGCCGTCGTGGAGGCCGACGTCGTCATCTCCTGCACCGGCGCCACGGGCACGGTGCTGGAGCCCGGCCACCTCGCCGGTCGCGACGGCGCCCGGAGGGTGGCGGTCGTCGACCTCGCCCTGCCCCACGACGTCGACCCGCGTGTCGCGCAGCTCCCCGGTGTGGACCTCGTCAGCCTGGCCGACCTCGCCCGCGAGCGTCCCGAGGAGGGCGCCGGTGTCGGGGACGCGGGCGCGGAGGACGTGGCCCGCGTCCGCAAGATCGTCGCCGAGGAGACCGACGCTTTCCTCGCCGCCCGGCGCGCCGCCGCCGTCACCCCGACGGTCGTCGCGCTGCGCAGCATGGCCGGCGAGGTCGTCGAGGCCGAGATGACCCGGCTGACCTCGCGGCTGCCCGACCTCGACGAGGTCCAGGTCGACGAGGTGCGTCGCACGGTGCAGCGCACGGTCGACAAGTTGCTGCACGGCCCCACCGTGCGGGTCCGCGAGCTCGAGGACACCGGCTCGGTCACGTACGCCACCGCGCTCGCCCAGCTCTTCGCGCTCGACCCCGACGCCGTGCAGGCCGTCACCAAGGCCGAGGGGGGAGCGCGATGACCGCCGTCGTCGACTCCGGCACCCGCACCCTGCGCGTCGGCACGCGGGCGTCGCTGCTGGCACGGACGCAGTCGACCACCGTCGCCGAGCAGCTCACCGCGGCCACCGGTCGCGTCTGCGAGCTCGTCGAGATCACCACCGAGGGCGACACCAACCGCGCGCCGCTGGCCACCCTGGGTGGCGCGGGGGTCTTCGTCGGCGCGTTGCGGGACGCGCTGCTCGACGGGCGCGTCGACGTCGCCGTGCACTCGCTCAAGGACCTGCCGACGGCACCGGCCGACGGGCTCACCGTCGCCGCGGTCCCCCCGCGCGTCGACCCGCGCGACGCCCTCGTGGCCCGCGACGGGCTCACCCTGGGTGAGCTGCCGCCCGGCTCGAGGGTCGGCACCGGCTCGCCCCGGCGCGTCGCGCAGCTGCACGCACTCGGCCTCGGGCTGGAGGTGCACGGGCTGCGCGGCAACGTCGACACCCGCCTCGGGAAGGTCGCGGGCGGCGACCTCGACGCCGTGGTGCTCGCGGCCGCCGGTCTGCGCCGCATCGACCGGCACGCCGTCGTCACTGAGTGGCTCGACCCGCTGCAGATGCTCCCGGCCCCCGGGCAGGGCGCCCTGGCGGTGGAGTGCCGCAGCGACGACCTCGACGTCGTCGCCGCCGTCGCCACGCTCGACGACCACGCGACCCGTGCGGCCGTCACCGCCGAGCGCCAGGTCCTGGCCACGCTCGAGGCCGGCTGCTCCGCGCCCCTCGGGGCGCTCGCGGAGGTCGTCGAGGGCGAGGCGGGGGACGAGCTCTGGCTCCGCGCCGTGGTCCTGCGGCCCGACGGTGCCGTGGCCATCCGCCGCTCGACCAACGGTCCGGTCGACCGCGCCGCATCGCTCGGCGCCGACCTCG
Organism: Nocardioidaceae bacterium; assembly: GCA_018672315.1. Classification (NCBI taxonomy): domain Bacteria; kingdom Bacillati; phylum Actinomycetota; class Actinomycetes; order Propionibacteriales; family Nocardioidaceae; species Nocardioidaceae bacterium. Next base: position 1,083,974 of record CP076053.1, on the reverse strand, counting down.
CCGCCTCCATGCTCGCCGAGGGCGCCGCTGCGCTGATGGACGAGCAGCTCGGCGACGACGAGCTCCCCCCGACGCAGCCGCACGACTCCTGAACTCCCACCCGCCGACGCCGGCGGGACCCGTACGCACCCCGAACCACCGACGAGAGGTCGAGACATGACCAAGACCGCCACCTCCAAGGGCGCAGCCCGTACGCCGGCGACGCCCGGCTGGGTGTCCTTCGTGGGCGCCGGCCCTGGCGACCCCGACCTGCTCACCGTGCGGGCCGTCGAGCTGCTGCGCGCTGCTGACGTCGTCGTCGTCGAGCTGCCTGGGCACCGCGGACTCGTCGAACAGCTGCTCGCGCCCGCCGACGACAGCCCGGCGCCGCTGTCGGGTCAGGTCGAGCCCACATTGCCCGAGGTCGTCGACGGCGGCTTCGGTGAGGACGACCAGCCCCTCACCCACGCCGCCCGCTCGAAGGTCGTCACCAAGCAGGCCAAGGCGGGCAAGCGCGTCGTCCGCCTCCTCGCCGGCGACCCGTTCCTGTACGGCTCGGGCCCCGAGGAGGCCGCCGCCTGCGTGAAGGCCGGCATCGGCTTCGAGGTCGTGCCGGGTGTCTCCTCGGTCTCCGGCGTCCCGACGTACGCCGGGGTGCCCCTGACCACCAAGAGCGACCGCGAGGTCGCCGTTGTCGGCTGCCGCGACGGCCGCATCGACTGGAGCCGGTACGCCGGGTTCTCCACCCTGGTGCTCGTCTCCGCCGTCAAGCGCCTGCCCGAGCTCTCCGAGGAGCTCGTCGAGGCGGGCCGCGACCCCGAGACCCCGGTGGCCGTGACCACCGTCGGCACGACCACCGAGCAGCGCACCCTGGTCTCCACGCTGCGCGACGTGGCCGTCGACGCCGCCGAGGCGCAGATCGCACCGCCCGCCATCGTCGTGGTCGGCAAGGTCGTCAACCTGCGCGAGACGCTGTCGTGGTTCGAGACCAAGCCGCTGTTCGGGTGGCGGGTGCTGGTGCCTCGCACCAAGGAGCAGTCCGGCTCGCTGATGAGCACGCTGCGCGGCCACGGCGCGGTGCCGGAGCAGGTGCCGACGATCTCCGTGGAGCCCCCGCGCAACCCCGCCCAGATGGACAAGGCCGTCCGCGGACTCGTCGAGGGCCGCTACGAGTGGATCGCCTTCACCTCGGTCAACGCCGTGCGCGCGGTGCGGGAGAAGTTCGAGGAGTACGGCCTCGACGCCCGCGCGTTCTCCGGTCTCAAGATCGCTGCGGTCGGTGAGAAGACCGCCGCCGCGATCGCCGCCTGGGGCCTGCGGGCCGACCTGGTGCCCTCCGGGGAGCAGTCCGCCGCCGGCCTGCTGGAGGACTGGCCGCCCTTCGACGACGTGCTCGACCCCATCAACCGGGTGTTCCTGCCGCGCGCCGACATCGCGACCGAGAACCTCGTCGCCGGTCTGATCGACCTCGGCTGGGAGGTCGACGACGTGACGGCCTACCGCACCGTGCGGGCCGCCCCGCCGCCGGCGCCGACGCGTGAGGCGATCAAGTCCGGCAAGTTCGACGCCGTCGTCTTCACCTCGTCCTCGACGGTGCGCAACCTCGTCGGCATCGCCGGCAAGCCGCACCCCTCCACGATCATCGCGGTGATCGGCCCTGCCACGGCCAAGACGGCCGAGGAGCATGGCCTGCGCGTCGACGTGATGGCGCCCGCGCCGTCCGTGGAGGACCTCGCGGCGGCCCTGGCGGACTTCGGCGCCGAGCGGCGCCTGGACTTCCTCGAGGCCGGTGAACCGGTGACGAAGCCGAGCGAGAAGAAGCCCGCCAAGACGACGAGTCGGCGCAAGAGCAGCTCGTGACCGGTCCCGGCACGGTGCCGTCAGGTCCGTCAGGTCCGTCAGGTCCGCCGGTGCCGCCCGTGCCCCCCGTGGTGCGGCCGCGGCGACTGCGGCGTACGCCGGCCCTGCGGTCGATGGTCGCCGAGACGTCACTTCGCGCGGGACAGCTGGTGCTGCCCGTGTTCGTGCGCGAGGGACTCACCGAGCCGCAGCCGATCACCTCGATGCCCGGCGTCGTGCAGCACACGCGGGACTCCCTCAAGGCGGAGGCCGCGCGGTGCGCGGAGGCCGGCCTCGGCGGGATCATGCTGTTCGGCATCCCGGAGACCAAGGACGCCACCGGGTCGGCCGGCCTGGACCCGCAGGGAATCCTCAACGTCGCCCTCGCCGACGTACGCGCCGAGGTCGGTGACGCCGTGACGGTGATGAGCGACCTGTGCCTGGACGAGTTCACCGACCACGGCCACTGCGGCCTGCTCGACGCCTCCGGTGCGGTCGACAACGACGCGACGCTGGCGGCGTACGCGGAGATGGCGGTCGTGCAGGCCGCCAGCGGATCCGCGATGGTCGGCCCGAGCGGGATGATGGACGGCCAGGTCGCGGTGATCCGGGACGCGCTCGACGACACGGGCCACCAGGACGTGGCGGTGCTGGCGTACTCGGCGAAGTACGCCTCCGCCTTCTACGGCCCGTTCCGCGAAGCGGTCGACTCCTCGCTGCAGGGCGACCGACGCACCTACCAGCAGGATCCCGCCAACCGGCTCGAGGGTGTCCGCGAGGCGCTGCTCGACGTCGCCGAGGGCGCGGACCTGGTGATGGTGAAGCCGGCGCTGGCCTACCTCGACGTGCTGCGCGAGGTGCGTGACGCCGTCGACGTGCCGGTGGCTGCGTACAACATCTCGGGCGAGTACGCGATGGTCGAGGCCGCCGCCGCGAACGGCTGGATCGACCGCGACGCCGCGATGATGGAGACGCTGCTCTCGATCCGCCGGGCGGGCGCCGACGTGGTGCTCACCTACTGGGCGCTCGACGCCGCCGCCCACCTCCGCTGAGCGGAGGTCGGCGGCGAGCCGGGCGTCGGGTCAGGTCGTCGGGTCAGGGGGTGAAGACGACCTTGACGGTGCCGTCCTGCTTCTTCTGGAACCGCTCGTACGCGCCGGGCGCCTCGCTCAGCGGCAGCCGGTGCGTGGCGAAGTCCTCAGTGCCGAGCGGGTCGGAGTCGTCCAGCAGCAACGGCATGATGTCGTCGACCCATGCCTTGACGTTGGCCTGCCCCATCCGCAGCTGGATCTGCTTGTCGAACATCGTCATCATCGGCATGGGGTCGCTCTGGCCGCCGTACACGCCGATCAGCGAGACGGTGCCGCCTCGACGCACGGCGTCGATGCCGGTGTAGAGCGCCCCCAGCCGGTCGACGCCCACACGATCCATCAGGGCCGAGCTCAACCGCTTCGGCAGCATGCCGAACAGCGCCTGCCCGGCCGCCGCGACCGGATTGCCGTGGGCCTCCATGCCGACCGCGTCGACGACGGCGTCCGCACCCCGGCCGGCGGTGCGCGAGCGCACCTCCTCGCCGACGTCGTCGACCTCGTCGAGGTGGATGGTCTCGGCCCCGCGAGCCGTCGCCCGGGCGAGGCGCTCGGGCACCCGGTCGACCGCGATCACACGCAGCCCCTGGTGCAGCGCGATGCGCGTGGCCATGTCGCCGATCGGCCCGAGCCCCAGCACCAGCAGGGTCCCGCCGGCGGGCGTGTCCGCGTACGCCACGGACTGCCAGGCCGTCGGCAGCACGTCGGAGAGGTAGACGAAACGGTCGTCCGAGGGGCCCTCGGGCACCTTGATGTGCGTGAACTGCGCCTGCGGCACGCGCAGGAGCTCCGCCTGCCCGCCCGGCACCTCGCCGTAGAGCTTGCTGAACCCGAACAGCGCGGCACCGGTGCCCTGCTCGCGCACCTGGGTCGTCTCGCACTGGGTGAACAGCCCGCGGTCACACATCCAGCAGTGCCCGCAGCTGATCTGGAACGGCACCACGATCCGGTCGCCGACGCGCAGGTCGCCGGTCTCGGAGCCGACCTCCTCGACGACGCCCATCGGCTCGTGGCCGAGTACGTCGCCCTCGCCCATGTACGGCGTGAGCGTCTCGTACAGGTGCAGGTCCGAGCCGCACAGCCCGGTGGAGGTGAGCCGCACGATCGCGTCGGTGGGCTCCTGGATCACCGGGTCGGGCACCTCCTCCACGCGTACGTCCCGTCGTCCCTGCCAGGTCACTGCCTTCATCTCGTCGATCCTCTCGTCGTTCGTCTGGTCGTCCTGTCGGGGCGGGTCACGCGATCGAGGCCTCGAAGCGCTCCCACACCCGGTGGGCCGGCATCAGGTCGAGCAGCGCCGCCCAGGCCTGGTCGGCCGAGCCGGTCGTACGCACGCCGGCCGCGTCGTCGCCGATGCCCGCTGCCTGCAGCGCCTCGACGCCGTCACGGGACGCCGAGAGCGGCTTGCCGTGCCGGAAGCACTCGGCCAGCAACAGCTCGACCCTCGGGTCGACGGCTGTGCCCTGCCCGCCGCCCGCCTTGGCGTCCCGCAGGGTGATCGCGTCCGGCGCCGGGGAGGGCGAGGCGAGCAGCAGCACGGCGTCGAACTCGACCGAGCGAGCGGTGGCGAACGTACGCTGCACCGCGCTGCCGGCGATCCGGCCGCCGTGGGCGCCGAGCACCAGCGGCACGACGCCGGCCTCGAGGACCGCGTTGCGTACGCCGGCCAGCTCGTCGCTGTCCACGTCCTCGTCGACCAGCACGGCGACCATGCGGCCGGCCACCGGCCAGGTGCCGCCGTGCTGCGACAGCGCCGGGCTGGGCTCGGGGTCCTCGAGCGCGACCGTCGGCTCGGGTGCCGTCAGGCCGAGGCCGGTCGCGACCTCGCTGCACAGGGTGGCGTCGATGTTGGCAAGCGCCTGCAGCTGCCGCACCTTGATCGCCTCCTCGAAGCACTTGCCGAGCTCGAAGGTGTACGCCCGGATCGTGTGCTCCTGCTCCTGCGGCGACAGCGACCGCCAGAACAGCCGGGCCTGGCTGAAGTGGTCGTCGTAGCTCGCCGGTGCCGAGCGTGTCTTGCGCGCGGCGGGCACGTTCGCGGCGATGTCGACGAACGCGCGGCGGGTCTCCTCGTCGACCGCCTCGTCCTGTCCCGCGGCGCTGAACGGGCAGCCGCCGTCGAGGGAGTTGGGGCGGTACGGCGCGACGCCGCTGTGCACGGCGTGCTGGTGGAAGCCGTCGCGCTGCATGTCGTTGACCGGGACGTGCGGCCGGTTGATGGGCAGCTGGTTGAAGTTCGGACCCCCGAGGCGGGTGAGCTGGGTGTCGAGGTAGGAGAAGTTGCGGGCCGCCAGCAGCGGGTCGTCGGTGTGGTCGATGCCCGGCACGAGGTGGCCGGTGTGGAAGGCGACCTGCTCGGTCTCGGCGAAGTAGTTCGTGGGGTTGGCGTCGAGCACCAGCCGGCCCAGCGGCTGCACCGGGGCGATCTCCTCCGGCACGATCTTCGTCGGGTCGAGCAGGTCGATGCCCTCGTACATCTGGTCGTCGGTGTCGGGGAGGACCTGCACGCCGAGCTCCCAGGCGGGGTACGCGCCGGACTCGATCGCGTCGGCGAGGTCGCGGCGGTGGAAGTCGGGGTCGATGCCGTTGAGCATCTGCGCCTCCTCCCAGGTCAGGGAGTGCACGCCCAGCTCGGGCTTCCAGTGGAACTTCACCAGGGAGGTGCTGCCGTCCTCGGCGACCGTGCGGAAGGTGTGGACGCCGAAGCCCTCCATCATCCGGTACGAGCGCGGGACGCCGCGGTCGGACATGTTCCAGATGGTGTGGTGCTGCGCCTCGGTGTGCAGCGAGACGAAGTCCCAGAAGGAGTCGTGGGCGCTCTGCGCCTGGGGGATCTCGCGGTCGGGGTGCGGCTTGCCCGCGTGGATGACGTCGGGGAACTTGATGCCGTCCTGGATGAAGAAGACCGGCATGTTGTTGCCGACCAGGTCCCAGATGCCCTCGTCGGTGTAGAACTTCACGGCGAAGCCGCGGGTGTCGCGCACGGTGTCGGCGGAGCCGCGCGATCCGAGCACGGTGGAGAAGCGCGTGAAGACGGGCGTGCGCCGCCCTTCCTCGAAGACGCCCGCCATGCTGATCGACGCGGCCGTGCCGTAGCCCTCGAACCAGCCGTGCGCGGCGGCCCCGCGGGCGTGCACGACGCGCTCGGGGATCCGCTCGTGGTCGAAGTGCATGAGCTTCTCGCGCAGGTGGTGGTCCTGCATCAGCACGGGACCGCGCTCACCGGCCTTCAGCGAGTGGTCGGTGTCGCGCAGGCGTACGCCGGTCGCGGTGGTGTGCCAGGGTCCCTGCTGACGTCGCGGCGTGTCGGTTGTCCGCGGGTCGGCGCCGGTGGCGGTGCGCAGGTCGGGTGCCGTCTGGTCGGACGTCGCGAAGCCGCCCTCGGCGGGTCGGCTCGGCTCGGCGACGGGAGGCGTCTCGGGCGTGGGGGCGCCGGGGATCGCGGCGTCGGCGGTCTCGTGGTCGGGGGTCCGGGACGTGGAGGACATGGCGCTCCTTCGCTGGTGCGTGGCGGCCGGGAGGTGCGGCCGATGGCGTCGAACACAGAACGTCCCCGTGACGAAAAGGGCATAACGACCCTCGCGGGTGGGTGGACTCCCGTCCTCGGTGGTGTACGCGCGCCCGCGCAGCCGCCGCGCGTGGACGGCCCCCGGGCGTGCGGCACGATGGGCTCGTGAGCGAGGAGAACCCGACCGTGTCCGGTGAGACCGAGGACCACTACTTCACGGCCGACCCCCGGGCGCCGTTCAAGCGCGTGCCGGTTCGCGCCAACGTCTGGGGCACGTGGCTGGAGCTGACCTCGGGCTCCGGTGTCTTCTCCCAGGGTCGCCTGGACTCGGGCACCGCCGTCCTGCTGCGTGAGGTGCAGCCGCCCGAGGGTGCCGCCGAGGTGCTGGACCTGGGCTGCGGCTACGGCGTCATCGCACTCGCCGTCGCCGTCGCGGTGCCCGACGCCCGGGTCACCGCCGTCGACGTGAACGAGCGGGCCCTCGCCCTGACGCGTGAGAACGCCGAGGCGATCGGTGTCGCCGACCGCCTCGAGGTCGCGCTGCCGGACGACGTCGACCCCGGGCGCACGTACGACGAGATCTGGAGCAACCCGCCGATCCGCATCGGCAAGCAGGCGCTGCACGACCTGCTGCTGCAGTGGCTCCCCCGACTGCGACCCGGGGGCCGGATGGTCATGGTCGTCGGCAAGAACCTCGGCGCGGACTCGCTCGCCGACTGGTTGACCGAGCAGGGCTACCCGACAGAGCGGCTCGCGAGCGCCAAGGGCTTCCGGGTGCTCGAGGCGCGCGCCGCGGACGAGTGAGACTGGTCGACCCGCGTACGCCGCTGCACCGCTTCCTGACCGATCGCGACCACATCGTGCGGTGGGCGTGGCGTACGCAGCCCTTGGTGGCCGGCCAGCTTGCTGACTACCTGGCGCGCCGGCCGGGGCTGACCGTCGTGAGAATGCGCAGCCACAACGAGGCGTACGTCTGGCTCGGACGGGTCGCGCAGGCCTGAACCGCCAGTGCCAGCCCTCAGTCGGCCGGCTCGCGCTGCACCATGGGCGCGGTCCCTCGGCACCCGGTGACGCGCGCCCGCGCAGACTGCTCGCAGTATCCGTCGACGAGTTCGCGCTGTCCGAGCGGCGCCTCCAGCTCGGCGACCACCTGCACCGGCACTCCTACGTCGCTGCACGCGCCGGCGAGGGACAGCTGCCGGACCGTGACGACGACCCGGTCGGGCCCCTCGTCGACGTCGACCGTCGTGCGATCCGCGCAGGCGCCGCCGGTCGCGACGAGGGTGAGCAGGGTGCCGTCCGCCGAGAGCGTCGCCGGCTTGTTCCAGCGCAGCGCCTCGCCGCGCAGGAACATCGCTGCGACGCCGGCGAGCCCTGCGATGAGCAGGACGATCGTCGCGATCGCCATTCTTCTCCTCGTCGCGACCATGCCGGTGTGACGTTCGAGAGCCGCGATCGGTTCCTCAGATGAACTGCGTCGGGTCGAACTCGTCGATCGGGATGATCCGCACACGGGGCAGCGGGGTGCGGAACGCCTGCACGTCGTACTCGAGGTCGATGAGCTCGACGCCCCGGGCCTTGAGGTCGTTGAACCCGGCGTTGCGGAACTCGGTGAAGCCGATGACGGCCAGACGCCGCTCGCCGTCGACGAGCTCGCCCATGCCCTCGAGGAAGTCGCCGTCTCCCGAGACAAGGACGACGTCGCCCTCGCGCTCGCGCAGCGTCTCCATCGTGCGGATGATGGCGATGTCGACGACCTTCTGACCGGGGTCGCCGGACAGGGGCACCGGACGCCAGTCCATGGCGAGCAGCGCCTGCACGAACGACATCGGGAGCTCGCCGTTGGCAGCGAGGAAGAACAGACCGGTGACCTCGGTGCCGAAGGACCGCTCGACGTACTTCATCAGGCGGTCCCACCGCGGGCGCTCGCCGGGAGCGGGACGGTGGCCGAGGATCGAGGTGCCGAGGGTGGCGTCGATGTTCTCGCCGTCGACGAGCACGTAGACCGGGCGGGCAGGTGCCTCGGCGTCGTCCTCCTCGACCGGGTTCAGGGCCTCGCGCGCCCGGGCGGCCAGCGCCATGTCATCTTCCCCGGGCTGAGCGTCTCCGACGGGCCGAGCGTCCTCAGCAGGCCGAGCGTGCTCGGGCGTCCCCGGAACCGGTGTCTCCGCAGCCTGCTCGGTCATGGCCCGGACTCTAGCGGCCGCCTCGGCCGAGGCGTCGTCCGTCGGCTCGGGCGTCGCCGGCAGCGGTGAGGCGGCAGACGTCGGCGGCCCCGCGGGGCGGGCTGCGCGACGGCGCGTACGGCGGACGACCACGGCCTCATCCAAGCACGACGCCCCCGCCCCGAACCGGGACGAGGGCGTCGGTGCCGTACGGACGATGCGATCGCCGCGAGGACCGCCGGGTCAGGCCCAGCGCTCCTCACGCGGGGTGAAGGTCAGGTCGTGGTCGCCGACGTAGACCTGCTTGGGACGCGCGATCTTCTGGTCGGGGTCCTGCACCTGCTCGAGCCACTGGGCGAGCCAGCCCGGCGTACGCCCGATCGCGAAGAGCACGGTGAACAGCTCGGGCGGGAACCCGAAGGCCTCGTAGATGAGGCCGGAGTAGAAGTCGACGTTCGGGTAGAGCTTGCGGTCGACGAAGTAGTCGTCCTCGAGGGCGATCTTCTCCAGCTCCAGGGCAATGTCGAGCAGCGGGTTGGTGCCGGTGACCTCGAAGACGTCGTCGGCGGCGGCCTTGATGATGCGGGCGCGCGGGTCGTAGTTCTTGTAGACCCGGTGGCCGAAGCCCATCAGGCGTTCGTCGCCGTTCTTCACGCCCTTGATGAAGTCGCCGACCTGGCTCTTGTCACCGATGCGCTGCAGCATCTCCAGCACCGCCTGGTTCGCGCCGCCGTGCAGCGGGCCGTACAGGGCGGAGACGCCGGCGGAGACCGCGGAGTACGGGTCGACGTTGCTGGAGCCGACCGCACGCACGGCGTTGGCCGAGCAGTTCTGCTCGTGGTCGGCGTGCAGGATCAGCAGGGTCTCGAGCGCCTTGGTCAGCCGCGGGTCGGTCTCGTACTTCGACTCCGACATCTTGAACAGCATCGAGAGGAAGTTCGTGGAGTAGTCGAGGTCGTTGTCGGGATAGACGTACGGCTTGCCCTGGTTGTGACGGAACGACCAGGCGCCCAGCGTCGGCATCTTCGCGATCATGCGGACGATCTGCAGGTGCCGGTTGTCTGGGTCCTTGATGTCCTTGGCGTCGGGGTAGAACGTCGAGAGCGCCCCGACGGAGGCCTGCAGCATCCCCATCGGGTGGGCGTCGTAGCGGAAGCCCTCCATGAACGTGCGGATGTTCTCGTGCACGAACGTGTGGTACGTGATCTCGTGCACCCAGGTGTCGTACTCCTCCTTGCTCGGCAGGGTGCCGTTGAGCAGGAGGTAGGAGACCTCGAGGAACGTGGACTTCTCCGCGAGCTGCTCGATCGGGTAGCCGCGGTACTCCAGGACGCCCTTCTCGCCGTCGATGTAGGTGACCTCGGACCGGCACGACGCGGTGTTCTTGAAGCCCGGGTCGTACGTCTTGAGGCCCTCCTCGCCGTCGACCACGGTGATCTGGCCGAGATCGGCGGCCTTGATCGCGTTGTCGGCGATCTGGATCTCGTACTCGCGCCCGGTCCGGTTGTCACGGATCGTCAGGCTGTCCTTGCTGGACTCCTCGGCCACGGTGCTCTCCTACTGCCCTGGGGGCGCTCGACGTGCAAGGGTTGGCTCCGGGTCACCCGTTCCCCCCGAGCAGGGCGGTAACCGCACCGCTCAGCATGCCGCAGCCTCGTTTTGACCGCACTCCACGGGGCGGGCTACGATTCAGAGTCGCTGAGTGCACCTCTGTCGAGTGTGCGCCGACAGCCGCTGCCACCTCGACGTGGCGAGTCGCGCTGAGTCACCACGACTCGTCCCGCGCGGCGACCACCAGAGACTTCGTCACACCACCGATCGATCGTGAGGCCTGCACCCGTGCGTACGTACAGCCCCAAGCCCGCTGACATCCAGCGCGAGTGGCACGTCATCGACGCCACCGACGTCCGCCTCGGCCGGCTCGCCGTCGAGGTCGCGACCCTCCTGCGCGGCAAGCACAAGCCGACCTACGCCCCGCACATGGACTCCGGCGACTTCGTCGTCGTGGTCAACGCGGAGAAGGTCGGCCTGGCCGGCGACAAGGCGCAGACCAAGATGACCTACCGCCACTCCGGCTTCCCGGGCGGCCTCACCACCACCGCCATCGGCGACGCCCTGGCCAAGGACGCCCGCGGCGTCATCGAGAAGGCGGTGTGGGGCATGCTCCCGAAGAACCGTCTCTCCCGTGCGCAGATCAAGAAGCTCAAGGTGTACGCGGGTCCCGACCACCCGCACGCCGCGCAGCAGGTCAAGCCCTTCGAGATCACCCAGGTCGCGCAGTAAGCGCCACGCGCGCACCCGGGCGTCCGTCGACGTCTCGCACACCCGCCCAGAACCATCAGTGAGGATCTGTCTTGTCTGAGAGCACCACCGAGGTCGAGGAGACCTACGAGACCAACGAGCAGGGCGTCGCCTACAGCTCGGAGAGCTCGCCGTCCGCCGACGCTCCCGAGCGTCCCGCGACGATCGCCCCCGGCGCGGCCACCGGCCGCCGCAAGGAGGCCGTCGCCCGCGTACGCATCGTTCCCGGCACCGGCGAGTGGACCCTCAACGGCCGCTCCCTGGAGAGCTACTTCCCCAACAAGCTGCACCAGCAGGTCGTGCGCGAGCCCTTCACCGCGCTCGGTGTCGACGGCCGCTTCGACGTCATCGCCCGCATCTCCGGCGGCGGCATCACCGGCCAGGCGGGTGCGCTGCGCCTCGGCGTGGCCCGTGCGCTGAACGCGATCGACGTCGAGGGCAACCGCCCGACGCTGAAGTCGGCCGGGCTGCTCACCCGTGACGCCCGCGCCATCGAGCGCAAGAAGGCCGGTCTGAAGAAGGCCCGCAAGGCGCCCCAGTTCTCGAAGCGCTGATCCGAGCGGGGGCGGCCACCGCCCCCGCCCGACGCGTACGCGACCCACGATCCCCCATGGCACGGCTCTTCGGCACCGACGGAGTCCGCGGTCTGGCGAACGGCGACCTCACCGCCGAGCTGACCGTCGACCTCTCCGTCGCCGCAGCCCACGTCCTGGGGGATCGTGGTGCGTTCGAGGGTCACCGCCCCGTCGCGGTCGTCGGCCGCGACACCCGGATCTCCGGTGAGTTCCTGGAGGCGGCCGTCGTCGCGGGTCTCGCCTCGGCCGGTGTCGACGTCAAGCTCGCCGGTGTCGTGCCGACGCCTGGGCTGGCCTACCTCACCGGCCATCTCGGCGCCGACCTCGGCGTCATGCTCTCGGCCAGCCACAACCCGATGCCCGACAACGGCATCAAGTTCCTCTCCGCAGGCGGTGTGAAGCTCGACGACGCCATCGAGCAGCAGATCGAGGCCCGCCTGCGCGAGCACTGGGACCGGCCCACCGGCCGAGACGTCGGCACGGTACGCCGCCACGACACCGCGCTGGAGGACTACTGCGCCCACCTCGTGTCCACCCTCGGTGACGGCGCCGCGAAGCCCCTGGCCGGTCTGAAGGTCGTGCTCGACTGCGCCGAGGGCGCGGCGTACGAGGCGGGGCCGTTGTGCCTGCGGGAGGCCGGGGCCGAGGTCGTCGCGATCCACGCCGACCCCACCGGCCTCAACATCAACGAGGCCTGCGGGTCGACGCATCTGGAGTCGCTCCAGGCCGCCGTGGTCGCGCACGGTGCCGACGCCGGGTTCGCCGTCGACGGCGACGCGGACCGGTGCCTGGCCGTGGACGCCTCCGGCCGCGTGGTCGACGGCGACCAGATCATGGCGATCCTCGCGCTGGCCATGCGAGACGCCGGCACGCTCGCCGACGACACGGTCGTCGCCACCGTGATGAGCAACCTCGGCTTCGGGCAGGCGATGGAGCGCGAGGGCATCGATGTCCGCCGCACCAAGGTCGGCGACCGCTACGTGCTCGAGGCCATGAAGGCCGAGGGATTCACCCTCGGGGGCGAGCAGTCCGGCCACGTCATCATGCGACGTCACGCCACGACGGGCGACGGTCTGCTCACCGCGCTGCACGTGCTGCACCGCATGGCCGCCACCGGACGCGACCTCGCCGACCTCGCCGCCGTGATGACCCGGCTGCCGCAGGTGCTCGTCAACGTCTCGGGCGTCGACAAGGCCCGTGTGCACGACGACCAGCTCGCCGCAGCCGTCGCAGCGGCCGAGGCGGAGCTCGGCTTGGAGGGGCGGGTGCTGCTCCGGCCCAGCGGCACCGAGCAGCTCGTACGCGTCATGGTCGAGGCGCCCACGCAGCAGCGCGCGCAGCAGGTCGCGGACGACCTGGCCGACGTGGTCCGCGTCCGGCTGGCGCTGTGAGGTCCGGCGCCCTCGAGGCGCCGCGTACGCAACACCGTCGTCATGCGACCGTCGTAGCCTGACGGCATGGCCAAGGAACCGGACCCGAACAGCCCCCGCTCCAAGGCGCACGTGGTCGTGCTGTTCGGCGCGGCCGGTGACCTGGCTCAGCGCAAGCTGCTCCCCGGGCTGCTGCACCTGCACGAGGCCGGGCTGCTCGACGACACCCGCATCGTGGGCACGTCCCTGGAGGACCTCGACGACGACGGCTTCCGTCGTCTCGCGGCCGAGGCCTGCCGGGAGTACGGCGGCCACGCCACGGACACCGCGACGTGGGAGGAGTTCGCCGAACGGCTCTCGTACGCGGCCCACGACGGCGGCCCCGAGGGGCTGCGCGAGGCCGTGCTGCAGCAGGAGAAGGCGCTCGCCGACTCCGGCAAGGACATCTCGCGACTGCACTACCTCTCGGTCCCGCCCAAGGCGGCCCTCTCGGCGGTGCGCGCCATCGACGAGGCGGGGCTGGCCGAGAACTGTCGGATCGTCATGGAGAAGCCGTTCGGCACCGACCTCGCCTCGGCGCGGTCGCTGAACCACGAGCTCCACAAGGTCTTCGACGAGGACCAGATCTTCCGCATCGACCACTTCCTGGGCAAGGAGGCGGCGCAGAACATCCTGGCGTTCCGGTTCGCCAACGGACTCTTCGAACCCATCTGGAACCGTCAGTTCATCGACCACGTGCAGATCGACGTGCCGGAGACGCTGGGACTGGAGACGCGCGCCGACTTCTACGAGAACACGGGCGCCTACCGCGACATGGTGGTCACCCACCTGTTCCAGGTGATGGCGTTCATGGCGATGGAGCCGCCGACGGACCTGGCCCCCGGCCCCATCAGCGACGAGAAGAACAAGGTGTTCCGCTCGATGCTGCCCATCGACCCGTCCAACGTGGTGCGGGGGCAGTACTCCGGCTACCGCGACCTCGACGGGGTCGACGAGGACTCCGACACCGAGACCTTCGTGGCGCTCAAGGTCGAGATCGACAACTGGCGCTGGGCCGGCGTGCCCTTCTACCTGCGCACCGGCAAGAAGCTCGCCGACGGTGCCCGCATCATCTCGATCGCCTTCAAGGAGCCGCCGCGCTCGATGTTCCCGCAGGGGTCGGGCGTCGGGCTGCAGGGGCCGGACCACCTGACCTTCGACCTCGCCGACGAGTCCCGGGTGTCGCTGTCGTTCTACGGCAAGCGGCCCGGACCGGGCATGCGGCTGGAGAAGGCGTCGATGCAGTTCGCGATGGAGGAGACCGACACGTCACGGTGGGCGCTGGAGGCGTACGAGCGGCTGATCCACGACGCCCTGCGCGGCGACCACACGCTGTTCACGACCTCCGAGGGCATCGAGACGTTGTGGGACCGGTCCGCCTCTCTGCTGGAGGACCCGCCGCCCGTACGCCGCTACCGTCCCGACACGTGGGGTCCCAACGCGATGCACCAGATGATCGCCCCGCGGGCGTGGCGGCTGCCGTTCGAGCGCGAGTGGCGCGAGAACGAGAAGGGCAGCCGGCGCCCCTGACGGTCCGTCGCGCCCGACGGCTCAGAGCTTGCGGAGTCGCACGTACCGCACGGAGTGGTCGGCGTCCTTGCGCAGCACCAGGGTGGCGCGGGCACGGGTCGGTGCGACGTTCTCCCGCAGGTTCGGGCCGTTGATCGAGTCCCAGATCTCGCCGGCCAACTGGGAGGCGGCGGCCTCGGAGAGCTCGGCGTACCGGGTGAAGTACGACGCCGGGTCGCGGAAGGCGGTCTCGCGCAGCCGCAGGAAGCGCTCGGTGTACCACCGCTTGATGTCGGCCGCCGCGGCGTCCACGTAGATCGAGAAGTCGAAGAAGTCGCTCAGCGCCAGCCCCATCCGGCCGTCGTCGCGGACCCGCGCTGGCTGGAGCACGTTGAGACCCTCGATGATGACGATGTCGGGGGACTCGATGACCTCGGTGCGGTCGGGCACCACGTCGTAGGTCAGGTGGTCGTAGATGGGTGCCTCGACCCGGTCGCGGCCGGACTTGATGTCGATGACGAAACGCAGCAGCGCCTTGCGGTCGTAGCTCTCCGGGAACCCCTTGCGCTGCATCAGGCCGCGACGCTCCAGCTCGGCGTTGGGGTGGAGGAACCCGTCCGTGGTCACCAGCTGCACCGAGGGGTCACCGGGCGCGTGGCCGAGCAGCTGCTGCAGCACCCGGGCGGTCGTGGACTTGCC
Source organism: Nocardioidaceae bacterium (assembly GCA_018672315.1). Lineage (NCBI taxonomy): Bacteria > Bacillati > Actinomycetota > Actinomycetes > Propionibacteriales > Nocardioidaceae > Nocardioidaceae bacterium. The sequence goes on along the minus strand of CP076053.1, from coordinate 1,068,902 downwards.
CACCGCGACCGAGCCGGCGAGTCCGATCACGAAGGGCGTACGCGGCGGGGTGGGTCGCTCCAGGAACGTCTCCTGGGCGCGGTGCAGGTCGCCGGCCGCGGCGACGTACTGGTTCACCAGTCCCGAGATCGGCAGGTAGATCTGCTCGACCTCGCCGAGGTCGAGCGAGTCGCCCAGGCCCTGGAGGGCCTCGATCTCCGCAGCCGTCAGGGGTGACTCGGTGCGGTCGCCGAGCTTCGCCCAGTCGGCGCGGTCGAGCTCGACGTACGGCGAGGTCTCGCGGGAGCCGGGGGTCTCGCTCATGGAGCGCGACTTTTCCACACCGAGGGGGGAGGGCGCCGTACGCCGCGTCACGTCCGCGTCACGTCATGGCGTCGGTGGGGGTCCCGCCGGGCCCGGCGGGGACGTGGCGGCCCCGACGCGCCCTAGAATCCCGGTCCATGTGCGGAATCGTGGGGTACGTCGGCAGCAAGCAGGCCTGCGACGTCGTCGTCGGGGGGTTGCGGCGTCTGGAGTACCGCGGGTACGACTCCGCGGGCGTCGCGATCGTTGCCGACGGGGAGATCTCCTGCGACAAGCGTGCGGGCAAGCTGGCCAACCTCGTGGATGCCCTCGACGCCGCGCCGCTGCCGGCCTCGACGACGGGCATCGGCCACACCCGGTGGGCCACCCACGGGCCGCCGACCGACAACAACGCGCACCCGCACCTGGGCAACACCAAGCGGGTCGCGCTCGTGCACAACGGCATCATCGAGAACTTCTCCGCCCTCACCGCCGAGCTGGAGGCGGCGGGGCACGACCTGCTCAGCGACACCGACACCGAGGTCGCGAGCCACGTCGTCGAGGTCGAGCTGGAGAAGAGCGGTGACCTCACCACGGCCATGCAGGCGGCCTGCCGGCGGCTGAGGGGTGCCTTCACCCTCGTCGCGGTCGATGCCCAGGACCCGAGCCGGGTGGTGGCGGCCCGTCGCAACTCACCGCTCGTGGTGGGTCTGGGCGACGGGGAGAACTTCCTGGGCTCGGACGTGGCCGCCTTCATCGAGCACACCACCGAGGCGCTGGAGCTGGGGCAGGACCAGGTCGTCACCATCACCGCCGACTCCGTGGAGGTCACCGACTTCGAGGGCAAGCCCGCCGAGGGCACGCGCTACTCGGTCGACTGGGACCTCACGGCGGCGGAGAAGGACGGCTTCGACTGGTTCATGCGCAAGGAGATCTTCGAGCAGCCCCGCTGCGTCGGGGACTCGTTGCTGGGGCGGCACGACAACCGCGGCAGGCTGCAGCTCGACGAGATCCGGATGAGCGAGGAGGAGCTGCGCGACGTCGACAAGATCATCATCACCGCGTGCGGCACCGCCTTCTACGCGGGTCTGGTCGCGAAGTACGCGATCGAGCACTGGACGCGCATCCCGTGCGAGGTCGAGCTCGCCCACGAGTTCCGCTACCGCGACCCGATCCTGACCCGCAACACGCTCGTGGTGGCCATCAGCCAGTCCGGCGAGACCGCCGACACCCTGATGGCGATCCGGCACGCCAAGGAGCAGCGGGCGCGGGTGCTGGCGATCTGCAACACCAACGGAGCCACGATCCCGCGCGAGTCCGACGCGGTGATCTACACCCACGCGGGGCCGGAGATCGGCGTGGCCTCGACGAAGGGTTTCCTGACCCAGCTGGTGGCCTGCTCGTTGCTGGGCCTGTTCCTGGCGCAGGTGCGCGGCACCCTGTACGGCGACGAGATCGCCTCGATGGTCGAGCAGCTGCAGCGCATGCCGGACCACCTGCAGACGGTTCTCGACGACGCCGAGGCGGTCTACGAGCTCGCGCGTGAGCTGGAGAACGCGCAGACCGTGCTGTTCCTCGGCAGGCACTCCGGCTACCCGGTGGCCCTCGAGGGAGCCCTGAAGCTCAAGGAGCTGGCGTACATCCATGCCGAGGGTTTCGCCGCCGGCGAGCTCAAGCACGGACCGATCGCCCTGATCGACGAGGGCATGCCGGTCTTCTGCATCGTCCCGCCCCCGGGTCGCGACGAGCTGCACGACAAGATGATCTCGGCCATCCAGGAGGTGCGCGCCCGTGGCGCCCGCACCATCGTGCTGGCCCAGGACGGCGACGTCGACGTCGAGCGGTACGCCGACACCTTCATCCGTCTGCCGCGGGTGCCCACGTTGCTGCAGTCGCTCGTGGCCGTGGTGCCGCTGCAGCTCTTCGCGTGCGAGCTCGCCACCGTCAAGGGTCACGACGTCGACCAGCCGCGCAACCTCGCGAAGTCGGTCACCGTCGAGTGAGCCGCGCGTGATCGTCGGCATCGGGGTCGACGTCGTCGACCTGGCGCGCTTCGAGCGCGCCCTGGCGCGTACGCCCGAGCTCGCCGCGCGGGTGCTGACCCCCGCGGAGCGCGCGCTCGCCGTCGAGTCGCAGGCGGCGCGGTTCGCCGCGAAGGAGGCGCTCGCGAAGGCTCTGGGTGCTCCCGCGGGCATGGCGTGGCACGACTGCGAGGTGGTCCTCGAAGCCTCGGGAGCGCCGCGGTTCACCCTGCGGGGCACGGTGCAGGAGGCGCTGGAACGGGCGGGCGGCTCGCGTACGCACCTGTCGTTGAGCCACGACGCAGGGATCGCGACCGCCTACGTCGTCGTCGAGTCGGCCTGACCCACCCGGGTCGTGAGTCTGCCGACGCCGGGTTCCGGTGCTGTCGGACTCACGACTCGATGATCGGGACGCCAAGTCGACGCAGATCATCGGCGAGTTCGCCCGTCTCGTGCCTGACCTCGAAGGGCGTGCAGCGCACGATGACCCGGTCCTGCGTGGTCAGCCCGCGCGTGCGCTTGATGTCGACCTGCCACGTCCGGGCCTCGCGATGGAGATGACCGTCGACTTCGAGGACGAGGGTGCGCCCGTCTGCCAGCTCCCACTCGCAATCGGTCCATCGTCGGACGCCGTGGGCGTCGGCGCGGGAGATCTGACGGCGGGGCGTGACGAGACCGTGGCGGCGACAGAGGATGAGCACGTCCCGTTCGTTTGCCGACTGCGAGCCGCCCGCCAGATCCGTCAGCCACTCCCTGATGTCGGCGGCTCGCCGCAGCGGGGCGAGGGCGGTCAGCTCGGCGTGGAGCCTCACCGGGTTGGTCGAACGGTGGTCCGCCAGGTCGTGGAGGGACCGACGGGTGCGCCGATGACGGGCCCAGGGGGCGGGGCGCACAGTCGTGCGAGCGGGCACGAGCACGTCGATCGACTCGCGAGACCAGCCGCGCAGTCCGCGTGCCTCGAGAGCAGCCAGACCCGTGAGGAGCGCCGGCTCGGGAGGGTGCAGGACGGCGCCCCACCGGCGCTGCTCGCGCGTGGGTCGACCCGTGGTGGTGCAGACGACCTGACTGGAGGCGCGAACCCACCGACCACTGTTCAGCCGGCGAGCGACGACCCGTGAGTCGATGCCCAGCGCACGAAGCTGTCGTCTGGCGACGATGCCGTCCTGCTGTTCGACCAAGTGCCCGAGGTTCATGTCCGAGAGTGTGGGTCCAACGCGGCAACGGTCGGCCGACTCATCCACAGGCCGTGCATCTGGTCGGAGTCGTGAGTCCAACACGGCCGAGAGACGGTGGCTGTGGACTCACGACCCCGACGTGAGTCGCGGAGGAGAGCCCTGGGCACGGTGGGGTCATGCGTGATGCCCACACCGTCGAGCAGGTCCGTGCCGCCGAGTCCGACCTGATGGAGCGCCTGCCCGAGGGCGCCTTGATGCAGCGCGCCGCCACCGGCCTCGCGCACGAGATCGCGCGGTTCCTCACCGAGTGCGCGGGCGGCACGTACGGCAGGCAGGTGCTGCTGCTCGTCGGGTCCGGCGACAACGGCGGCGACGCGCTCTTCGCGGGTGCCTGGCTCGCCCGACGCGGGGTCGGGGTGGAGGCGCTCCTGCTCTCGCCGGACAAGGCTCACGCGCAGGGCCTGGCGGCGCTGCGAGCTGCCGGGGGTCGCGTCACCGAGCAGGCGGCAGCCACCCGGACGCCCCACGTGCTCGTCGACGGCATCGTCGGCATCGGTGCGACGGGCGGGTTGCGAGAGGACGCACGAGCCGTCGTCGCGGGGGTGCGTGAGAGGCACGGCGGACTGCCTCCCGTGGTCGCCGTCGACCTTCCCTCGGGGCTCGGCGTGGACGAGGGCACCGTCCCCCGGCACGACGACGGCTCACCCGATCCCGCGGCGGTGCTCGACGCCGACCTCACGGTCACGTTCGGCACGCACAAGACCTGCCACCTCGTGGAGCCCGCGGCGAGCCGGTGCGGGCAGGTGCGCCTCGTCGACATCGGTCTCGAGACACCCGCGGCCCCGGTGACGGCGCTCGGTCGCGACGACGTCCGCCGCCTGCTCCCGCGCGCGGGACGCCACGACCAGAAGTACGGGCGGGGTGTCATCGGCGTACGCACCGGGTCGGCGGAGTTCCCGGGCGCGGCGGTGCTCAGCGTCGGCGGGGCGAGCTGCGGGCTGGCCGGCATGGTGCGCTACGTCGGAGGCGCCCGCGACGAGGTGAACCGGGACCACCCGGAGGTCGTCGGGGCCGGTCGGGTGCAGGCGTGGACGGTCGGCTCCGGCGGTGGCGCCGACGCCGCACAGGCGCTCGAGGAGGCACGCGGCGACGAGGTGCCGCTCTGCATCGACGCCGACGCTCTCGCGCACCTCGACGGTCCACCCGGCGTGCCGGCGGTGCTGACCCCCCACGCGGGCGAGCTCGCCGCGCTGCTGGGCGTGGAGCGCGCGGAGGTCGAGGCCGAGCCGCTGGCCCACGCCCGCCGGGCGGCCGAGACCTTCGACTGCACGGTGCTGCTGAAGGGCCCTCGTACGCTCGTCGCCCGCCCCGACGGAGCCGTGCGGGTCAATACTACCGGCACCCCGTGGCTGGCGACCGCGGGCTCCGGCGACGTGCTGGCCGGACTCGTCGGTGCGCTGCTCGCCGCCGGGCTCGACCCCTTCGACGCGGGCTCGGTCGGGGCCTGGGTCCACGGACGGGCCGCGGAGATCTCCCGGCGGCGCTCGCCTGCCGGCCCGCTGGTCGCCGGCGACCTCGTGCCGGGCATCCGTACGGTGCTGCGCCGGCTGGCCTGACGGACAGGCGGCCCGCGTGGCCGCCGCCACCCCACCCGAGGGCACGCGACCTGGGAGGATGACCTCCATGCCCGGCCTCGACCCCGCCTACGCCCCTGGCGAGATCGTCGTGGATCTCGCGGCGGTGAGGCACAACGTACGCCTGCTTCGACAGGTCGCCGGGGTCCCGCTGATGGTGGTGGTGAAGGCCGACGGCTACGGCCACGGCATGGCCGAGGTCGCCGCTGCCGCCCGACAGGCGGGGGCGGAGTGGATCGGTGTCGCCACGCTCGGCGAGGCGATCGCCCTGCGGGAGGCGGGCGATGAGGGCCCGCTGCTCGCGTGGCTGATCCCACGTCACGTCGAACGGTCGCCCGCGGTCGAGACGGGCATCGACGTCGCGGTCTACAGCAGGTCCGAGCTGCGGTCGACGGTCCAGGCGGTCGAGGCTGTCGGCGTCCCCGCGCGCATCCACATCAAGGTCGACACGGGCCTGACGCGCGGAGGCGAGGCGCGGCGCTGGTGGCGCGAGCTCTTCGAGGCCTGCCGCTCGGCGCAGGATGCCGGCCTGGTCGACGTCGTCGGCCTGTGGTCGCACCTGGCGTGCGCCGACGAGCCCGGGCACCCGGCCAACGCGGCGCAGCACGCGGCCTTCGAGGAGGCGTGCACCCTCGCTCGTGACGTCGGGCTGGAGCCCCGCGTACGCCACCTCGCGAACTCCGCCGGCACGCTGCACCACCCGTCGTTGCGGTACGACCTCGTGCGCTGCGGCATCGCGATCTATGGGCGTGCGCCGGCCCCCGCCGTGGCGACCTCGGAGGATCTCGGACTGCGGCCCGCGATGACCGTGCGCAGCAGGCTCGCGCTGACCAAGAGAGCTGAGGCGGGCGACGGGGTCTCCTACGGGCACACGCACGTGCTCGAGGAGCCGACCACCGTCGGCCTGGTGCCCGTCGGGTACGCCGACGGCGTGCCACGTCATGGCCCGGCGCCGGTGCCCATGCTGGTCGCCGACGAGCAGCGCACGGTGCTGGGCCGCGTGTGCATGGACCAGGTGGTGCTCGACGTCGCCGACCTGCACGCGGCGCCCGGGGACGAGGTCGTGCTCTTCGGCGACCCCGCGACCGGCGCACCGAGTGCCCACGACTGGGCGGTGGCCGCCGGCACGATCGACTACGAGATCCTGACCGGCATGGGCGGACGTCTCGCCCGCCGGTTCATCGACAGCGAGGAGGACTCATGAGCGCCCGCGGCCGGATCGCCGGCGGACTGGCAGCACTCGGCGTCGCCGGCGTCGGTGTCGCGGTGGGCGGCGTGGCCCGGCAGAGCCGGCGCATCGCCGCCCGCGAGGGGCACGTCGAGGACCTCGGGTCGCTGCGTGGTGAGGTCAGCACGGTGGTGGCGAGCGACGGTGTCGGCCTGCACGTCGAGATCGACGAGCCCGACGAGGCGGCGACCGGCCCCACCGTCGTCCTCGTGCACGGCTACGTGCTCAACCTGGACTGCTGGCACTACCAGCGCGCTCACCTGCGCGGGCGCCACCGGGTCGTGCTCTACGACCAGCGCTCCCACGGTCGCTCGGACAGCTCCGAGGACGAGAACGCGACGATCGACCAGCTCGGCGACGACCTGCACCGGGTCCTGCAGCACGCCGCCCCGGACCAGCCGGTCGTGCTGGTGGGCCACTCGATGGGCGGCATGTCGATCATGGCGTACGCGGAGGAGCACCCCGAGGCCTTCGGCCCGGTCGTGAAGGGGGTGGCTCTCATCAGCACCACGGCCGGGGGCCTCACCCCCAGCAAGATCGTCGTGCCGTGGCTGCCCCGCCGGCTGACCTCGAAGGTCGCGGACCAGGGGGTGGCCACGCTCGCCCGGGGCTCGCGGTTCGTCGACGTGCTGCGCAAGACCGGCTCCCCGGTGCAACGCGTCATCACCGACCACTACGCCTTCGGCTCCGATGTGTCGACCGAGGTGCTCGACTACGTCGACGACATGATCGGGCAGACGACGTTCGACGTCATCTCCTCGTTCTTCCCGAACTTCGGAGACCTCGACAAGTACGACGTGCTGGACGCTCTCTCGGAGGTGCCGACCTCGATCATCTGCGGCACCGACGACAAGCTCACCAGCATCGAGCACAGTCGCACGCTCGCCGAGATGATGCCGTGGGCCGAGCTCGTCGAGGTCGACGGGGCGGGCCACATGGTGATCATGGAGCGGGAGCACACCGTCGACCGGGCCCTGGACGACCTCCTGGCGGCCGTGGAGCGCGGTGAGCACGATGCGACGACGTGGCGGGACCGCCTACGCCGACGCAAGCGCCGTGACAGGTCGGACGGCTCGGGGTCGTGACACCCGCGCCGCCCCCTCCCATCGAGGTGCTCGCCGCGACGTCGGCGGACGCCGAGGAGGTCTTCGAGGTCATCCGCGCCGCGTTCTCCGCGCGTCCGGCTGTCGACCCGCCCCCGCCGGCGCTGGTCGAGGGACTCGAGGTGGTGCGCGCGCGGCTGGACGAGTCCGGCGGTCTCATCGCGCGGCAGGACGGCCGCACGGTCGGGGCGCTGCTCTTCAACGACCACGGCCGTCTGCTGAGCCTCGAGCGGGTCTCGGTGCACCCGGGTGTCCAGGGCGGCGGTGTGGCGGGGCGGTTGACCCGGGCCGCCGCCTCGCACGCACGCCTGAACGGCTACGAGGGCATGCACATCGTGGCCCGCGCGGACCTCCCGCAGACGGTCGCGTTCTGGCGGCGTCAGCTCTACAACGTCACGGGGCGTACGGGGCCCTTCCTGTCGATGACCAGGCTGTTCGCCGTGGAGGTCACGACCCACACCGCGGAGGAGACCCGCCGCCTCGGCCGTCGGCTCGCCTGGCGGCTGCTGCCGGGCGACCTGGTGATCCTCACCGGCGACCTGGGGGCCGGCAAGACGACCTTCACCCAGGGTCTCGGGGAGGGGCTGCGCGTACGCGGACAGGTCACCTCGCCCACCTTCGTGATCTCCCGGGAGCACCGCGCGTCCGGCGACGGTCCGTCCCTGGTGCACGTCGACGCGTACCGGCTCGGTGGTGCCCCCGAGCTCGACGACCTCGACCTCGACACCCGATTCGACGAGGCCGTCACGGTCGTGGAGTGGGGGGAGGGCGTCGCCGAGGACCTCGCCGACGCCCGGCTGGAGATATCGATCACCCGGTGGCGCGGGGACACCCGCCCCCACGCACACCGAGGCTCGACGCCCAGCGCACCGTCGGCGGAGGGGCGCCTCGGGCCCACCGAGGACCACCCGGACGCGGTCGACCTCACCGCCGAGGAGACCTTCGACGACGAGCCGCGACGCTTCCGCATCAACCCTGTGGGCGACCGGTGGATCGGGGCGGGCCTCGCGGCACTGGTCCGATCGATCGAGGACGCGCAGCCGGTCGAGGAGCCCGTGCGCCGGCCACCGGCCTGACTCCCTCGCATAGCCTTCCCGTCGTGCTGCTCGCTCTCGACACCTCGACCGCGCTGGTGACCGCTGCCGTCCACAGCGGCCGCGTCGAGGAGGCGGGCGAGGGCAGCGGCGAGGTGCTCGCCGAGGCCGTCGCGGACACCCCGATGCGTCACGGCGAGCTGCTGGCGCCGCTGCTGGAGCAGGTGATGACCACCGCGGGCGTCGTACGCACCGACCTGGCGGGGATCGCGGTCGGCACCGGGCCCGGCCCCTTCACCGGGCTGCGCGTCGGCCTGGTCACCGCCCGCACCCTGGCAGCGGTGCTCGGCATCGAGGCGTACGGCGTGTGCTCGCTCGACGTGCTCGCCGCGCAGGCGCAGGCGGAGGGAACGGTGCGCGGCCGCTTCCTCGTGGCCACCGACGCGCGGCGCAAGGAGGTCTACCACGCGGTGTACGACGCGCAGGGCCGTCGCGAGGGCGACCCGTCGGTGGCGCGGCCGGCAGACCTGCCCGAGGAGCTGCGTACGGTGCCGTGCGTCGGCGCCGGTCCGGCGCTCTACCCCGACGACCTCCTCGACGCCGGGGGACCGCAGCGCCCGTCGGCGGGCTGGCTCGCCCGGGTCGTCGTCGAGGGCCTGGCACCGCGCACCGCGCCGGACCCCCTCTACCTGCGCCGTCCCGACGCGGTCGCCTCCCACGCCCGGAAGCTGGTCTCGTGAGCCTGCCCGGTCTGCGCGCCGCCGTCCCCGCCGACGCGACGGCGCTGGGAGCGCTGGAGTCCGCCACGATGGGCCGCGAGGCGTGGACGGCCGACCAGGTGGCCGAGGAGCTCGCGCCGGCCACCGGGAGAGTCGTCTTGCTGCTCCCCGACGACGACCGCTCGGTCGCCTGGGTCGACCTGGCCGTGAACGGTGAGGTCGCCGACCTCCTGCGTCTCGCCGTCCATCCCGACCGTCGACGGCGGGGGATCGGGGCGTCCGTGCTCGGCGTGGGCATCGCGGCGCTGCCTGCGACGGTGGAGCGGGTGCTGCTGGAGGTCTCCGCGGCCAACGCCGCGGCGGAGGCGACGTACGCCGCTGCGGGCTTCGTCCCGATCGCCCGCCGGGCCGGCTACTACCGCGACGGTGCCGACGCGCTCGTCATGCAGCTGACGCTGCACGAGGCGAACGTGGCAGGAGGGACACGATGACGCAGCCCGACGGCCCGCTGGTGCTCGGCATCGAGACCTCGTGCGACGAGACCGGGGTGGGCGTCGTGCGCGGGCGCACGCTGCTCGCCGACGCGGTCGCCTCCAGCGTCGATGAGCACGCCCGCTTCGGCGGGGTCGTCCCCGAGGTCGCCTCCCGGGCGCACCTGGACGCGATGGTGCCGACCATCGAGCGGGCGTGCGAGGAGGCGGGCGTACGCCTCGCAGACCTCGACGCCGTGGCGGTCACCAGCGGTCCCGGTCTCGCCGGTGCCCTGCTGGTCGGGGTGGCCGCCGCGAAGGCGCTGGCCCTGGGGCTCGGCAAGCCGCTGCACGGGGTGAACCACCTCGCCAGCCATGTCGCGGTGGACCAGCTCGAGCACGGTCCGCTGCCCGAGCCGTGCCTGGCGATGCTCGTCTCGGGCGGGCACTCCTCGCTGCTGCACGTCAACGACGTCACCCGCGACATCGACCCGATGGGCGCCACGATCGACGACGCGGCCGGCGAGGCGTTCGACAAGGTGGCGAGGCTGCTCGGGCTGCCGTTCCCCGGAGGCCCCTACATCGACCGGGCGGCACGCGAGGGCACCGTGACGATCGACTTCCCGCGCGGCCTCACCTCGCGCCGCGACCTGGAGCGGCACGAGTTCGACTTCTCCTTCTCGGGCCTGAAGACCGCCGTGGCCCGCTGGGTCGAGGCCCGCGAGCGCGAGGGCGAACCGGTGCCGGTCGCCGATGTCGCGGCGTCCTTCCAGGAGGCTGTCTGCGACGTGCTCACCCGCAAGGCCGTCGCCGCGGCCACCGCCCGCGGCATCGACCACCTGCTGATCGGCGGCGGCGTCGCGGCGAACTCGCGACTGCGGGCGATGGCGACCGAGCGCGCCGAGGCCGCCGGGCTGCGCGTACGCGTGCCACGCCCCGGCCTGTGCACCGACAACGGGGCGATGGTCGCCGCCCTCGGAGCGGAGGTGGTCGCGCGTGGTCTCGCACCCAGTCCGCTGGACCTGCCCGCCGACTCCGCCATGCCCGTGACGGACATCCACAACGACTGATACCGGCCGTACGCTGACCCGATGAGTGAGAACGAGAGAGCCTCACGCCCCAGGGTGCCGGCGGCCGCGGCACGGCTGACGCCCGGCTCGGCGCCGCGAGCCGAACCCGATGGTGGACTGCAGAACATCGCGTGGATCACCGGCGCGACGGGCGTGCTGGTGCTGGCAGCGACGCTCGCGATCGTCGAGGCCGACGCGGCCCTGGTGTGGCTCGTGATCGGTTTCGCGCTGCTGCTGGTGACCATCTGTCTGCTCGTGGGAGTGGCCATCAACGAGCAGCGCGCGATCCTGCGTGAGCAGCGAGGGCTGCTGCGACAGCTCGCGTCACGGCTGCCCGGCGACGGCTGACGCCGCCGGGCTTCCTGCGCTGCCGTATGCGTGGCTAGTGTGAGGCGGGCCACCACCCACCACACGCAGGAGGCAGAAGTGCCGCAGCAGGTCAAGGCCGTCGTCGCCATGTCGAAGGGCGCCCCGGTCGAGGTCGTCACCATCAACGTGCCGGACCCGGGTCCGGGCGAGGCGGTGGTGCAGATCCAGACGTGCGGGGTCTGCCACACCGACCTGCACTACCGCGAGGGCGGCATCAGCGACGAGTTCCCCTTCCTCCTCGGACACGAGGCGGCCGGCATCGTCGAGGCCGTCGGCGAGGGCGTCACCGACGTCGCCCCCGGCGACTTCGTGGTGCTGAACTGGCGTGCGGTGTGCGGTGAGTGCCGCGCCTGCAAGCGCGGCGACCTGCACTACTGCTTCGCGACCCACAACGCCGAGCAGAAGATGACGCTCGAGGACGGCACCGAGCTGTCGCCCGCGCTGGGCATCGGCGCCTTCGCCGAGAAGACGCTGGTGGCCGCGGGGCAGTGCACGAAGGTCGACGAGTCCGCCCGCCCCGCCGCGGTCGGTCTGCTGGGCTGCGGCGTCATGTCCGGCATCGGCGCCGCCATCAACACCGGCAACGCCGGCCGCGGCAAGTCCGTCGCGGTCATCGGGTGCGGTGGTGTCGGCAACGGTGCGATTGCCGGCGCCGTGCTTGCCGGGGCGTCCCCGGTCATCGCCATCGACATCGACGACCGCAAGCTCGCCCACGCCAAGGACCTCGGCGCCACCCACACGCTCAACAGCAAGGAGGAGGACGTCGAGTCGCGGGTCAAGGAGATCTGCGGCGAGCTCTACGAGGGCGCCGAGGGCGCCGACGTCGTCATCGAGGCGGTCGGTCGCCCGGAGACCTGGAAGCAGGGGTTCTACCTGCGCGACCTGGCGGGTGTGCTCGTGCTCGTCGGGGTGCCGACTCCCGACATGAAGGTGCCCGACATGCCGCTGCTCGACGTCTTCGGGCGTGGCGGGGCGCTGAAGTCCAGCTGGTACGGCGACTGCCTGCCCGAGCGCGACTTCCCGATGCTGGTCGACCTCTACCAGCAAGGACGCCTGGACCTGGACAAGTTCGTGACCGAGGAGATCGAGCTCGACGCGATCGAGGCGGCCTTCGACAAGATGCACGGCGGCGACGTGCTGCGTTCGGTGGTGGTCCTGTGAGCGCCGGCATGGGCCTGCGGGTCGACCACACCGTCACCTCGGGCACCTTCAGCCTCGACGGTGAGACCCACGAGGTCGACAACAACGTGTGGATCCTGGGCGACGACGACGAGTGCATCGTCATCGACGCTCCGCACGACGCCGCGGCGATCGTGCGGGCGGTGGGCGGTCGTACGGTCAAGGCGATCGTGTGCACCCACGCGCACGACGACCACGTACGCGTCGCGCCGGAGCTCAAGCGCACCGTCGGTGCGCCGATCCTGCTGCACCCGGCCGACGCGGAGGTGTGGGACCTCACCCACCCCGACGAGCGATGGGACGCGGACCTCGAGGACGGGCAGTCCATCAAGGTCGCGGGCGCCTCGGTGCAGGTGCTGCACACGCCCGGTCACGCGCCGGGCGCGGTGTGCCTGTACGTGCACGACCTGGGCTGCGTGTTCTCCGGCGACACCCTGTTCCAGGGTGGACCCGGGGCGACGGGTCGCTCATTCAGCGACGAGGACCTGATCAAGGAGTCGATCCGGGCCAAGCTGTTCGCGCTGCCGCCGGAGACCGTCGTGCACACCGGGCACGGTCCGGACACCAGCATCGGCGAGGAGCAGCACAACCTCGACGGCTGAGGTTGATGGGCGCTGCCTCGACGGCTGAGGTCGGCGCGACACCCCGTCGCGGGTTTGGGTGCGCCGGCCCAGCCGGTGAGGATGGGGCCGTGGCACGAGGGCGGAGCAGGACGAGGCGTGCCGTCTCGGCCGCGGTCACCGTGCTGGCGTTGGTGCCCGCGGGCGGGTGCGTGCTGCTCGACGACGAGTCCGCACCGCCCCCCGCCGTGGACACCGGTGCCGGGGGCGGTGGGCCCGAATCCGCCGAGCCGCGTCGCGACCCGATGCTCGGCATCACCACCGGGTGGGGGCCCTCCGCCGCGCAGATCGAGCGCGCGGTGCGTCTGGTCCGCGCGATGCCGTTGCGCGACCTCGCCGGCCAGGTCATCGTGGCCGACTACCCGGGGCGTACGGCGCCCACGGCCCTGGTGCGTGACCTGCACCTGGGTGGGGTGATCGTCTTCGACCAGAACGTCGGCGCGAGCCGCGCGCTGCGGAACGAGCTGCGGACACTGCGCCGCGGCGTGGACCGACCGTGGCCGTTGTGGGTCTCGGTGGACCAGGAGGGCGGCCTGGTCGAGCGGCTGCAGGACGACCTGACCCGCTTCCCGACGTTCATGTCCGCCGGTGCGGCCGACCGCGACCGGGTCACCAGGGCCGCAGCCCGCGGCAGCGCCCGGGAGCTCGCCTGGCTCGGCCTGACCGCCGACTTCGCCCCGGTGGCGGACGTGACGGCGGGTCCCGGTGACCCGACCATCGGGTCGCGGTCGGCCTCGGAGTTCGCGCAGCGCGCGTCCCGTGCGGTGACCGCGGCGGGCAGGGGCTTCCTCGACGCCGGCGTCGTGCCCGTGCTGAAGCACTTCCCCGGCCACGGGTCGGCCCCGGCGGACAGCCACGTCACGTTGCCCGTGCTCGACCGCCCGCTGAGCGGGCTGCGGCGCATCGATCTCGCGCCGTTCCGTGCCGGCATCGCCGCGGGGGCCCCGGCGGTCATGGTCGGTCACCTCGACGTGCGCGCCGTCGACCCGCGTACGCCCTCCTCGCTCTCGCGCCCCGTCGTCAGCGGACTGCTCCGTGACCGGCTCGGGTTCGGTGGTCTGGTGGTCAGCGACGCGCTCGACATGGCCGCCGTGACCCGCACCGCGGGCTCGTCGCGACCGGCGGTGCGGGCCCTGCGAGCCGGGGTCGACATGCTGGTGATGCCCCCCTCACCCCGGCTGGCGCGCGACGGGATCGTGGCCGCCGTACGCTCCGGAGCCCTCCCGTTGCGCCGACTGCAGCAGGCTGCCGCCAGGCAGGGGGCGCTGATGCTGCACCAGCGGGCGCTGACCCGGGAGGCGCGCGACACCACCGGCCCGCGCCCGCCGGGCAGCGCGCGTGGGGCCTCGTGGCGGCTCTCCCGGGCGGCCGTCACCCAGGTCGCGGGGAGGTGCGGCGTACGCCACGTGGGCGACCGGGTGCTGCTCACCGGCCCCGCGGACGACGTGGCACGGCTGGGCTCGGCGTTCCGCACCTACGGTGTCGACGTGGTCGAGCCGCCTCCGGCTGCGCCTCGGCGCCGCGGACCTGCACGGGGCGACGGTCGCCCGGCCACGACACCACCGCCTCCGGATGCGACCCGCGTCGCGGTGACCGGCTACCGCGGCGGACCGGTCTCGGGCGACGTCGTCGTCGCCACCGACAGCCCGTGGGCCCTGGGGTCGAGCACGGCGCCGGTGAAGATCGCCGCGTACGGCGACACCACCGGGGCCATGCGCGCGGTCGTGCAGGTGCTCCTCGGCCGTGAGGCGCCCGGCTCGCTGCCGGTCCGCGTGACCGGGGTGGACCGGGGCTGCTGAGAGGTCTCGCCCGCTCAGGACGGGATCTCGACCTCGGGCTCCTCGACCTCGGGCTCCTCGACCTCGGGATCGTCGTCGCAGGCATCCTGCAGCTGCTTCCAGGTCGACTTCAGCTCGTCCCACTCCGCCTTGAGCTCACGCCGCTGCTGCTTGACCAGCACGATCAGCTCGCGCCGGTCGGCCTTGAGCGTCATCCGGACCTCACGCATCTCCTCGCGCGCCGTCCGGAAGGCCTCGAGCGCGTCCTCGAGCGTCAGGACCTCGTCCTGGGACCCGTCCTCGGCCTCGACCGCCATGGTCGGCCTGCCACCCCGCGGGACGTCCGCCGCCGGGCCACGGCCGCCGGGCCCGCCCGCCGACGTCCCGGCGCGACGGGCCTCGCGCACCTCGGCGCGCGCGTCCTTCACGGCCTGCCGTGCGTCCGCGAAGCCTCGCCGCGCGTCCCGGCGCTGCTCCTTGGCGACCTGGGCGACCGGCCCGCGCAGGGACGTGAAGGCGCGACGCGCATCCATGGATGCGGCCTTCGCCGCCGCGACCGCAGCCGTGTCGCATGCCTCGGACTCGTCGCCGGTGTCCTCACCGTCCCCGGTCGCCTCACCGTCCCCGGTGTCGGTCGTGGTGGACGTGTCGTCCAGCACGGCGTCGTCGGCCCCCTCGGCCGAGGCAGGTGCTGCTGTCCCCACCATCGCCAGCGTCGTGACCGCCGCGACGGCGAGTGACGAGATGCGTCGTACCCTCATGGTTTCCCCCTCGGTTGTCGGTCCTCCCGGACCGGTCGTCGTCCCATGGTGGGCAACCGGGAAGGAAGGGTCGAGGGGAGCGCGGCGATTTTTACCGTCCGGGACCACAGTCCTGCGGTATCGACCGCCATCGCTTGCTCAGCCGGCGTCCACGGCATGCCGGGGATCGACGGGGTCGACCAGGAACGCCCGCGCCCCCTGGGGCGTCCGTGCCAGCACGAGGGTGGCCTCGGCGTCCCCACGCAGCGCGAGGCGAGGACGCAGCTGCTCGGGCGTGACCTGCACGCCACGCTTCTTGATCGACAGCCGCCCGATCCCGCGCTCGCGCAGCGCGGCCCGCAGCGCCTTCTCCCGGAAGGGCACCTCCTCGCGGACGCGGTAGCTGCGCGCCAGCGAAGAGACGACCGGGGCCTCGGCCGTGACGTAGGCGAGGTGGGGGTCCACGAGTCGGCCTCCGGCAGCCGCGGCCAGCGCGGTCACCAATCCGGCGCGTACGACGGCGTCGTCAGGCTCGAGCAGGAACGCTCCCACCGGCCCGGTGCCGACCGCCTCGGGTCCCGGGTCGTCGGCGTCGGTCAGCGTCGCGGGGACGTGGTCGCCGAGCACCGTCGCTCGCCGCCGACAGGTCGCCAGCGGCCCGGACCACAGCGCCGCCTCCTTGAGCGAGCCGCCGTCGCTGACGAACTCGGCCTCGACGCCGTCGGGCACCGCGTCGTGCGGCAGGCCGGGGGCGGCCTTGACGACCGCGGTGCCGGTGAGGAGCCGCTGGACGAACGACCACGGGGGGCTCCACGCGTCGGGCGACCAGGTGCGTCCGGTGCCGTCGCGCCGCGCGGGGTCGCACAGGGCGACGTCGAAGCGCCCCACGTCGACCTGCTCGGCGTCGGCCACCGTGACGGCGCCGGGTAGCGCCAGGTCCTGCAGGGTGGCGGCGGCGCAGGCGACGCGTACGGGGTCGCGGTCGACGCCGGCGACGACGAGCCCGGCTCGCGCCGCCGCGACCAGGTCGCCACCAACGCCGCAGCCGAGGTCGACCAGCGACCAGGTCGCGCCGGCAGCGCGCGCCGCCAGCGCCAAGCGGGTGGCCCGGTGGGCGGCGACGGCGCCGCGGGTGGCTTGCTCGAGCGCCTCGGCGGTGAACCACATCCGCGCGGCGTCGGCCCCGAACTTCTCGACCGCGCGCGTACGCAGCTGCACCTGGGTGAGAGCGGCCGCCGCCTGCTGCGGCTCGTACCGGCGTCGGAGCGCGGTCGCCACCGCGAGGTCGTCCGCACCGCCGGTCAGGCCGGCCCGGGCCTCGGCCAGCGCGGCAGCCCCGTCCGGCGTGCGCAACCAGGCCAGCGTCTCGACGTCCACCCCCCGATCCTCCCAGCCCCCACGCCGTCTTCTCCGCCGCGTGGACGCCGCGTGGACGCCGCGTGGACGCCGCGTGGACGCCGCGTGGACGCTGTGTGGGCGCTGTGCCGGCGCCGGGTCGGCGCCGTCGACGCAGACGGCGCGACACGCGCGGGATGCGCGCGCCGAGCTGGTCACCCGGATGAAACGCCGGGCGGCGGGGCACGGCCGGGACGGCCCCGCACACATCCCGCACCCACTCCCCAGGCAAGGACCCCACTCATGACCGCAGTTCTCTTCGGCTCCATCAGCACGATCGCCGACACCTCCGAGATGCAGCGTCACGCGTTCAACGACGCCTTCGCCGAGCACGGCCTGGACTGGAGCTGGGACCAGGACGAGTACCGCCGCATGCTCACCAGCAACGGCGGTCGCGACCGCATCGCGGCGTACGCGGAGGACCGCGGCGAGTCCGTCGACGCCGACGCCGTGCACGCCACGAAGTCACGCCTGTTCCAGCAGGCGCTGGCCGGCACCGATCTCGAACCCCGGTCGGGCGTGGTACGGACGGTGCGCGAAGCCCGCGAGGGCAACCACCAGGTCGCCCTGGTCACCACGACGTCACCGGAGAACGTCGAGGCGCTCCTCACCGCGGTCTCGGCGCACCTCGACCGCGACTCCTTCGACCTCGTGCTCGACCGCGAGACCGTCGACGGCGAGGGCAAGCCGGACCCGGCCGCGTACACGCAGGCACTCGAGCGGCTCGGAGCCGGCTCGTCCGACGCCGTGGCCGTCGAGGACAATGCCGGTGGCGTCTCCGCAGCGGTCGCTGCGGGCATCGTCTGTGCCGCCTTCCCGAACCAGAACACCGCGGACCACCAATTCCCGGGCGCAAGCAGCGTGCTCGACCACCTCGACCTCCACGCCCTGCGAGGGCTGACCCAGAGCTGACCGAGAACCTGAGAGGCCACCCATGACCAGCACGCCCGTACGCCCGGACCAGACCGCCGACCAGGCCCCCACCGAGACGCACGTACGCACCGAGGCGCAGCCCTTCGCGCCCGGCACGGCGTCCTCGACGCTGACGGCGACCCCCACCTCGATGCACGTGCACGCGCTGCACGAGGTCGACTACTCCCTCGACTTCGTCGACGGCGTCTACGACCCGGCCAACACTGCCCTGGCCGACTGCTACCGCGACTGGGGTCGCTGCCTCATGGTGGTCGACGACGTCGTCGACGACCTGCACGGTGAGGCTGCCCGCGCCTACTTCGAGCACCACGGCATCGACCTGACGGTGTTCCGGCTCGAGATCGACGAGACGACGAAGACCTGGGAGACCGTCGAGAGCATCGTCGACGCCTTCGCGGAGTTCGGGCTGGTCCGCAAGGAGCCGGTGCTGGTGGTCGGTGGCGGTCTCGCGACCGATGTCGCGGGCTTCGCGTGCGCGGCGTTCCGTCGGTCGACGCACTACATCCGCATCCCCACCACCCTGATCGGCCTCATCGACGCCTCGGTCTCGATCAAGGTCGCGGTCAACCACGGCAAGTACAAGAACCGGCTCGGTGCCTTCCACGCCAGCTCGAAGGTCCTCATGGACTTCGACTTCCTGCGGACCCTTCCCACCGACCAGGTGCGCAACGGCATGGCCGAGCTCATCAAGATCACCACCGTCGGTGACAGCGCCACCTTCGACCTGCTCGAGAAGTACGGCGAGGAGCTGCTGGAGTCCCGCTTCGGACGCGTCGAGGGATCCCGTCCCGAGCTGCGCGACGTCGCCGACGCGATCACCTACGACTCCGTACGCCGCATGCTCGAGCTCGAGACGCCGAACCTGCAGGAGCTCGACCTCGACCGGGTCATCGCCTTCGGCCACACCTGGAGCCCGATCCTCGAGCTGAGCCCCGACGTGCCGTTCTTCCACGGTCACGCCATCAACATCGACATGGCGTTCTCGGTGACGCTGGCCGAGGAGCGCGGGCTGATCGGGGCGGGCGACCGCGACCGCATCTTCGCGCTGATGAGCGGTCTGGGCCTCGCGCTGGACTCGGCGCACCTGACGCCGGAGCTGCTCGAGCGCGCCAACGACGCGATCCTGCAGACCCGCGACGGCAAGCTGCGCGCCGCGGTGCCGGACCCGATCGGGGAGTGCACGTTCCTCAACGACGTCACCGTCGAGGAGCTCGTCCGCACCCTGGAGGTGCACCGTGAGCGGGTCGCGTCCTACCCGCGCGGGGGTGGCGGCGTGCAGGCCTTCATCGACGGTTCCGACTCCGCCGGAGTCGGCGAGTCGGTGGCGTGACGACGACGGGCACCCGCCCGGTCACCCCGGTCGGTCTGCTCGACCAGCAGCTCGGGACGTTGACGGGCAAGGCCCGGGCGGCGGCCGCGTCGCTCGCCCGGGCCGGGGCCTCACCCGAGCGCGACGCGGCCCGCGCGGAGGTCACCGGCCTGCTAGACGACCTGGTCGTCGGGCTGGAGCACGCGACACGTCTCGCCGGGGGGCTGGACCCCTACCTCGTCGCCTGCACCACGCCGGAGTCCCCGGACCTCGCAGCGCTGGCGCGGCGCACGGTCGACCACGACTGGACGGCCGAGCGCGTCGACGCCCGCGTCGCGGTCGAGGCCGAGATGCTCTCCGGCCACGTCGAGGGTGAGCTGCTGGCCACGCTGGTCGCGGTGACGGGTGCGGTCGAGGTGCTGGAGATCGGCATGTTCACCGGCTACGCCGCACTGGCGATGGCGCAGGCGCTCCCCGAGGACGGTTCGGTCGTGGCCTGCGAGCTCGACCCCGGCGTGGCCGCGTTCGCCGCGGAGTGCTTCGCCGGAGCCGGCGCCGGCGACCGTGTCGACGTGCGTGTCGGGCCTGCCGGAGACACGCTCGCCGCGCTCGCGTCGGACGGTCGCGTCTTCGACCTCGTCTTCCTCGACGCCGACAAGCGCGGCTACCGGGCGTACGTCGAGACGCTCCTCGACGAGGGTCTGCTCGCCCGCGACGGCCTGCTGGTCGTCGACAACACCCTGATGCAGGGCGAACCGTGGGCGGCCGGGCCGGGAGCCGTGAGCGACAACGGGGAGGCCGTCGCCGCGTTCAACACCTGGCTCGCGCAGGAGCCCCGCGTACGCCAGGTGCTGGTCCCGTTGCGTGACGGCGTGACCCTGGTGCGCTGGGCGGACACCACCGACCGGACGGCCGGACGCGTGAGGGAGCGTGAGTGAGATGAGAGTGCAGCCCACCGAGCCGCTCGGGGCGAGACTGAACGGCGTCGACCTCGCCGAGGCCGACGAGGTTCTCGCCGCCGAGGTACGGAGCCTGCTGGCCGAGCACGGCGTGCTGGTCGTCCCCGACCAGCACGACCTCGACGACGACCAGTTCACCGCGTTCCTGCGGCTGCTCGGCGAGCTCGTGTTCACCGTGGGCGAGACACCGGTGCCCGGGCACCCGGACCTGAACGTCGTCTCCAACGTCGGGCGCACGACGCCACCACGCAGCCGGTTCCACGTCGACACCTCGTACGTGTCGGTGCCGCCGGCGTACACGGCGCTGCGCGCGGTGCAGGTGCCGGCCGAGGGTGGCGCGACGCTCTTCAGCGACCAGTACGCCGCCGCCGCGACCCTGCCGGCCGCGCTGCGTGAGGAGGTGCAGGGACGCACCGCCACCCACGTGGTGACGGGGCTGACCCCCGAGCAGCTCGGACCGGACGCGCAGACCTCCGCGCAGCACCCGCTGCTGCGGCGGCACCCGGTGAGCGGCCGGGAGACGCTGTTCCTCTCCACGCCGCAGCGGCTCGCGGCCGTGTCCGGGCTGGAGGACGAGGCCGCGGCCGACCTCGTACGGCGGCTGCTGGACCACTCCCTGCGCGAGGACAACCTGTTGCGGCACGCCTGGTCGCCGGGGGACGTCGTGGTGTGGGACAACGGCGCGGTGATGCACCGGGCCGACCACTCCGCCGTGGTCGGGGACCGCGTGATGCACCGCGGCATGGTCGCGGGCACGGGCGACGGCACGGGCGCCGGGTGAGCAAGGCGTCGGCCCGTCTGCGCAGCCTCGGGATGCTCGCGGCGCTCACCGTCGCGCTGCCCGTGGACGCCGCCGTCCTCGCCGCGGCGCTGGTGCGCCCGGCGGCCCGGCATCGTCCACCCGACCTCGGCCCGGAGCGTCTCACGGTGCTGGTATCCGGCGGCAAGATGACCAAGGCGCTGCAGCTGGCGCGCACGTTCCACGGCGCGGGCCACCGGGTGGTGCTGGTGGAGATGGAGAAGTACCGCTGGAGCGGTCACCGCTTCTCCCGCGCCGTCGACGTGTTCCGCACCGTGCCGGCACCGGACGACCCGGCGTACGCGGAGGCCCTGGAGGCGGTCGTGCGCGAGGAGGGCGTGGACGTCTACGTGCCGGTGTGCAGTCCCGTGGCCAGCTACCACGACGCCGTCGCCGGAGAGCGCCTCGCCGGCCTCTGCCGGGTGGTGCACGGCGCGCCCGAGACCATCGCCGCGCTGGACGACAAGGCCACCTTCACCGCGATGGCCGACGAGCTCGGACTGCCCGTGCCCGACTCGGTGCGGGTCACCAGCGCCGAGGAGGTCCTCGCGGCGCTCGAGGACCCGGCGCGGGCGGCACGGGTCGCGGACGGCGCGCGCTACGTGCTCAAGTCGATCGCGTACGACCCCGTGCACCGGCTCGACCTCACCCCGCTGCCACGGGAGACGAGGGAGCAGACGTACGTCTTCGCCGCCGACCGCGAGGTCTCGCCCGACCGCCCTTGGGTGGTGCAGGAGCTGATGCCCGGGCCCGAGCTGTGTGCCCACACGACGGCGGTCGCGGGGCGCGTCCAGGCGTACGTGTGCTGCTGGTCCTCGGCGTTCCAGGTCAACTACACCCACGTCGACGTGCCGGCGGTGCGCGAGTGGGTGACGCGGTTCGTGGGGGTCCACGGGTTGACCGGGCAGTACTCCTTCGACTTCATGCTCGACGCCGCCGGGGAGCCCCGGGCGATCGAGTGCAACCCGCGGACGCACTCGGCCATCACGGTGTTCCGGCACGACGACGAGGCGCTCGCGGCGGCGTACCTGGAGCGGGATCGTCCGATGCTCGAACCCGGCCCATCCGCGCCGTCGACCTACTGGCTCGCGCACGAGGTCTGGCGCCTGGTCACGGGGCAACGCACGCCGGCGGAGGCGTGGCGCGTGCTCACCGGTGGCGTGGACGCGTTGCTGGACCCCCGTGACCCGATGCCGTTCCTGACGGTGCCGCACGTGCAGATCGCCTCGCTGCTGCTGGTCGCGCTGCGCCGGGGCACCCGGTGGATCCGGGTCGACGTCAACATCGGCAAGCTCGTGGAGGCCGGGGGTGACTGACACCGGCGCCGGTCGACCGGTGCGCGTGCTGCACCTGGTCGGGTCCGCGGTCTCCGACGAGCTCGCCGACCTCTCGCTCCTCTACGCCCGCGACGCGCTCGCGACGCTGTCGCAGCCGGGGCTCGCGTACGAGCACCTCCTCGCCCACGTCGAACCGGACGGTGCGTGGTCGTTCCCGCGCGACCTCGGCCCCGCGGCGCTGGCCGCGGCGCCCCGGGTCGGGACGGGTGAGGCGCTCACGCACCTCGTCGGGCTCGAGGTCGACCTCGGGCTGCCGCAGATGTTCTGCGTGCCGGGGATGACGACCTACCGCGCCCTCCTGGACCTGCTGGGCATCCCCTTCGTCGGCAACACGGCGACGGTCATGGCGCTCGGGGCCCACAAGCAGCGGGCCCGCGCGCTCGTGGCGGCCGGTGGCGTACGCGTGCCCGTGGGCCGGTTGCTGCGGCGCGAGGAGGTGGCCCTGGAGGGGTCCCAGATCCTGGAGGACGCAGACCTGGCGGGCGACGTGGTGGTGAAGCCGGCCTCGGCCGACAACTCGACCGGGGTCACGCTGGTGCGCGCCGGTCCCTCGCGGGACACGGAGCTGCGGGCCGCTCTGGCCAGGGCCTTCGCGGTGGACGAGGAGGTGCTCGTCGAGCAGTTCGTGCCTCTGGGGCGTGAGGTGCGGTGCGGGGTGTGGGAGACCGCGGACGGTCCGGTGGCGCTGCCGCTGGAGGAGTACGCCGTCGACGCCGTGACCAAGCCCGTGCGCGACGAGGCCGACAAGCTGCGCCGCGCCGAGGACGGGTCGTTGGAGCTGGTGGCGAAGGACGAGACGTACGCCTGGATCGTCGAGGCCGGACCCGAGGACCCCGTGGTCGCCGCCGTGCAGCAGGCAGCCCTGGCGGCCTTCGAGGCGTTGGGCTGCCGGCACTACGGGCTCTTCGACTTCAGGATCGACCCGGCGGGTGATCCCTTCTTCCTCGAGGCCGGGCTCTACTGCTCCTTCGCGGAGCAGTCGGTGCTGGTGGCGATGGGACGGGCAGCGGGTTCGGACACGGCGTCGATGTTCGCCGTCGCAAGCGCTCTCGTACGCCAAGCCTGACACGTTTCGGTAGCGCGCAACGGAAACGACCTTCGCGGCCTGGTGGTCCCGCTCCGCGTCTGTCACCGTCGTGACCGGACCCCGCTCGGGGTCGCGCCGACAGGAGGGTCGATGGTCGTCGAGGCCGCTCAGCTGCAGGAGCGTGAGCGCTACGCCCGCGACCACACCTCACCCGGCTCACGAGACCTGGCGAAGGTGGAACGACAGGCCCACGAGGACGCCCCCGCGCGCGTGGTGGCCGAGCTGCTCGCGACCCTGGTGCACGTCGGGTCCGCACGGCGCGTGCTCGACCTCGGGCTGGCCACGGGCGCGTCCGCGCTCGCGATGGCCACGGCGATCGGCGAGGCGTACGAGGGTGACGCCACCGCCGCCCGCAGCCTCGCGACCTCGCGCTCGGTCGTGGCCTGTGCGCCGCACCCCGCCGCCCTCGGCGAGGTGCGCCGTGCGCTGGCGCAGGCCCGTCACGGCGACCTGGTGCGGGTCGTGTCCTCCCGGCCCGAGGCGGTGCTCGCGGAGCTGCTGGAGCCCGTGGACCTCGTCCGCGTCGTCCTCGGCGAGGTCCCGGGCGGGCTCACGCCCGAGCGGGCGCGGGTCCTGGTGCGTACGCTCCTGGACCGCACGCTGCTCGGCCCCCGCGGCCTGCTGGTCGTGGAGAACACCCAGGACCCGACCTCGTTCAACGAGTGGCTGCACGGGGAGCAGCGGTTGCGGCAGGTGCTGATGCCGCTCGCGGCCGGACTGACCCTGGCGCGGCCAGCACGCTGAGCGGGAAGGCGGCCCTTTGGCACTCGGGATGAGTGAGTGCTAAGTTCAGACCTGGCACTCTCCTGGTGAGATTGCCAACCGCCATCCCTCCCGCGACCCCCGCGACGGCGCGGCGAGACCGGTGGCGACCACCACTCGTCCACGTACACAACACATGGAGGTCGACAACGTGTCGGTCAACATCAAGCCGCTCGAGGACCGCATCGTCGTCCAGACGCTCGAGGCCGAGGAGACCACCGCCTCCGGCCTGGTCATCCCGGACACCGCCAAGGAGAAGCCCCAGGAGGGCGAGGTCGTCGCCGTCGGCCCGGGCCGCATCGACGACAAGGGCAACCGCGTGCCGGTCGACGTCAGCGTCGGCGACAAGGTCATCTACTCCAAGTACGGCGGCACCGAGGTCAAGTACTCCGGCCAGGACTACCTGATCCTCTCCGCCCGCGACGTGCTCGCGGTCGTCGGCTGACCCAGCCGCACTTCTTCACCACCGCGTCGACCCCGGTGCCCGCTCCCGGGGGCCGGGGTCGACGCGCGTCCGTGCCCGCACGGACGACCCCCGTTCCAGCACCACCCCCCGTACACGTGAGGAGCATCAACACCGATGCCGAAGATCCTGGAGTTCGACGAGGAAGCACGCCGCTCCCTCGAGCGTGGCGTCAACAAGCTCGCCGACGCCGTCAAGGTCACCCTCGGCCCCAAGGGCCGCTACGTCGTGCTCGACAAGAAGTGGGGCGCACCGACCATCACCAACGACGGTGTGACCGTCGCCCGTGAGGTCGAGCTCGACGACCCCTTCGAGAACATGGGCGCGCAGCTGGCGAAGGAGGTCGCCACCAAGACCAACGACGTCGCCGGTGACGGCACCACCACCGCGACCGTGCTGGCGCAGGCGATGGTCCACTCGGGCCTGCGCGCCGTCGCTGCCGGCGCCAACCCGATGGGCCTCAAGCGCGGCATCGACCAGGCCGTCGAGGCCGTCGGCAACGCGCTGCGCGACGCGGCCCGCGACGTCGACAGCCGTGAGGACATGGCCGCCGTCGCGACCGTCTCCTCCCGCGACAGCCACATCGGCGACCTGCTGGCCGAGGCCTTCGACAAGGTCGGCAAGGACGGCGTGATCACCGTCGAGGAGTCCAACACCATGGGCACCGAGCTGGAGTTCACCGAGGGGATGCAGTTCGACAAGGGCTACCTCTCGCCGTACTTCGTCACCGACCCGGAGAACATGGAGGCCGTCCTCGAGGACGCCTACATCCTCCTGCACCAGGGCAAGATCTCCGCGATCGCGGACCTGCTGCCGCTGCTGGAGAAGGTCATCCAGGCCGGCAAGCCGCTCTTCATCCTCGCCGAGGACGTCGACGGCGAGGCTCTCTCGACGCTGGTCGTCAACAAGATCCGCGGCACCTTCAACGCCGTCGCGGTCAAGAGCCCCGCGTTCGGTGACCGCCGCAAGGCGATGATGCAGGACATCGCCGTCCTCACCGGCGGCCAGGTCGTCGCTCCCGAGGTCGGCCTCAAGCTCGACCAGGTGGGTCTCGAGGTGCTGGGTCAGGCCCGTCGCGTGGTGGTCACCAAGGACAACACCACGATCGTCGAGGGCGCCGGTGACGCCTCCGAGGTCTCGGGCCGCGTGAACCAGATCAAGGCCGAGATCGAGAAGTCCGACTCCGACTGGGACCGCGAGAAGCTGCAGGAGCGCCTGGCCAAGCTGGCCGGCGGCGTCTGCGTCATCAAGGTCGGCGCCGCCACCGAGGTGGAGCTCAAGGAGAAGAAGCACCGCATCGAGGACGCCGTCTCCGCGACGCGCGCCGCGATCGAGGAGGGCATCGTGCCCGGTGGCGGCTCAGCCATCGTGCACGCGGCCGCCTCCCTCGAGGACGGCCTCGGCCTCTCCGGTGACGAGGCGGTCGGCGTACGCATCGTGCGTGAGTCCGTCGCCGAGCCGCTGCGCTGGATCGCCGAGAACGGTGGCGACCAGGGCTACGTCGTGGTCTCCAAGGTCCGCGAGGGCGGCGCCGGGCACGGCTTCAACGCCGCCACCGGCGAGTACGGCGACCTGCTCGCCCAGGGCATCCTCGACCCGGTCAAGGTGACCCGCTCCGCGCTGGTCAACGCCGCCTCGATCGCCGGCCTGCTGCTGACGACCGAGACGCTGGTCGTCGACAAGCCGGAGGACGAGGACGAGGCCGCCGCCGGCGGTCACGGCCACGGTCACGGCCACTGATCCACCCTCACGAGCCCCCACCCGCCTCAGCGGGTGGGGGCTCGTCTGCGTCCGGTGGCCGGCGACCGCTCGAGGTCCCTGGCGACCCGCTGTCGGGGGTCGTCAGTCGCGCGAGCGGGACGGCAGCGCGCGACGGAGCACATCAGGCCGCGTGGAGCAGCCCCGAGTGCTTCACGATCGCGTGGTGGATGCGACGACGTGCAGCTGCTCGCCCGGCGCCCCACACATCGCCCCACGTGAGGCGGATGACCACGAAGCCCTGTTCTCGCAGCCAGTCCTCGCGTCGCTTCTCGTCCCAGAGGACGTCGTCGACGGGGCGACAGTCGCCGAAGGGTCGGTCGCGGGCGTACTTCCATCGACCGTCGAACTCGATCAGCAGGCGCCCCACACGCAGATCGGCATACGCGGTGCGCGAGCCCCGTATCTCGAACTGCGTCTCCGGGGAGGGGATGCCCAGTGCTGCAGTCACCTCGGTGACAAGAGCGCGGGCGAGGGTCTCACCCGGGTTCTCCGCACCCGCGTCGGCCTGGCGGAGCAGCCGGTCGAAGCACGCGGTGCCCGGCAGCCCACGCTGTCGAGCGAGTGCCTCGGCGAGATCGACGGGTTCCATCCCGGAGCGAAGCGCCTGATCGGCGACGACCAGCCCGGCGAGCAGACCGTCGCAGCGCGCGATGTCGGCGACCGTGCGGCCTGGTGTCGTCGTGCGGAGACCCTGCACGAGAGTCACCTCGTCGTCCTCGAGTCGACCACCGTGCACGAGATGGCCCGAGCACCTTTTCACCGTGCTGGAGCCGGGCCGCGTGAGATGCACCGTCTCGATGCTCTTCCGCAGAGTCGCGAGATCTCTCATGGTGGCTGCACTTCCGTGACTCGAGGCCGTGGAGTCGTTCGCGCGGCGAAGGGCTGCGGCCGTGCGCAGCCGGTGCTGCTCGCCTCGGGAGAGCGTGGCCCACGTGTCGCGCTCGACGAAGAACCCCCGGCCGACCACGACGAGGTCGCCGGAGGGTCCTCGGCGGCGCCGGAGCTCGCTCTCCGTGTGGCCGGCTGTCAGCAGGGCGGCGCGAGACTGGAGAGTTATCGCGGCGAACGTCGACTCTTCGTGCATGCATGCATCCTCGGTGTGCCACGAAGGCGGCGAGACGACTTATCCACAGCGGGGGGCCTCGGCGCCGGCATCAGCCGACTGCCGACCCCTCGAGAATGCTGGAGACCCGTGACGTGAGGTCGCCGGTCACGGGAAGGGGTCGCCAGTCGATGTCGAGGCTGAGTCCGATCGAGGTATCGACGGGCGACGCTGACAGCGTTACTGTCAATGAATGGAACGCGACTTCTGGCTTAGGCGCATCGCGACGCTCGACCCGGTGCAGGACGCGCACGAGATCTACCGCATCAGCGCCCTGCACGAGCTGCCCTGGGACACCAACCAGGCGTTGAGCTTCGCGCTGTTCCGCACGTACGCGGTGCCGTCGATCGGTTCGTTGCTGGCCGCGACGGGGGAGTTCACCGAGCGCGTGCAGAAGCGCTACGACGACACCGGCCTGTTGCTCGACGAGGTGATGGCCCACGGGCTCGGGCCCGGACCCGGGCGGCGCGCGGTGAAGCGGATCAACCAGATGCACGCCATGTACGACATCGCCGACGACGACATGCTCTACGTGCTCTCCACGTTCGTGACGGTGCCGATCCGCTGGATGGACGACCACGCCTGGCGGCCCATGACCGAGGCGGAGAAGGTCGCGGCGTCCACCTACTACACCGACCTGGGTGAGCACATGGGCATCCGCGGCATCCCGGACGGCTGGCGGGATTTCGGGGAGCTGATGGATGCGTACGAGAGGCAGCACTTCGCCTACGACCCGGGTGCCCGGGCCGTCGCCGACGCGACGCTGGAGCTGATGTGCACCTTTCCGCCCAATCACCTCGCGCCGAGCGCGGCGGTGAAGCGGTTCTCGTACGCGCTGATGGACGGCCCGCTCCTCGACGCGTTCGGCTACCCGCACCCGGCGGCGTGGGAGCGACGGGCCGCGCGGGCGGCGCTGCGGGCGCGGTCCGCGTACGTGCGTCGCACCGCCCCGCGCACCTCCTCGTTCCGGTTCGCCGACCTGCCGGGGTCGCGGAGCTACCCGCACGGCTACGACATCGAGGGACTCGGCACGCACCGACCCGCGACGCTGGGCTGCCCGGTCGTCCATCACGCCTGACACCGGGCCGACCGAGCCCGGGCGAGGCGTTCACCCGGCCGTTACACGCGCGCACATGACCTGGAACACAGCCTCGGCACGCTCGCCCCATGATGTGGCGAGTACGCGTGACGCTGGAGGACCGCCCGGGGGCGCTCGCGCGCCTGGCCGAGACCTGCGGCGCGGCCGAGGTCAACATCGTGGCGCTGCAGGTCTTCCCCGGTGGGACGCAGGTGACCGACGAGCTCGTTCTCGGGGCGCCGAACGAGTGGACGTCCGAGGACGTCGTCGAGCTGCTGCAGCGGTCGGGTGCTCGGGACGCGGCGGTGGCTCCGTGCTCGGACGCGGCGCTGATGGACCAGCCGGTGCGCTACCTGCACGCCGCCCGCCGGCTCGTGGCCGACCCTCGGCGCTTCACGGAGATCGCCACGGAGCTCTTCGACGCCGACCTCGACGTCGTCGAGGCGGCCGAGCACGGTGACGCCGACCTCGACGTGATCGAGATGGCCGTGGGGGGAGTGCTGGTGCAGGTCAGGCGGCCGGCGCCCTTCACGCAGTCCGAGCACGCGCGCGCGGCGGCGCTGGCCGCCCTGGCCGACGAGGCCCTCTCGCGCAGCCGTCGGCCCGCATCCGTCGTGCCGGGCGAGGCGACGGGGCGGCCGAAGCTGAGCACGCGCGGGGAGGACCTGGTGGTCGCGCACGTCGACGGGCACGTGGTCGGCCGGGCGCAGCTGCACGGGGCCGTGGGGGAGGACCGGTCCCACGGCGAGAACAGCCTCGGCCTGTCGGTCTCGGTCGACGCGGCATGGCGACGGCGCGGGATCGGGAGCATGCTGCTGCGTCAGGCCGCGGGCCTCGGCAAGGCGCGCGGGGCGGGCGAGCTGGTGCTGCGGGCGGAGGCGCAGCACCCCGCGGTGCTGCCGATGGTTCTCGGCACCGGGCTCTCGGGTCGCATCAGCGTGCAGGACGAGGAGCTGGTCGTACGCCTGCCGTTGGCGCGGGTCTCGGCGCTGCGGGGGCCGCGTACGCCGGGCTCACCGCGAGCCGCCTCCTGAGGCAGCCGCGAGACACCCCCCGGAGACCCGCAGCAGGGTGACGAGGGCGACGCGCGGCCCGCCGCCGCACCCCTCGGGACGGACCTAGACTGGGCGCATGGCTGCGAGGACTGGCAACGACGACGACGGCGGCGCGGTGGGCGTGCCCGACAAGTTCGCGGCGATGGGCCTGACCTACGACGACGTGCTGCTGCTGCCGGGCGAGTCCGACCTGGCGCCGACCGACATCGACACCACCACCCGGCTGACGCGTGAGCTGACGTTGCGTACGCCGCTCGCGAGCGCCGCGATGGACACCGTGACCGAGTCGCGCATGGCGATCGCGATGGCCCGCGAGGGCGGGCTCGGGGTGCTGCACCGCAACCTGTCCACCGAGGACCAGGCCTACCAGGTCGACCTGGTCAAGCGCACCCAGACCGGCATCATCTCCAACCCGGTCGTCATCGGCCCGGACGCGACGCTGGAGCAGCTGGACGAGATCTGCGGCGAGTACCGCGTCTCCGGACTGCCCGTCGTCGACGGCGACATGCGGCTGCTGGGCATCTGCACGAACCGCGACCTGCGCTTCACGCCGGTCGCGGAGTGGTCGACCACGAAGGTCGACGAGGTCATGACGCCGATGCCGCTGGTGACCGGCCGGGCGGGCATCAGCCGTGAGGAGGCCACGACGCTGCTGCGCCGCCACAAGCGGGAGCGGCTGCCGCTGGTCGACGACGACGACCGTCTCGTGGGCCTGATCACCGTGAAGGACTTCGTCAAGAGCGAGCAGTTCCCGAAGGCCTCCAAGGACGCCGACGGTCGCCTGATGGTCGGTGCGGCGATCGGCTACTTCGGCGACGCGTGGGAGCGCGCCGGCACCCTGATCGAGGCGGGCGTCGACGTGCTGGTCGCGGACACCGCGCACGGGCACGTACGCCTGCTGCTGGAGATGGTGGAGCGCCTGAAGTCCGACCCGGCGACGAAGCACGTGCAGGTCATCGGCGGCAACGTCGCGACCCGGGCCGGGGCCCAGGCGTTCGTCGACGCCGGCGCCGATGCCGTGAAGGTCGGCGTCGGGCCGGGCTCGATCTGCACCACCCGCATCGTCACCGGTGTGGGCGCGCCGCAGGTGACCGCCGTGTACGACGCCTCCCTCGCCTGCAAGCCGGCCGGTGTGCCCGTGATCGCCGACGGCGGGCTCCAGCACTCCGGCGACATCGCGAAGGCGCTGGTGGCCGGGGCGGACTCGGTGATGGTCGGGTCGCTGCTGGCCGGGTGCGAGGAGTCGCCGGGCGACCTGGTGTTCGTCAACGGCAAGCAGTTCAAGGCCTACCGCGGCATGGGCTCGCTGGGGGCGATGAGCAGCCGGGGCAAGAAGTCCTACTCCAAGGACCGCTACTTCCAGGCCGAGGTCGACAGCGACGACAAGCTCGTGCCCGAGGGCATCGAGGGCAAGGTCGCCTACCGCGGCCCGCTCTCGGCGGTCGTCCACCAGCTCGTGGGTGGTCTGACGCAGTCGATGTTCTACGTCGGGGCCCGCACGGTGCCGGAGCTGCAGGACAAGGGCCGCTTCGTCCGCATCACGCAGGCATCGCTGAAGGAGAGCCACCCGCACGACGTGCAGATGGTCGCGGAGGCCCCGAACTACAACATGTGACCTCTCGGTCCGCCGTCGCCGGCGCTCTCCGGCATGTAACCCCATGTTGTGGTTGCTCCGCGCGCCGCCGGGGCCGCGCGAAGCAGCGAGAACATGGGGTTACATGCAGTCTGGGTCAGAGCTCGCCGGTGAGGAACTGCGCGCGACCCATGCCGAAGGACCAGTCGGCCTGCTCGTTGGCGTTCACGGAGACGACGAGGTCCTCCGGGCGTACGCCGACCTTGCCGAGCCGGTCGGCGAGCGTGGCGTAGAGCGACTCCTTCTGCGAGGTGTCACGCCCCTGCTGGAAGACCTGGATCAGCATCACCTCGTCGGTGCGGTCCAGGCCCAACCCGGTGTCACCGAAGATGATCTCGCCGACCTCGTGCTGGGTGACCACCTGGTAGCGGTCGCCGGGCGGGGCGGCGAAGACGTCCTCCATCACCTGCTGCACGACGTCGGCGATCTCACGGACCTGCTCGGGGGAGCGGCCCTTCTGCATGTCGATGCGTACGAGTGGCATGCCTGATTCCTGCGCCGGTTGCGCGCAATGCAAACCCGTCGGGGATCAGCCGCCGTCGCTCAGGCCACCGATGCCGAAGCCGCCGAGCAGACCGAGGCCGGCGTAGCGCATGAAGCCCGGGTCCCCGGCAGGTACCGGCTCGCCGAGCGCCCGCGGGTCGATGGGCTCGCCGTGGCCACCGGGCGCGTACAGCGGCTCGGGGTCGCCCCGCTGCGCGCGCCGCACCCGGTCGGGCAGGGCGGCGGTCAGGGCTGCGTACGCCCGCTCGCTGCAGGCGATGGTGAAGGCGAGCGCCTCGTCGACGTCCCAGGCGACGAGCCAGGCGCGGTCCGCGGGCCAAGCCAGGTCCGGCGCCGGTCCGTGATCGACGAGATCGTCGCCCGACCACGCGAGGGCCGGCACGTCGCGCAGATCGCGTGAGGCGACCTCGAAGAGGAACATCCGTCTTTCCGGCAGATCGACGACGGGAGCCTCGAGGAGTGGGGTGTCCGGGCCGGACCGGCCCTCCCAGACGGCCGCGAAGCACTCGTCCGGGGTCGAGGTGTGGTCGGCGAGCGTCGGCAGCAGAGCGGTCAGGAGGCGTTCGGGATCGGCCTCGTCGTCGTGCCCGTCCCGCGCGTCGAAGTCGACGCGAGCGTACACCTCGAAGCCGCGCGGGCCCCAGCGGACGGTCTCGCTCCAGTCGTCGAGGGCGTCCGACATCAACCACTGCGCCGGTTCGACGCTCGCGGCGGGACGGACGGTACCGGGGGTCTCCATCGCCCCACGATACGCCGAGAACCCGATGTCAGGTAGCGCCGATGCGGCCGTCGAGGTCGATCCTGTCGGCGCTGTCGGCGTCGGGGCGTGAGCTCTCCAGCACGAGATAGCGCGCCGCCGGTCGCTTGCACCGGGGCATGATCATGACGACGCGGTCCCGCTTGGGGAGGACCCGCACCGACATGGGCTTGGGGCAGGTCTCCATCGAGCCGCCGAAGCTGGGCTGCCACGTCCACGAGGTGCCGGTGGCGCCTGAGGGGTACCTCGTGACGACCGCGCTGTGGGCGTAGCCGCGGGTGTCGTCAAAGCGCAGGGTCAGCTGCAACGCGCCACGGGCGCGGAGCCCTCGCACCTGCACGGTGGCCCGCAGCCGCTCGCGGGTGTTGGAGAAGGTCACCTGCCGCAGGTCGAGTCGCGGCACGACGGCGTCGCGACCGTCACGGACGCTGCGTGTCTGCGCGTCGGCCGGACCGGCCGTGAGCACGGCGCCGGCCATTGCGGCCACCACGGCCAGGCAGGCGGCGCCGCTGACACGACGGACCAGCCGTGACGGACGGGTACGGGGCGGGGAGGACGGCATGTCTGCTCCTCACGTGCTCGAGGACGGTGTCCGACACGATGCACGATCGTGACCTGATTGTGAAATGCGCCCGAGGGCGCAGCGTCCAGAACCCGCACACAGCAGGCCCGCGCCGGGGCCAAGTAGCCTTCGGCGGGTGGAGATCGAGATCGGCAGGGCCAAGCGCGGCCGGCGCGCGTACAGCTTCGACGACATCGCGATCGTCCCGAGCCGGCGCACGCGCGACCCCGAGGAGGTCTCGGTCGCCTGGCAGATCGACGCCTACCGCTTCGAGATGCCGGTCGTGGCGGCGCCGATGGACTCGGTGATGAGCCCCGACACCGCCATCGCCATGGGCCGCGCCGGCGGCCTGGGGGTGCTGAACCTCGAGGGCCTCTGGACGCGCTACGAGGACCCGACGAGCCTGCTCGAGGAGATCGCCGAGCTCCGCGGCGCCGCGGCCACCGAGCGCATGCAGCAGATCTACGCGGCCCCGATCCAGCCCGAGCTGATCACCGCCCGCCTGAAGCAGATGCGGGAGGCCGGCGTGACGGTGGCCGGGTCGCTCAGCCCGCAGAACACCAAGCAGTACGCGGACATCGTCGTGGCCGCCGGCGTCGACATGTTCGTCATCCGCGGCACCACGGTCTCGGCCGAGCACGTCTCGAGCCAGTCCGAGCCGCTGAACCTCAAGAACTTCATCTACGAGCTCGACGTGCCCGTCATCGTCGGTGGTTGCGCGACCTACCAGGCGGCGCTGCATCTCATGCGTACGGGCGCCGCCGGTGTGCTCGTCGGCTTCGGCGGCGGTGCCGCTCACACCACCCGCACCGTGCTCGGTGTCGCAGTTCCCATGGCGAGCGCGGTGGCCGACGTCGCCGCGGCGCGGCGGGACTACCTCGACGAGTCCGGCGGCCGGTACGTGCACGTCATCGCCGACGGCTCGATCGGCCGTTCCGGTGACGTCGCCAAGGCCATCGCCTGCGGCGCCGACGCCGTCATGGTCGGGTCGCCGCTGGCCCGCGCCGTGGAGGCGCCGGGGCGGGGCTTCCACTGGGGCACCGAGGCGCACCACGAGGACCTGCCCCGCGGCGAGCGCGTGCAGTTCGAGACCATCGGCTCCATGGAGGAGATCCTCTTCGGCCCCTCCCGCGTCGCCGACGGCACGATGAACCTGGTCGGGGCGCTGCGCCGCTCGATGGCGACGACCGGCTACACGGACCTCAAGGAGTTCCAGCGCATCGAGGTCGTCATCTCGTGACCCTGCGGGTCGCCGCCGGGCAGGCGACCACCGTCGTCGACGATGTCGCCGGCAACGTCGCCGTGGCTGCGGCGCTGACACGCCGCGCCGCGACGGCCGTCGCGCAGGTGCTGGTGCTGCCCGAGGCCTTCCTGGTCGGGTACGCCCCGGGCGCCGGGCGGGAAGCCGTCGGGGAGCACGACGTACGCCTCGTGCCCTTGCTGCGGGCCGCACCCGAGGTGCTCGTGCTGGTCGGCACCGTCCGCGCGCGCCCCGACGGCGTACGCACGCTGGCTCTGCTCGCGGTGCACGACGGTCGGGCGGAGCACGTCTACGACAAGGTCCACGTCGACGCCGACGAGGCGCCTCACTACGCCGCGGGTGGCGGAGCGGTCGTGCTCGACCACCCTGCGCTGGCGACGTCGGGTCACCGGCTCGGCCTGGCCGTCTGCGCGGACGCGAACGAGCCGGCGCACGTCGCGGCGTGTGCCGAGGCGGGCGCGACCGCGTACGTCGTCTCCTCGGCGTGGTTCGCCGGCCGCGAGGAGGCGCGCGACGCGACCTTCGCTGCACGGGCGCGGGAGTCCGGGCTGCCGGTGGTCGCCGCGGTGGCGACCGGGGAGTCGTACGACGGCCGGGGGTTCACCGGCGGCAGCTGTGTCGTCGCGCCCGACGCGCGGGTGCTCGGCTCGGCCGGGCGTACGGACCCCGGGCTGGCCGTCGCCGACATCGCGGGAAGTGACCCCTCGCGGGAAGTGACCCCTCGCGGGAAGTGACCCCTCGCGAGAAGTGACCTCTCGCGGGATGTGGCCGGATGGTCACATACGTGGACATCGCGGGCCGATGTGTAAAGCATCACCCCGACATACCCCTGGTACGACGAGACGCCGGTCACTTACCCTGAGCCCATGAGCGCCCACCCCTCCCTCGAGACCGGCCCCCACGACCCCGAGCACGACCCGCGGGCGGCACTGAAGCTGGAGCCGGCGTACGCCCAGTCCCTCACCTCTCGCGTCGTCTCGAGCACCGGCCGCAGCGTCGACGTGTCCTCACCCATCGACGGGGCGCCGCTCGCCTCGATCCCGCAGAGCGACGAGTCCGACGTCGCCGAGGCGTACGACCGCGCCCGCGCCGCGCAGCCCGCCTGGGCCGCGATGTCGTACGCCGAGCGCGGCAAGGTGCTGCTCGACCTCCACGACCTGATCCTCGACCGCCAGGTCGAGATCATCGACATGATCTGCCTGGAGTCCGGCAAGGCCCGCAAGAACGCCTTCGACGAGACCCTGCACGTCGCGCTGACCGCGCGCTACTACGGCCGCACGCTCGGCAAGCACCTGCGCTCCGAGCGCAAGCTCGGCGCCATCCCGATCGCGACCCGCATCGACCTCAACCACGTGCCCAAGGGCGTCGTCGGCGTCATCTCGCCGTGGAACTACCCCTTCACGATGGCTCTGAGCGACGGCATCGCCGCCCTCGCCGCCGGCAACACCGTCGTCACCAAGCCCGACGCCCAGACGATGCTGACCGCCCTCCTCGGCGCCCAGCTGCTCGAGGACGCCGGCCTGCCGAAGGACTGCTGGAACGTCGTCGCCGGCCCCGGCCGCGAGCTCGGCACGCCGATGATCCAGCGGTCGGACTACGTGCAGTTCACCGGCTCCACCGCCACCGGCAAGATCATCGCCACGCAGTGCGCCGAGCTGCTCATCGGCTGCTCGCTCGAGCTCGGCGGCAAGAACCCCTTCCTCGTGCTCGCCGACGCCGACGTCGACCGCGCGGTCGAGGGCGCGATGCGCGCCGCGTTCGGCAACTCCGGCCAGCTGTGCGTCTCCTCCGAGCGCTTCTACGTCCACGAGGACGTGTACGACGAGTTCAGTGCGAAGTTCGTCGAGCGGACCGAGGCCATGCACCTCGAGGCGTCCCTGCGCTGGGAGTCCGACATGGGGTCGCTGATCAGCCAGGACCAGATCGACACCGCGGTCGACCACACCGAGGACGCGCGCAGCAAGGGCGCGACCGTGCTGACCGGCGGCAACCTGCGCACCGACCTGAGCCCGTTCTACTTCGAGCCGACCATCATGGAGGGCGTCACGCCGGACATGAAGGCGTTCGGGGACGAGACCTTCGGCCCGGTCGTCAGCCTTTACCGGTTCTCCGACGAGGACGAGGCGGTCGAGCTCGCCAACTCCGGCGAGTACGGCCTCAACGGGTCGGTCTACACCCGCGACACCGCCCGCGGCCGCGACGTCGCCCGGCGCATCAAGTGCGGCACGGTCAACGTCAACGAGGCGTACGCCGCGACCTTCGGCTCCATCGACTCCCCGATGGGCGGCATGCGCGAGTCCGGCATGGGGCGCCGCCAGGGCGCCGAGGGCATCCTGCGGTTCACCGAGAGCCAGTCGGTGGCGACCCAGCGCTTCATGCGGTTCGCGCCGATGCTCGGCATGAGCGAGAAGCAGTACGCCCAGTTCATGACCGTGAGCCTGCGGGCCCTCAAGGCGATCCGCCGCGCCTGACCGCGCCCCCACCCCGACCCGTACGACCAGAGGAGCGCGACGATGACCGGCGCGGACAACGACTTCGACTACGACGTGCTCGTCATCGGCAGCGGCTTCGGCGGCTCCGTCACGGCCCTGCGCCTGACCGAGAAGGGCTACCGGGTCGGCGTGATCGAGGCGGGGGCGCGCTTCGAGGACTCCGACTTCAGCACCGGCACCACCGACCTGAAGTCCTACCTGTGGGCGCCGTGGATCGGGTGCTACGGCATCCAGCGCATCGACGCGGTGCGCGACACGATGATCGTGGCCGGAGCGGGCGTCGGCGGCGGCTCCCTGGTGTACGCCAACACGCTCTACGAACCCCTCGACGCGTTCTACCAGGACCCCCAGTGGTCGGGCATCACCGACTGGAAGAGCGAGCTCGCCCCGTTCTACGACCAGGCCAAGCGCATGCTCGGCGTCGTGGAGAACCCGGTGCGTACGCCGGCCGACGACGTGATGGAGAAGGTCGCCACCGACCTCGGCGTCGGGGAGACCTTCCACCCCACGCCCGTCGGGGTGTTCTTCGGTGGCCCGGGTGCGGACCCGGACACGCCCGTCGCCGACCCGTACTTCGGCGGCGCCGGGCCCGACCGGAACCCCTGCCGCAACTGCGGCGAGTGCATGTCGGGTTGCAAGCACAACGCAAAGAACACGCTGGTCAAGAACTACCTCTACCTCGCCGAGCAGAACGGTGCACGGGTGATGCCGCTCAGCACCGTCACCCGGGTGACCGAGCGGGGTGAGGCCGCGGGGGGCGGCTACGACGTACGCATCAAGTTCTCCAAGGCGCGCCGGTCCACCCCGCGCACGACCCGGACGCTCTCGGCCGAGCACGTCGTCTTCGCCGCCGCCTCGCTCGGCACCCAGAAGCTGCTGCACCGCATGAAGGACGAGGGGCACCTGCCGCGGCTCTCGGACCGGCTCGGCTACCTCTCGCGGACGAACTCGGAGTCGATCCTCGGCGCGATCTCACCGAAGGACGACACGACCGACTACTCCTACGGCGTCGCGATCACCTCGAGCTTCCACCCCGACTCCGACACCCACATCGAGCCGTGCCGCTACGGCAGGGGCCACAACACGATGGCGTTGATGCAGACGGTGCTGACCGACGGCGACGTGCCGGGACCGCGGTGGCGCAGCTGGCTCCGCGAGCTGTGGACGCAGCGGGCGAGCCTGACCCAGCTGTACGACCTCAAGCACTGGTCCGAGCGCACCGTCATCGCCCTGGTGATGCAGAGCCTGGACAACTCGATCACCACCTACGGCAAGAAGGGTCGCTTCGGCACCTGGCGGATGACCTCGCGGCAGGGGCACGGGGCGCCGAACCCGACCTGGATCCCGGCGGCCAACGACGCCGTCAAGCGCATCGCCGCTCACCTGGGGGGTACGCCGGGCGGCAACATCGGTGAGCCCTTCAACATGCCGTTGACCGCTCACTTCATCGGTGGTTGCACGATCGGCGAGACCGCCGCGACGGGCGTGATCGACCCGTGGCAGCGGGTGCACGGCTACCCGGGACTCCACATCGCCGACGGCTCGGCGATCTCGGCGAACCTCGGCGTCAACCCGTCGCTCACGATCACCGCGCAGGCCGAGCGGGCGATGGCGTACTGGCCCAACAAGGGCGAGGCCGACCCGCGACCCGCGCCCGGGTCGGCGTACGCGCCCCTGGAGCCGGTGCGCCCCGCCCACCCGGTGGTGCCCGACCACGCCCCCGCGGCGCTGCGCCTCCCGATCGTCGCGGTCTCCTGAGAGGTCTCACCCGGTCACGTGGCAGGTCACGGACTCCGAAAGTAAAGAAACCCGAGGCCGCGTAACCCGCTGGGTGACCCGTCGTTGAGGCAGTGACGGACGGCAGACCTCCCTCCTCCCACGTCCGGTCGTCCACGGCGCGGATCCCGACCCCCCTCCCTCCCTCGGTCGGGATCCGCGCCGAGTCACGTCGCCCGCGGTCGATACGATCGGTCGGTGAGCACCGAG
This sequence comes from Nocardioidaceae bacterium, assembly GCA_018672315.1. Classification (NCBI taxonomy): domain Bacteria; kingdom Bacillati; phylum Actinomycetota; class Actinomycetes; order Propionibacteriales; family Nocardioidaceae; species Nocardioidaceae bacterium. The sequence goes on along the minus strand of CP076053.1, from coordinate 1,030,245 downwards.
GATGTCGCCGTGAGCGATCTGCCCGAGCACGACCTCGTGCTGGTCGTCGACTTCGGCGCGCAGTACGCCCAGCTCATCGCGCGCCGGGTCCGCGAGGCTGACGTCTACTCCGAGATCGTGCCGCACACGATGCCGGTGAGCGAGATGCTCGCGAGACAGCCGAAGGCGATCGTCCTCTCGGGTGGACCGTCCTCGGTCTACGAGCCGGGCGCTCCCCAGGTCGACGCCGGCGTCTTCGAGGCCGGGGTGCCGGTCTTCGGCATGTGCTACGGCTTCCAGGCGATGGCGTCCGCCCTCGGCGGCACGGTGGAGCGCACCGGGGTCAGCGAGTACGGACGGACGCCGGTCTCCGTGACCGAGGGCGGCACGCTGCTCGCGGGCATGCCGGAGACCCACCGGGTGTGGATGAGTCACGGCGACTCCGTGACCGCCGCACCCGACGGCTTCACCGCCCTCGCCACGACGCAGGCGTCGCCGGTCGCGGCCTTCGAGGACGTGGCCCGCGGACTGGCGGGCGTGCAGTGGCACCCCGAGGTGCTGCACACCGAGTACGGGCAGGAGGTGCTCGACCACTTCCTCCACGACATCGCCGGCTGCCGCCGCACCTGGACGAGCGCGAACATCGTCGAGGAGCAGGTCGCCCTGATCCGCGAGCAGATCGGCGACGGCAAGGCCATCTGCGGGCTGTCCGGAGGGGTCGACTCGGCTGTGGCGGCCGCGCTCGTGCAGCGCGCGATCGGCGACCAGCTGACCTGCGTGTACGTCGACCACGGGCTGATGCGCAAGGGAGAGTCCGCGCAGGTCGAGCGTGACTTCGTCGCCGCCACCGGTGTCGACCTGCACGTCGTGGAGGCGCAGGACCGGTTCCTCGACGCCCTCGCCGGCACCTCCGAGCCCGAGGCGAAGCGCAAGATCATCGGTCGCGAGTTCATCCGGGTCTTCGAGGCGGCTCAGGCCGACGTGCTGGGTGCGGCGGCCGCGGACGGCGACACGGTCGCGTTCCTCGTGCAAGGCACCCTCTACCCCGACGTCGTCGAGTCCGGCGGCGGCGCCGGCGCCTCCACCATCAAGTCCCACCACAACGTCGGCGGCCTGCCCGACGACCTCGAGTTCGAGCTCGTCGAGCCCCTGCGTGCGCTGTTCAAGGACGAGGTGCGGCTCGTGGGCGAGGAGCTCGGTCTCCCCGCCGACATCGTGTGGCGCCAGCCGTTCCCCGGTCCCGGACTCGGCATCCGCATCATCGGCGAGGTCACCCGTGAGCGGCTCGACATCCTCCGCGAGGCCGACGCGATCGCGCGCGAGGAGCTCACCGCCGCCGGCCTCGACCGTGACATCTGGCAGATGCCGGTGGTGCTGCTCGCCGACGTGCACTCTGTCGGTGTGCAGGGCGACGGGCGCACGTACGGCCACCCTGTCGTGCTGCGACCGGTGACCAGCGAGGACGCGATGACCGCCGACTGGGCGCGGCTGCCGTACGAGGTCATGGAGCGCATCTCCACCCGCATCACCAACGAGGTGCGCGAGATCAATCGCGTCACCGTCGACATCACCTCCAAGCCGCCCGGCACGATCGAGTGGGAGTGAGGCGTGGCTGAGACCCCGCCGCCGCTGGAGCAGGTCGAGAGCCCGAGCCGCTCCAGGAAGTTGCTGCCGCTGGACCTCCTTCGGGGCTTCCTGATCGGCTGCGCCGAGCTCGTGCCCGGCGTCTCCGGTGGCACCGTGGCGCTGGTCGTCGGCGTGTACGACCAGCTCATCGACTCCGCCTCGCACGTGCTCGGAGCGCTGCGGCGCCTCGTGACCGGCCCGGACCGGGTGGCTGCCGCGCGCGTCGAGGTGAGGCGTACGGACTGGTGGCTCATCGTGCCGGTGCTCCTCGGCATGGCGACGGCGGTCGTCACGATCGCGGGCCTCCTCAGCGGCTTCGTGTCCGGTGAGCCCGAGCTCGCCCGCGGCCTCTTCTTCGGGCTGGTCGCCGTCAGTGTCGTCGTGCCCCTGCGGATGCTCCCGGCCGCACACCGCCCTCCGTGGGTCGACGCGCTCGTCGCGGTCGCGTCCGCCGTCGTCGCGTTCCTGCTCGTGGGCCTGGCTGCAGGCGCCGACACGGGCGGCGGGGGAGACGGGCCGCCGCTCCTCGTGGTGCTGCTCGCTGCGGCCGTGGCCATCAATGCGCTCGTGCTGCCGGGAGTCTCCGGCTCGTTCTTCCTGCTCGCGGTGGGGCTCTACGGGCCCACGCTGGCCGCGGTGGACGACCGCGACCTCGCGTACGTCGGGGTGTTCGCCGCCGGCGCGGCCGTCGGTCTGGCGCTGTTCGTGCCCGTGCTCCGATGGGCGCTGACCCAACACCGGCGGACGACGCTGCTCGTCATGGCGGGCCTGATGGTCGGCTCGCTCCGCGCCCTGTGGCCGTGGCAGTCCGGAGAGGGCGAGGACGTCGGCGGGCTCGTGGCGCCGTACGCCCCGGTCTGGGGGCCGGTCGGGCTCGCGCTGCTCGGCGCCGCCGTCGTGGCCGCGCTGATCGTCGTCGAGGCGCGCCGCGAGAGCCGCGACCGAGGATCAGCCGCGCACGAAGTCCACGAGCCGTGACGCGAGCTCCGGCCCCTGGTCCTCCTGGATGAAATGACCTCCGGGGATGCGGTCGTGCGGTTGTCCCGCCGCCCCCGGCACGTGCTGGATCAGCGGCTCGTCGAGCTTGCCGAGCACGAAGTCGTCCTCGCCGAAGACGCACAGGAACGGCTTGTCGTAGCGCCCGAGGCCGGCCCACGCCTCCCGCTGGACCTCGATCTCGGCGTGGTCCGGGTCGGTGGGCACCAGCGCCGGGAACACCCGCGAGGCGGCGTCGTAGCGTCGCGACGGGAAGGGCGCGGCGTACGCCCTGAGGTCGGCGGGTCCGAGCCAGCGCTTCGAGGCGACCGTGACGACCGCCGGCGCCGGGAGGATCGGGGTCCACCGTGCGAAGGCGCGCCAGGCCTTGAAGCCGCGGCCCATCGGCACGGCGTCGTTGGGGAGGATCCCGTTGCTGATCATGATGCGCGCGAAGCGGTCGGGCTGCAGGCCGGCGATGCGTAGGCCGATGAAGGACCCCCAGTCCTGCCCGAAGAGCGTGAGGTCGTCGGCCAGGTCGAGCTGGTCGAGCAACGACAGCAACCAGTCGGTGTGCCGCTGGTAGGTGTAGTCGCTCGTGCGCCTCGGCTTGTCGGAACGCCCGAACCCGATCAGGTCCGGCACCACGACCCGCAGCCCGGCCTCGAGCAACGTGGGCACCATGTGGCGGTAGAGGTAGCCCCACGTCGGCTCCCCGTGCAGCAACAGCACGGTCGGGGCGTCGCGGGGTCCCTCGTCGACGTACGCCATGCGGACCTCGGGCAGGTCGTCGGTTCCGCCGACCTGGGCGTAGCGGGTCTCGTGGTCCCACCCCTGGATCCGGTCGAAGCGGGAGTCAGGCGTACGCAGCACGTCGATGCTCATGGACGGCTCTTACCCACCGTCCGCCCCGGTGGCCACTGTGAACGCCGGCACGGCAGAGTGGAGGTCGTGCGCAACCGGGACGTGGTGACCTACGCAGAGCTCTTCCGTGACCTCGGCTTCGCCGCCCTCGCGGCGCTGGCCCTCATGGTCGTCGTCCACCTGGTCTTCCGGATCTCCGGGCGCAAGTGGTGGGTGGCGGGCGACTTCGCCAAGCACGTGCGGATCCCGTTCCGGTTGCTGGTCCTGGTGCTCGCCTTCGGGTTCGTCGTGGACGCGGTGCGACCCGAGGCGATCCGGCCCGGGGACTGGAACGGCATCGGCCTCATCCTGCGGATCGCCTCCATCGGCGCCGGTGCCTGGCTGATCGGCGCGACGCTGCTCTTCTTCGAGGACCTCCACCTCGCCCGGTGGAACGGAGACGACGACAGCAAGGCGCACAGCAAGCGGGCGCGTACGCAGGTGCTGGTGCTGCGCCGGCTCACCGTCGCCGCCGTCGCGGTCGTCGCCGTCGGCGCCGCGCTGCTGAGCTTCCCGGGCGTACGCGCGCTCGGTGCCTCCGTGCTCGCCTCGGCCGGTCTGATCTCGATCGTGGCGGCGCTGGCCGCGCAGTCCGTGCTGGCCAACGTGATCGCCGGCGCGCAGCTGGCGTTCTCCGACGCGATCCGGCTCGACGACGTCGTCGTGGTCGACGGCGAGTGGGGCCGCATCGAGGAGATCACCCTGACCTACGTGGTCGTCCGCACCTGGGACGAGCGCCGCGTCGTGCTGCCCTCCACGTGGTTCATCGGCAACCCCTTCGAGAACTGGACGAAGTTCGACACCTCCATGACCGGCACCGTCGAGCTCGACCTCGACTGGGAGGTCGACGTCGACGAGGTGCGCACCGAGCTGGACCGGGTGCTGGAGGGGAACCTGCTCTGGGACGGCCGCGCGAAGGTCGTGCAGGTCACCGACGCCACCGAGGGCTGGCTCACCGTGCGGGTGCTGGTCACCGCCGCCGAGCCCGGCAGCCTCTTCGACCTGCGGTGCGCGGTGCGCGAGGACCTCGCGGCCTGGATCCGGCGGGAGCGTCCCGCCGGGCTGCCGCGACAGCGCGTCGAGCTGCGTGAGGCGAGCGGGGCCGGTGTGGGCACGCGCGAGGTGGGTGCGCGACTGCCCGAGGAGACGCCGCGTCCCACGGCGCAGCGGCACGCCGCGCGCACCTCCGACGACACCCGCAGCACCCGCGTACGCGGCGAGCCGACCGACGACGGGGACGGCGACGCCTGAGCTCCGGCTCAGGGCCCCGATCACGCCGCGATCAGGCCTCCGGCGACTGCCGTCGTCGCAACGCCACGACGATCCCGCCGACGACCACCACCGAGACCGCCGCGCCCGTTGCGATCAGCGGGGCGACGCTGCCGGAGTCGGCGGTGGAGACGGCGGGCATCCCCGCGGGCCGCAGCTCGGTGTCGGCGCAGGGGCCTGCGGCCAGGGGGTCCTCGGCAGCGCCGTCGACGACCTCGAAGACGTACGCGCTCTCGGCGACCGCGCCGTCGGGGCTGTCGAGCCGGTAGGCGACGGTGTAGATGCCCGGGTCGAGCGGCTCGGTCCGCGCGCACACCGTGGCCGCGTCGGGGAGCACGAGCGCTGCGCCGACAGGCTGTACCTCGCCGCCGGTCTCCGACAGCTCGACCACCGCGCGGCTGCCGGGGTCGATGTCGACGAACTGCAGCGTCAGCGTCGTGCTGCCGGCCGCGATCGCGTCGCCCGGCCCGGGCGAGCCGGTCTCGAAGTCCCCGTGGGCGTACGCCGCGGGCGACGAGGCGCCGACGACCGCGACGGTCGCCGCCGCGAGGCCCAGACCTGCCGCGACCCTCACAGGTCGGCGCAGGCGAGCTTGTTGTCCATCGCCGCGGCCGGGTGGATCACCGACGCCTTCACCCCGTCGCCGACGGCGGTCTCGTTGGTCACGGTCGCCTCGCCGTTGCCCTCGGAGTCGGTGGTGAACCCGATGTGCACCTCGTTGGGGGGCACGTCGGAGCCCGCCGGGTCGAACTTGAAGTGGTCGCCGCCCGCGTCGTCGCCGCAGGCCTGCTCGTGGAGGTGCCCGACGTACTCCGTGTCGGGCTGCAGGCCGGCGAGCCGGACAGTCCAGGTGGTGCCGGGTGCTCCGGGGGCCTCGGTCGCGACGTAGGAGGTGCCGCTGACGCCCTCGCTCCCCGGCGGGGCCGTGTCGAGCACGGCGAACTCCCCGGTGCGCAGCGCGGCGCCGGGCAGCTCGTCGGCAGCCGTGGCGGTCGGGTCGTTCATCGTCATCCCCGTCATGCCGCCCATGGAGTTCGTCTCCTCGACCGTCGACGGGGTGGTCTCGGCGTCCTCGTCGCCTCCGCAGGCGGTCAGGAGCGCCGCGGCCAGAGGCAGGGCGACGAGAGCGGACAGGCGGCGGGAGACGGTGCGGCTCATGCCCCGATCCTACGGTCGGCTCAGGCCTCCCGCGCGGGCGCGACCTGGGCGTCGGCCAGCGCCTTGGTGATGCGGCGGCGCACCAGACCGGCGCCGGGGATCGACTCGAGCTGGTCGAGCGTGATGGTCGTGAGCCCGACCAGGGTCTGCAGCGTCTCCACGATCAGGCGTACGTCGTCCTGGGTGCGCGGCAGCGTCTCGAGGCGGGCCAGCGTGGCGTCCAGGTCGTCCAGCAGGCCGCGGTCGAGGGCGTCGCCGATCTTCGGCACCAGCGGCCGGGCCTCGCGGACGAGACCCGTCACCTCCTCCAGCAGGCCCTGCTCCACGGCCGCGACCACGGCGGGCACCAGCGGCCGGATCTCGCCGAGCAGCGCCAGCACCTCGTCGAGCAGCAGCTCGACCTTGCCGGTGAGGCGGCGTACGAGCGCGGTCATCTCGCCCGCCGGCACGGCGACCCGCGTCGTCCACGTCGTCCCCGCCCGCTGCGCGACCGCGACCACGAGCAGCGGGCGGCGGTCCCGAGGTGGGCGTGCCCTGCGGTGCGTGGGCGGCTGCGAGAGGCGCGAGGAGGAGTCGAGATCCGGCTCCACCAGCTCGAGCAGTGCGGTGGCCATGGTCACCGAACGTACGCGCCCGAGCTGTCCCGAAGCGGCTGCGACCCGCTCAGATGCCCGCTCAGATGCCCAGCGAGCGGCCGATGATCTCCTTCTGGATCTCCGTCGTGCCGCCGTAGATCGTCTGGATGCGGGCGTCCTTGTAGTCCCGTGCGATCGGGTACTCGTTCATGTAGCCGTAGCCACCGTGCAGCTGCACCCCGTGGTTCACGAGCTCGACCTGCAGCTCGGTGGTCCACCACTTGGCCATCGAGGCCAGCTTGGTGTCGAGCTCGCCCTTGTTGTGCCGCGTCACGCAGTCGTCGACGAAGACCTGGCAGATGTGGGCCTTCGTGGCCATCTCGGCGATGAGGAACCGGTTGTGCTGAAACTTGCCGATCGGCTTGCCGAAGGCCTCGCGCTCCTTCGCGTACGCCAGGCACAGGTCGAGGGTGCGCTGGCAGGAGGCCGCCGCGATCATCGCGATGGACAGGCGCTCCTGGGGGAGGTTCTCCATCAGGTAGATGAAGCCGTGGCCCTCCTGGCCGAGCAGGTTCTCCTTCGGCACCATCACGTTGTCGAAGAAGAGCTCGGCGGTGTCCTGGGCGTGCAGGCCGACCTTGTCGAGGTTGCGGCCGCGCTCGAAGCCTTCCATGCCGGTCTCGACGACGAGCAGGCTGAAGCCCATGTGGCCCGCGTCGGGGTCGGTGCGGGCGACCACGACGACGATGTCGGCCATGATGCCGTTGCTGATGAAGGTCTTGGACCCGTTGAGCACGTAGTGGTCGCCCTTGTCGACCGCGTTCGTGCGCAGCCCCTGCAGGTCCGAGCCGGCGCCGGGCTCGGTCATGCCGATCGCGGTGATGATGTCGCCTGAGACGCATCCGGGCAGCCAGCGCTGCTTCTGGTCCTCGGTGCCGAGGGCGGAGATGTAGGGAACGATGATGTCGGTGTGCAGCAGGAAGCCGGGGCCGCTCACGCCGGCGCGGGCGAGCTCCTCGCACACGACCTGGTTGTAGCGGAAGTCGTCGATGCCGAGGCCGCCGTACGCCTCCTCGACGTCGAAGGCGAGGATCCCGGCCTCGCCCGCCTTCTGCCACACCTCGCGGCTGACCTGGCCGTCCTTCTCCCACTGGTCGTGGTGGGGGACGCACTCGCGCTCGACGAAGGTGCGCACGGTGCTGCGGAAGTCCTCGTGCTCGGGCTCGAAGATGTCTCGGCTCATGACATGGAACTGTGACAGTGAAACTGTCACGGTGCAAGCACCGAGGCCCGCGAAAAATCACGAGGCCCGTGGAACCCCGGCTGCCACCCACCGCGTCGGTTCGGTGTGAGGCTTGGCCAGGTGAGCAGCGGCGCCGACACGGGCGGGACGGACGCGGATTTCGACGCGTACGTCCACGCCCGCTGGCCACGTCTCGTGCGGACGGCGGTGCTGCTCGGGGCATCGCCGTCCGAGGCCGAGGACGTCGCCCAGGAGACCCTCACGCGGTGTCTGCTCAAGTGGGACCGGGTCAGTGCGGCGGAGAACCGCGACGCGTACGTGCACCGCATCCTGGTCAACCTGTTCACCTCGATGCGCCGCAGGCGCTGGTGGGGCGAACGGCCGGTCGAGCACCTGCCCGAGCCGCCGGGTGGGGAGGCCCTCGACCCGATGGCGTCGGTCGACGAGGCGGACTTCCTGGCCCGCGCGGTGGCCGGTCTGCCCGAGGCGCAGCGCGCCGTCGTGGTGCTGCGCTACTACGCCCACCTCGGTGAGGCCGAGACCGCGGAGGCGCTCGGGATCGCCGTGGGCACCGTCAAGAGTCGTACGTCGCGGGCGCTGGCGGCCCTGGCCGCCCACCCCGCGCTGATCGAGGAGCGTGGTCGCTGATGAGCAGCCGTCATCACGACGACATCGAGAGTCGGGTCGCCGCGGCGCTGGAGCGCCAGGCGGAGCGGCTGCCGGTCGCAGCGGCACCGGTGGCGGAGATCCGCCGGGACGCGAGCCGTCCGGGACGGCGGGTCCGCAGCGAGGTCGTGCGCCGCCCCTGGGTGGCCGCCCTGGCGGTCGCGGCGGCCAGCGCCCTCCTCGTGGGAGGGGCGGGCATCGCCGCCGAGAGCCTCCTTCCGGCCGCCTCCGACCGTGCGACGGACGCCGGACCGGCCGAGGGCGGACAACCACCCCTGCAGACGGAGCGCCGCCTCGGGGCCCCGCCGATGGGATCGGTCTGGTTGGGCGTCGGACCCGTCGTCGTCTCGGTGCCGAGCGAGTGGGTGCTCGACGCAGGGGACGGCCGCGCCTGCCCGCGCGACGCGGCGTACGTGACCTCCGGTGCCGACCCGCAGGACGACGCCGACGCGTGCGACCTGCTCGCGAGCCGCCTGGAGCGGGTGACCGTCGGGCCGGTCGACGACGACACACCCGGGATGGAGCAGGACAGGGTCGTCTCCGGGGAGCCGGCCGGCCGCGCCGGCGTCTTCTGCTTCCAGACCCGCCCGCCGCAGTGCGGGGCATCGGTCGTCTTCGACGAGCTCGGGCTCGAGGTCGGCGCACGGTCGACCACCGACGCCCGCACCGTCGACGACATCCTCGACCGGGTGCGCGTCGTCGACGACCACGCGGGCGTGCCGGCGTACGAGGGGCTGGGCGTGGAGACGTACGTGCGACTGCTCGAGTCCTACGGCCTGGTGGCGATGCCGGTGCCCGTGGCCCCGAGCGAGGGGGAAACCGGGACCGTCGTGAGCACCGACGTGGAGCCCGGCACGGTGGTGCCTCGTGGCGCCGCCGTCGAGGTCACCTACGTCGCCGACAGCGAGGACCCGGTGGACTTCACCTCGCCGACCGCGGCGACCGACGAGGACCTGGTGGGCACCTGGCGGCTCGTCGACGTGGCGGGTCAGCCGCCGCTGCCCGGGACGCTGGGGCGCATCGTCCTCACCGGGCGCACGGTGACCTGGAATGACGGTGTGAACCGCCACGTCAGGCAGTACGACGTCGGGCCCGACGGCGCCCTCTCGACCTCTGCCGGCTCCGAGGAGCGCACCGGGTGCACGCCCCGCCGTCGGTGCGAACGTCCCGCCGGCGTCGGCGTCGAGCAGGCCGACCGCGTGCTGGTCGGCCCGCAGAGCCTGATCCTCATGGACGGCGGTCGTGAGCTCGCCCGCTACGAGCCGGTGCCCTGAGACCTCGTCCCCGCGGTCGATCCGGGCCAGGACATGACCTCGATCCACCGCGGGGGTCCGGTCGCGCCATACCCTCGACCCATGGCCGAGCCGAGCACCGAACCCGCGTCCGCCGGTGAGCTGACGATCGACGAGCTCGCGCAGGTCACCGGGGTGACCGTGCGCACGACGCGCTACTACGCCTCACGCGGACTGCTGCCGCAACCCGTACGCCGGGGTCGCGTCGCCTTCTACACCGCCGAGCACCGGGCCCGGCTCGAGCTGGTGCGTGCCCTCCAGGACCACGGGTTCACGCTCGCCGCGATCGAGCGGCACCTCTCCTCGATCCCGTTGGAGGCCAGCGTCGAGGAGCTGATGCTGCAGCGCACGATGCTGACCAGCTGGTCGCCCGTGCCCCGCACGGTGCTGACCCGTGAGGCGCTCGAGGCCGAGGTCGGCAGGCCGCTGGCCGAGGAGGAGCTCGACCGGCTGGTGCTCACCGGAGCGGTCAGCGAGACCGGTGGGGGCTGGGCCCCGACCCCGGGCTTCGAGGTCGGCGTGCAGATGCTCGAGCTCGACATCCCGACCGAGTCGCTCGTCGAGGCGGCCACCGCGATCAACCGCCACATGGACGCGCTCGCCGACGAGCTCACCGAGATCGTCCGGGAGCGGGTGCTGCGGCCCCGGCGTGCGGGCGCCGGCGACGCACGCACGACGGAGGCGACGTACGCGCGGCTGCGTGAGATCACGCTCGCGGCGGTGGTCTCGGGCTTCCAGCGGGCCGCGGACGAGGTGATCACCCGGTCGTTGGCCCGCTGAGCACCGGCCGGTGGGGTCGGACCGGCGAGGTCAGAGGATCGGCAAGGTCCTGGTCAGCGATCCCACGGGGAGGGCACCGGTCAGCTCGGTCACGGTCATCGTGACCCCCAGCGCGCCCAGCGGCAGACCGGTCAGCGGGAGCAGCAGACCACCGAGCGGGCTGGTCGCCCCCTGCGGGATGGTGAAGGGCAGGCTCGCGAGGGGCAGGTCGCCGAGCAGGGTCGAGACCGTGGCGGTCAGCACACCGGTCACCTCCGTCGGGGCGGCGCCGTCGAGCGAGAGCGGCACCGGGAGTCCACCGGGGAGCAGGCCGGTGAGACTGCCGGGCAGCGTGCCGAGCGACAGTCCGGGCAGCGGCTCGGGGTCCGTCCCGGGGTCCGGGAGGACGTCGGGGAGGGTGAGCGTACGCGTCAGGTTGCCGGCCGCGGCGCCCGTCAGCTGGGTGACGGTGACGGTCAGGGCGCTGCCCCCGACCGGGAGGTTCGCCAGCGGCAGGAGCAGGGTGCCCGTCGGCGAGAGCGACCCCTGCGGGATCGTGAAGGGGATGCTGGCCAGGGGCAGGTCGCCGAGGACCGTGGACACCGTGGCGGTGAGCACACCGGTGACGTCGGAGGTGCCGACCTTGCTGAGCGACAGCGGGATCGGCAGCGAGCCGCCGAGCCCGAGCAGGTCGGTCAGGTCGGTGGGCAACGAGTCGCCGAGTCCGAGCGAGGGCAGCTGGCCGGTCGCCGGCCCGCCGTCGCCGTCGTCCGCTCCGTCGTTGTCGAGAATCGTCAGGGGCACGGTCGCGAGCGCGGACCGGTAGGCCCCGGAGACGACGGTCAGCACGAGCGAGGCCCTCTCGTCGGGCTCGGCGAGGTCGTCGTCGACGGTGGGGATCGAGAGCACGCGGGAGAGGTCGGTGGTGCCGAAGGCTGTCGAGCCGGCGCGCTCGCCGAAGTCGGCGGCGTCGGCGCTGCCGGGCACGACCTCCCAGAGCACCTCGAGGGGTCCGAGGGGCAGCGACGTCAGCGTCAGCGGCAGACGGACGGGCAGTCCCTCCAGCACGGTGAGGCCGGTGGGGAGTCCGACGAGCCCGGGCGGCGGCGCGGGCACATCGGTGTCGGCGTCGAGGATCCGGACGCGGCCGATCCGCTTGCCGACCTTCGCGCCCTTGACCTTCGTGATCCTCACGCGCAGCTCCTTGCCGCCGTCGACGGCCGCGTCACCCAGCACCGGCACCCTGATCAGCGTGGCTCGCGAACCCGCGCGGATGATCGCGCGCCCGCTCCGGGGCGTGAAGTCCTCCCCGGCGACGGCGCTGCCGCCCGCGGTGCGCCACCGCACCACGACGGTGCGGTCGACCGCACGGCTCAGCACGGCTCGCAGCGTGGCGAGCGCCTCGCCGCCGGACGGCTCCTGCACGGTGACGTCGCGCAGCGACACCTTCGGCGCGCCGGCGGCGGACGCCGCCGGCACCCCGAGGCCGCCGAGGACGAGCCCGCCGGCCGCAACGGCGGCGGCGGTGACGGTCAGGGCGCGTGGACGGTTGCTGGACCGGCTGATGGCATGACGACGCACAGGCATGATGACGGACTTCCCCCGAAGTGGTGCGCCCGAGTGGCGCAGGTGCCGCACGTGCGGGACCCGCCCCTCACGGTAGGAGCGGTGACGCGGCGTCGGGCGTGATCCGCTCAGGCTTTGCCGAGCCCTTCGACCTCGTCGGCCCCGGGGAGCCCCAGCAGCAGCGGGCCGGGCACCAGCAGCTTGGATCGGCGTACGCCCGACCCGAGCACGACGACCTCCTGCGCGGCCAGGGAGGCGTCGACCAGGAGGCGCCACTCCGGGGGCAGCCCGACCGGGGTGATGCCGCCGTACTCCATGCCCGACTCGGCCACGGCTCGTTCGGTGGCCAGGAAGGTGGCCTTGCGGACGTCGAGGGTGCGCTTGACCAGCCCGTTGACGTCGGCCCGCGTGTCGGCCCGCACGACGCAGGCGGCCGTCCGCTCCTCACCGGCGCGCTTGCCGGTGACCACGACGCAGTTGCCCGAGGCCGCCAGCGGCAGGTCGTACGCCTCGCACAGCGCCGCCGTGTCGGCGAGGCCCGGGTCGATCGCCACCACGCCGACGTCGTCGGCGCCGGGCCACGCTTGCAGCGCCGCGACCGTCGCCGGGGCGAGCAGGTCGGGGCGCTCCAGCGCGGGAACGGTCGTGAGGCGGCCGAGGGAGGGAGTGGTCACTCGCTGAGTGTGCCGCGGCGCCGGGTGGCCAGGCCGACCAGGCCGACGATCCCGGCGAGGAGCAGCATGGAGGGCAGCACGACGCCGAGGTCCTCGACGCCCAGCAGGGTGCTCTGCGCGAGCGCCCAGGTCGCGACCCCCCCGAGGTAGAGGACGCCCAGCACGAGCGCGACGGGGCGTACGTCGCGGACCTCCTGGACGTCGCGGTCGGGCTGGGTCAGCGTCTCGGTCGGGTGCTCGTCGGTGGTGTCCATGGGGTCCTCGGTCTGGTCGATCTCGTCGGTGGGCGTCATCAGCTCGTGCAGCGGTCGGGTCTCCTCCTCGCCGGTCATGCCTCAGGCACCACGCGGATCACGCCCGCGGTCAGGGTCAGTCGCAGGTCCAGCGGGTCGGACACGGCGTCGGGCGATCCGCCGGTCCCTTCCCCGTCCGGGGTGAGGAGGGTGTCGACGCGGCAGTCGAAGCCGCTGCAGCCGGCGTCCGAGCCCACGACGAGGATCTCGCCGACCACGTCGACCACGCCTCGCAGACGCACCGGTACCGAGGCCGGCAGGAGCACGTCGATCTGACCGAGGGACCCCGTGAGGGTGATGTCGCGACCCGCGAGGTCGGCCGGGTCCATGCCGCGCAGGTCGAGCACGTAGTCACCGCTCCCGACGGTCGTCGTCACCGGCAGCGCGGACACCTCGGTCGGGGCCACCCGGGTGGTCTCCGCGTCGAACGCGCCGCTCTCGGCCGCCGACGTGATCGCCAGGGCGACTGACATGGTGAAGCCGAGCAGTCCGAGCAGCAGCGGGCGGCCGCGCCAGGCGCCGAGCACGAGCAGGGCCCCGGCGACGGTCAGGCCCACGGCGGGGTAGATCGAGCCTCGCACGTCGGTACCCAGCGCCTCGAGCAGGCCGAGGGCGCCCCACGCGACGGCGATCAGCGCGAGCGCGGGCCACAGCAGCAGCGGACCGGTGCGCCGGGGACGTCGGGGCGCGGGCGGCGCCAACGGCGCCGGGGGGGTGGCGTACGCCTCCGGCGGCACCGGCCGCGGTCCCGCTCGCCGCGATCGACGTTCGCGCACGAAGAGCACCGCCCCCACGACGAGAGCGAGGAGGACCAGCGGTCCGGCGTCGCCGAGGCCCATCACCGGACCGAGGAGGAACAGGGCGCTCAACCCGGCCACGGCCACCACGATCCAGCCGCGTGTGGAGGGGGAGGTCCGGACGGCAGCGGCTCCGGTGGCCTCGTCGGGGAGCAGGAGCCACAGGGCGACGTACAGCGCGACCCCGACACCGAAGAGCCCCAGCACGACCAGCACCACCCGCACCAGCAGCGGATCGATCGCCAGGTGCCTGGCCAGACCGCCGGCCACACCACCGAGGTAGCGGTCCTCGTGGGACCTGGTCAGCTGCGAAGCGCGCTGGACAGGCCCCGGTGGTTGGGGCTGTGGTCGGGGCTGTGGCTGGGGCCCGGGGTCCGTCATGGTGTCGGAGTCGGGTCCGGGGCCGGGGTCATGGGTCTCGTTCATGGCTCCATCGTCGGCTCGCGGACCGGCCGGCCACATCAGGGACTTCCCTGATTCCCACCCCGGGTCCGCTGCGCGACCATGGGGGTGTGACCACGACGGCCCCCGCCTCGGCGCCCCCTCACGGGGAGGTGCCCCGTGCGTTCCGCAGCACCTCCGACCGGTGGGTCGGGGGTGTCGCCGGAGGCGTGGCGGAGCACCTCGGCGTCCGGTCCGAGCACGTGCGGTGGACGTTCGCGCTCCTGGTGCTCGCGAGCGGCTTCGGGCTCGTGCTGTACGCCGCGCTGTGGCTGGTGCTGCCCAGCGACCGGGCGGTCCGCCGCGACCGTGCCGCCGCCGAGGCCCCCGGTCTGGTGGCCGCCGAGCGTGCAGGCCTGCGCACCGGGCGACGCACTCCCCTCGCGGTCGCGGGGGCGTGGGCGGTCGTGGGCGCGCTCGTGCTCGGCGGGGTCGGGCTGTTCGGAGCGCTGACGGGCACGACCGGGTTCGTGTGGCCCCTTTTGCTGGCCGGCGCCGGGCTCGCGGCGCTCTGGCGGCAGGCCGACGTGGCGGAGGAGGAGCGGCTCGCCGGTGGACGTCTGGGCATCCTCGGGCTGCTGCTCGGCCGCGGTGGGCTCCCTGCGTACGCGCGTCTCGTCGGCGGCGTCACGTTGTTGGTGGCGGCGCTCGCGGTGCTGCTGGTCGGCCGCAGCTCCCTGGGCGGCGGGCTGCTCGTCGTGGTGGTCGTCGGGGTCGTCACAGGCCCCTGGGTGGCCCGGCTGGCCCGGGGATACCTCGAGGAGCGCGCCGAGCGGGTGCGCTCGGAGGAGAGGGCCGACGTCGCGACCCACCTGCACGACTCGGTGCTGCAGACGCTCGCGCTGATCCAGCGCAGCGCCCACGACCCGGCGACGGTCTCGAGGCTGGCGCGCGGCCAGGAGCGCGAGCTGCGGACGTGGCTGTTCGCGGACCGGCCGACCGGTGGTGCGCTCGACCTGGCCGAGGGGCTGCGTACGGCCGCCGCGTCCGTCGAGGACGGCACGGGGGTGACCGTCGACGTCGTGGTGGTCGGGGACCTGGCGGCCGACGACCCGCTCGTGGAGCCGCTGGTCGCCGCCGCCCGCGAGGCCGTGACCAACGCGGCACGTCACTCCGGTGCGCCCAGCGTCGACGTGTACGCCGAGGTGGCGCCCGATCTCGTCGAGGTGTTCGTCAGGGACCGTGGTCGCGGTTTCGAGGTCACCGAGGTCGCCGAGGACCGCCGCGGTCTGCGGCACAGCATCGCCGGACGGCTCGAGCGCGCCGGGGGCACCTCGCACGTCCGCACCCACCCCGGCTGGGGCACCGAGGTGACCCTCCGGGTCCCGCGACCCGCGGAGGCGGCCCGGTGACCGGCCCCGGGGCGGCCGAGCGGCCCTCGCCGACCACACCCACGAGGGTCGTGGTGGTCGACGACCACGCGATGTTCCGCGCCGGGGTGCGCGGGGAGCTCGCCGGGGCGGTCGAGGTCGTCGCGGAGGCCGAGGACGTCGAGGGCGCCGTGGCCGCCGTGCTCACGCACCGTCCGGAGGTGGTCCTGCTCGACATCCACCTGCCCGGCGGGGGCGGGGCGAGCGTCCTGCAGCAGGTGGGGGCCCGCGCGCCCGGCACCCGGTTCCTGGCGCTGAGCGTCTCCGACGCCGCCGAGGACGTCATCGGTGCCATCCGTGCCGGAGCGCGCGGCTACGTCACCAAGACGATCTCCCGCGACGAGCTGCTGGACGCCGTACGCCGGGTGGCCGACGGTGACGCGGTGTTCTCGCCCCGGCTCGCCGGATTCGTGCTGGACGCCTTCGCAGGCGCCGGCGCGGCGCCCCCGACCTCCCTCGACCCCGCATTGGACCGGCTGACCGAGCGTGAGCGCGAGGTGATGCGTCTGATCGCCCGCGGCTACTCCTACCGCGAGACCGCCGCCGAGCTGTTCATCTCGGTCAAGACCGTGGAGAGCCACATGGGCGCGGTGCTCCGCAAGCTCCAGCTCTCGAGCCGCCACGAGCTGACGCGCTGGGCCAGCGAGCGCCGTCTGCTGTGACACGGTCGCGGGCCCCGGTCGGGACACACCTAGGCTGAGCCCATGACCGTCGTCTACTGGCTGCTGCTCGTGGTGCACCTCGTGGGTCTGGCCGGGGTGCTGTTCGGACTGCTGCGACAGCTGAAGTCCGAGGCGAAGGTGATCGACGCGATCATCCTGCACTCGATCAACACCCAGCTGGTGGCCGGTCTGCTGCTCGTCGGCGTGCTCGAGGGCATGGACGGCGAGGACGTGAACCACACCAAGATCGGTGTGAAGCTGGCGATCGCCCTGGTGCTGGCCGTGCTCGCCTGGGCGAACCGCAAGAAGCCCTCGATCCCCGAGGGGCTCTTCTACGGCTTCCTCGTGCTCGAGGTGCTGAACACCTTCGTCGCCCTCTTCTGGTGACCGACCCGGTGATCCACAGGCGGCTTCCCGCCCCGGCCGGGAGCGTCGGCGCGCGACCGTAGGCTGGCGTACGCGATGACTGCCACCAGCGAGACGACCTCAGCCACCGGGAGCACCGAGACCGGCAGGGCCGCGCGGGCCTCGGGTCCGACCCCCGACCAGCTGCTCGCGGGCCTCAACGAGCCGCAGCGCGAAGCGGTGCAGCACGCCGGTCCGCCGCTCCTCGTCGTCGCGGGCGCGGGCTCGGGCAAGACGCGGGTGCTCACCCGGCGCATCGCATGGCTGATCTCCCAGCGCGGCGCCCACCCGGGCTCGATCCTCGCGATCACCTTCACCAACAAGGCCGCCGCCGAGATGCGCGAACGCGTCGAGGACCTGGTCGGCCGCCGCGCCCGCATCATGTGGGTCTCCACGTTCCACTCCGCCTGCGTACGCATCCTGCGCCGCGAGATCGGGCGGCTCGAGATCAAGCCGACCTTCACGATCTACGACGCGGCCGACTCGCGACGGCTCATGACGCTGGTGTGCAAGGAGCTCGAGCTCGACGCCAAGAAGTTCCCGCCCCGCTCGGTCCTGGCCTGGGTCTCCAACGCGAAGAACGAGCTGAAGGACGCAGAGGACTGCGCCGAGGAGGCCACGAGCGACGTCGAGCGGGCGCACGCGAAGGCGTACGCGCTCTACCAGCGACGCCTCGTCGACGCCCACGCGCTGGACTTCGACGACCTGATCATGACGACGGTGCGCCTGTTCCAGACCTTCCCCGAGGTGCGCGAGGCCTACCGGCGGCGGTTCCGTCACGTGCTGGTCGACGAGTACCAGGACACCAACCACGCGCAGTACGCGCTGGTGCACCAGCTGTGCGGCTACGACCCCGAGAACCCCGCCGGCGACCCGCTGACCGCGAGCGGCGGTGAGGCCGACCAGCCCGCCGAGCCGCGGGTGGAGCCGTCGGAACTGATGGTCGTCGGCGACGCCGACCAGTCGATCTACGCCTTCCGCGGTGCCAACATCCGCAACATCATGGACTTCGAGTCCGACTTCCCCGACGCCCGCACGGTGATGCTCGAGCAGAACTACCGCTCCACCCAGACGATCCTGACCGCGGCGAACTCGGTGATCTCCCGCAACCGCGGTCGCAAGGACAAGCGCCTGTGGTCCGAGGCCGGCGACGGCGAGAAGATCATCGGCTACGTCGCCGACGACGAGCGCGACGAGGCCCGCTTCGTCGCCGACCGCATCGGCACGCTGACCAAGGACGAGGACGTGCGGCCCGCCGACGTCGCGGTGTTCTACCGCACCAACGCGCAGTCCCGGGTGTTCGAAGAGGTCTTCATCCGGATGGGCACGCCCTACAAGGTCGTCGGCGGGGTGCGCTTCTACGAGCGCGCCGAGGTCAAGGACGCTCTCGCCTACCTGCGCATCCTGGTCAACCCCGACGACGAGGTCTCCCTGCGTCGCATCCTGAACACGCCACGTCGCGGCATCGGCGACCGGGCCGAGGCGATGGTGGCGGCGTACGCCGAGCGCGAGGGCACCAGCTTCTGGGGCGCCCTGACCCGCGCCGAGAAGGCGCCGGGCATCGCCTCGCGGTCCCTGTCGTCCATCCGGTCCTTCGTCGCGGTGGTGGAGGAGCTCACCCAGATGGTCGACGCGGGCGAGCGCGCCGACGTCGTGCTCGAGGCGATGCTCACCCGCACCGGCTACCTCCCCGAGCTCGAGGACCGCATCGCGGAGACCCACGACCCGCAGGACGAGACCCGCGTGGAGAACCTCGCCGAGCTCGTCGCGGTCGCGCGGGAGTTCGCCGACGAGGCCGCCGCGGAGGCGGCACGCGCCGCGGCCGGGACCGACGACGGTGACGACGGTGACGACGCGGACGCCGACGCCGACGCGACGGACGACGACGAGCCCGAGCTGCCCGGTCTGTCCGCGTTCCTCGAACGCGTCGCCCTGGTCGCCGACGCCGACCAGATCCCCGACACCCCCGCCGAGGGCGACGGCCCCGAGCCGGGGGTCGTGACGCTGATGACCCTCCACACCGCGAAGGGACTGGAGTTCCCGGTCGTCTTCCTGACCGGTCTCGAGGACGGCATCTTCCCCCACCAGCGAGCCCTCGGCGACCCCGCCGAGCTCGAGGAGGAACGACGCCTGGCGTACGTCGGCCTCACCCGCGCCGAGCGCAGGCTCCACGTCTCCCGGGCCCTGATGAGGTCGGCCTGGGGGGCGCCGGCGCACAACCCGGCGAGCAGGTTCCTCGCCGAGCTGCCCGTCGACCTGGTCGACTGGCTGCGCACCGAGGCCGAGCAGACCTCGTGGGGCCGGCAGGTCGCCCCCGGCGGCTCCGCGATCGGGGGTGGCGACGGGCGTACGCCGATCCGACCCCTCACCCGGCGGGTCAACCGGTCCTTCGACTCGGCCTCGCTGCGTGCCGACGCCGCGGCCAAGGCGAGCAAGGGCCGCGACGTGCCCGTGCTGGAGCCCGGCGACAAGGTCTCCCACGACTCCTTCGGGCTCGGCACCGTCGTCGCCGTCGACGGCTCCGGCCAGCAGTCGACCGCCTCGATCGACTTCGGCTCCGCCGGGGTCAAGCGGCTGCTGCTGCGCTACGCCCCGGTCGAGAAGCTCTGAGGCCCCCGCGGCCCGAGACGCGGCTCAGGGGTTGACGCCGCGCGAGACCAGCGCGGCGAACGGGTCCACGGGGTCCCCGCCGCCGGGTCGCACCTCCAGGTGCAGGTGCGGTCCGGTGCTGTTGCCGGTCGTGCCGACCTTGCCGATGGTCTGACCTGCGACGACCTGGTCGCCGACCTGGACGCCGTAGGCGGAGAGGTGGCAGTAGGAGAGCTCGATGCCGTCGGGCGTACGGATGATGATGCGCTCCCCGTACGCGCCGGCGTAGGACGCGGAGATCACGCGGCCGGGGGTGATCGAGCTGAGGATCGTGCCCTCGGGCGCCGCGAAGTCCAGCCCCGTGTGGCGGCTCGACCACAGCGCGCCGCCCTGACCGAAGAACGCCGTGAGGCGGTAGCTCTGCAGCGGCAGCTTCCAGGAGTTCTGCGGCGTGCGGTTCGCCGTCTCCTGGGCCGCCTGGGCCAGCTCGGCGAGCGCCGCGTTCGACTGCTTGGCGACGGCACCGGACGCGGGACGCAGCTCGGTCCTCGAGGACTGGCCGAGCGCCTGACGCTCGGAGTCCCGGCTGACCGGAAGGCCGCGGTCCAGCAGCACGGCCTCGCGGATCGGGGTGCTCGAGCCGGTCACGGCCCGCGGCGACAGGGAGGCGTACGAGCCGAACGCTGACACGGGCGACGCAGCCGTCAGGGCCATGGGGGGTGTCGTCATCGGGGCCGGGCCCGAGGTGGGCGAGATCGCCGCGCTGTCGGCGGCGGTGCCGCCACCGATGACCGAGAACACCGCGAGACCGGTCAGCAGGGGGACGGTGACGGCTGCGCGCGTACGCGTCCGCATGACCTGTCGACGGCCCGTGCCGCCGGCGGCCCTGCGTCGCGCGCGCCCGGGTGCGCGGTGCGAGGTCGGTCGCTCGTGTCCCATGTACGTCCTGTCTGTCTCCGAGGTCACACCGTCGGATCGGGTGCCCCCCGGGTCGACCGGGGCGTCAGGGGGAAACAACGACCACGGTAACGGCTTTGTCACGGGTCCAACCATGTGACGGTCGCCTCTGTGGAGAACCGCAGCGGGCGTACGGGCCCTCCGGTGGTTAGTGTCACACCCATGAGCAGTGTGAAAACGTCCACGGCTGTACGCATCGTCGTCGCGAAGCCCGGGCTCGACGGTCACGACCGCGGCATCAAGGTCGTCGCGCGTGCGCTCCGCGACGCCGGCCACGAGGTCATCTACACGGGGCTGCAGCAGACGCCCGAGCAGATCGTCGCGGCGGCGATCGCCGAGGACGCCGACATGATCGGCCTCTCGGTGCTCTCCGGTGCCCACCTGACCCACTTCCGCAAGGTGATGGCGCTGCTCGAGGAGAACGACGCCCGCGACATCGTGGTCTTCGGCGGCGGCATCGTGCCCGAGGAGGACCTGCCCGAGCTCGAGCGTCTCGGCGTGGCGCGCATCTTCACCCCGGGCACGCCGACCACCGAGATCACCGACTGGGTCGCCGGCTCCGTCACGCCTGCCTGAGCACCTGCTCGGCCACCTGGTCCGCCACCCAGCCGGGGCGTACGCGGGGCAGCCAGTGGCCCTCGTCGACCTCGACGCGGCGCAGGTCGGTGAGGTGCCGGTCGAGCCCGTGCAGGGACGCGGTGCTGATCCACGGGTCGTCGGTGGCGATGAGCAGCTGCGTGGGCACGTCGCTGCGCCAGTCCCGCGGGTCGCGGATGCGCTGGGTGACGTTCGCGCGGTAGAGCTCGAGGCCCGGGCGTGCGTTCGCGGCGACCTGGGGGCCCCAGTCGAGCAGTCTCGTGGTGTCGTCGAGCAGCCGGATGACGCGGCGCAACCACCACGGCTGCCGGGTCCACAGCCACTCGGGCAGTCGCGGGAGGTGGAAGAGCCAGACGTACCAGCTGTGCAGCACGAGCTGCTTGAGCAGGCGCCGCAGTCCGCCGCGGCGCCGCAGGGAGAGTCCGAGCTCGTCGAGGCTGGGTCCACTCATGGCGGTGTAGGAGGCCACGCGGCCCTGCAGGGAGCTCGGCGCGTGCTGGTCGATCGCGGCCCAGGACTGGATGGCTCCCCAGTCGTGGGCGGCCAGGTGCACCCGAGCGCCGTCGGGGACGCAGCTCTCGACGACGGCGGCGATGTCGCCGACCAGGCATGAGATCGCGTACGCCTCCCGCCGGGCCGGGGCCTCGGACCCACCGGCACCGCGCACGTCGTGCCGGACGACGTGCCAGTCGGGCGGCAGGTGGTCGACGACGTCGTCCCACATCGAGGCGTCGTCGGGATAGCCGTGCACCAGGAGCAGGTGGACGCCGTCGGGGCCGCCGTCGGCCGGGCCGGACTCGGTGACCCGAAGGCGTACGCCCCCCGCCCCCGCCACGTCGCGTCGCCGCGAACCGGTGGGCCCGCCGCGGCGTCCTGGTGCAGGTCCGCTCGTCATGGGCAGGACTCTAGGCGGCCCCCGTCGCCGTCACCCATCTCACGTGCCCCTGGCTGCGACCAGGCTGCACGGCGAGGCGCACGAGGACTAGGGTCGCGATGTTGTCCTCCGGCCCGAGGCCGGACCCGAGAGAAGACAGGCTGTGAACCAGTGGACCTGATGGAGTACCAAGCGAAGGAGCTCTTCGCCAAGCACGACGTGCCGGTCACCATGGGCAGGGTCGTCGAGAACGCCGAGGACGCCCGCGCGGCGGCCGAGGAGCTCGGCGGCAAGGTCGTGGTCAAGGCGCAGGTGAAGGTCGGTGGACGAGGCAAGGCCGGCGGCGTCAAGCTCGCCAAGACCCCGGACGAGGCGGTCGAGAAGGCCGGCGAGATCCTCGGGATGGACATCAAGGGCCACACGGTGCACCGCGTGCTGCTGGTGCCGATCGCCCAGATCGACGAGGAGTACTACTTCTCCTACCTGGTCGACCGCACCAACCGGTCCTACCTGTGCATCGCGTCGGTCGAGGGCGGTGTGGAGATCGAGGAGGTCGCCAAGACCGACCCCGACAAGATCGCCCGCGTGCAGATCGACCCGCTCGAGGGTGTCACCGACGAGGTCGCCGACCGCATCATCGCCGAGGGCAAGTTCCCCACCGACATCGCCGACGGGCTGCGTGAGGCGTTCAAGGCGCTGTGGGAGTGCTTCATCGCCGAGGACGCCTCGCTGGTCGAGGTGAACCCGCTCGGTCGCGTCGACGGAGACAAGGTCGACGCGCTCGACGGCAAGGTCACCCTCGACGAGAACGCCGACTTCCGGCACGCCGAGCACGCGGACTTCGTCATCAAGGAGGACGCCGACCCGCTCGAGCAGAAGGCCAAGGACAAGGGCCTGAACTACGTCAAGCTCGACGGCCAGGTCGGCATCATCGGCAACGGCGCGGGCCTCGTGATGAGCACCCTCGACGTGGTGGCGTACGCGGGCGAGAAGCACGGCGGCATGAAGCCCGCCAACTTCCTCGACATCGGTGGCGGTGCCTCGGCGCAGGTCATGGCCGACGGCCTCGACGTGATCGTCAACGACCCCCAGGTCAAGAGCGTCTTCGTCAACGTCTTCGGCGGCATCACCGCCTGCGACGCGGTCGCCGACGGCATCGTGCAGGCCCTGGAGATCCTCGGCGACGACGCGAACAAGCCGCTGGTCGTGCGGCTCGACGGCAACAACGTGGAGGAGGGTCGTCGCATCCTGAGCGAGGCGAACCACCCGCTCGTCACGATGGCCGAGACCATGGACGGTGCGGCCGACAAGGCCGCCGAGCTGGCCGCACAGGCCTGAGAGGAGACGACACCATGGCTATCTTCCTGACTGCAGACAGCAAGGTCATCGTCCAGGGCATGACCGGCTCCGAGGGCATGAAGCACACCCGCCGCATGCTGGCCTCGGGCACGAACGTCGTCGGTGGCGTGAACCCGAAGAAGGACGGCGAGACCGTCGACATCGACGGCACCGAGGTGCCCGTCTTCGGCTCGGTCGAGAAGGCGATGAAGGAGACCGGCGCCGACGTGTCGGTC
Organism: Nocardioidaceae bacterium; assembly: GCA_018672315.1. NCBI lineage: Bacteria > Bacillati > Actinomycetota > Actinomycetes > Propionibacteriales > Nocardioidaceae > Nocardioidaceae bacterium. Next base: position 1,007,001 of record CP076053.1, on the reverse strand, counting down.
CTCTTCGTGCCGCCGGCGTTCACCAAGTCCGCCGTGAAGGAGGCCGTCGACGCCGGCATGCCGCTCGCGGTGGTCATCACCGAGGGCGTGCCCGTGCACGACACGGCCGAGTTCTTCGCGTACGCCCAGTCCAAGGGCACCACGCGCATCATCGGCCCGAACTGCCCCGGCCTGATCAGCCCCGGCGCCTCGAACGCCGGCATCATCCCCGCCGACATCGCCTCCGGCGGCAAGGTGGGCCTGGTCTCCAAGTCCGGCACGCTGACCTACCAGCTGATGTACGAGCTGCGCGAGTTCGGCTTCACCACCGCCGTCGGCATCGGCGGTGACCCGATCATCGGCACCACGCACATCGACTGCCTCGAGGCGTTCGAGAACGACCCCGAGACCGAGGCGATCGTGATGATCGGCGAGATCGGCGGCGACGCCGAGGAGAAGGCGGCGGAGTACATCAAGGCTCACGTCACCAAGCCGGTGGTCGGCTACATCGCCGGCTTCACCGCACCCGAGGGCAAGACGATGGGCCACGCGGGCGCCATCGTCTCCGGCTCCTCGGGCACCGCGGCGGCGAAGGCCGAGGCCCTCGAGGCCGCAGGGGTGAAGGTCGGTCAGACGCCGACCGAGACCGCCGAGAAGCTCAAGGAGATCCTGGGCGGCTGACCACGGTTGCTCTACCCGACAGAGCCCCCGACGGACGCCGTCGGGGGCTCTGTCTCGTCAGCGGGGCGCTTCAGGAGGACGGCTGGTCGCCGGCGGCGGCGAGGCGTGCCTGCGCCCGCACCACCACGATGTCGAACTGCTCCCGGGTCATGTCGTTGTCGGGACCGGGCACCAGGGTCACCCGCGCGACGCCGGTGTCGTTGCGCACGACCGCGGTGCGGAGGAAGATCCGCTCGTCCTGCTCGTTGTCGTAGGCGAGGGCGTACACCGCCGACTCCATGACACCGGGGGCCCGGCCGGCCGGTCCCGTCGTGAGGTCCTCGCCGAGATTCGCGACGACGGCGGACCCCACGCGCTGCGAGCAGGTGCCGAAGCCCTCGACGGTGTCCGCGACGTACTGGTCGGCCAGGTCGGGGGTGGCGAAGGTCGCGACGGTCTCGGCGAGCCCGAAGTAGCTCGGCAGGTCGGGGTCCCCGGGCACCGTGAAGGTGCGGGAGTAGATGTCGCCCGCGCCCGCGGTGGCGAGGTCGGCGGTGTCGCACGGCGTCGTGGCGTCGGTGTCGTCGCTGGGTCGCAGCTCACCGTCGGCCGAGACGGGCGGACTGGTCGACCAGGGTTCCGCGAGGTCGCCGGCGGGCGGCAGGTCGACGGTGGCGAGCAGGCCTCGGCTGCCGGGCGGGTCGGGCGGGGAGATGCGCTCGACGGACACGGAGGTCGGGGCGTCGGTCGTCTCGCAGTCCGCGGCCTCCGCGGCGCAGGCCGTCGCGACCGCGTCGGCGAGCACCGAGGCGGCCTCCTGCGGGGTGCCCGGCTGCTGCTCGTCCACGGCGACCGCCTCGACAGCGCTCGCGACGGGATCGAGGGAGACCAGCGAGACCGTCGCGGCGCCGGCCCGGGCGAGGCCGACGACGTAGGAGGCGGTGGGGTCGGCCCAGTCGCGCAGGGTCAGCACGATCGCCTCCTCGCCGAGCTCCGGCACCGCGTAGGCGCCCTGGAGCAGCGCGGTCACGTTGGTGCACCCGGTCCACCAGCCGACCGCGCGCTCGTACGTCGACGCGGCGAGCTCGACCGAGCGGGACACCACCACCGTCTCCTCCGCGGCGGCCGACCCGGAGGTGAAGCGACGCGACTGGACGCCGAGCGAGGCGGGATCCGCGCTCGCGGCGAGCTGGCACAGCGAGCCGGGTCCGGCGTCGACCGGCGCGGAGGTCGTCGCCGACTCGACCCAGCCGCCCGGACCGAGGTCCTCGAGGGCGGACGGGCCCAGCAGGACGCGGGGGGTGACCGTGTCCTCGGCCGCGGCGGGCCCGTCAGGAGTCGCCGGGCCCTCGGCGTCCGTCGCCGAGACGACCGCCCACCCCGTGGCAGCGACGGCGACTGCTCCCGCCGCCGCTGCGACGGGAAGGAGCGCGCGGCGACGGCGGCGCGCCGGGTCCGGGCCGCTCGCGCGCAGGCGGGGCGGCGTCGGCAGCGACACCACGTGAGCCAGGTCCTCGAGCACCACGACCACGTCCTGGCTGGTCCACGGCTGGTGCGCGGGCGCGGACGTCGCCGAGGAGTCGCCGGTGGCGGAACCGAGAGGGTCGGCCAGTGTCGAGCGCGCCGCCGCCAGCTCGCGGCGGACGGTCGCCGAGGGCAGGTCGAGCTCGGCCGCTGCCTCGTCCGGGCCGAGCCCGGCCACCTCCACGAGGGCCCACACGGCGCGCTGGTCGACCGACAGCGTCGCGAGGGTGGCGAGCAGGGCCGCCTGCTCGTGGTCCGGGGTCGGGCTCGAGGGCGAGTCCGCCGAGGTCGGGGGCACGGTCGTGCCGCCCGTACGACGCGGCGCGGCGTACACCTGCGAGCGCACCCAGCGCTCCGGCGCCCCGTCACGCCCGTCCGCCCCGTCACGGCCGAGCTTGCGCCAGCGGCGCCACGCCTGCTCGTACGCCCCGATGGTCACCGCCGTGGCCTCGGGAACCGTCGCGGTCAGCACCAGGCACTGCAGGAGCACACGACGGCGCGTACGGCCGTAGAAGGCATCGAACTCCGAGATCTCAGACATGTCAGGTCGACGGTAGGGCACCGAGGCACACCCGGGGGGTGGCTTGGGCGCGACGGGCCGTGACGAGGGGCACGGTTCGGACTCCCGTGCGGGCGTGGCGCCCCGCCGGCAGCGCCTGCAGCGCCGACCATGGACGGATGAGCGACACGGCCCTGGACGAACGATCCGACGCCGACGCCGGCGCCTCGACCGGCACCGGACCCGGAGACGGGTCCGGCGCAGTGCCGGGGGAGGAGACCGGCGCCTGGCACACCGCCCGCGCCTCGGTCGCAGCGGTGGCCGACGGCGTGCTGGCGGCCCTGTGGGTGCTCGCGGCGCTGGCGGTGGTCTGTCTGATGGGCTGGTTCAGCGCTGACGCCGGGCTGCGGTGGGAGCCTCGCGCCGCCCTGCGTGTCGCCGCCGACGCGTGGGCGCTCGGCCAGGGGGCGAGCCTGGTGCAGCCCTGGGGGGCCGTGAGCGTCGTCCCGCTCGGCGTGACGCTGCTCAGCGTGCTGGCCACCCGCCGGGCGGGGCGCCGGGTGGCGGCGCGGGCCCAGGACGAGGTCGGTGACCTCGACGTCGCCATCGCCGGGGCACTGGTGCTCGGCGGCTACCTCGTCGCGACGCTGGTGGTCGTCGTCCTCGCCGGCGCCGAGGAGACCGGCCCCTCGCTGCTGCGCGCCCTGCTCGGGGCCGGCGCTGTCGTCGTGCTCGGCGCCTTCCCGGCCCTCGCGGCCGGCACCGGACGCCAGGACGCCCTGCTCGCGCGGGCCCGTACGCTCCTGCCGGCCTGGGTGCCCGGGGCCCTGCGGCGTGGCGTCGCGATGGCAGGCCTCCTGCTTGCGCTCGCAGCCCTGCTCCTCGGTGCGCTGCTCCTGCGCCACGCCGGTGCCGGTGCGGAGGCCGTCTCGGCACTGCAGCCGAGTCCGCTCGACACCGTCGTGCTCGGCATCGCCTCCCTGCTCGTCCTGCCGGTCCTGGTGGTGTGGGCGGCGGCCTGGCTCGTCGGTCCGGGCGTCGTGGTCGGATCCGGCACGCTCGTCTCCCCGACGGTCGTCACGCTCGGTCCGCTGCCCGCGGTGCCCTTCACCGCCGCCCTGCCCACCACCGGACCCCCGTCGTGGCTCGTCGCCGTGCAGGTGACCCCGGTGCTGGTCGGGCTGGGAGTCGTGCTGCTGGCCCGTAGGGAGCGTCCCCACGGCACGGCCGCGGCGATCGCCCAGGCCGCGGCGGCGGCGGTCGTCGCCGGCGTGGTGCTGGCGGTGCTCGGCCTGACGGCCTCGGGGTCGGTCGGCCCGGGGCGGCTCGGCGAGGTCGGCGTACCGGTGCTCGAGCTGTTCCTCGTGTCCGTCTCGGCGCTGGGGGTCGGGGCCGTGTCGGGCGCCGGCCTCCTCATCCTGCGCGACCGTCGCGGCGGAGCCTCTCCCGCCGGTGGCTCCACCGATGAGGAGGAGACCGTCGAGATCGTCGTCGAGAGGCACGGCGCACGCGCCTTCACCCCGTCGGGGTGGCGCCGGGTCGTGGCTCCGACCGCTGGGGACGCCGGCCGCGACGGTCGGTAGCCTCGGGGGGTGCCTGACGCCCCCGCTCGCCTCGTCGTCCTGGTCTCGGGCGCCGGCACCAACCTCCAGGCGCTGCTCGATGCGAGCGCCGACCCGGCGTACGGCGCCGAGGTCGTCGCGGTCGGCTCGGACCGTGAAGGGGTGCAGGGCCTGGCCCGTGCCGAAGCGGCCGGTGTCGCGACCTTCACCGTACGGCTGGGCGACTTCGCGCACCGCGACGAGTGGGACGAGGCGCTGGCGCGCGAGGTGCTCGCGCACGAGCCCGACCTGGTCGTGCTGGCGGGCTTCATGAAGCTCACCGGGCCTGCGTTCCTGGCCCGCTTCGGCGGACGCACCGTGAACACCCACCCGGCGCTCTCGCCCTCCTTCCCCGGCATGCAGGGTCCGCGCGACGCGCTGGCGTACGGCGTGAGGGTCACCGGCGCCACGCTCTTCGTGGTCGACGCCGGCGTCGACACCGGCCCCATCGTCGAGCAGGTGGCCGTACGCGTCGAGGACGACGACGACGTCGACGCCCTGCACGAGCGCATCAAGGTCGCCGAGCGGGCCATGCTGGTCGAGCAGGTCGGCCGACTCGCCCGCGAGGGATTCACCATCACCGACAGGAAGGTCCGGTTCGGACAGTGAGCAGCAGCCTTTCCCACCCGATCGATCCCACCGGGGACGTCCGCGTGCCCCTGCGCCGCGCGCTGGTCTCGGTGTACGACAAGACCGGCCTCGAGCAGCTGGTGACCGCGTTGCACGAGGCGGGCGTCGAGCTGGTCTCCACCGGTGGCTCCGCACGACTGATCGAGGACGCCGGGCTCCCGGTGACGAGGGTGGAGGAGCTCACCGGCTTCCCGGAGTGCCTGGACGGCCGGGTGAAGACGCTGCACCCTCGGGTGCACGCGGGGTTGCTCGCCGACCGGCGGCTCGAGGCCCACCGGGCCCAGCTCTCGGAGCTGCAGGTCGCGCCGTTCGACCTCGTGGTGTCCAACCTCTACCCCTTCGCCGAGACCGTGGCCTCGGGCGCCGACGCCGACGCCTGCGTCGAGCAGATCGACATCGGCGGCCCCTCGATGGTGCGCGCGGCCGCGAAGAACCACCCCTCGGTCGCGATCGTGACGAACCCCGAGCAGTACGCCGCGGTGCACGGGGCCCTGGCCGACGGGGGTTTCACCTACGACCAGCGCAAGACGTTGGCCGCGGCGGCGTTCGCGCACACGGCGGCGTACGACGTGCAGGTCGCCTCCTGGATGGCCTCGACGCTCGCCCCCGACGGCGACTCGGCCTTCGGAGGGTTCACCGGCGCGGCGTACACCAAGGCCGCCGACCTGCGCTACGGCGAGAACCCGCACCAGGCCGCCGCGCTCTACGTCGACGGGTCGGGCGGGCTCGCCGGCGCCGAGCAGCTGCACGGCAAGGAGATGTCCTACAACAACTACGTCGACACCGACGCCGCCCGGCGGGCGGCGAACGACTTCACCGAGCCCGCGGTCGCGATCATCAAGCACGCCAACCCGTGCGGCATCGCGGTGTGCGGCGAGCACGAGGACATCGCCGAGGCCCACCGCAAGGCGCACGAGTGCGACCCGGTCTCGGCCTTCGGCGGTGTGATCGCGGTCAACCGTCCGGTCACGGTGGCGATGGCCGAGCAGGTGGCCGAGGTCTTCACCGAGGTCATCGTCGCGCCGGCGTACGAGGGGGGCGCCGTCGAGGTGCTGACCCGGAAGAAGAACATCCGCATCCTCCTGGCCCCCCTCGAGGAGCAGCCGCAGCAGCGGGAGTTCAGGGCGGTCTCCGGTGGCCTGCTGGTGCAGCAGGTCGACCACGTCGACGCCGACCTGGACGGCGCCGGCGACGACCCGGCGTCCTGGACGCTGGCGACGGGCGAGGCGGCCGACGAGGCGACGCTCGCCGACCTGGCGTTCGCCTGGAAGGCCTGCCGTGCCGCCAAGTCCAACGCGATCCTCCTCGCCGCCGACGGCGCCTCGGTCGGCGTCGGGATGGGGCAGGTCAACCGGGTGGACTCCTGCCGGCTCGCGGTGTCGCGGGCGGGTGAGCGCGCCAAGGGTGCCGTCGCGGCCTCCGATGCGTTCTTCCCGTTCGAGGACGGTCCGCAGATCCTCATCGACGCGGGTGTCCGCGCGATCGTGCAGCCGGGGGGCTCGGTGCGGGACGAGCTCACGATCGAGGCGGCGAGGGCCGCCGGCGTGACGATGTACTTCACCGGCACCCGCCACTTCTTCCACTGACGCCGAGAGGGCAGAAGATCACGTCCTCTCGGCAGAACAGGAGCGACACGATGACCGCACAGATCCTCGACGGCACCGCCACCGCGAAGGCGATCAAGGGCGAGCTCACCGAGCGCGTCGCCGCGCTGGCGTCCCGCGGCATCACCCCGGGACTCGGCACGGTGCTGGTCGGCGACGACCCGGGCAGCCGCTGGTACGTGAACGGCAAGCACAAGGACTGCGCGGAGGTCGGCATTGCCTCGATCCGCGTCGACCTGCCGGAGACCGCGACACAGGCCGAGGTCGAGGACGCCGTACGCCGCCTCAACGAGGACCCGGCCTGCACCGGCTACATCGTGCAGCTGCCGCTGCCGAAGGGCATGGACGAGAACGCGGTGCTCGGCCTGATGGACCCGGCGAAGGACGCGGACGGCCTGCACCCCACCAACCTCGGCTGGCTGGTCCTCGGCCGGGAGGCCCCCCAGCCCTGCACCCCCTCGGGCATCATCGAGCTGCTGCGTCGCCACGGCGTCGAGATCGCCGGGCAGCACGTGGTCGTGGTGGGCCGTGGTGTGACGGTGGGGCGCCCGATGGGCCTGCTGCTGACCCGCCGCAGCGAGAACGCGACCGTCACCCTGTGCCACACCGGCACCCGCGACCTCGCCGCCGAGGTCGCCCGGGCCGACATCGTCGTCGCCGCGGCGGGCGTGCCGGGCATCATCACCGCCGACATGGTCAAGCCGGGCGCCGCGCTGCTCGACGTCGGTGTCTCCCGGGTCGACGGCAAGATCGCCGGTGACCTGGACCCGGGGGTCGCCGAGGTGGCCGCCTGGGTCTCGCCCAACCCGGGCGGCGTCGGTCCGATGACCCGCGCGATGCTCCTCGCCAACGTGGTGGCGCTCGCCGAGCGCGACGCCGGCTGACCTGCGCCCCGCCCGGTCTCCTTCTGGCCTACGGTGGCGACCATGGGCGTACGGGGTCTGCTGCGGGTGCAACGCCCCGAGCACGCCGGCGGCGTCGTCTACCTGCTGGTGCTGGCCGCGTCGGTGCTGGGCGTCGTGCTGGCGGCTGCCGGACCGTGGCGGGCCGGCGTGTCCGTCGTCGCCGCGACGCTCCTGCTCGCCGCCCTCGCACGCCTCCGGCTGCCGCAGGAGGAGGCCGGGATGCTGGGTGTCCGCGGCAAGCTCGTCGACGTGGTGATGCTGCTGGTCGTCAGCGGCTCGCTGCTGCTGCTCGTGGTCGGGATCCCCGAGCAGCTGGGTCCCTAGTCCGTCTGCGACGGCGCGTGAGAACGACTCCGGACGGGGCACGGTGACGGGGTAGTCACTCATCCGCTCGACCCGCAGAACCAGGAGCACCCCGTGTCGCAGTCCACCGAAGGATCCACCGCCGCCTCGCCCGAGGAGCCGGCCAACGTCGCTGTCGTCGGCCTCGCGGTGATGGGGTCCAACCTCGCCCGCAACCTGGCCTCGCGCGAGGGCAACAAGGTCGCGGTCTACAACCGCACGACGTCCAAGACCGACCAGCTCGTCGACGAGCACCCCGAGGCCGGGTTCGTGAAGGCCACGACGTACGCCGAGCTCGCCGAGAAGATGTCGACCCCGCGCACCGTCATCAGCATGGTCAAGGCCGGGCCGGGCACCGACGCGGTCATCGACGACCTGCTCGAGGTGCTCGAGCCGGGCGACATCATCGTCGACGGCGGCAACGCCGACTTCCACGACACCATCGCCCGCGAGGAGCGGATCCGGGAGACCGGCATCCAGTTCGTCGGCGCCGGCATCTCCGGCGGCGAGGTCGGGGCCCTGGAGGGTCCGTCCATCATGCCGGGCGGCTCGGCGGAGGCGTGGGAGACCCTCGGTCCCATCCTCGAGAAGATCGCGGCCAAGGCGGGGGAGTCCGGGGACGTGCCGTGCGTGACGCACCTCGGCACGGACGGCGCCGGGCACTTCGTGAAGATGATCCACAACGGCATCGAGTACGCCGACATGCAGCTCATCGGGGAGGCGTACGACCTCATCCGGCGCGGCACCGGCAAGACGCCGTCCGAGATCGCCGACGTCTTCGACCGGTGGAACGACGGCGAGCTGGAGTCCTACCTGATCGAGATCACCGCCGAGGTGCTGCGTCAGGAGGACGCGGAGACCCAGCAGCCGCTGGTCGACGTCATCCTCGACCAGGCCGGCGCGAAGGGCACGGGCGCCTGGACCGTGATGAACGCCTGCGACCTCGGCGTACCGGTGTCGATGATCGGCGAGGCGGTCTTCGCACGGTCGTTGTCCAGCAAGCCGGCGGCCCGCGAGGCCGCCGCCGATCTTCCCGGCCCCGAGGGCTGGACGGCCGACGACGCCGACCAGCTGGTCGCCGACGTCGAGCAGGCGCTGTACGCCTCCAAGATCGTCGCCTACTCCCAGGGGTTCGACGAGATCATCGCCGGCGCCGAGCAGTTCGACTGGAGCATCGACAAGGGTGAGGTGGCGAAGATCTGGCGCGGCGGCTGCATCATCCGCGCCCGCTTCCTCGACCGCATCACCGAGGCGTACGACGAGGACCCCGACCTGGTCGCGCTGATGCTCGCGCCCTTCTTCCGCGACGCGCTGGTCGAGGCCCAGGAGTCCTGGCGCCGCGTGGTCACGACCGCGGTGGACGCAGGTGTTCCCGTGCCGGCGTTCTCCGCCGCGCTCGCGTACTACGACTCGCTGCGCGCGGAGCGACTGCCTGCGGCGCTCATCCAGGGCCAGCGCGACTTCTTCGGCGCGCACACCTACAAGCGCACCGACAAGGAGGGCACCTTCCACACCCTGTGGTCCGGCGACCGCACGGAGGAGCAGCAGGATGACTGAGGTCTCCGCCCACGCCGTGCTCCGCGACTCCTTCGTCCGCGTCCACGAGCTGGTGCCGTCGGTGCTGGAGTGGATGAGCCCCGACGACCTGACCTGGCGGCCGGGTGCCGAGGCGAACCCGGTCGGCTGGCTCGTCTGGCACCTCGCGCGCGTCCAGGACGACCACGTGGCCGACCTGGCGGGACGCGAGCAGGTGTGGACGGCTCGAGGCTTCCACGATCGGTCCGGGCTGCCGTACGACCCCGACGACATCGGCTTCGGGCACTCCTCCGAGCAGGTCGGGGCGTGGCGGGTCGACGACCTGTCCGTGCTGACCGACTACCACGAGGCCGTGCACACGATGACCCTGGAGGTGGTCGGGGCGATGAGCGAGGCGGACCTCGCCCGCGTCGTCGACGAGCGGTGGGACCCGCCGGTCACTGCCCAGGCGCGGCTGGTCTCCGTCATCGGCGACACGACCCAGCACGTCGGGCAGGCGGCGTACGTGAAGGGTCTGCTGAGGCGACGCTGACGACCGGTCGGGGGTCAGTTGCCGCCGGTGAGGCCTCCGACGACGCCGCCGACGGTGCCCTTGACGCCGTCGACGGCGCCCTTGGTCGTGTCGAGCAGGCCGGAGACGAGGTTGTTCACGGCGCTCGCTCCACCGCTGAGGTAGGCGTCCACGCACTGCTGCAGGCTGGCGGGACCGGTGTCGGTGTTGCGGCAGTACTCCTGTGCCTTCTGCAGCGGCGTCAGCGTGTCCTCGACGGTCTCCTGGACGTTCTTGGTGGCGTCCTTGACGGTGCCGCCGACGTTCTCGGTCGTCTCCTTGACCGTGTCGCCGACGGAGCCTCCGCCGGTCTCACCGCCGGTGACGACACCGCCGCCGGAGCCGCCCGAGCCGCCGGAGCTGCCACCACCGCCGAACAGGCCACCGGAGCCACCGCCGTTGCGCGTGGGCTTCGGCTTGGGCTCGGGCACGTTCTTGGCCTTCTTCGGCTTGCCCTTGGTCTGCTTGGTGACGACCGAGTCGGACGGTGCGGGGAAGAAGGTGGCGCCGGAGTAGACCTCGTTCGGCGTGGTGGTGAAGTCACCGGCCTGGTAGGCGCGCATCAGCGAGAGCACGAGGTCGACGTAGTCGTTCGAGCGGTTGTAGCGGAACACCGCCGACCGCTGGCCCTGCTCGGTCGACAGGTCCTCGCCGCCGGAGCAGAGGTAGACGGCCGTGGCCAGTGCCGCGTCGTCGATGTCCTGCGGGTTGCGCTCACCGTCGCCGTCGGAGTCCACCCCGACGATCGACCAGGTCGAGGGGATGAACTGCATGGGGCCCATCGCGCGGTCCCAGACCGCGTCGTTGTCGAACTCGCCGCCGTCGGTGTCGGCGATGCGGGCGGTGCCGTTGGTGCCGTCCAGCGGGATGCCGTAGATGCCCGGACGCGCCACACCGTCGGCGGTGAGCACGTTGCCGCCGTAGCGGCCGTGGTCGGACTCGACGCGGCCGATCGCGGCCACGAGCTGCCAGGAGATGTTGCAGGCCGAGTCGGCGGCGTTGATGACCTGGGCGGCTCGCTGGTACGCGGCGACCGCGGCCGAGGGGATGCCGTTGATGGAGGAGTCCGCGGTGATGCTCCGCGCCACGGAGCCGTCATAGCCGCCGGAGCCGAACGAGTCGGGCGAGGAGACGCTCGCGGGCGCCTCGATGGCCTGCGTCGGGACGCTCGTGCCATCGGGCAGCATGCCGGACCCCTCGGTCGACGCCGCCGCCTCGCTCGACGTGGCCTGCAGGGTGTCGGTGTCGCTGTCGGCCGGGACGGCGAGCGTCGCCGTCCACGCCCCGGACGCCGCAGCCAGCGGCACCAGGACGACGGCTTTCTGCCACCGCGACAACGTCTTCTTCGCCATGCGCTCTGCGTCTCCCTCGCTCACGTGTGACGTGCACCATGCCCCCCTCAGGCATCCTCACGCCGGTTTCCGGTCACAACGTCCGGGATCCCAGGACGTCATGGCGGTACGGACCGGTGCGGGCTGTGAGGCCCGTCACCGGTTCGTCACAAGTGTGACACGGTGCACCGCACATGTCGCCCGCTGTGAGCAAGGCGACCCCCGGGCCGATCGGGTGCCGTTGCGGCCTCAGGGATGATGGGTGGGATGCCTCCACTCGACGTCTCCGGATCGCACGCTCTCTTCGACCGCGCCCACCAGGTCACGCCCGGGGGTGTGAACTCGCCGGTGCGCGCGTTCAACGCGGTCGGCGGCACGCCGCGCTTCATCAGCTCCGCCCGCGGGCCCTACCTCGTGGACGTCGACGGCAACGAGTACGTCGACCTGATCTGCAGCTGGGGTCCGATGCTGCTCGGCCACGCCCACCCCGAGGTCGTCGCCGCCGTCGAGGCGCAGGTGCGCCGCGGCTCGTCCTTCGGCACCCCGACGGTGCCCGAGGTCGAGCTCGCCGAGGAGATCGTCGGACGCACCTCGGTCGAGAAGGTCCGGTTCGTCTCCTCCGGCACCGAGGCCACGATGTCGGCGATCCGCCTCGCACGCGGGGTCACCGGCCGCGAGACGATCGTCAAGTTCGCCGGCTGCTACCACGGGCACGTCGACTCCCTCCTCGCCGCGGCCGGCTCGGGCCTGGCGACCTTCGCCGTTCCCGGGACCCCTGGGGTCCCGGCGGCGTCGACCGCCTCGACGCTCGTGCTGCCCTACAACGACCGCGCGGCGGTGGAGGCGGCCTTCGCCGAGCACGGCGACTCGATCGCGTGCCTGGTCACCGAGGCGATGCCCGGCAACATGGGGGCGGTGCCGCCGGAGCCGGGCTTCAACCGGTTCCTGGCCGAGACCTGCGCAGCGCACGGGGCCCTGTTCGTCTCCGACGAGGTGATGACCGGTTTCCGCCTCTCCGCGAGCGGCGCGTGGGGTCTCGACGGGGCCGTCGAGGGCTGGGCGCCCGACCTCGTCACCTTCGGCAAGGTGATGGGCGGCGGCTACCCGGCGGCTGCCTTCGGCGGCCGCGCCGACCTGATGAGCCATCTCTCGCCGGAGGGCCCCGTTTACCAGGCCGGCACGCTCTCGGGGAACCCGGTCGCGACCACCGCCGGCCTCACCACGCTGCGGTTGGCCGACCAGGGCGTGTACGACCACGTCGACGCCGCGGCGCTGCGCCTGCAGGAGGAGCTGCGCTCCGCGCTCACGGCGGCCGGGGTGCCCCACGTGGTGCAGGCGGGCGGCTCGATGTTCAGTGTGTTCTTCACGCCCGAGGGCACCGAGCGGGTCCGCGACTTCGCCGGCGCCTCCAGCCAGGAGGTGCACCGCTACACGGCCTTCTTCCACGCCATGCTCGAGGCGGGGGTCTACCTGCCCCCGAGCGCGTACGAGGCGTGGTTCCTCTCCGCCGCTCACGACGACGCGGCGCTCGACCGCGTCGTCGCGGCCATGCCCGCCGCCGCGGCCGCCGCGGCCGCCGCCACACCCGAGGAGGCGCGATGACGTCCCAGCCCCTGGCCGCCGACGACGACGCCTCGGGCGACACCGTCGTCCACGTGCTGCGGCACGGCGAGGTGCACAACCCCGACGGCATCCTGTACGGCCGCAAGCCCGGCTTCCACCTCTCCGAGCGCGGGCAGGCGATGGCGCAGCGCATCGCCGACACCATCGGCCACCGCGACATCACGCACGTGATCGCCTCGCCGCTGGAGCGCGCGCAGGAGACCGCCGCCCCGACGGCTGCGGCCCGGGGGCTCGAGGTGCTCACCGACGACCGCGTCATCGAGTCCGAGAACGACTTCGAGGGCACGCCGTTCTCCCTCTCCTCGCTGACGCAGCCCCAGATCTGGCCGAAGCTGTGGAACCCCTTCCGACCCTCGTGGGGCGAGCCGTACGCCGACATCGCGCGTCGGATGTCCTCGGCGATCAAGGACGCCCGCGACGCCGCCGACGGGCACGAGGCCCTCGTGGTCTCCCACCAGCTGCCGATCTGGATCGCACGCCTGGCGGCGGAGGGCCGTTGGTTCGTCCACGACCCGCGCTCACGCCGGTGCAGCGTGTGCAGCCTGACCTCGTTCCACTTCCGCGGCGGTCGCCTGCTGCGGGTCGTGTACTCCGAGCCGGCCGCCGACATGATCCCGATCTCCGAGCGCGGCAAGAACTTCAGCTCCGGCGGACGCGGCGCCGCCCAGGAGCAGGCGTCGTGACCGGCCGCGGGCGTCTCGGCGCCGCCCTCGGTGCGGTCGTGCTCGTCGCGGGAGCCTCGGCCTGCACCGGTGACGACGACGTCGCCGGCGGCACCCAGCAGGGCTTCGTCTCCGCCGAGGGCAACGTCGCGACCTTCGCGGGGGACGACCGCGTCGAGGTCGCCGTGGACCAGGTGAGCGGCGAGAGCCTCGAGGGTGCTCCGCTCGGCCTCGCCGACGCCGTCGCGACCGGCGACCAGGTCACCGTGGTCAACGTGTGGGGCTCGTGGTGCTCGCCGTGCCGGGCGGAGGCCCCCGAGCTGGTGGCGGCGTACGACGAGCTCGGCGCGGGTGCCCCCGGCAGCGACGCCGACGTGGCCTTCCTCGGTATCAACACCCGGGATCCGAGCCCGGCCCCTGCCCTGGGGTTCGAGCGCAACTTCGAGATCCCGTACCCGAGCCTGTTCGACCAGGGCGGCGAGACCCTGCTCGCCTTCGGCAGGCCGCTGGTCATCCCCTCGACGCTGGTGGTCGACGCCGACGGGCGCATCGCGGCGTCGGTGATCGGCGAGCTGCCCTCGACCCAGACGCTCGTCGACCTCGTCGAGGACGTACGCGACGGCGGGTCGACCGGCAGCGCAGTCGGCAGCGGCTGAGGCGATCGGGGATGGGCGAGTTCTTCAGTCAGACGGCGGCCTCGGGGTCGCTCCTGCTCGCGATCCCGATCGCGGTATTGGCGGGGCTCGTGTCGTTCCTGTCGCCGTGCGTGCTGCCGCTGCTGCCGGGCTACCTCTCCTACGCCACGGGGCTCTCCGGCGCCGACCTCGCGGACGCGCGGCGGGGTCGCATGGTGCTGGGGTCGACGCTGTTCGTCAGCGGCTTCGCCGCGGTGTTCGTGGCGTACGGAGCCCTGTTCGGGTCGGTCGGCTCCTGGCTGGCCCAGGGCGACAACCGGCGGGTCCTCACGGTCGTCATGGGGTCGCTGACGATCCTGCTCGGCGTCGCCTTCATGGGGTTCGTGCCGTTCCTGCAGCGCGACGTGCGCGTGCACGCCGTGCCGAAGGTGGGGCTCGTCGCCGCCCCCTTCCTCGGCGTCCTGTTCGGCATCGGCTGGACGCCCTGCGTCGGCCCGACCCTGGGGGCGATCCTCACCCTCGGCATCACCGAGGGCGGAGCCGGGCGCAGTGCGCTCCTGAGCGCGACGTACGCCCTCGGCCTCGGCCTGCCCTTCATCGTGGCGGGCCTGGCCTACCGCCGTTTCCTGGGCGCCGTCGGTGTGATCCGGCGCCACCAGCAGTGGGTGACGCGGCTCGGCGGTCTCATGCTCGTCGCGGTCGGGGTGCTGCTGGTGACCGGACTCTGGGACCTGCTGATCGGGCAGCTGCAGGTCTCGGTCCAGGGATTCACCCCCGGCATCTAGGCGGGAACCACCGCGCACGAGCAATCGTCGAGCAGGACAGGAGGACAGATGAGCACCACGGAGCTGCAGCGCAGCGACAGCGACCGGGCCGCGGGCGGCCCCGGCGGACCGGGTGACGGCAGGGGGCCGCGGGACGGGCTGCAGCCGGGTGACCTCGGCCCCCGAGAGCTCGCGCGGTGGACGTGGCGCCAGCTGACCTCGATGCGTACGGCGCTGCTCCTGCTCCTCCTGCTCGCGCTGGCCGCCGTGCCGGGATCGATCATCCCGCAGACCGGCGTCGACGCGTTCGCGGTCGGGCGATGGAAGGACGACCACCCCCAGCTGACGCCGATCTACGAGGCGCTCGGCCTCTTCGACGTGTACTCCTCGCCGTGGTTCACGGCCGTGTACGTGCTGCTGATGGTCTCGCTCGTCGGCTGCATCGTGCCGCGCATGGTGGTGTACGCCAAGGCGCTGCGCGCCCGCCCGCCCCGCGCCCCGAAGCGCCTGGGCCGCCTGCCGCACTCGGCCACGCTGACGCTGCCGGCCGACGCCGACGGCACGGCCCTGGAGGAGGCGCGGCGCGTGCTGCGCGGACGCTCCTACCGTGTCGTCGCGGACGAGGGTGACGCCGCCGGTGCGTCCTCGCTGGCTGCCGAGCGCGGCAAGCTGCGCGAGGCCGGCAACCTCGTCTTCCACGTCTCCGTCGTGGTCGTGCTCGTGGCCGTCGCCTTCGGTGGTCTGTTCGGCTACAAGGCGGGCGCGATCATCCCGGTCGGGCAGACGTTCTCCGACCAGGTCAGCCAGTTCGACGACTTCGTGCCCGGGGCGCTCTTCGACCCCGCCGACCTGCCGCCGTACTCCTTCACCGTCGACAACTTCGACGTGGACTGGATCTTCCAGGGGGCGGCGGCCGGCCAGCCCGAGGACTTCCGGGCGGCCCTGACCACGACCGCCGAGCCGGGTGCCGAGCCGCAGCAGCAGATGCTGAAGGTGAACGAGCCGATCTCCTTCGGCTCCTCGCAGGTCTACCTCGTGGGCCACGGCTACGCGCCCGTCTTCACCGTGCGCGACGGCAACGGCGACGTCGCGTTCTCCGGGGCGGTGCCGTTCCTGCCCAGCGACCAGACCTTCGCCTCGATCGGCGTCGTCAAGGTGCCCGACGCGCGGCCGACCCAGCTGGGGTTCGAGGGCGGCTTCTACCCGACGTACGACTTCACGATGGAGCGCGGCCCCTTCAGCCGCTTCCCGGCGGCGCTCGACCCGGTGGTGAGCCTGCAGGTGTACGAGGGTGACCTCGGGCTCGACGGAGGCGACACCCAGTCGGTGTACGTGCTCGACAAGGACAACCTGAACGAGATCGACAACCCCGACTCCGACGCCCCCTTCCGTGTCGACATGGTCGTGGGACAGACCAAGCAGATCCCCGGGGGGCTCGGCTCGATCACCTACGACGGTGTCGAGCGCTACGTGAAGCTGCAGATGGCCTCGAGCCCCGGCGCCGCGTACGCCCTGGCAGGCGTCGTGGTCGGCCTCGCCGGCCTGATGCTGAGCCTCTACATCCGACCCCGACGCGCCTGGGTGCGCCTGCGGCCGGCGGGTGACGCCCCGGGCGGCGCCGACGGCCCGTACGAGCTGGACGTCGCCGTGCTGGACCGCACCGAGGGCGGCGACCCGCGCGCCGAGCTCGAGGAGCTGGTGACCGCGCTCACCGCGGCGACCGGTGGGACCCTGGCGCAGCCGGGCGTAGGCTCAGGCCAGGCAGCGACGTCGGCTGGGCAGACACATCGAGCAGACGGTGACGCGTCGCAGGTCCCCACCAGCAGCGAGGAGTCCTCGTGATCGACCACGTCTTCTTCGGCGTCATCAGCAACAACGCCATCAACGCGGCGGGAGTGGTCTACTTCCTGGCCTTCCTGGCGTTCGCCGCCGATCTGGCGATCTCGCGTACGCGACGGGCCGCGCCCGTGGCCGAGCGTGCCCTGGTCGGGGCGGGTGCGTCGTCGCTGGAGGCACCGGGCGACGTCTCGGCCGACTCGGCGCCGTCGTCGTCCGCCGCCGAGCGAGCCGACCTCGCCGCGCGCATCGGCATGTCGCTGACGGTGCTCGCGACGGTCGTGCACCTGCTCGGCGTGGTCGCCCGGGGTCTGGCGAACGACCCGGTGCGGGTGCCGTGGGGCAACATGTACGAGTTCACGATCAGCTCCGCTGTCGTCGTCTCGCTGGTCTACGTGGCGCTGGTGCGCCGCTACAAGCTGCGCTGGCTCGGTGTGGTGGTGACCGGCTTCCAGCTCGTGGTGCTGATGGCCGCGGTGCTGTGGCTCTACCTGCCCGCCGCCCCGCTGACGCCGGCGCTGCAGTCGCCGTGGCTGGTCATCCACGTGGTCGCGGCGATCATCGCCACCGCGGTCTTCACGATCGGCGGCATGTTCTCGGCGCTGTACCTGGTGCGGGAGCGGGCCGAGAAGCGTGGGTCGCTGAAGCCCGGCGGGTTCCTCGCGCGGGTGCCCGACCTGCCGACGCTGGACCGGCTGTCCTACCGGATGCACGCCATCGGCTTCCCGATCTGGACCTTCGGGGCCCTCATCGCGGGTCCGATCTGGGCGCAGGAGGCCTGGACGCGCTTCTGGGGCTGGGACCCCAAGGAGGTCTGGGCGTTCATCACCTGGGTCGTGTACGCCGCCTACCTCCACGCCCGCGCGACCGCCGGCTGGAAGGGCCAGGCCGCGGCGATCGTGGCACTGGTCGGGCTGGCGACGCTGTGGTTCAACTTCGTCGGCATCAACTTCTTCTTCGGCGCCGGCAGCCTGCACTCCTACGCCGAGTAGCCGGACCTCGGCCCCGGAGGTCCCGGGCCTCAGACGGGCTCGGGACCCGGCTTGCCGGTGCCGGCAGGACCCCCGGGGTCGCGGCCCTCGTCGGAGCGTCGCTGCGCGTCCCGGCGGCGACGCTCGATCTCGCGCAGGAACGCGGGGTCGTCGTCGGGTCCGGTCACGCGGGGAGGACCCCCGGGGCTCGGACGCTGCGGTCGTACCGCGCGACCCGAGCCACCACCACGGCCGCCGCGCTGTGCTCGGCGGCGTTCGAGAAGCCAGAAGAGGGCGTACGTGGCCGCTCCGATCAGCGCCAGCCCCAGCAGGATCTTTCCCACACCTCAACGGTACGACGAGCGCGCAAGCGTACGACCACCGCGGCGTAACCTGGGAGACGTGAAGCCGTTCCTCGTCTACACCGGTCTGCGCCTGATGCTGTTCGTGACCTCGCTGGTCGTCATCGGGGGTGTGGTCGTGCTGGTCGCACGGCTGTCCGGCCGGGAGGTCGGGTCGGGCACCGTGTTCGTGGCCGTGGCGGCGGCCGCCGTCGTCTCGGCGATCGGCTCGTGGAAGCTGCTGCGTACGCAGCGCGAAGCGCTCGCGCAGGTCGTAGAGGGGCGTGCCGCGCGCGCCTCCGACGCGTTGGAGCGCAGCCGCAGCAAGGAAGACATCGACTAGATGAGCGGGCCGACCCCTCGCGTCCGGCTCCGTCTCCTCGCCGTCGGGGCGGCCCTCGTCCTCACCGCCTGCTCGCCGGGCGGCGCGTCCGGCACGGCCGAGCAGAGCCCCGCTCCGACCCCGGGCACCTCGTCGGCTCCCTTCCCCTCACCGACGGACTCCACGCCGACGGACTCCGCACCGAGCCCCACACCCGCGGAGTCGAGCGGGACCGCGTCGGCGGACCGTCCGCGCGTGCCCCGGCAGCGGCTCCCACCCGACCCGCGGTGGCTCTACTTCGAGGACGACCGGACCCGCTACGCCTCGCCGTGGTGGACGGGTCGCCACCGACTGCAGATCGCGTACGGCTGCACACCGGCGCCCTACTACGTGCTCGACCCGCGCTGCGACGGCACGGGCTTCCACCACGGCTACGACTTCGCGATCCCCTGCGGCACACCCCTGCGCGCGGCTCGGCCGGCGCGGGTCGTCTCCTCCGCGGCGCTGGGACCGGCGTACGGGGAGAACTCCCTGCTGCTCCGCATGAGGGACGACGACGGCGTCACGCGCGACGTCGTCATCGGTCACACCCGGCGCAACCTGGTCGCCGAGGGCGACACGCTGCGCGCGGGGCAGCGGTTCGCGTACGCCTCGGACTCCGCGGTGTACACGGGGTGCCACCTGCACTTCGAGGTGCGACCCGCCGGGGGCTCGGTCACCTCGGCCGTCGACCCGCGGCCGTTGCTCGAGCTGCGCCCCCGTCGCGACGAGCTCTGAGCAACCGCGACAGGCCTCAGAGAGCCAGGCCGACGAGCAGCCCGACACCGAGGAACAGCTCGGCGCGCCCGGTGACGCCCAGCACGGGCACGAGCGCCCGCCCGGTCGCCGCCTCGCGGCCGATTCCGGCGACGGTGCGTACGCCCTGCAGCGCCAGCGGCCCGTGGACCAGGCCGAGCAGGGCGAACGGGCCCGTCACCACGGCGAGGGCGAGCGTGCACACGGCCGGGGTGAGCATCAGCAGCGCGTAGAGCGCGCGCGTCCTGGAGTCACCGAGGCGTACGGCGAGCGTCGTCTTGCCGGCCTCGGTGTCGGTGGGCACGTCCCGCAGGTTGTTGACGACGAGGATCGCGCAGGCGACCGCGCCGATCGCCACCGCGGCGAGCAACGACGGCGCCAGCATGCCGTCGCCGAACGACTCCGTCTGCACGTACACGGTGCCGACGACCGCGACCAGGCCGAAGAACAGGAAGACCATCACCTCGCCGAGCCCGGCGTAGCCGTAGGGCCGCGACCCGCCGGTGTAGAACCACGCCGCGGCGATGCACAGCGCCCCGACCGGCACGAGCCACCAGGCGGTCAGCACGGCGAGCACCAGGCCGGCGACGGCGGCGACCCCGAGGGAGGCGTACGCGGCCCGCTTGACCGCTTGCGGCGCCGCGAGGCCCGAGCCGACCAGCCGGAGCGGTCCCACCCGCGCGTCATCGGTGCCTCGGACCCCGTCGGAGTAGTCGTTGGCGTAGTTCACGCCGACCTGCAGTGCCAGGGCGACGACGAGCGCCAGCAGCACGGGTCCGAGGGCGAAGGAGTCGAGGTGCAGGGCGACGCCCGCACCGGCCGCGACCGGCGCCACGGCAGCGGGCAGGGTCTTCGGTCGTGCGCCCTCCAGCCACTGGCCGGGGGTGGGGGAGAGGGTCTCGGTGCTCACCCGTCCAGTCTCGCAACCACCCCTGGGCGCGGCTAGGTTGGGCGGGTGCCCCGCCCCCGGTCCGACCAGCCCCCCGCGGTGGTGCGCGACCAGGTCGCCGACTGGCTCCGAGAGGCCCGTCCCCAGCCCCTCGTCGTCGAGACGTCGGGGTCGACGGGCGACCCCAAGCGGGTCGTCCTGACCCGTGAGGCCGTGCTCGCGAGCGTCGAGGCCACGCACGAGCGGCTCGGCGGTCCGGGTGCCTGGCTCCTGACGCTCCCACACGCGTACGTCGCGGGTGTGCAGGTGCTCGTCCGCTCGCTGCACGCCGGCCACGCGCCGGTGCTGCGCGGTGAGGGGGAGTCGCTCGCCGAGGCCGTCGCTCGCCTGGAGGGGCCGCGCCGTTACGTCTCGCTCGTGCCCACCCAGCTGTACCGACTGCTGGAGGCCGTCGAGCACGACGGGCCCGAGGCCCTCGGCCACGCCCTCCAGGCCCGCCGCGACCTGGCCGCGCTGACGGGCCTCGATGCCGTGCTGCTCGGGGGCGGGCCGGTCGACGTCGACCTCCGCCTCCGCGCGGCACGGCACGGCATCGAGACGGTGGCGACGTACGGGATGGCCGAGACCGCCGGCGGCTGCGTCTACGACGGGGTGCCCCTCGACGGGGTCGAGGTCGTGACCGACGACGACTCGCGCCTGCGCATCGCCGGCCCCATGCTCTTCGGCGGCTACGAGGGCGACCCGACCGCGACCGCCGCGGTGCTCCGGGGCGGCTGGTTCCGCACCGCCGACCTCGGCGAGGTGCAGCCGGCCACGGCGGACCGGACGGTCCGCGTCCGGGTGCTGGGCCGCGCCGACGACGTCGTGGTCACCGGCGGCGTCAACGTGCCCGGGCCGGTCGTCGCCGCCCGGCTTGCGGAGCACCCGATGGTCGAGGCCTGCGAGGTGATCGGCGTCGAGGACGCGGAGTGGGGACGGCGCCTCGTGGCGTACGTCGTGCTCGACGAGAACCACCCCGAGCCGACCGGCGAGGCGACCGCCGACCGGCCCACCGCCACGGAGCTGCGTGACTGGGTGGCGCTCGTCCACCCGCGGTCCTGGGCGCCTCGCGAGGTGCTCGTCGTGCCGCGCATCCCGCGCACCGATCGCGGCAAGGTCGACCGCGCGGCGCTGCTGGCCCGAGGGGACGAGCGGTGAGCCGCGGCGAGGTCTTCTCTCTGCCCCTGCGGACGCGCTTCCGCGGCATCACGGTCCGCGAGGGCGTCCTGCTGCGCGGCGAGGCCGGGTGGGGGGAGTTCAGCCCGTTCACCGAGTACGACGACGCCACGGCCCTGCCCTGGCTGCGCGCCGCGCTCGAGGCCGCCGACGAGGGCTGGCCCGACCCGGTGCGCGACAGCGTCCCGGTCAACGTGACCGTGCCGGCCGTCGCCCCCGAGCTCGCCGCCGACGTCGTGCGCCGCTCCGCCGGCTGCCGCACCGCGAAGGTGAAGGTCGCCGAGCCGGGGCAGTCCCTCGCCGACGACGAGGCGCGCGTGGCCGCGGTGCGCGCGGCGCTGGAGGAGGCGGGCCCCGGGGCCGCTCCCGGGCGCATCCGCGTCGACGCCAACGGAGCCTGGACCCCCGAGCGGGCCGTGACGGCCATCCGCGCCCTGGACCGGGCCGCCGGGGGGCTGGAGTACGTCGAGCAGCCCTGCGCCGAGGTCGAGGAGCTCGCCGTGGTGCGCCGCCGCGTCGACGTGCCGATCGCGGCCGACGAGTCGATCCGCCGCGCCGCGGACCCCTACCGCGTCCGCGACCTGGAGGCCGCCGACATCGCGGTGCTGAAGGTGCAGCCGCTCGGCGGCGTCCGGGCCTGTCTGCGCATCGCCGAGGACATCGGGCTCCCGGTCGTCGTGAGCTCGGCCCTGGAGTCCTCGGTCGGCATCGCCGCGGGCGTCGCCCTGGCCGCGGCGCTGCCGGAGCTGCCGTACGCGTGCGGTCTGGCGACCGTGCAGCTGATGGTCGAGGACCTCGCGGAGGACCCGCTGCTGCCCGTGGACGGTGCCCTGCCGGTGCGCCGCCCGCAGGTCGACCTCGCCGCCCTCGAGCGCCTCGGCGCCGACGACGGGCGCGCGACCTGGTGGGGCGAGCGCCTCGACCGGGTCCGCTCCCTGGCGGGGGCCCCGTGAGCACCCCGGGTCGCCCCGTACGCAACGCCGCGACGGCTGCGGCCACCACGGTCCTCGACGCCCTGGTGGCGGGCGGCGTCCGCGACCTCGTGCTGTGCCCCGGCTCCCGCAGCGCGCCGTTCGCCCTGGCCGCGCACGACCGCGTACGCACCGGCGCCCTGCGACTGCACACCCGGCTCGACGAGCGCACCGCTGCGTTCCTCGCGCTGGGGATCGCGAAGACCTCGCGCCGGCCGACTGCCGTGCTGACCACCTCCGGCACCGCGGTCGCCCACCTGCACCCCGCGGCGCTGGAGGCCGCGCACGCCGGAGTCGACCTGGTGCTGCTCACCGCTGACCGGCCGGCGGGCGTGCGTGGCACCGGGGCCAATCAGACGACCGACTTCGCCGTCGGGTTCGGACCCGCCGCGGTCGTCTCGGTCGACGTGCCGGCCGGCGTGCCGGGCGGCCTCGACGACTGCACGGTGCAGGTGCGCGCCTGGCGCGCCCACGTGCACGACGCCCTGCGGGCCCAGCGGCGTACGCCCGGGCCGGTGCACCTCAACGTGCAGCTGCCCGAGCCCCTGGTGCCGGATGCACCCGACGGGTGGACGGAGGTCCACGAGCAGGACACGGCCCCGGGGCCCGACCCCGCGTCGTCCTCCCCGCCGCCCCCGGTGACGGTGCTGCCCGGCGGTCCCCGCACCGTGGTCGTCGCCGGCGACGACGCGGGACCCCCCGCGCGGCACCTCGCCGAGCGGTCGGGGTGGCCCCTGCTGGCCGAGCCGTCGTCGGGGTCGCGCACCGGCGAGCACGCCCTGCGCTCCTACCGGCTGCTGCTGGAGGTGCCGGAGCTGGCGGACCGGATCGAGCGGGTCGTGGTGGCCGGCCACCCGACGTTGTCACGCCCCGTGAGTCGGCTGCTCCGTCGACCCGACATCGAGCACGTGGCGCTGCTGCCGCGTGCCCACCACCCCGGCTGGCCCGGCCGCCGCGCCGTCACCGACCTCGCCGGGCTCGTGTCGCTGACCGCACCCGCCCTCGCGGTCGAGGAGCCTGACGGCTCCGGGTGGTTCGAGAGCTGGCAGGCCGCCGACCGCGCCGCGAGCCGCGCCGTCGACCACTTCCTGGGCGCCGCTTCGGGGTTGCTGCCGCACCACGTCGCGGCCGCCGTCGGTGCCGCCCTCCCACCCTCGGGCCTGCTGGTCGTCGGTGCCTCCAACCCGATCCGCGACCTCGACCTGGTGCACCGCCCGACCGGCGTGGGCGAACGGCGCCTCGTGCTCGCCAACCGCGGACTGGCCGGCATCGACGGCACGGTCTCCACGGCGATCGGCGCCTCGATCGCGCGGCCCCACTCCTCGCGCAACCTCGCGCTGATGGGAGACCTGACCTTCCTGCACGACCACGCCGGGCTGCTGCTGGGCCCGTACGAGCAGCGTCCCGACCTCACGATCGTCGTGGTCAACGACCGCGGCGGGTCGATCTTCGCGGGGCTGGAGCAGGGGGCGCCGGCGTACGCGGACTCCTTCGAGCAGGTCTTCGCCCTGCCCCACGAGGTGCACCTGGAGCAGCTGTGCGCGGCGACACGGACGCCCTACGCGCTCGCCACCTCGCGCGGGGAGCTCGAGGCCCTGCTCGCCTCGCCGAACGGCGGCATCGAGGTGGTCGAGGCGCGCGTCGACCGGGCGGGCCGCCGGGAGCTGGACCAGCAGCTGCGTACGACGGGCATCGCCGCCGCGAGCGAGGCACTGCGCAGCTGACGGTGACCGGGGCCCGTCCGCAGGTGACAGGCCGACAGCGCCGACTAGCTCAGCGCGTCGGTGACCGGCACGAGCTTCGCGTCGGACTCGGCCAGCTCGGCCTCGGGCCGTGACCCGGCGACGATGCCGCAGCCGGCGAAGAGGCGTACGCCCTCCTCGGTCACCTCGGCCGAGCGGAGCGCGATGCCCCACTCGCCGTCACCGCGGGCGTCCATCCAGCCGACGGGGCCGGCGTAGCGGCCGCGGTCCATGCCCTCGAGCTCGGCGATGAGCTCGACCGCGACCTCGGTCGGGGTGCCGCCGACGGCGGCAGACGGGTGCAGCGCGGCCGCCAGGCGCAGCGCGGAGGCGTCGTCGGAGGAGACGCCCGCGACGTCGGTGGCCAGGTGCAGCACGTTGGGCAGCTCGAGCACGAACGGCCGCTCGGGCACGTTCATCGACGTGCAGTGCGCGGCCAGGCGGTCGGCGACCGAGCGTACGGCGTACTCGTGCTCCTCCAGGTCCTTGCTGGACCGCGACAACGCTGCCCCGAGGCTCAGGTCGCGCACCTCGTCGCCGGACCGCTGGATCGTGCCGGCGAGCACGCGGGAGGTGACCAGGCCCCGCTCGAGCCGCACCAGCATCTCCGGGGTGGCGCCGAAGAGGCCGTCGACGTGGAAGGTCCAGCAGGTCGGGTAGTCCTCCGCGAGACGGCGCAGCGGCCACCGCACGTCGAGCCGGCCCTCGTGGCGGGCGTGCACGTCGCGCGCCAGCACGACCTTCTCCAGGCCCCCGTCCTCGATGCGGGACACCGCCTCGGCGACGGCCCCGGTCCAGCGGTCGCGCCCGGCGGCGTCGTCGTCGACCTCGAGGTCCCCAGGCGGCCGGGGTGCGTCAGTGGGGCGCAGCCGGGGCGCGGGACCCAGCGAGGTGCCCGTGGTCGAGACCCAGACCGTCTCACCGCGCCTGCCCACCACGACCTCGGGGACGACCAGGATGCTGCGGCCCGGCTCGTCGGCGAAGGCGAAGCTGCCGAAGCAGACCAGGCCCGTGCCGGGCACCCCGACCTCGTCGCGGACGACGGCCGCCTCGGTCGCCTCCCGCCACCAGCGGTCCGCCGCCTCGAAGCGGTCGGCGCCGGCGAACTCGACGCGCGCGGCCTCGCCCCAGCCGACCAGGCCGTCGCCGCCGCGCAGCCAGGCACACGCGGCATCGGCTGGCAGCAGGTCGAGGAGCGCTCCGGGGTCCTCGACGCCGCGGGTCCGCGTCACCAGCGTCGGAGCCGGTGCCGCGAGACCCCGAGGGGCGGGGGCGTCGGTCACGAGATCGGAGCCTAGTGCGCCGGTGGCCTGCACCGGAGGCGCCCGGGAGTGCCGCCGGTCACGGCCGCGGGGGAACGCCGCCCGGGCCGACTAGGGTTGGCCCGTGACGCGCGCAGACCTGGACAAGCAGCCCGCCGAGGTCGCCGCGATGTTCGACGGCGTCGCCAAGCGCTACGACCTGACCAACGACGTGCTCTCGCTCGGGCAGGACCGCCGCTGGCGTACGAAGGTCCTGCAGGCGGTCGACCCGGCGTACGGCGACCGTGTGCTCGACCTCGCCGCCGGCACCGGCACCTCCTCGGAGCCCTTCGCCGAGCGCGGCGCCACCGTCGTGCCGTGCGACTTCTCCCTCGGCATGCTGCGGGTGGGCAAGCAGAACCGCCCCGACCTCCCGTTCACCGCGGGCGACGGCACCAGGCTCCCCTTCGGGGACGAGACCTTCGACGCGGTCACGATCTCCTTCGGGCTGCGCAACATCGTCGACCCCGCAGCGGGTCTGCGCGAGATGGCGCGGGTGACCCGGCCGGGGGGCCGGCTCGTGGTGTGCGAGTTCTCCGACCCCACCTGGAGACCGTTCCGCACCGTCTACCTGGAGTACCTGATGAAGGCGCTCCCGGCGGTGGCGCGCAAGGTGTCCTCGGCCCCCGACGCGTACGTCTACCTCGCCGAGTCGATCCGCGCCTGGCCGGACCAGCGCGGTCTGGCGGCGATGCTGGACGAGGCCGGGTGGGGCGAGGTGCGCTGGCAGAACCTCTCGGGCGGCATCGTCGCCCTGCACACGGGCGTCAAGCCGCCCTCCTGAGGACGCGCTGAGGGTGCCCTGAGTCGCAGGCGTGCCACGTCCGTCCTAGACTCGACGGTGGCAAACCGTGCGCTGGGCCACTGAGAGGCTCGGGGGGCGCACGCGGCAGCAACCACCGACGAGGAGCTGACGGATGGACCTCTACACACCGGTCCTGGGACTCCTGATCCTGGGGGCGGGCTTCGCGGTCTTCTCCGTGGCCGTCAGCAGCCTGACCGGCCCCAAGCGCTACAACCGCGCCAAGCTCGACTCCTACGAGTGCGGCATCGAGCCCTCGCCGCAGGCGCACGACGGCGGCCGCTTCCCGGTGAAGTACTACACGGTCGCGATGACCTTCATCATCTTCGACGTCGAGGTGATGTTCCTGATCCCGTGGGCCGTCTACTTCGACCAGCTCGCGTGGTTCGGCTTTGCCGCGATCATCCTGTTCCTCGCCAACATCACCGTCGCCTACGGCTACGAGTGGCGTCGAGGCGGGCTGGAGTGGGACTGATCGGCACCTCCGTGGACGCAGCCCGCGACAGCGCGGCTGCCCAGCACGCATCTCGCGCGTCCAGCACCGGCGCGCACCGAGGCCGAGCGCCGCACCACGGCGTCCGGTTCGACCAGAAAGTCGGGTGATCTCGATGGGTATCGAGGAGAAGCTCCCCAGCGGCGTCCTGCTCACCACCGTCGAGGGCGTCGCGGGCTACATGCGCAAGGCGTCCTTCTGGCCGGCCACGTTCGGGCTGGCCTGCTGCGCGATCGAGATGATGACCTCGGGCGGGCCGCGCTACGACCTCGCGCGCTACGGCATGGAGGTCTTCCGTGCCTCCCCGCGCCAGGCCGACCTGATGATCGTCGCGGGCCGGGTGAGTCAGAAGATGGCCCCGGTGCTGCGGCAGATCTACGACCAGATGGCGGAGCCGAAGTACGTGCTGGCGATGGGCGTGTGCGCGTCCTCGGGCGGCATGTTCAACAACTACGCGATCGTCCAGGGCGTCGACCACGTCGTGCCCGTCGACATGTACCTGCCGGGCTGCCCGCCGCGGCCCGAGATGCTCATCGACGCGATCCTGAAGCTGCACGACA
Source organism: Nocardioidaceae bacterium (assembly GCA_018672315.1). Lineage (NCBI taxonomy): Bacteria > Bacillati > Actinomycetota > Actinomycetes > Propionibacteriales > Nocardioidaceae > Nocardioidaceae bacterium. The sequence goes on along the minus strand of CP076053.1, from coordinate 979,918 downwards.
AGGTGCAGGACACCAAGCTCGGCGCCCACCGCACCAAGCAGATCGACGAGCTCGAGGTCGCGGCGCTGCGCGAGCTGCCCAGCCAGGAGATGAGGGGCCTGCTCCGATGAGTCCCGACATGCCCCAGGAGCCGGAGACCTCCGGCAGCCAGAACGCCGGCCGCGGCGTCGGTGAGGGCCGGCAGAACCTGCCCGCCGACCCTGCCACCTCCTCCGTCGAGGTCGTCGCCACCCGCGACGGGTCCTTCGGCGTGCACGGCCCCGGTGACACCACGGGCTACGCCGGACTCGTCACCACGGTGGTCATGCCGGGCGCCACGCCGCGCCCGTTCGGTGGCGTGCACGACGAGGTCGCCGACGCGCTCGAGGCGGGACTGCGCCGCTCCATGGAGGCCGGCGCCGCCGACGAGGCCATCGAGAAGGTCGTCATCCACCGCGACGAGATGACGGTCTTCGTACGCCGTCAGCACCTCGTCGCGGTCGCCCAGGTGCTGCGCGACGACCCCGACCTGCGCTTCGAGTGGTGCGGCGGCGTCTCGGGGGTGCACTTCCCCGACGACCGCGACCGCGAGCTGCACGCGGTCTACCACCTGCTGTCGATGACCCACAACCGTCGGCTGCGCCTCGAGGTCGTGGCGCCCGACACCGACCCGACGATCCCGTCCCTGGTCGCGGTCTACCCGACCAACGACTGGCACGAGCGCGAGACCTGGGACTTCTTCGGCATCGTGTTCGAGGGCCACCCGGCGCTGACCCGCATCCAGATGCCCGACGACTGGCCGGGCCACCCGCAGCGCAAGGACTACCCGCTGGGCGGCATCCCGGTGGAGTACAAGGGCGGCACCGTCCCGCCCCCGGACCAGCGGAGGAGCTACAACTGATGAGCACCACGCACGATTCCCCGGGCTCGACCACCTCCGACGCGTACGCCGACCCCTCGGCCGCCTCCTCGAGCGAGACGACGCAGGGCCGCGTCTTCACCGTCACCGGTCAGGACTGGGACTCGGTCTCCCAGGCCATCGGCGAGCAGGCCGAGGAGCGGGTCGTGGTCAACATGGGCCCGCAGCACCCCTCCACCCACGGTGTGCTCCGCCTGATCCTCGAGCTCGACGGCGAGACGGTCACCGAGGCCCGCTGCGGCATCGGCTACCTGCACACCGGCATCGAGAAGAACATGGAGTTCCGCACCTGGGTGCAGGGCGTCACGTTCTGCACCCGCATGGACTACCTCTCCCCGTTCTTCAACGAGGCGACGTACTCCCTGGGGGTGGAGCGGCTCCTCGGCATCGAGGACGACATCCCGCAGCGCGCCAGCGAGATCCGCGTGCTGATGATGGAGCTCAACCGCATCTCCTCCCACCTCGTGGCCATCGCCACCGGAGGCATGGAGCTCGGGGCCCTGACGGTCATGACGATCGGGTTCCGCGAGCGCGAGCAGGTGCTCGACCTCTTCGAGCTCATCACCGGCCTGCGGATGAACCACGCGTACATCCGCCCCGGCGGCGTCGCCCAGGACCTGCCCGACGACGCGATCGGCCGCATCAAGGACTTCATCGCCCTGATGCGCAAGCGTCTCCCCGAGATCGAGGCGCTGTGCAACGCGAACCCGATCTTCAAGGGCCGTCTCGTCGACGTCGGCTACCTCGACCTGGCCGGCTGCATGGCCCTCGGCATCTCCGGTCCGATGCTCCGGTCCACCGGCTACGCCTGGGACCTGCGCAAGACGCAGCCGTACTGCGGCTACGAGACCTATGACTTCGACGTGCCGACCCGCGACACCTGCGACTCCTACGGCCGCTTCCGCATCCGGGTCGACGAGATGTTCGAGTCGCTGAAGATCGTCGAGCAGTGCGTCGAGCGGCTGGAGAAGTCCGCCGGTCAGCCGGTCATGGTCGCCGACAAGAAGATCGCCTGGCCGAGCCAGCTCGCGATCGGCTCCGACGGCATGGGCAACTCCGCCGAGCACATCAAGCACATCATGGGCGAGTCGATGGAGGCTCTGATCCACCACTTCAAGCTGGTCACCGAGGGCTTCCGGGTGCCGTCGGGGCAGGCGTACGTGCCGGTCGAGAGCCCCCGTGGCGAGCTCGGTGCCCACGTGGTCTCCGACGGCGGCACGCGGCCCTACCGTGCGCACTTCCGCGACCCGAGCTTCAACAACCTGCAGGCGACCTCGATCCTGGCCGAGGGTGGCCAGGTCGCCGACGTCATCGTCGCGATCGCCTCGATCGACCCGGTGATGGGAGGCGTCGACCGATGAGCCTGAGCGAGACGACCGTCGCGGAGCTGCGCGAGATCGCGGCACGCTACCCCCAGGCCCGGTCGGGCCTGCTGCCGATGCTGCACCTCGTGCAGTCGGTCGAGGGCCAGGTCACCGCCGAGGGCATCGCGGTGTGCGCGGAGATCCTCGACATCACGCCGGCCGAGGCAAGCGGCGTCGCGACCTTCTACACGATGTACAAGCGGCACCAGGTCGGCGACTACCTCGTCGGGGTCTGCACCAACACCCTGTGCGCGGTGATGGGTGGCGACGAGATCTTCGAGCGGCTCAAGGACCACCTCGACGTCGGCAACGACGAGACCAGCGAGGACGGCAGGATCACCCTCGAGCACGTCGAGTGCAACGCAGCCTGCGACTACGCCCCGGTCATGACCGTGAACTGGGAGTTCATGGACAACATGACGCCCGACACGGCGGTCGACCTCGTCGAGGACCTGCGGGCCGGCAAGGAGGTCGCCTCGACCAGGGGCGCCCGCCTGTGCACCTGGAAGCAGGCCGAGCGCGTGCTCGCCGGCTTCCCCGACGGTCGCGCCGACGAGGGTCCCGCGGCGGGCGCACCGTCGCTGCTGGGTCTGCGCATCGCGACCGAGCGCGGCTGGACCGCACCCGACGGGGACTACCCCGGATCGCTTCCCGAGGGCCACGCGAGCAACGCCGTGGCCACCGAGGACGCCCAGCAGGCGTCCGCGGACAGCTACGCCGACCGTTCGTACGCCGAGACCCAGATCCAGGAGTCCGACGTCGAGGTCGACACCGACACGGAGAAGGGCGGCAACCCGTGACCGACACCCTGACCCCCGTGCTCAGCGCCAACTGGGGCGACGAGCACCCCTGGAAGATCGAGAACTACGAGGCCCGCGGCGGCTACCGGGCCTTCGACAAGGCGCTCGGCATGGCGCCGGACGACATCATCGCCGCCGTGAAGGACTCCGGTCTGCGCGGCCGGGGCGGTGCGGGCTTCCCCACCGGCATGAAGTGGGGCTTCATCCCCAAGGACAACCCGAACCCGAAGTACCTGGTCGTCAACGCGGACGAGTCCGAGCCGGGCACCTGCAAGGACACCCCGCTGATGATGGCGAGCCCCCACACCCTGGTGGAGGGCGTCGCGATCTCGAGCTTCGCGATCGGCGCCAACGTCGCCTTCATCTACGTGCGCGGCGAGATCCTCCACGTCGTCCGCCGGCTGCAGCAGGCGGTCGCCGAGGCGTACGCGAAGGGCCACCTCGGGCGTGACATCCACGGCACCGGCTACGACCTCGACGTCGTCGTGCACGCCGGCGCCGGGGCGTACATCTGCGGTGAGGAGACGGCACTGCTCGACTCCCTCGAGGGGCGCCGCGGTCAACCGCGACTGCGGCCGCCGTTCCCGGCCGTCGCCGGCCTGTACGCCTGCCCGACCGTCATCAACAACGTCGAGTCGATCGCCAGCGTGCCTGCGATCATCGCCAACGGCGCCGACTGGTTCTCCGGTCTCGGCACCGAGAAGTCCACCGGGTTCGTCCTCTACTCGCTGTCGGGCCACGTGAGGACGCCCGGTCAGTTCGAGGCGCCGCTGGGCATCACCCTGCGCGAGCTCATCGACCTCGCCGGCGGCATGCGCGAAGGTCACCGGCTGAAGTTCTGGACGCCCGGCGGGTCGTCGACGCCGATCCTCACCGAGGAGCACCTCGACGTGCCGCTGGACTACGAGGCCGTCGGCGAGGCGGGCTCGATGCTCGGCACCCGAGCCCTGCAGATCTTCGACGAGACGACCTGCGTCGTCCGTGCGGTGCTGCGGTGGACCGAGTTCTACAAGCACGAGTCGTGCGGCAAGTGCACCCCGTGCCGCGAGGGCACGTGGTGGCTGGTGCAGACCCTCGCCCAGCTCGAGAAGGGCATGGGCAAGGAGGAGGACATCGACCTCCTGCTCGACCAGTGCGACAACATCCTCGGCCGCTCGTTCTGCGCCCTCGGCGACGGGGCGACGAGCCCGATCACCTCGGCGGTGGAGTACTTCCGCGAGGAGTTCCTCGAGCACCTGCGTCACGGCGGGTGCCCCTTCGACCACCACGCGTCCACGCTGCACGCCGACCCCGCGGGGCTCGACGCGCGCCGTGAGGCCCAGATCGCGGGAGCGTCTGCATGACGGTGACCAACGACCGCACAGGCAAGGCCGTCGAGGCCGAGAACCTGGTCACGCTGACCATCGACGGCATCGAGGTGAGCGTGCCGAAGGGCACGCTGGTCATCCGTGCCGCCGAGCAGGTCGGGGTCGAGATCCCGCGTTTCTGCGACCACCCGCTGCTCGAGCCGGTCGGCGCCTGCCGCCAGTGCCTGGTCGAGGTGGCGACACCGGGTCGGGACGGCGAGCTGCAGACGATGCAGGGTCCCCCCGGGCGCATGAAGCCGCAGGCGTCCTGCACGATCGCGGCGACCGAGGGCATGGTCGTCAACACCCACCTCTCCTCCGAGGGCGCGAAGAAGGCCCAGGAGGGCGTGCTCGAGTTCCTGCTGGTCAACCACCCGCTGGACTGCCCCGTGTGCGACAAGGGCGGCGAGTGCCCCCTGCAGAACCAGTCGCTGTCGCACGGCACCGGCGAGTCGCGCTTCCACGAGAACAACGGCACCAAGCGCACCTTCCCCAAGCCGATCAACATCTCCGCCCAGGTGCTGCTCGACCGCGAGCGCTGCGTGCTCTGCGCGCGCTGCACCCGCTTCTCCGAGCAGATCGCCGGTGACCCCTTCATCGCGCTGGTCGAGCGCGGTGCGCTGCAGCAGGTCGGCATCTACGAGCAGCAGCCCTTCGAGAGCTATTGGTCGGGCAACACGATCCAGATCTGCCCGGTCGGCGCGCTGACCAGCGCCGACTACCGTTTCCGGTCGCGCCCCTTCGACCTGGTCTCGACCCCCTCGGTCGGTGAGCACGACGCCTGTGGCGCTGCGCTGCGCACTGACCACCGCCGCTTCAAGGTGATGCGCCGCCTCTCCGGTCTCGACGCCGACGTCAACGAGGAGTGGTGCTCGGACAAGGACCGCTTCGCCTTCCGCTACGCCATGGGCGAGGACCGCCTGACCCGGCCGATGGTGCGTGACACCGACACGGGCGAGCTGCGCGTGGCCTCCTGGGCCGAGGCGTTCCACGTCGCCGCGAAGGGACTCGAGCGGGCCGGCGCCGTCGGCCTGCTGCCCGGTGGCCGCCTCACGGCCGAGGACGCGCTGGCCTGGTCGGCGTTCGCCCGCATCGGGCTGGGCACCAACGACATCGACTTCCGTGCCCGACCCCACTCCGCGGAGGAGACCGAGTTCCTCGGTTCGGTCGTCGTCGGCCGTCGCGACGTCGACTACGCCGCACTCGAGGGCGCCCGCACCGTCGTGCTCGCGGGGCTGGAGCCCGAGGACGAGGCCGGCCTGATCTTCCTGCGTCTGCGCAAGGCGGCGAAGAAGGGTACGAGCGTCTGGTCGATCTCCTCCCACACCACCCGAGGCATGGAGAAGGCCAGCACCCGCCTGATCCCCACCCGCCCCGGTGACGAGGCCCAGGTGCTCGCCACGCTCGACACCGCCGAGCAGCACGACCAGGTCGTGCTCGACGAGGGTGCCGTCATCCTTGTCGGCGAGCGGCTGGCGGGCGTGCCGGGTGCGCTCTCGGCCGCGGCCGCGCTCGCGGAGCGTACGGGAGCCCGGCTCGCCTGGGTGCCGCGTCGCGCCGGCGACCGTGGGGCGCTCGAGGCAGGCTGCCTGCCCACCCTGCTCCCCGGTGGCCGACCGGTCGGCGACGTCCAGGCGCGGGTCGACGCGGCCGCGGCCTGGGGTGTGGACACGCTCCCCGAGACTCCTGGCCGCGACGGTGAGGCGATCCTCGCCGCGCTGCGCGAGGGTGTGCTCAAGGGCCTGGTCATCGGCGGTGTCGACCCCGTCGACCTCGCCGACCCCGCCGGTGCGCGCGCTGCCATCGACGCCGCCGAGTTCGTGGTGAGCCTCGAGCTGCGCGCCTCGGAGGTCACCGAGCGCGCCGACGTCGTGCTGCCCGTGGCCCCCGTCGCGGAGAAGGCCGGCACCTTCGTCACCTGGGAGGGGCGTACGCGCCCCTTCGACGCCGTGATGGCCAAGCCGTCCGCGATGCCCGACACCCGGGTGCTGGCCGGCATCTCCGAGGAGATGGGCCGCAGCATCGGTTTCCGTACGACCGACCAGGCCCGCACCCGGCTGCTGGACTTCACCGACTGGGACGGCGACCGACTGCCCGCCCCGCGCCACGAGCCGGGAACGGCCCCGCGCGAGACGGTCGTGCTCGCGAGCTGGAAGCAGATGATCGACGACGGACGCATGCAGGACGGCGAGGAGCACCTGCGCGCCACCGCGCGGCGTCCCGTCGCCGTCGTCTCGGCGGCGACGGCGAAGGCCCACGGCCTCGCCGAGGGCGACCCGGTGACGATCACCTCCGACCGTGGCGCGGTGACGCTGCCGGTCCTCCTCGCCCCGGAGGCGGCCGATGACATGGTGTGGGCGCCCGCCCACTCCGGTGGCACCGCCGTGCACAGCACCGTCGGACCGGCAGGCACCCCGGTCCGCCTCGAGAGGAGCACCTCGTGACCGGTCTCGACGCCTTCGGGCAGGACCCCGTGTGGGTCATCGCGCTGAAGTGCCTCGCCGCGTTCGTGCTGCTGGTGCTGCTGACGCTGTTCAACATCTGGTTCGAGCGACGCGTGGTCGCCCGCATGCAGCACCGCATCGGCCCCAACATGCACGGTCCGGCCGGTCTGCTGCAGAGCCTGGCGGACGGGGTGAAGCTCGCCCTGAAGGAAGACATCATCCCCAAGGGCGCGGACAAGATCGTCTACCTGCTGGCACCGACCATCGCCGCCACGACCGCGTTCCTCAGCATCGCGGTGATCCCGCTCGGCCCCGAGGTGCGGGTCCCGTTCACCGACATCCTCACCCCGCTGCAGGTCACCGACATGCCGGTGGCGGTGCTGTTCATCCTCGCCGTCGCCTCCATCGAGATCTACGGCATCGTGCTGGCCGGGTGGAGCTCGGGCTCGACGTACTCCCTGCTGGGCGGGCTGCGGTCCTCGGCGCAGATGATCTCCTACGAGATCGCGATGAGCCTGAGCCTGATCGCCGTCTTCATCTACGCCGGGTCGATGTCGACCTCCGACATCGTCGCAGCCCAGGAAGGACGCTGGTTCGCCTTCGTGCTGATCCCCTCCTTCGTGATCTTCGTGATCGCGATGGTGGGGGAGACCAACCGCGCCCCCTTCGACCTGCCGGAGGCAGAGGGCGAGCTCGTCGGTGGCTTCCACACCGAGTACAGCTCGCTGAAGTTCGCGCTGTTCTTCCTCGCCGAGTACATCAACATGGTCACCGTCTCCGCGCTCGCCGCGACGCTCTTCCTCGGCGGCTGGATGGCCCCCTGGCCGATCAGCCAGCTGTGGGAGGGGTCCAACCAGGGCTACGTGCCGGTGATCTGGTTCCTCGGCAAGGTCATGTTCTTCATGTTCATCTTCATCTGGCTGCGCGGCACCCTGCCGCGGCTGCGCTACGACCAGTTCATGGAGTTCGGCTGGAAGCGCCTGATCCCGTTCGCGCTGGGGTGGACCGCCGTGGTCGCCGCGCTGCGTCTCACCGTCACCGACGGGGCGAACGAGGACGTGAACCGCTGGCTGCTCGGCGGCTTCGGCGCGCTGGTCGCGGTCGTCCTCGGCTACCTGTTCCTCTCCGGCACCTCCACGATCGCCGAGGAGGGACCGCACGGCGAGCCGATCGACACGGAATTCGACCGCTTCGCAGGCGGCTACCCCGTGCCGCCGATGGACTCCGCCCGCCAGCACTGGACCGGTGAGGCACCGAGCGAGCGCTCGGGTCGTACCGGCACCATCCCCCCCGGCCCCAAGGGAAGCCGCAAGGCTTCGAAGGAGACCGTCTGATGTCGTTCTTCTCAGACCTCAAGGAGCAGGTCGTCGACCCGGTCGCCGGGTTCGGCGTGACGTTCCGGACGATGTTCCGCAAGGTCGTCACCGAGGAGTACCCGAAGGAGAAGAAGCCGACCGCACCGCGGTTCCACGGCCGCCACCAGCTCAACCGGTGGCCCGACGGACTGGAGAAGTGCATCGGCTGCGAGCTCTGCGCCTGGGCCTGCCCGGCCGACGCGATCTACGTCGAGGGCGACTCCAACTCCGAGGACGAGCGCTTCAGCCCCGGTGAGCGGTACGGCCGCGTCTACCAGATCAACTACCTGCGGTGCATCCTGTGCGGACTCTGCATCGAGGCCTGCCCGACGCGCGCGCTGACGATGACCAACGAGTACGAGCTCGCCAACGACAGCCGCAAGGACCTGATCTGGGAGAAGTCCGACCTGCTCGCCCCGATGCTGCCCGGCATGGAGCAGCCGCCGCACCCGATGCGGCTCGGGGAGACCGAGAAGGACTACTACCGCGGCACCTACAAGGAGGGCGTCGAGCAGCCCGCCACGACGCCGGGCACCTGGTCGGCGACGCCGGGCAAGGACGCTGAGGAGACCTTCGGATGATCGGCTTCTGGCTGCTGGCACCGTTCATGGTGGCTGCGGCACTCGGCGTGGTGCTGGTCCGCAAGGCGGTGCACTCCGCGCTGCTGCTCGCCTCGGTCATGGTGATGCTGGCGGTGATGTACCTGACGCTGGACGCGCCCTTCCTGTTCGCGATCCAGATCATCGTCTACACCGGCGCGATCCTGATGCTCTTCATCTTCGTGCTGATGCTCGTGGGCGTGGACGCCTCGGACTCCCTCGTGGAGACGATCCCGGGCCAGCGTCTGGCTGCCGCGGTCCTGGGCCTGGTCTTCGGCGCCTCGGTCGTCATCGCCGTGTCACAGGTCGGCTTCGCTGCCGTCGTGGGCTTCGAGGACGCCGAGCTCGGCAACGTCGAGGGTCTCGCCTCGCTGCTGTTCAGCCGCTACGTCATCGCCTTCGAGCTGACCGCGGCCCTGCTGATCACGGCGTCGGTGGGCGCGATGGTGCTCGCCCACCGCGAGCGTCTCGAGCCCAAGCTCACCCAGGCCGACCGGTCGCGCCAGCGGATGCGCGACTTCGCCGAGACCGGCGCCTCGCTCGGCGCCATGCCGAGTCCCGGCGTCTACGCGCGGCACAACGCGGTCGACACGCCCGCTCTGCTCCCCGACGGCACCCCGGCCAGCGCGTCGGTGTCGGCCTCGCTGACGGCGCGTGGTGACATGCGTCCGGCCGCCGACCTCGCCGACGACCTCGAGGAGCTGACGCGCGAGATGAACCACGAGAAGACCCAGGGCACCCACCGCGCCCGACGCGGTGGCGCCGGCGGCACGACGGAGGAGCTGCAGTGAGCCCCGAGCCGTACCTCGTCCTGTCCGCGCTGCTGTTCAGCATCGGCGCGGTGGGCGTGCTGGTGCGCCGCAACGCGATCGTGGTCTTCATGTGCGTCGAGCTGATGCTCAACGCGACGAACCTCGCGCTGGTCACCTTCGCCAAGGTGCACGGCAACCTCGACGGCCAGGTCGGCGCGCTGCTGATCATGGTCGTGGCCGCCGCCGAGGTGGTCGTCGGGCTCGCCATCATCATGACGATCTACCGCACCCGTCGTTCCGCCTCTGTCGACGACGCCAGCCTGCTGAAGTACTGAGAGGGCACCTGACGTGTCGAACCTGTTGATTCCCCTGGCCGAGGGCGGTGCCCCTCCGGTCCTCGAGCCCGTCGCGGGCACGGGTGTGCTCGGCCTCCTGTGGCTGATCATTCTCCTGCCCCTGGCAGGCGCCGTCGTGCTGCTGGTGGGCGGTCGGCGCACCGACGCCTTCGGTCACCTGCTCGGCACCGCGACCACGGCCGGCTCGTTCGTGCTCGGCCTCCTCGCCTTCCTCGGCCTCCAGGGCCTCGAGGAGGGGGAGCGCACGGTCAGCCAGACCGTCTTCACCTGGTTCGCCACCGGCGACTGGACCGTGCAGCTGAGCCTGCTGCTCGACCCGCTCTCGGTGCTCTTCGTGCTCCTGATCACCGGCGTCGGCTCGCTGATCCACCTGTACTCGATCGGCTACATGGAGCACGACGTACGCCGCCGCCGCTTCTTCGGGTACCTCAACCTCTTCGTCGCCGCGATGCTGATGCTGGTCATGGCAGGCGACTACCTCGGCGTCTTCCTCGGCTGGGAGGGCGTGGGTCTCGCCTCCTACCTGCTCATCGGGTTCTGGCAGCACAAGACCTCCGCGGCGGTGGCGGCCAAGAAGGCGTTCGTGGTCAACCGTGTCGGCGACATGGGTCTCGTGCTGGCCGTCGGCCTGCTCTTCGCCACCTTCGGCACGACCTCCTTCGCCGAGATCTCCGCGATGGCCGGCGAGGCGTCCCAGGGCGTGATGACGGCGGTCGGGCTGCTGCTGCTGCTCGCGGCCTGCGGCAAGTCCGCCCAGGTGCCGCTGCAGTCGTGGCTGCTGGACGCGATGGAAGGACCGACCCCGGTCTCGGCCCTCATCCACGCCGCGACCATGGTCACTGCCGGGGTCTACCTGGTCGTCCGCTCGAACTTCATCTTCGAGTACACCCCCTCGGCGCAGACGGTCGTGGTCGTCGTCGGCTGCGTGACGCTGCTGTGGGGTGCGGTGATCGGTTGCGCCAAGGACGACATCAAGAAGGTGCTCGCCGGCTCGACGATGAGCCAGATCGGCTACATGATGCTGGCCGCCGGTCTCGGCGTGGTCGGGTACGCGTACGCGATCTTCCACCTCATCACCCACGGCTTCTTCAAGGCGCAGATGTTCCTCGGCGCCGGTTCGGTGATGCACGCGATGGACGACGACGTCGACATGCGCCACTACGGTGCGCTGCGCAAGGCCATGCCGATCACGTTCGTCACGTTCGCGGCGGGCTACCTCGCCATCATCGGCTTCCCGGGCTTCTCGGGCTTCTGGTCCAAGGACAAGATCATCGAGGCCGCGTTCGAGGTCAGCTACGTGGCGGGCGCCGCCGCGCTGATCGGCGCCGGCGTCACGGCGTTCTACATGACGCGGCTGATGATCATGACCTTCGGCGGCAAGAAGCGCTGGGACGAGAAGGTCCACCCGCACGAGTCGCCGCTGACGATGACCATCCCGCTGATCGTGCTCGGTGTCGCCGCCGCCATCGGCGGTCTGCTGATCCTCGGGGACTGGATCTCCGAGTGGCTGGCGCCGGTCGTCGGCGAGCACGGCGAGGCCGAGCTGTTCGTGCCGATCTGGGTGCTGACGACCATCGTCACGGTGACCGTCGCGATCGGCATCGCGGTGGCCTGGATGCTGTTCGGGCGCAAGGAGATCCCCCGCGAGCAGCCGCAGGACGTCTCCGAGCTCACCCGCGCGGCGCGGGCCGACCTCTACGGCGACCTGGTCAACGAGGAGATCTTCATGCGGCCCGGTCAGGCGCTGGTCGGTGGCCTCGCCACCTTCGACGAGAAGGTCGTCGACGGGGCGGTCGAGGGTGGGTCGCTCGGCATGGGCGGCCTCTCCGATGCGGCCCGGCGCCTGCAGAACGGCTTCGTACGCTCCTACGCCGCGGGTCTGCTCGGCGGCGCGCTGGTGCTGGTGCTGGCCATCGCCCTGGTGACCGTCGCATGAGCCCGGGCCGCGTGTCCCGTCCGTTCCCCCTGCCCGAGACGACTTCAGAAGTGGTGGCGTCGTGAGCTTTCCCTGGTTGACCGCAGCGCTGCTGCTGCCGCTGGTCGGTGGCGCCGTCGTGGCGCTGCTGCCGCGCAGCGGCAGCCGGCTGCCCAAGCTGATCGCGCTGGGAGTCTCGGTGGTGACGCTCGGCGTCGTCGTCGCGATGACCACGCAGTACGACGTCGGCGGCGGCATGCAGTTCGTCGAGGAGCACGTCTGGATCCAGGCGTTCGGCGCCTACTACGCGCTGGGCGTGGACGGCCTCGGCCTCGCGATGGTGCTGCTGACCGTCATCCTCACGCCGCTGGTGATGCTGGCGTCCTGGGACGACGCGGACGAGGGCCGGTGGTCGACCAACGCGTTCTTCGGGTGGATGCTCGCCCTGGAGGGTCTCGCCATCGGCGTGTTCGCCGCGACCGACGTCTTCCTCTTCTACGTGCTCTTCGAGGCCACGCTCATCCCGATCTACTTCCTGATCGGCGGGTTCGGCGGCCCCGAGCGCGCGCACGCGGCACTGAAGTTCCTCATCTACTCGCTCTTCGGCGGCCTCATCATGCTGGCCGCGGTGATCGGCCTCTACGTCGTCTCCGCCGACTCCGAGGGCGGGCCGACGTACCTGCTGCGGGAGCTGTCCCAGCTGCCCATCGAGGAGACGACCGGCCGGTGGCTGTTCGTCGGCTTCTTCATCGCGTTCGCGGTGAAGGCCCCGATGTTCCCGGTGCACACCTGGCTGCCCGACGCGACGTCGCAGGGCACCCCGGGCACCTCGGTGCTGCTGGTCTCGATCCTCGACAAGATCGGCACCTTCGGCATGCTCCGCTTCTGCCTCGGGCTCTTCCCCGAGGCCTCGCGCTGGGCGACGCCGGTGGTGCTGGCGCTCGCCGCCACGTCGATCCTGTACGGCGCCCTGCTCGCGATCGGGCAGAACAACATCCCCCGCCTCATCGCCTACACCTCGATCAGCCACTTCGGCTTCATCGTGCTCGGCATCTTCGTGTTCAACAGCCAGGGGCACGCCGGGGCGATCCTCTACATGTTCAACCACGGGCTCTCCACGGCCGCGCTGTTCCTGGTGACCGGGTTCCTGATCAAGAGACGCGGGTCGCAGCTGATCAGCGACTTCGGCGGGGTGGAGAAGGTCGCGCCGGTGCTGGCGGGCCTGATGCTCGTCGCGGGGCTGAGCTCGCTGAGCCTGCCGGGGCTCGCTCCGTTCGTCTCCGAGCTGCTCGTCATGGTGGGGGCGTTCGTCTACTCGCCGCTGCTCGCGGCGGTCGTGGTGCCGGCGATCATCCTGGCCGCGCTCTACATCCTGCTGATGTACCAACGCACCATGACCGGGCCGACGGTCCCGGCGGTGGAGGGCATGGCGGACCTGCGGGTGCGTGAGGTCTCCGCGCTGGCCCCGCTGGTGCTCCTCATCGTGCTGCTCGGGTTCTACCCCCAGCCCCTGCTCGACGTGATCAACCCGTCGGTGGCCGACACGCTCTCCTACGTCGGCGTCACCGATCCTGCGCCCGCTGTCGCGGGTGGAACGGAGGCCGGCCAGTGACCGCCCTGACAGCAGGCGGCGCTCTGGTGCGCGCCGCCGACTTCCAGGCACCCGAGCTCGACTACGTCGCGCTCTCGCCGCTGTTCGTCGTGCTCGGAGTCGCCGTGGTCGGTGTGCTCGTCGAGGGCTTCGTCCCTCGGTCCGCCCGCTACGCCAGCCACCTCGCGCTGGCCGGTGTCGGCATGCTGGCGGCCCTGGCACTGACCGTGTACGTCGCCACCGGCGCCGCTGCGGTCGACGGCGCCGACGCGTTCGGTTCGGTGACCGGACTGGGATCGGTGGCCATCGACGGGCCGACGCTCATCATGTGGGGCCTGCTGCTCGTGCTCGGGCTGATCAGCGTGATGCTCTTCGCCGAGCGCAGCCTCGACGGCGGCGTCACGGCCTTCGCCGGTCAGGCAGCGGCGCTGCCGGGCAGCCAGGCCGAGCGTGAGGCGTCGGTCAAGCAGCTCGAGCACACTGAGGTCTTCCCACTGCTGATGTTCGCGGTCGGCGGCATGATGATCTTCCCCGCGGCCAACAACCTGCTGCTGCTCTTCGTGGCGCTGGAGGTCTTCAGCCTCCCGCTGTACCTGCTCTGCGGCCTGGCGCGTCGTCGTCGTCTGCTCAGCCAGGAGTCGGCGATGAAGTACTTCCTGCTCGGCGCCTTCTCCTCCGGCTTCTTCGTCTACGGCATCGCCCTGATCTACGGCTACGCCGGCACGATGGAGTACGCCGGCATCGCCGCCGCGATCGAGGGCACCAGTGGCAACCCGGGGCTGCTCCTCGGTGGCATCGCGCTGATGGCGGTCGGCCTGTTCTTCAAGGTCTCCGCCGTGCCGTTCCACACCTGGACGCCCGACGTCTACCAGGGCGCTCCGACGGCGGTGACCGGTTTCATGGCCGCCGCCACGAAGGTCGCCGCCTTCGGTGCCATGCTCCGTCTCTTCTACGTCGCCTTCGGGCCGGCGCGGTGGGACTGGCTGCCGCTGTTCTGGGCCGTCGCCATCCTGACGATGGTGGTCGGTGTCGTGCTGGCGCTGACCCAGGCCGACGTCAAGCGGCTCCTGGCGTACTCCTCGATCGCCCACGCCGGCTTCATCCTCACCGGGCTGCTGGGCGTCCAGCAGCTCTCCGAGGTCGGCGGCACGAGCATCACCTCGGTGCAGGCGGTGCTGTTCTACCTGGTGACGTACGGCTTCATGACCCTCGGTGCCTTCGGTGTCGTGACACTGGTGCGCGACTCCGGTGGCGAGGCCAACCACCTCTCCCGGTGGGCCGGGCTCGGCAAGGAGGCGCCGGTGCTCGCGGGCGTCTTCGCCTTCTTCCTGCTGGCGATGGCGGGCATCCCGCTGACCTCCGGCTTCACCGGCAAGTGGGCCGTGTTCGCCTCGGCCCTGTCCGGGGGTGCCTGGCCGGTCGTCGTGGTCGCCGTGGTCATGTCCGCGGTCGCCGGCTACTTCTACATCCGGCTCATCGTGACCATGTACTTCGACGAGCCCGTGGGGGCCGGGCCGACGGTCACCGCCCCGAGCGCACTCACGCTGGTCGCGATCACGGTCGGCTTCGCGGTCACCCTGGTGCTCGGCATCGTGCCGGGTCCGGTGCTCGACCTCATCGGCAACGCGGGTGAGTTCATCCGGTGACCGATCTCGCGCTCCCCGTCGTCGACGAGGAGCTGAAGCAGCGCCTGGTGGACCGGATGGCCGAGGTCGAGGCGGAGCTGCACCGTCACACGGTCGCGAGCACCGACTTCGTCACCGACGCCGCCCAGCACCTGCTCGCCGCAGGCGGCAAGCGCTTCAGGCCGCTGATGGTACTGCTGGCCGCGGAGACCGGCGATCCCCTGGGCGACGGGGTCATCACCTCGGCCTGCGTCGTCGAGCTCACCCACCTGGCCTCGCTCTACCACGACGACGTGATGGACGAGGCCGACGTACGCCGTGGGGCCGACTCGGCGAACGCGCGCTGGGACAACCTGCTGGCGATCCTCACCGGCGACTTCCTCTTCGCGAAGTCCTCGGAGCTGACCGCCGAGCTCGGCCCGGACGCCGTACGCATCCAGGCGCAGACCTTCGGCCGCCTGGTGGAGGGACAGATCCTCGAGACGGCCGGCCCGGCCGAGGGTCAGGACCCGCTCGAGCACTACCTGCGGGTGATCGCCGGCAAGACCGGGTCGCTGATCGCGACCTCCGCGCTCTACGGCGCTCGGTTCGCCCGTGCCTCGCGGGAGGTCGAGGAGGCGTTGGCGGCGTACGGGGAGCGCATCGGCGCAGCCTTCCAGCTCTCCGACGACATCCTCGACGTCGCGAGCGAGTCCGAGGAGTCGGGCAAGACGCCGGGCACCGACCTGCGCGAGGGCGTGCTGACGCTGCCGATGCTGCTGGCGATGCGTTCCGAGGACCCGGCCGACGACCGGTTGAAGTCCCTGCTCGGACGCCCGTTGAGCGACGACGCGGAGCACGCCGAGGCGCTCTCGCTGCTGCGTGCCCACCCGGCGATGGACCAGGCCCGCGCGTACGTGGCCGCCGAGGCCGAGGCGGCGCGCAGGCTGCTCGAGGTGGTGCCCAACGAGGGTGTCCGCGAGGCCCTGGACAACTTCGCGACGGTGCTGACCGAGCGCTCCGCCTGAGGCGTCCACGATTCACGGTCGGTTGCGCATCGCCACTAACCTGAGCCGGTGAGCGAGACACGCAAGGGGCTGCTGCTCGGCTTCTCCGCGTACGCGATGTGGGGGCTGTTCCCGCTCTACTTCCCGCTGATGGAGCCGGCCGGGGCGGTCGAGGTGCTGGCCCACCGCATCGTCTGGTCGTTGGTGACGATGACCGTCGTCGTCCTGGTGCTGCGTCGCCGGCGCCAGCTGGTCGCACTGCTGCGCGAGCCGCGCGCGCTGCTGTGGCTCGGCACGGCGGCGGTGGTCATCGGCGTCAACTGGGGCGTCTACATCTGGGCGACGACCAACGAGCACGTCGTCGAGGCGTCGCTCGGCTACTTCATCAACCCGCTGGTCAGCGTGCTGCTGGGCGTCGTGTTCTTCGCCGAGCGGCTGCGGGGCCTGCAGTGGGCGGCGTTGGCCCTGGCGACGGCAGCCGTCGTCGTCCTGACGGTCGAGATCGGTGAGCCGCCGTGGGTCTCGCTGGCCCTGGCGTTCAGCTTCGGCACGTACGGGCTCGCAAAGAAGCGCGCGAACCGCGGCGCTGTCGAGGGACTGACCGTCGAGACCATGCTGCTGGCGCCGATCGCATTGGCGTACCTGCTCGTGCTGAACCGCACCGGCGAGGGCACGTTCACCTCCGAGGGCACCGTGCACGTGCTGCTCCTGCTGACGCTCGGGGTCGTCACCGCGGTGCCGCTGCTCTGCTTCGGCGGAGCGGCCACGCGCGTGCCGCTGACGGTCATCGGGTTCCTGCAGTACGTCACCCCGATCCTGCAGTTCCTGATCGGTGTCGTGGTGTTCTCCGAGGAGATGACCCGGGGACGCTGGATCGGGTTCGCTCTCGTCTGGCTGGCGCTGGTGCTCTTCAGCGCGGAGTCGCTGCGTCACCACCGCCGGCAGCGACGGGCCGTACGCCGCAGCGCGGTCGCCCCCGTCGCCGCCTGACGCCCAGAGGGCACAAAATGACGGCGAGAGGGCACAAAATCACGCTCACGGCGTGATTCTGTGCCCTCTCGGCGGGTCAGGAACGGTGGGTGACGACCACCGAGGGGCGCGGGAAGTCCGTCGTCCCGGGCCAGGTCGAGGCCGGCGCCGTGAAGGTCGCACCGTCGGACTCACCGGGGTGCTGGACGGCGATCCAGACCGCGGCTCCGTTGTCGGTGATGAGAGGACCGCAGCACTCCGCGCCCGTGGGCACCGTCAGGAACTGCTCCACGTGGCCCCGCTTCGGCCCCTCGACCGGCACGCGGAACAGCCCGTCGTGCGAGCCGAGCACGTTGCCGTCGGTCGCGACCCACAGGTTGCCGACATCGTCGAAGGCGACGTTGTCGGGGCAGGAGATCGGGCTGACGAGCTGCTTCGGGAACCCGGCGAAGTAGGTCTCCTGGGCGCCCGGGTCGCCACAGACGAGCATCAGGTCCCAGGTGAAGGTGTCGGCGGTGTCGTCGCCGCGGCGCGGGGTGATCTCCAGGACGTACCCGTTGCGGTTGCCCGTCGTCTCCCGCAGCGGAGCGCCGAGCTCGTCACGCACCGAGCTCGTCGCCAACGGGTTCGCCTCGTCGACCTCGAAGCGGGACCCGCGCTGGGAGTTGTTGGTCAGGGCGCAGTAGACCCTCCCGTTCACCGGGCTGGGCTCGATGTCCTCGGGACGGTCCATCTTGGTCGGGCCGACGGTGTCGGCTGCCAGCCGGGTGTCGATGAGGACGTCGGCGACGCTCATGCCGGGCACGAAGGACGTGGTGTCGCTGGTCAGCGGAAGCCACTCGCCGGCGCCGTCGTACACGCCGTCCTCGGTGCCGTCGCCGTCGAAGCGCGCGACGGAGAGGGTGCCGTGGCTGAGCAGGGTGAGGTTGCGGCGGCGTGCGGCCTTCCCGGGCCGGGAGTCGAAGCGGTCGCGGGACACGAAGCGGTAGATGTAGTCACCGCGCTCGTCGTCGCCCATGTACGCCACGACGCGACCGTCGCGAGCGACGGTGACATTGGCTCCCTCGTGCTTGAAGCGACCGAGCATCGAGTGCTTCCGCGGTGTCGAGGTCGGGTCCATCGGGTCGAGCTCGACGACCCACCCGAACCGGAACGGCTCGTTCGGCTCCGTGGTGAGGTCGAACCGGTCGTCGACCTCGCTCCAGCCGCGACCGCTGCCGTCGATGCCGTAGCGGCCGTAGGACTCCGCGTACCGGCTGTCGAGCTCGCCCGAGGCGTCGAAGTAGCCGTTGAAGTTCTCCTCGCCCGAGAGCACCGTGCCCCACGGGGTCATGCCGCCGGCGCAGTTGGCGAAGGTGCCGAGGACGCGGCGTCCCGACGGGTCCGCGGACGTGCGCAGCCGCGGGTCGCCCGCCGCAGGCCCGGTGACCCGGAAGGGGGTGTCGGCGGTGATGCGGCGGTTCAGGCGCGCGGCACGGTGGTTGCGCGTGCGGTACCTGCCGCTGTCACCGGCCCGCTTCATCTCGACGACGGCCATGCCCACGCTGGCCTTGGTGATCTCGGCGATCTCCGCGGTGCTGTAGCGGCCCTCGGGGAACATGATGACGTCGTTGGTGTACTCGTGGTTGACCACGAGGAGCGCGTCGTTGCCGGTCCGCGCAGGCTTGCCGCCGCGGCGGCGCTTGCGTCCCTTGCCGCCCCTGCCCCCACGACCCCGGGAGTCCTCGAGGGGGAAGACGCCGACGTAGTCGTTGTTGTAGCCGAACTGCTTCGCAGCGGCCTCGCCCGACTGGTCGTCCACGTCGAAACGGGGGGCGTCGGGCAACACGGGGTCGCCCCAGGAGATGACCACGTCGGCGGTGTAGCCCTTCGGGACCGTGACCTTGTCGTTGGTGTTCGGCGGCACGACCGCGAACGACGCGGTGGCGACGCCCCGGCCGCGGGGCTTCCTGCCCTTGCCGGGCTTGCCCCTGCCCTTCCCGCCGGGACCGCCCGAGCCCGGCGCGGCGGCGGCGGGTGCTGCGTTGACCCCGGCGACCGCCAGCACGCCGAGGCCGGCCCCGGCACCCTTCAACACCGAGCGGCGGGCCAGCGCCGCCGCCGCCACGTCGCGGAACTCGAGGTTGTCGGAGGTGTTGGGGACGGGCTTGTCACAGGCGTTGCCGCAGCGGAACTCGCACGTCATGTGCGAGCGGGAGCCGTGGCGTGGTGCTCGGGCACCGATGGGGGTGAGCGGGAGGAGCGTACGAGGGGACACGGGGCGGACCTTCCGGACGGAGACTGACGACTCCGCCATCCCAGACCGCGACGGTGTCCTGCGCGCCTTCACCAGGTGAACACCGGATGAGCAGACGCCGCGGTCCATCCCTCTCGCGAGAAGTGACCTCTCGCGGGGAGTGACCTCTCGCGGGGAGTGACCTCTCGCGGTCAGACGACCGTCCAGGTGTCGCTGCCGTGCACCAGGCCCATGAGCGCCTGCTTGCGCTCGGCGCTGTCCAGTCCCGTCCCGGCGGAGGCGACCTGCACCTGCTCGCGCGCCTGGTCGTCGTAGGTGCCCCGCTCGACCTGGCGGAAGATGCCGATCGGGCTGCGGTGCAGCACCCCGGCGTCGGTCAGGCGGGAGAGCGCGTACGCCGTGGTCGGGTCCTCGTCGTGCGCGTCGTGCACCAGCAGCGCGTCCTCACCGACGTCCGCCACCTCGACGACCTCCACCCCGCCGTCGGCGGTGCGGCGGACGCCGAGCCGGCCGGCCCCGTCCTCGCCGGGGGTGCCGAAGCGGATCGGCTGTCCGTGCTCGAGCGGGATGACGGCCTCGGCCCTGGTGTCGCGGTTGGTGATCGCGTCGAAGGCGTTGTCGTTGAAGATCGGGCAGTTCTGGTAGATCTCGACCAGCGAGGTGCCGCGGTGCGCGGCGGCGGCGGAGAGCACCGAGGTCAGGTGCTTGCGGTCCGAGTCGACCGTACGCGCCACGAAGGTCGCCTCCGCGCCCAGCGCGAGCGAGACCGGGTTGAACGGCTGGTCGACCGACCCCATCGGGGTGGACTTGGTGACCTTGCCGGGCTCCGAGGTCGGGGAGTACTGCCCCTTGGTCAGACCGTAGATGCGGTTGTTGAACAGGAGGATCGTCATGTTCACGTTGCGGCGCAACGTGTGGATCAGGTGGTTGCCGCCGATCGACAGCGCGTCGCCGTCACCGGTGACGACCCAGACCGACAGGTCCTCCCGCGCGGTGGCGAGCCCGGTCGCGATGGCGGGGGCGCGGCCGTGGATGGAGTGCATCCCGTACGTGTCGAGGTAGTACGGGAAGCGGCTCGAGCAGCCGATGCCCGAGACGAACACGATGTTCTCGCGGCGCAGACCCAGGTCGGGCAGGAAGCCCTGCACGGCCTTCAGCACGGCGTAGTCGCCGCACCCGGGGCACCAGCGCACCTCCTGGTCGGAGGTGAAGTCCTTGCCGGTGAGCACCTGCTCCTCGGCGCGGGCCGGCACCCCGGCGGTGCCGGAGGGGCCGACGGTGGGCAGTCCGATGTCGATGGTCATGAGGCGTCCTTCAGGAGGTCGAGGATCGCGGTCTCGAGGTCGGCGGCCTTGATCGGCATGCCGTTGACCTGGTTGAAGCCGATGGCGTCGACGAGGTACTCCGCGCGCAGCAGCATGCGCAGCTGACCGAGGTTCATCTCGGGCACGAGCACGGTGTCGTAGCGGCGCAGGATGTCGCCGAGGTCGGCGGGGAACGGGTTGACGTGGCGCAGGTGCACTTGGGCCACGTGGTGGCCACGGCGTCGCACCCGGCGTACGGCGGCACCGATCGGGCCGTACGTCGAGCCCCAGCCGATCACCAGCGTGCGTGCCTCGCCCGAGGGGTCGTCGACCTCCAGCGGCGGCAGACCCTTGGCGATGCCGGCGACCTTGGCGGCACGCGTACGCACCATCAGCTCGTGGTTGGCCGGGTCGTAGGAGATGTTGCCGTGGCCCTCGCCCTTCTCCAGGCCGCCGATGCGGTGCTCGAGACCCGCGGTGCCCGGCACCGCGAGCGGCCGGGCCAACGTCTCGGGGTCGCGCAGGTAGGGCCAGAAGTCCGGCACCGTCTCGCCCTTGACGGTCTTCTCGTGGTTCGGCTCGGTCGCGTACGCCGGGTCGATGACGGGCAGGTCCTCGGCGTCGGGCAGCGACCACGGCTCCGAGCCGTTGGCGAGGTATCCGTCGGAGAGCAGCATCACCGGCGTGCGGTAGGTGATCGCGAGGCGGCAGGCCTCGATCGCGGCGTCGAAGCAGTCCGCCGGCGACTTCGGCGCCACCACCGGCAGCGGCGACTCGCCGTTGCGGCCGAACATCGCCTGCAGCAGGTCGGCCTGCTCGGTCTTGGTGGGCAGACCCGTCGAGGGCCCGCCGCGCTGCACGTCGACGATGACCAGCGGCAGCTCGGTCATCACCGCGAGGCCGATGGTCTCGGCCTTGAGGGCGACACCGGGGCCGGAGGTGGAGGTCACGCCCAGCGCACCGCCGTAGGACGCACCGAGCGCGGCGCCGACGCCGGCGATCTCGTCCTCGGCCTGGAACGTCGTGACGCCCAGGCTCTTGTGCTTGCTGAGCTCGTGGAGGATGTCGGAGGCCGGGGTGATCGGGTAGGTGCCGAGGAACAGCGGCAGGCCCGCCTGTACGGCCCCCGCGACCAGCCCGTACGCCAGCGCTGTGTTGCCGGTGACGTTGCGGTAGGTGCCGGGGGCGATCTGGGCGGGCTTGACCTCGTAGCGCACGGCGAACGCCTCGGTGGTCTCACCGAACGCCCAGCCGGCGCGGAACGCGGTGAGGTTGGCGTCGCGGATGTCGGGCTTGCCCGCGAACTTGCGCTCGAGGAAGCCCTCGGTGCCCTCGGTGGGGCGGCCGTACATCCACGACAGCAGGCCCAGCGCGAACATGTTCTTGGCCCGCGAGGCGTCCTTGCGGGACAGCCCGAACTCCTTCACCGCTCCCACCGTCATGCCGGTCAGGTCGACCTCGTGGACGGCGAAATCGGCCAGCGAGCCGTCCTCGAGCGGGTTCTGCTCGTACCCGGCCTTCGTCAGGTTGCGCGAGGTGAAGTCGGCGGTGTCCACGATGAGCGTGCCGCCGGCCGGCAGGTCGCCGACGTTGGCCTTGAGCGCCGCCGGGTTCATCGCGACGAGCACGTCGGGGCGGTCGCCGGGGGTGAGGATGTCGTGGTCGGCGAAGTGCACCTGGAAGCTCGAGACGCCCGCCATCGTGCCCTGCGGTGCGCGGATCTCGGCCGGGAAGTTCGGCAGCGTCGACAGGTCGTTGCCGAAGCTCGCGGTCTCCTGGGTGAAGCGGTCGCCGGTCAGCTGCATGCCGTCGCCGGAGTCGCCGGCGAACCGGATGATGACCCGGTCGAGCTGCTGGACCTCCGCCGTGGGGTCGGTCTTCTCCTGCGTCGTCACCTGCTCAACGATAGTGCGGCCGGAGGGGGTCACCCCAGGCTGCTCAGCCCGTGGACGGCCCCGGCGGCGTGAGACGTGACACGCCACGGCGACCTGTCGCCCATCTCAGTCGGGCGGACCGGTGTCGAGGCGGTAGACGCGCACCGCGACATCGTGCAGCAGCGCCTGGGGGTCGGCGTCCGCACCGAGCGCGTCGAGCACGATCCGTACGGTCGCGGGGAGCGTCATCCGCGGCTTGTCCACCGGGAAGTTCGAGGCCCACATGGTGCGGTCGGAGCCGAAGACGTCGTGCGTGTGCCGCACCAGCGGTGCGGCGGCCTCGAGCAGGGCATCGTACGCCGCGGAGCCGACCGTGCGGGGACGAGCCACCTCGCCGGTCGGGGAGCCGAGCGCGCCCATGCCGAGCCCGGACTGCTTCGCGACGACGTTGGGGCGGGCGCCGAGGGCGGCGACGGCGTCGCGCCAGCGCTCGAGCAGCCCGCGACGCCGTCGGGCGTCGCGTCCGGTCCCGGCACCGACCGGTCCGAGCACGCCCGCCGGCGTGCCGTGGTGGTCCAGCACGAAGGTCGTCTCGGGATAGGCGTCGACGAGCGGCAGCGCGTCGGGCAGCTGGTGGGCATAGCACCACAGCTCGCTGGAGAGGCCGCGCTCGGCGACGGCAGCGAAGCCGTCGCGCAGCGTCGGGTCCGCGAGCAGACCGGCGGTGTCGGTGAAGTCACGGACGCCGGGGTCGGGGTGGTGGGTGGTCTTGAAGCGCACTCCGCGGACGAGAGGAGAGGCATCGAGGTGCGCGTCGAGGACCGCGCCCGCCTCCTCGCTGCGGGGGTCGACCGCGACGACGATGCCGCCGAGCCTGGGCGCCCCGTCGCGCTCCCACGGGAGACTCGCGACCCAGCGGGTCTCCTCGACGGTCTCGAAGGGTCCGGCCGCGTCCCAGGAGGCCTCGACGTGCACGACCGTCCCCACCGGCACCGCACCGGCGCTGTCGCCCCCGCGACCTGTTCCGCGGGTGTCGGAGAGGTAGTCGGCCGGCAGGTAGGGGCGCAGCAGGTGGTGCGGGTCTCCCGCGAACTCGCGGTCGGCGAGGGGCAGCAGCCACCGCGCTGCGCGCGGCACCCGGGGCAGCGGCCGCAGCAGCCGCGCCTCCTTCGAGACCACCCGGGGCGTGGTGAAGGGGTCCCACTGGTGGATGTGCGGGTCGATCACGTGAGCTGGGAACCGCATCCCGCCAGCCTGCCCGGCCGGCGCTGCCGGAACCGCCCGACACGACCGATCGGCCCGGCAGCCACGCTCCGACATAGCGGACGAACGCCGCATACGTGGCGAGCTGCTGTACGGTACCGGCGTCGATCAGGTCCTCGGACCGCCCGTCGAGCGTGAGGTGACATGTCGGAGCGTGGAGCAGCGGCCGCCTCGCTGCCTCTCGGGCGGCGCGCGGTCGTGCGTGGTCTGACGGCAGTGGGTCTGACGACCTTCGTGCCTCTCGTCGACGGCTCGTCCCGACCCGTGTACGCACGCGGTGCCGCCGCGACGTTCGCTCCGTCGGCGGCCGGCGCGGTCGGAGGCCCGGTCACGCAGCACTGGCTGGGACCGGACTGGTGGACCAACCGACCGGGTGACTGGGTGGCCCGCGGAGGCCGCATCGAGAACGTGGCGCCGGCGGCGGACCGTCGCGGACGCATCGCGAGCAACCTCAGCGCGGAGCTGACCGGCGGCCCCGCCGTGCTGCGTGTGCGCACGGGGACGGCGCGCACGGGTGCCGGGTTCTCCGGCATCGTCCTCGGCACCGGCGTCCGCGGTGAGGACACCCGGGCACGTGCCGTGCTCGGCAGCGCGTCCGGCGTCGGCGGCGGCCTCATGGCCACCTACGAGTCGGACGGCCGGGTGCGCCTGCGCGACCACACCGACGAGCGGGCTCAGTTCGCGTACGAGGTGCTTGCGACCGGGAACCGTCGGGTGCGCCACCGCCGATCCCGTGCGGAGGACGTCGAGCTCCTGGTGCGCATACGCCGGGCCGGCGGCGGACGTCGCCGGCTGGTGGTGACGGCCCGGGACGTACGGCGCGACAGGGTGCTGAGCGTCCTGCGGACGGTGGTGCCGAGGCGCCGCGTGCTCGGCGGCGTCGCGCTCGTCTCCTCCGACCGGTCGCGCTCAGGGGCGCGGCACTGGTTCGAGGACTTCAGGGCGCAGGGCCCCGGCGTCGACGTCGACGCCCGCCGCAGGCTCGGACCTCTCGTGAGCACCCTGTTCACCTGCGTGGGCGGCAGGCTGCGCATGACCGCTCAGCTGATGCCGGTCGATCCGTCACGCTCGGGCGTCGTCACGCTGGAGCGCAAGGTCGGCGACACGTGGCAGAAGGTCGCCACGAGCCCGGTGCTCCCGGCGTTCATCGCTCGCTTCGACGTGCCGGGGTGGGGCAGCAGCGCGGATTCGATCTTCCGGCTGCGGTTGAGCTCCTACCCCGCGAGGCCGCTGTACGGGGTGGTGCCCGCCGAGCCCGTCGGCCGCGACGTGGTGATCGGCAGCATGTCGTGCGCCAAGGCGACGCACCGCCCCGTCGACGGCCCCAGCAGTGGTGCTCCCACCCGTCCCGGCGAGCAGTTCCTCGGTCTCTACTCGCGGCGCAACGTGTGGTTCCCGTTCGACGACGTGGCGGACCCGCTCGTGCTGCTGCGACCGGACCTGGTCGTCGCCCACGGCGACCAGTACTACGAGAGCTCACCGACCCGCTACCAGCGTGAGGACGGGCAGCTCTTCGACATCCTGGGTCGCTACCTGCTGTGGTGCTGGGCCTTTCGCGACGTCACACGACGCACGCCCACGGTCGTCCTGGTCGATGACCACGACGTCTACCAGCCCAATCTGTGGGGAGCCGGGGGCGTACGCGTCGAGGACCACGCGGACGGCGGCTACATCCGCAGCACGTCGTGGGTGAATCGGCTCCAGACCATGCAGTGCGGGCACAACCCGGTGCCGTACCGACGACGCACCGTCGGGGACGGGCTGCGGACGTACTACACGACCTTCACCTACGGCGGAGTCGACTTCGCGCTGCTCGAGGACCGCAAGTTCAAGGCGAGCCCGCGCGACCCGCGACCCGAGGTCGAGCTGCCGCAGCTCGGTGCCGACCAGGAGCAGATGCTCGCGCGGTGGGCAGCCGATGACTCGGGGCGGCCGAAGGTGGTGCTCAGCCAGACCAGCTTCGTCGCCCTGAACACCGACGCGTTCTCCGAGCCGGTGCCCGACCAGGACGCCAACGGCTGGCCCAAGCCCGCGCGAGACCGCGTCATCGACTCGCTCGCGGGTCGCCGGGTGCTCATGGTCGCCGGGGACCAGCACAGCGGCGCGGTGCTTCGTCACCAGCACCCTGCGGGAGGGCCCTACCAGTTCGCGGCACCCGCGGTCGCCACCACGTTCCAGCGCTGGTTCGAGCCGCGTGGCGACCAGGACGACGTCACCGGGCCCTGGACCGACGCCTTCGGCAACCGCGTCCGGGTCCTCGCGGTCGTCCAACCCGTCATCACCCGCCGGGAGTACGCGCAGGCCTTCCCGGGCCTGGCCGGCGCCTACGGGCAGCAGCGATTCCAGCGTCGGGGCTACGGCGTCGTCCGGATCGACCCGACGTCCCAGCGCGCCGAGCTCGCCATCTGGCCGCCGGCTCGCGGGGCGAGGTCTGGCAGTCCCTACCCGGGCTTCCCGATCACGGTGTCGCTCGAGGAGCCCGCTGAGCCCGACGCGTGACGTCCCCTCGGCGTGGACCCCGCAAGAACGGCGTACGCCGCCGATCCGTTGCCTACCCTGGCCCCGTGACGACGACTGCGCCCCCGCGGGACCCCGCCGTCTGGTGGCAGTACTTGCTCGGTCGGCGGCGGCTGCTCGCCGCCTCCGGTGCCGCCCTCGCCGGCACGACGCTGAGCCCGCTCGCGCAGGCTGGGCTGCGGAGCCCCGCCGCTGCGGCTGCCGGGAGCACCCCGCCGATGGTCTGGCTCGGCCGGTCCTGGTGGTCGGTGCGCCCCGGTGACTGGCTCGCCGTCGACGGGCGGATCGAGCAGCACGCACCCGCCCGCCGGCGGACCGGCCGCGTGGTGAACCGGCTCACCGAAGACCTCACCGGGGGCCGGGCGACCGTCTCGGTGGTCACCGGCACCCTGCAGCGCGGCCGCGGGTTCTCCGGGCTGCTCCTCGGCACCGGCACGCGGGGGCTCGATCCCCGCGCCCGCGCGCTCGTGGGTCCCGCGTCGGGCACGGGCGGGGGGCTGTTCGCGACGTACGAGGCCGACGGGCGCGTACGCCTGCGCGACCACCGTCGCGAGGCCACCGACCGCCGGCGTGGGCGCGGGGCCGTGGACCCGCTGAGCTATCCCGTGCTCGCCACCGGCACCGCGGGACGGTCGCGGCGTACGGGGGAGCGGGTGCGTCTGCAGGTGCAGGTGCTGCCCACGGGCGCGCGGCGCGTACGCCTGGTGATCACCGCGCGCGACGCCGCCGGCGGGAGGGTCCTCTCCCGGCTGACCACCACCGTGCCCCGGGGAGCGGTGCGCGGCGGGCTCGGCCTCGTCTCCAGCGAGCTCGACGGGTCCGGCGCCAGGCACTGGTTCAGCGACTTCACCGCCCGGGGACGTGGTGTCGCACGGCACCCCGACCGCGGCGTCGGTCCGATCGTGTCGACGCTCTTCACACGCACCTCCGGGCGGCTGCGGCTCACCGCCCAGCTGACGCCCGTCGACCCCGACCACGCGGGTCCCGTGCGCCTCGAGCGCCGCGCGCTCGGCGGCTGGCTGCCCGTCGCGACCAGCCCGGTCGAGCCCGGCTTCTGTGCGCGCTTCGACGTGGTGTGGCCGAGCGCGTCCGCGACCGACTTCCGGGTCGTGGCGACCGGCTACGAGGGCACCCCCGGTGCCTCGTACGAGGGCACGGTGCCCGCCGAGCCCCGCGGGTCGCTGCGGCTCGGCAGCATCTCGTGCGCCCGGGCGACGTTCCGGCTGGTCGACCTCGCCACCCGCGGCATCCTCGGTGTGCGTCCGCGCCTGCCCGGCGAGCGCCGGATCGGTCTGTACTCCCCGCAGAACCTCTGGTTCCCCTTCGCCGGCACGGTCGCGGGGCTGGCCGTCCAGCGGCCCGACCTGCTCGTCGCGCACGGCGACCAGTTCTACGAGGACACCCCGGCCGGTGCCGAGCCGGAGGACGCGGACCTGCTCGACGTGATGGGCCGCTACCTGCTGTGGTGCCAGGCGTTCGGGGAGCTGACCCGCCGCATCCCCACGGTGGTGCTGGTCGACGACCACGACGTCTACCAGCCGAACCTGTGGGGAGCAGGTGGCGTACGCGCGCCGCGGGGGCCGGCGTCCGGCGGCTTCACCCGCAGCATCGACTGGGTCAACGCGCTGACGCAGATGCAGTGCGGGCACAACCCTCCCCCGGCCGACGACACACCCGTCGGCGACGGGGTGCGGCCGTACTACGCCTCGTTCACCTACGGCGGCGTCGACCTCGCGATCGTGGAGGACCGCACCTTCAAGTCGGCCCCGAGCGACCCGCGCCCCGACACCCAGCTGGACATGCTCGGTGCGGCGCAGGAGCGCTTCCTCGCGCAGTGGGTGAGCGGTTCGTCGCGGCCCAAGGTGATGCTGAGCCAGACCGTGTACGCGTGCGTGCAGACCGGGGTCGACGGGCGACCCGACCCCGACAAGGACTCCGGGGGGTGGCCCCGCCCGGCGCGGGACCGCGCCATCGACGTGCTCGCCGGCCACGGCGTGCTCATGGTGGCGGGGGACCAGCACATGGGGTCGCTGGTGCAGCACCTGCACCCCGACGGGGGCCCGTGGCAGTTCGCGTCGCCCGCGGTCGGGGCGGGGTTCCAGCGGTGGTTCGAGCCGGGCGGTCGACGCCGGCTGCCCGACCGGTGGACCGACGCGTTCGGCAACGCCGTCCGCGTCGCCGCGATCGTGCAGCCGAGCACGACGCGGTCGGCGTACGAGCGTGCCTACGGCGGCACCGGCGTGTACGGCCAGCGCGGCCGCCTCAACGAGGGCTACGGCATCGTCGACGTGGACGTCTCCGGTCGGCAGGCGACCGTGGCCGCATGGCCCGACGACGTCGACCCGACGCGAGCCGGCGCCTCGCCCTACCCGGGCTTCCCGGCGACGGTGTCACTGCGCTGAAGGGTCCTGTCCGTGCTCCACCCCCGGTGCGGGTGCTCCACCCCGGGTGCGAAGGGGGTGGAGTGACGGTTCCGGGGGTGAGCTGCCGGGCGTCAGGCGTCGTGGGTCAGCGAGGTGCGCCGGCCACCAGGCCGACCGCGAACCCGAGCGTCATCGACGCCGCGAGCACGCGGCGATGGTGGTACGGCAGCCGCCGCCCTGGGCGGGGCGTGGGAGTGATCGACATGAGCCGAGCATGCGCGCGTCAGGCGACGGGGCGGTGCCCTCTAGATGGCTCTCCGGTGAATCCCGTGCGTACGTCACCTGAGGACCCGCGGCGACGTCGGTCGCCCCTGGAACCGGGACTCGTGGGCGAGAGCCTCAGCGGTAGTTGGTGAACTGCACCGCGAAGTCGTAGTCCTGCTGCTTCACCAGCGCCTGCACGGCCTGCAGGTCGTCGCGCTTCTTCGAGCTCACGCGCAGCTCGTCGCCCTGCACCTGCGCCTTGACGCCCTTGGGCCCCTCGTCACGGATGAGCTTGCCGATCTTCTTCGCGTCCTCGGTGGTGATGCCCTCCTTCAGTGCGATGGAGATGCGGGTCTCCTTGCCGGACTGACGCGGCTCGCCGTCGTCGAGGATCTTCAGCGACTGGCCACGCTTGACCAGCTTCTCCTTGAAGACCTCGAGCACGGCCTTGGCGCGCTCCTCGGCGTTCGCCTTGATCTCGATCGCCTTCTCACCCGACCAGCTGATCTCGGCGCCCGTGCCACGGAAGTCGTAGCGCTGCGAGACCTCCTTGGCGGCCTGGGAGAGGGCGTTGTCGACCTCCTGACGGTCGATCTTGCTGACGATGTCGAACGACGAGTCGGCCATGAGCGGAGGTCCCTCCCGGGTTCGTGCGCGGAGATCGGTCTGCGCTATCCTTCCTGTCTGTCGCGCCGGCCCACAAGCCGGGGTGGCGACCTGGCAGGTTGCCCGAGCGGCCAATGGGAGCGGACTGTAAATCCGTCGGCTTTTGCCTTCGAAGGTTCGAATCCTTCACCTGCCACCGACGAGCCCCGGGGACGAGTTCCCCGGGGCTCTTCTGGTCACGGGCTCCCCGGGCCACGGGGCGGACAACACGGGGCACACCGGACCGTACGAACCCCCATCCCGCGGTCTCCTGACGTAGACCGTCCTGATCTGGGAACGTACGACAGGACGCCACCGCGTCACCCGGACCGAGGAGCCACGTGTGAGCCACCTGCTCGTCGGCGCTGTCAGCGCCGTCGGACCGCCCGTGGGCGTGGCGGCCCGGGTGCTCACCGTCGAGGAGATCGGCGAGAGGGAGCATCGCCTGTGGCGCCGCCTCGCGGAGGAGGCGGCCGTCTCCTCCTGCACGAACGTGTTCTTCGGCCCCGACATGCTCCTGCCGGCGTGGCGGCTCCTCGACGACGCCGCCGGCGTCGAGCTGCTCGTCGTCGAGCGCGACGACCACGGGGAGGAGGACGGACGTCGATGGGTGCTGGCCGTCCCCCTGGCGAGTCCGTCGCGTCCGTGGCGTCACCCGGTGAGGATGCGTGGGACCTGGCAGCACAGCCAGGCGTTCCTCGGGTCCCCCCTGGTGCTGCCCGACGCGACCGACGCCGAGTGGTCCGCCCTGGTCCGGGCGGTCGCGGGCACCGGCGCGGCCGCCTGGCTCGCCACCGACCTCGACGGGTCCTGCGCCCGACGGCTCGAGCAGGCGGCGGCGCGGCTGGGTCTCCCCACGCGTCGCATCGACGACCACCGACGCGCCGTCACCCGACGGCGGGAGTCGAACGACTACGCGACCCTCACGATCTCCGGCAAGAACCGCAAGGAACTGCGTCGGCTCCGCCGCCGGCTCGGCGACGAGGCCGACGGCGTGGAGACCGTCGACCTCGCCGAGGGCGCGGGCGCGGATGACGTACGCGACGCCGCGCGCCAGTTCCTCGACCTGGAGGCGAAGGGCTGGAAGGGCGCCGACGGCGGCGCCATGGCCTCCCACGACGACCAGGCGCGCTTCTTCGAGGAGGCCTGCGTCGCGCTGGCGTCGCGCGGTGACCTGCAGCTGCTGTGCCTTCGCGTCGGGGACGGGAGTCCCGCCGCGATGGGCGTCAACGTTCGCAGCGGAGCGACGGTGTCGACGTGGAAGATCGCGTACGACGAGCGCTGGTCCGCCTACTCGCCCGGCGTGCAGCTGACCCTGGACTGCTTCAGCAGCTTCCACGACTCCGGCGCCGACGTGCTCGACTCCTGCGCCAAGCCCGGGCACGACATGGCCGAACGGCTGCACCCGGACCGTCGACGGATCGCCACCGTCGCCGTCGGCCTCGGGCCTGCCCGCGGCACCGTGTCCGTCGGCACGCTGGTGCCCTGGCTGCGCCTGCGTGACCGTGCGCGGCGGGCGCTCGTTGCCATCAGGACGCACCGGCCCGACCGGCCCCGGGGCCGGCACCAGGCCTGACACCCCCACGACCAGCTCCGTCCCTACGTCTCGAGGAGATCCACATGTCCCTGCTGCAGCTCGACCAGACCTCACGGGAGGCGCTCCGTGCCGCCGGCGCGGACATGTCGCCGTACGAGATCGACCACCACCTGACCTCCCACGAGCTCCTGACACTGGAGGCCCTGGCGGACCTCGCGGCCTCGCTGCCGGAGTCCTCGGTCGAGCACAACATCGGTGACCTGCCCGACGTGGTCGCCGACGGCAACGCACCCAGCCTCGACATGCCGATCCGGGACCTGGTGATGACGATCCCCGAGAACGGCGCCTGGGCCGTGCTGAAGAACATCGAGCAGGACCCGCGCTACGCCGCCCTGCTCGACGAGTGCCTCGACGAGATCGAGACGCTGGTCACCGGTGAGGACCTCTCCATCTCCCGCGAGGGATTCGTGTTCCTGTCCTCGCCCGGCTCGGTCACCCCGACCCACATCGACCCGGAGTACAACGTGCTGCTCCAGGTGCAGGGCGAGAAGACGATGACCACCGGCACCTGGCGCAACCGGGAGGACCGGCAGGTCGAGGCGGAGCGCCTGCGTGCCGGCGGCCACCGCAACCTCGACGCCCCGCTCGCCACGCGGACCGACCACCCGCTCTCACCGGGCCGCGGCGTGTTCGTGCCGCCGTACACCCCGCACATCGTGAAGAACGGGCCCGCGCCCTCCATCTCGCTGTCGGTCACCTGGAACACCCAGGGTCTCACCGACGAGGCGCTGCTGCACCGCATCAACTCCTACGTGCGACGCACCGGCATGTCACCGAAGGAGCCCGGTGCCCGCAACGGCGTCGACCGGCTCAAGCTCGGCTCCTTCCGCCTGGCGCAGCGCGCGAAGCGCGTGGTGCGCTGAGACGGACCGGCCCTCAGCCGCAGCCGCGCAGGTAGTCCGTGAGGGCCTCGGCGACCGGCTTGGGCGTGAGGTCGCGGCGCAGCAGCCCGAAGGAATCGATGCGCTCGTCGCCGGAGTCACGGTCGCGGGCGTTGTACCAGTAGGCACGCTCCACGTACGGGTACTCCTCGCGCATCAGCCGCAGGGCTCGGACGAGGTAGTCCGCCTGCTCCGCCTCGGTCACCCCGCGGTCGGTGCCGGTGGCGTCCTCGGGGCTGTCGAAGGCGCTCCACCCGAACTCGGTGAACCACACCGGGACCCGGGCGTCGCCGTTCGCGACCATCAGCTCGCGCACGGCCTCGACACCGCGCAGGCGGTACTGCGAGTCCTCGCCGGAGGCCGCCTCGAGCTCAGGGGGCTCGTCGCCGACAGCCTGGTACGCGTGGGTCGACATCACGTCGAAGTGGCCGTGGGCCCCCGCGGCGTACACCTGCTCGATCCAGCTCGTGTCCTGGTAGGAGGTACCACCGAAGATGATGCGGACGTCACCGCGGGCCCGGTGCGCCTGGTGGAACGCCTCCTCGAGCAGACCCGCGTACGCCACCGGGTCGGCCCCGACGAGGAAGTCCTCGGAGTTCGGCTCGTTCCACACCTGCCAGTCGCGCACCTCGGGGAATCGCTGCACCGCCCAGGCCATGATCTGGCCGTATGCGATCGGGTCCGAGGGCGGCACCCGTTCGCCGCGGTCGCTGTTCGCCCAGCCCGGCGTCAGCCACAGCATCACCAGCGGATCGAGACCTCGCTCGGTGACCTGGTCGACGACCCGCTGCAGCCGGTCGACGGCCTCCTGGTCGTACTCGAACTGCACGGGCTCGAGCTGTGCCCAGGAGACGTCGATGCGCACCGTGCGGACCCCGAGCTCGACCATCCCGTCGAGGATCTCGGCGCGGCTCTCGCTGTCCACGTCGGACCAGATCGCGTGGACCTGCGCGCCGACCATCGGTCCCGCGCAGCGCGGGAAGCCGACGTCGGCCACGGTCGTCGGGGAGGCGAGGGCGCGGACGCCGAGCACTCCGACCACGAGCAGGGCGAGCGCGCCGAGCAGGGCCGTGAGCCGTCTCACTCGCTGCTCCGATCCGTGGGACAGGGCCGTGGGGGTCGCCGGTGCGTGCCGCCCCCGGGGCCTCGAGGAGGATGCGGCCAGTCTTGCAGCGCCTGCCAACGACAGCCGCCAGAATGGTCGCCGCACGACCGTGTGCCCCCCGAGTCCTCCCAGGAGCGTCGCCTCGTGAGTCCCGACAGCCTCCTGCTCCGCGCCGAGGACGTGAGCGCGGACCACCTGCTGGCGTGGCGGTCGCTGAGTGAGACCTCGAGCATCGGCAACGTCTTCCACGGGCCCGACCTGCTGCTGCCCGCCCTGCGACACCTCGCGACGTCGGGGACCCGCCTGGTCGTGGTGCGCGACGACGCCGGCCGCTGGATGCTCGCGGTGCCGGTGGAGGCACGGCGTCCCTTCTACCGCCATCCGGTCGCGGCGGCGCAGACCCTCGAGCACCGACAGATGCCCTTCGGGTCGCCCCTGGCCCACCCCGAGGCGGCCCCGGAGCACTGGGACGTCCTGCTCGACGCGGTCGCCGGACTCGGCTCCCGGTGGTGGGTCGCCCACCTCCTCCACGCCGACCACGCCGCGCAGCTGCAGCGCGCCGCGGCACGACGCGGCGCCCTCGCCCGTCGCGTGCTCACCCATGAGCGCGCCATGGCCCGACGGCACGAGGACTCCGACCCGGTGACCCGCGTCCTCTCAGGCAAGCGGCGACGCGAGCTGCGCCGCAGGTTCCGCCGGCTGGGCGACCAGCTCGGCGGTGAGCCCGTCGTCCGCGACCTGCTGGTGGGTGACCGGTGGACCCCGGGTCGAGTGGCCGAGGCCTTCCTGAGCCTGGAGGCGTCGGGCTGGAAGGCGCCCGACGGCGGCGCGATGGCCCTCGACCACCACGAGGCGACGTTCTTCCGTGAGTCGGTCGACGGTCTCGCGGCGCGGGGGGCGTTGCAGGCCTGGGCGGTGCAGGGACCGCAGGGCGCCATCGCGGCGATGGCGCTGCTCGTGCACGACGCGCACACCTTCTACTGGTGGAAGATCGCCTACGACGAGGCGTACGCCTCCGGCACGCCTGGTGTGCAGGTCGCCGTGCGCAGCCTGACCGCCTTCGCCGAGAGCGGCGCCTCGGTGCTCGACACGTGCACGGTGCCGGGCCACCAGCTCGCCGCACAGCTCACCGAGGACAGCCGTACGCTCACGACGCTGCTGGTCGGTCTCGGCACGGCGACCGGCAACGCCGCCGTACGCACCGCCCCGCGCTGGCACGAGTTCCGGCTGCGGCTCGACGCTCGACTGGGACGCCGATGAGCGCCCGGCTGCTGACCCCCGCCGAGGTGCTGACCGCCTGCGACCCCGGTGCCCGGGACGACGCGGAGACGCAGCGGCGGTGGCGCGAGCTGTCCGCGCGGGCCCAGGTGCCCAACGTGTTCCTCACCCCCGAGCTGCTGCTCCCTGCCCTGCGCCACCTCGCGCGCGACCGGGTCGGCCTGGCCGTGGTGAGTCGGGGCGGGCGGTGGCGTCTCCTCGTGCCGCTGCAGCTGCGTACCCGCCCGTGGCACCACCCCGTGCGCGGAGCCACGACCTGGGAGCACGAGCAGGCGTTCCTCGGCACCCCCCTGATCAGCCCCGACGCCGAGGAGGAGGACTGGGCCGAGCTGTTCGGGCTCGTCGCGACCGCCGGGGACCGCTGGCTCGTCATGCGGCAGGTCGACACCGGCGTCGCGGAGCAGGTGCTGGCGGTGGCCGATCGACTCGGCCAGGACGGTGTCGTCGTACGCCGCACCGACCGCGGACTCTCCAGCGCCCGCGACGGCGAGAGGCTGCACGTCGACCTCTCCTCCAAGCGCCGTCGCGAGCTGCGTCGGCAGCGTCGCCGACTCGACGCGAAGGTCGGCACGCAGCTCGTCGTCGAGGACCTCGCCCGCCGGCGCCCCGGCGAGGACACGGACGCACGCCGTGCCCGCGTACGCGCCGACCTGGCCCACTTCCTCGCCCTCGAGCGTGCCGGGTGGAAGGGCGAGGACGGCGGAGCGATGGCGGTGCGTCCGCCCGAGGCGGCCTTCTTCGTCGAGGCGTGCCTCGCGGCACTGGACCGCGGCGTGCTGCATCTGCCGGCCCTGCACGACGGCTCGCGCCCGGTGGCCGTCGCCGCGCTGGTGCGCGACCGCGACGTGGTCTCGTGGTGGAAGACCACCTACGACGAGGCGTACGCGGAGTTCTCGCCGGGGTGGCTCGTGGCCGTCGAGAGCTTCGCGCTGCTCGAGGACGGTGTCCGTGTGCTCGACAGCTGCACCGACGCCGACAGCCGACTCGGCACCTCCTTGACCTCGGGACGGCGTGAGCTGGTGACGCTCGCGGTCTCCACCAGGGGTTCCCTCGGCCGGTCGGTCGTCCGTCGTCTGCCGCGCTGGCTGGCCGCTCGCGCCCGCACCGCCCACGCGCTCGGGGAGGCCGCGGCACGGGTCAGGCGAGCTCCGGCGGGAATCCGCCCGTCGCGACCGGACTCCACGACTCCGGTGTGAGCCGCAGCAGCGACTTGCCCTGCGCGACCATCGCCTGCCGGTACTCCTGCCAGTCGTCGTGCTCGCCGGCCACGGCCCGGAAGTAGTCGACGAACGCGTCGAGCGCCGCCTCGTCCGGCTGACCGTCCTCGCCGACGGCGTCGAGCACCTCGCACGGGCCGTCGACGTGCACCCAGGCGTCCTCGAAGTCGTCGGAGAGAACCAGCACGGCGGCGGATCCGTGCCGACGCACGTTGCGCACCTTGGCCCGCTGCGGGTAGGAGGCGACGACGAGGCGTCCCTCGGGGTCGACCCCACCGGTGACGGGTGAGGACTGCGTGCGGCCGTCGCGTCGCGGCGTGATGAGCACGAACTTGTGCCGGGGGCGCACGAAGTCGAGCAGCGACTCCCGGTCGACGTCGGTGGTGGTCGCGATGGTCCTGGGCATGGCAGGACCCTAGTGGGGCACGGTCTCCCCGACCCGATCTCTCCCGTCACCGATCTCGTTCCCGTCCCGAGGAGCCTCCGTGCAGGTCCTGCTCAACACCACCACCGACGTCGCCGGCGCCGACCTGACCGAGGAGGCCGTGGCTGCGGCGTACGCGACGGAGAGGCAGACCTCGCGCCACGGCGACGGCTCCTGGTGGCGCTCGAACTTCATCTCCTCCGTCGACGGGGCCATCACCGGCGCGGACGGCCTGTCGGTGTCGATCCGCACCGACGCCGACGGTCGCGTCTTCGGCGTGCTGAGGGACTGGGCCGAGGTCATCGTGGTCGGCGCCGGCACGGCGAGGGAGGAGGAGTACGCGGTGAACGAGAAGCCGATCGTGCTCGTCTCCCGCTCCGCCGAGGTGCCCGAGAGCCTGCAGGGCGCCGAGCGGGGGGCCGTGCTGATGGCGACGGTCGCCTCCTCCGACGGCCTCGCCGACGCCCGCCGCGAGCTCGGGGAGGAGCACGTCGTCGTGTGCGGGGAGGACGACGTCGACGCAAGCACGTTGCGTACGGAGCTCACCGACCGCGGCTGGCACCGCGTGCTGGTCGAGGGCGGCCCCCACGTGCTCGGTGACGCCCTCGACGCAGGCGCGCTCGACGAGGTGTGCGCGTCGGTCGCGCCGAAGGTCGTCGCCGGCGAGCACAGCCGCATGGCCAGCGGCCCGGACGTCTCGGTCGACCTCCGGCTCGGGCTGCTCCTCGAGGAGAACGGCACCCTGCTGGCGCGCTGGCTGCTCTGAGCAGGGCCGGGCCGCCCGACCTCAGGCGGGAGCCACCGTGGCCGGCGGCGCCACCGGCAGTGCGTCACCGACCGGGTCGACCAGCAGACAGAGCCCGCCGAAGGGACCCAGCACGGCGGTGAAGGTGCCGAGGTCGTCGACCTCGCCGTAGTCGACCCCGTCGAAGGCGTCGGTCAGCGAGGCCCCGGCCGGCAGGTGCTCGGAGTGCACCGAGCCGGTGATGTACTCCTCGGAGAAGTTCAGCACCGTCACCTGCAGCCGCTCGTCGGGCAGGCGGTGCACCAGCACGAGCATCGCCCGCTGCGAGACCGGGGGCACGTCGAGCTGCTCGGCCAGGGCGATGTCGTGCTCGTCGCGCACCGCCAGCACCCGGCTCAGTCGCGACGCGAACGACGCGGGGTCGTCCAGCTGGTCGGGGAGCGGGCCGTACAGGGCGCGGCCGGCCGGCATGCCCGCCGCACTGAACTCGCCGCCGTAGCCCATGAGGTCGTACGCCGACCGGTGGATCCAGCGTGTGTCGCCGTCCTCCAGCAGGTGGGAGACCTGCTCACGCGGCAGGGTCAGCGATCCGCACAGGTCCCAGCCGGACAGCGCGAAGACGCCCGGCTGGAGCGCGTTGAACATCGCCAGGAGCAGGTGGGCGCGGCGGATGCGGTCGACGGCCTCGTCGTCGATGGAGTCCAGGTCGGTGATGCCCAGGGCGGCGGCGACGACCGTGGCGGTGGTGGAGGCGATGCCGTTGGTGGTGAAGGTGGCGTTGTAGGGGCCCGCGTCCCCCGTGAGACGTTCGGTGAGGTCGGCCCGCACCTGCACCGCCAGGTCCTCGCCACGCCACGTGGCGCCGCGGAAGGTGAACTCCGCGTCCCGGTGCAGCGTCGCGAAGTGCACCAGCTCGTAGGTCAGCTCGTCGTGGTTCTGCAGGGCGTGCACCAGCTGCACGGGGCGGACCCCGTGGGCGAGCGAGGCGTTCAGCGTCAGCCGCAGGAACTCGGTGTCGCCGCACGCGAGGGCGTGGTGGTAGGCGGGGCGGTTCACGAAGTCGTAGGAGAGGTCCGCGCCGGCGGCGGCGGTCTCGCGGATGTCGTCGATGGTGAGGTTGAGCTCCTGGAAGGTGAAGCCGCCGACCTTGCGGACCATCGAGGCGATGAGGTGGTTGGCCGCCTCGGACAGCGGGTGTCCCTCGGACCACGCGGCCTGGCCCACGGTCGAGGACTTCTCGACACCGAGGAAGCCGTTCGCGTCGAGCCGCAGGGCGCCGGTGCCGAGGTCGCCGAGAGAGTGCAGGGCGTCGCCCATGACCAGACGCATGCCCGCGAAGCTCGGGTCGAGCCAGTTGATCGAGGGCTGCCCCGCCTTGAAGTAGTGCAGGTACACCCAGCGGCGTTCCTCGCCGTCGGGGCCGAGCACCGGACGCGTCGCGGACCAGTTGGTGTCCTTCACCCCCGGCTCGAAGAAGATGACGCGCTGCAGGGCCCCGATGATGTAGCCGGCCTCCTCGAGCGCCGCCTCGGTGGGGGCGTCGAGGTTCGCCGAGTCCCGGCCCCGCGGCACGTCCGGCAGCAGGTGCCAGTCGTCGGGGTCGATCTGCACCATGTGGAAGATGCCGGGGTAGTCGTCGACGCCCATCTCGGCGAGCCGGAAGTCGGGCCCCTTGCCCGTGTGACCGGGCACGATGTCGTCGATGATCGTGCCGCCGTGGTGCGCAGCCACCTCGCACATGGCCCGGAACTCCTCCTCGCTGCCGAACGCGCCGTCGATCTGGGTGGAGATGCGGTCGAAGTGGCCGTCGACACTCGGGGTGGGGGTCCACCCCTCCAACCCGCCGGCGCGCTTGACCGGGCCGGTGTGGAGTCCGTCGATGCCGATGCGTGCGAAGGCCGCCCACAGGTGCGGGTCGGCGAGGGTCGCCAGGAACGAGGTGCGGAACGGCGTCACCAGCGAGATCGGGTAGGCCGTGAACCACACCGAGGCGCTGCGGATCGCCGCCTCGGGGTCGGGCTCGGCGTACGGGTTCTGCCACATCGAGCCGCGTCCGGTGAACTGCCGGGCCAGCAGGCTGGCGTCGCGCAGCATGGACTGCTCGCGCAGCCAGGCGACGTACGCCGGGTTGGCCCCGGTCGGCTCGCCGTCGTGCTCTTCGCCGGCCAGCGGACCACCCTCGGGGCGCAGCCGGGCCCGTGGCCGCAGGGCACGGGGGCGCGCGGGGTAGAAGTGGTCGGAGAAGCTCGGCTCGACCGGCGAGTCGTGGTCCGCTGAGGCTGCCATGCGCCGACGCTACCGAGCCCTCAGCGGGTCGCGCCCAGCCAGGTGGCCTGCTGGTGCCGGTCGACGCGGACCACGGGGCACGGACAGAACCGCAGCAGCACGGCCGGGTCGAGCGGACCGGAGCCGTCCTCCTCGCCCCCGAACACGACCAGGTCGGCCCGGCTGCCGGCCCCGGCCAGGGCGAGCTCGAGGCGGCCCTCCGTGGTCGAGACCAGCACCGGGACCCGCGTGCCGACCCCCATGAGGACTTCCGAGGCCCAGGCCTGCACCTCCCACCGCTGTCCCTTGCGCGCCGCGTCGGCGGCCTCCGACGCGTCGGCGTCGGAGGTGTCGTCGTGAGGTCGGGAGTCCAGCACCATGACGTGGCCGTCGCCGCGCCGCGCGCGGCGCATCGCCCACAGCAGCGCCGCGCTGCCCAGCGCCGAGACGTCGGCCCCGACCACCACGCGACCGGTGCGCCCGTGGTCGGTCTCGACATCACTCTGTGCGTCGCGGTCCTCGTCCTGCGTCGTGCGGTCTGTCACGGAGCCATCCTGCCTGCTCACGGGGTGGCAGCGCCGTAGAGTCGACAGGGTGAGATCGCCGTCCGCCTCACGGCCCGCGCTGCTCGAGGCCGCCCTCGACATCGCCGGCTGTGTCGAGGAGGCGCAGCTGTGGGACGTTCTCGTCGACCACGCCGCAACCCTCCTCGACGCCGATGCCGCGGTGCTCGGCAGGTTCGGCCTCGGAGGTCGGGTGTTCGACCTGATGGCGGGCTCGGGCCTTCCGGCGGGTGAGGCCGCGGACGCGGCGGTCGAGAGGGCGAGACGGGCGTACGCGAGCCTCTCGCGGCACGAGGCGCCGACCTGCCTGGTCGCCGGGACCGGGCGGCGGGCCGCGGCCGGGAAGGCGTGGGCGCTGCACCCGATCCACGTCGGCGGCGACGTGGTCGCACGCCTCCACCTGATGCGGGGCGCGGACCGTCCGTTCGTCGACGCCGACGTCGTCGACCTCGACGTGCTCGTCCGCGCGGCGGAGGTGCGCGTGGACCAGGTGCGTCGCGAGGACGGCCGGCAACGACGTCTGCGCGCGCTCGAGGCGACCGCGAGCATCGCCGAGGTGCTCGCACCCCCGACCCGCGTCGACGAGGGACTCGCCCACGTCGCTCAGGCGGCCGTACGCATGATCGGCGCGAGCGCCGTGGCCGTGCTGCAGGAGTCGGGCCACGGGAGGCCCGACATCCTCGCGGTCGCCGGGCCCGCGGCCCGCACGGTGCCGGACCTGCTCTTCCGCGTCGACCCGCAGGTGCTCGCGGCGACGGCCGAGACCGACGTGGTGCTCGTGCCCGACGGTCGCGACCGGCTGATGGTGCTCGTGCCGCTCAACGCCCACCTGTCCTTCTCGGGCGTCCTGATGTGCCTCCTCGAGCGCAGCGACGGCCTCCGGTCCGACGAGACCGAGGCGTTGGGCAGCTTCGCCGACCAGACGGCCCTGGCCCTGGACCGTGCGCAGGCCGTCGCCGACCGGCAGGAGCTCATGCTGATCAGCGACCGCGACCGCATCGCCCGTGACCTCCACGACGTGGTGATCCAACGGCTCTTCGCCACCGGCCTGCGGCTCAAGGGCCTGGGGCGACACCTCACCGACGAGCTCTCCGGGACCCGGCTGCACGAGGCGATCACCGACCTCGACCTCACGATCACCGACATCCGCGGCACGATCTTCGATCTCAAGCAGGCGCCCGGCAGCCAGGCGCGCGACACCGTGCGCGGCATCGTGCGCGAATACATCCCGCTGCTCGGGTTCACCCCGGTCGTGCGCACCTCGGGCCCGGTCGACACCGTGGCGCACGGTGAGGTGCTCGACCAGGTCTCGGCGGTGCTGCGCGAGTGCCTCTCCAACGTGATGCGTCACGCGGCTGCGGGGTCCGTCGTCGTCGAGCTGGAGGCGACGGGCCGCGGGGTGGTGCTGCGGGTCACCGACGACGGGGTGGGCCTGCCCGCCACGGTCGACCGGCGCTCGGGCCTGGCGAACATGACCGCCCGGGCGCGCGCCCTGGGAGGCGGGTCGCGGGCATACGACGGGGAGCCCGGCGGCACCGTCGTGGAGTGGTGGGTGCCCGTGGACGGCGGGGAGCCGCCGAGGGACGCCGCCGCCGAGGTCGGTGCCGCGGAGCACTAGGATCGGCCCGTCTGCCGTCCAGCCCCCGACCCGCTAGGAGCCCCCGTGGCCCGTGTCGTCGTCGACGTCATGCCCAAGCCCGAGATCCTCGACCCGCAGGGCAAGGCCGTCGCCGGTGCGCTGCCCCGGCTCGGCTTCTCCGGCGTCCTGGACGTGCGCCAGGGCAAGCGGTTCGAGCTGGAGCTCGACGGAGAGATGACCCCGGCGCGACTGGAGGACGTGCGACGCATGGCCGAGACCCTGCTCAGCAACCCGGTCATCGAGGACTACGAGGTGCACGTCGAGGGGCCGGACGCGTGAGGGTCGGTGTCGTCACGTTCCCCGGCTCGCTCGACGACGTCGACGCGGCGCGCGCCGTACGCCTCGGGGGCCACGAGCCCGTCGCGCTGTGGCACGGCGACGCCGACCTCCACGGTGTCGACGCCGTGGTGCTGCCCGGTGGGTTCTCCTACGGCGACTACCTGCGCTGCGGGGCGATCTCTCGCTTCGCACCGGTCATGGAGCGGATCGTCGACGGGGCTCGCGACGGGCTGCCGGTGCTCGGCATCTGCAACGGGTTCCAGGTGCTGTGCGAGTCCCACCTGCTGCCGGGTGCGCTGATCCGCAACGAGCGCATGCAGTTCGTGTGTCGCGACCAGCGGCTGCGCGTGGAGAACGCGACGACGGACTGGACACGGGCGTACGCGCCGGGTCAGGAGCTGACGATCGTGCTGAAGAACGGCGAGGGGTGCTTCGTCGCCGAGGAGTCGGTGCTCGACGCGCTCGAGGGCGACGGTCGCGTCGTCGTGCGCTACGTCGGCGGCAACCCCAACGGGTCGCTGCGCGACATCGCCGGCATCACCAACGCCGCCGGCAACGTCGTCGGCCTGATGCCGCACCCGGAGCACTGCGTCGAGGACCTCACCGGCCCCGGCACGGACGGCCTGGGCTTCTTCACCTCGCTGCTGGAGAAGGTGGCCTCGTGAGCGGCGTCGACACCGTGAGCGTCGCGGCGGGCGACCCCGACCGCACGCAGCCGTGGGCCGACCTCGGGCTGAAGGCCGACGAGTACGCCCGGATCCGCGAGATCCTCGGTCGTCGGCCGACCGCCGCCGAGCTCGCGATGTACTCCGTGATGTGGTCCGAGCACTGCTCGTACAAGTCGACGAAGGTGCACCTGAAGCAGTTCGGCGACCTGTCGCACCAGATCCGCGCGCAGGAGCCCGGCGTCGGCCGGATGCTCGCCGGCATCGGTGAGAACGCGGGTGTCGTCGA
Organism: Nocardioidaceae bacterium; assembly: GCA_018672315.1. NCBI lineage: Bacteria > Bacillati > Actinomycetota > Actinomycetes > Propionibacteriales > Nocardioidaceae > Nocardioidaceae bacterium. The sequence continues at coordinate 937,505 of CP076053.1, read as the reverse complement.
CATCGGCCAGGGCTACGCGGTGACCTTCAAGGTCGAGTCGCACAACCACCCCTCGTTCGTCGAGCCGTACCAGGGCGCGGCGACCGGCATCGGGGGCATCGTGCGCGACATCCTCGCGATGGGCGCCCGTCCGGTCGCGGTGATGGACCCCCTGCGCTTCGGGCCGCTCGAGGCCGAGGACACCGCCCGTGTCCTGCCCGGGATCGTGGCGGGCGTCGGCGGCTACGGCAACTGCCTGGGCCTGCCCAACATCGGTGGTGAGGTCGTCTTCGACGAGACCTACCTCGGCAACCCCCTGGTCAACGCCCTGTGTGTCGGGGTGCTGCGCCACGAGGACCTCCACCTCGCCAAGGCGTCCGGTGTCGGCAACCAGGTCATCCTGTACGGCGCGCGCACCGGCGGCGACGGGATCGGCGGCGTCTCGGTGCTGGCCTCGGAGACCTTCGACGCAGACGGCCCCGCGAAGCGCCCCAGCGTGCAGGTCGGCGACCCCTTCATGGAGAAGCTGCTCATCGAGTGCACCCTCGAGCTCTTCGGCGCCGGTCTCGTCGCCGGCATCCAGGACCTCGGCGGCGCCGGCCTCTCCTGCGCCACCTCAGAGCTGGCCAGTGCGGGCGACGGCGGCATGAGCGTCGAGCTCGACCGCGTGCCGCTGCGCGACTCCACGCTCAGCCCGGAGGAGATCCTCATGAGCGAGAGCCAGGAGCGCATGATGGCCGTCGTCGAGCCCGGCGACGTCGAGGCGTTCCTCGCGATCTGTGCGCGATGGGACGTCGAGGCCGTGGTCGTCGGGGAGGTCACCGACGGCGACCGCCTCGAGATCACCTGGCACGGGGAGACCGTCGTCGACGTGCCGCCGCGGTCGGTCGCCCACGACGGGCCGACGTACGAGCGTCCGTACGCACGACCCGCCTGGCAGGACGACCTGCAGGCCGACCGCGCCGAGTCGCTGCGCCGACCTGCAGGCGGCGAGGAGCTGCGCGAGACGCTGCTGCGTCTGCTCGGGTCCCCCAACCTGTGCGACCGGTCGTGGGTGACGGACCAGTACGACCGCTACGTGCGCGGCAACTCCGTGCTCGCCCAGCCCGAGGACGCCGGCATGGTGCGGGTCGACCCCGCCACGAACCTCGGCGTCGCGGTCTCCACCGACTGCAACGGCCGGTTCGCCAAGCTCGACCCGTACGCCGGGGCGCAGCTCGCGCTGGCGGAGAGCTACCGCAACGTCGCGACCACCGGTGCGCAGCCGCTGGCGGTCAGCGACTGCCTGAACTTCGGGTCGCCCGAGGACCCCGACGTGATGTGGCAGTTCGCAGAGGCGTGCCGGGGGCTGAAGGACGCCTGCCTCGCGCTCGGTGTGCCCGTCACCGGCGGCAACGTCTCGCTCTACAACCAGACCGGCGACACGGCGATCCTGCCGACCCCCGTCGTCGCCGTGCTCGGCGTCGTCGAGGACGTGACGCGGCGTACGCGCTCGGGGTTCGCCGCGGCGCACCAGACCGTGCTGCTGCTGGGTGTCACCGGGGAGGAGCTGTCGGGCTCGGAGTGGGCGCACGTCGTGCACGGTCACCTCGGCGGCACGCCGCCGCAGGTCGACCTGGGCGCCGAGAAGTCGCTGGCCGCCCTGCTCGTCGAGGCGGGGCAGGGTGGGCTGCTGGCCGCCGCGCACGACCTGTCCGACGGAGGTCTCGGTCAGGCACTCGCCGAGGCGTGCCTCCGCCACGAGGTCGGCGCCACGATCGACGTCGCCCGGGTGCACCCCGAGCCGGCCGTCGCGCTGCTCAGCGAGTCGACCGCACGCGCCCTCGTGGCCGTGGACACCGCGTCGCTGGACGAGGTCGAGCGGCTCGCCGGCGAGCACGGCGTACGCGTCACCCGGCTCGGCGAGACCGGCGGTGAGGAGCTCGTGGTGCGCTCGGGTGAGGACGACCTGTTCAGCGTCTCGGTGGAGCAGCTGCGGGCGACCTGGACCGCGACGCTGCCGGCCGTCCTCGGCTGAGGCGACCGGTCAGGACCAGCCGGCGAGCAGCCGCTGCCAGGTGGCGGTGTCCGCGACGCCGGTCTGGGGCAGTCCGCGACGCTTCTGGTAGCGCGTGACGGCGTTCATCGTGTCGAAGCCGAACACACCGGTGATCGGCACGGCGCGACGCGTCGCGTTCAGCGCGCGCTGCAGCCGCCACACCGCGGGACCGCCGGACCCGATCTTGACGACGTCCACCTCGGTGCGGTTCGTGCCGCGGGCGAGCAGCGAGACCCACGTGCGCCGGTTCGTCGTGCCGTCGGCACGCAGCCCGCGGTCGGTCTGGTAGCTCACGAGCGCGCTGGTCAGCCGGGGCAGGAACTCGGGGCGGATGCGGCCCTTGTAGTAGCCCGCGTGGCGCAGGTGGCACTGCATCGCCTCGACGCGCTCGTCGACGGAGCCCTGGGCGAGCCGCGGGTAGGTCGCGTGGTCGAGGCTGGTGCGGCACCGCTTGCCCTGGCGTCCCGGCCGCGTGCCCTTGCCGAGGTCGATCCAGTTCTTGTCGATGTGCATGCCGAGGCCCCCGTAGGTGGCCAGCACGTCCAGCTCGTACTGGTGCATCAGGCCCTTCGGCCAGTGGCGCTCGTCGCCGTAGGGGCCCAGCTCGACGTCGGCCTGCTTGTTGCCCCAGGCGAACCACAGCTGGTCGGGGCCGGCCCAGGAGGGGTCGGCGTCGAGACGTCGGCTGGCCGAGAGGATCGCGGCCGAGGCCGAGGAGTACATGCCGGCGACGTAGCCCGCGTCCCGGGTGGCCTCGGACCACGACTCGATGAAGGCGAGCGTGGACTTGTCGCAGCGCGTCTTGGAGCGGTCGTACCACTCGATGTCGAGCCACAGCGTCGAGCCCTTGGCGATGCCGAGCGCCTGCACGGCGGCCACGGACTCGGCGGACTCCTCCACGCCCTGGGCGCGGGCCTGGGCGAAGCCGCGGGTGCGGTTGTTGGAGATGCGCGCCCAGCTCTTGTAGCGATCCACCGGCGAGCACGCAGCCTGGCGCCCGACCGTGATCGGCAGGATGCGCCAGCCGGTCTGGGACTGACGGGCGACCCACTCGCGGGTGAGGTCCGGCTGGTCGGCGCAGTAGCGGTTGCGGCCCGAGGTGTAGACCCCGACCGCCTGGTACGGCGAGCTCTCCCACCAACGGTCCATCTCGGCCTGGGTGGGGGTCATGCACCGGTCGAAGCCGTAGCCGGTGAAGTCGCCCGGGTGCACGCTCACACCGGCAGCGCTGCTGGAGCCGGTGAGGCCGAGCGTGAGCCCGGAGGTCAGCAGGGCTGCGCCCGCCAGGGCGACGGCGCTCGTACGCGCGTGACGGAGGAAGCGTCGCAAGGAGGTCTCCAGAGATCGGTGCGGCGTGTGACGGGTGGGGCTCGAGTGGCAGACGTGACTGGCGTGACACGAACCGGAGCAGGCTAACCCGGTTGTCGGGCCCGTGGGTCGATGCGGGCGAAACGGTCGCGATCGCAGCGGTCCGCACAGTTCTCGGGCGGGCCTAGGCTCCTCGGGTGGCTTTCCGCGTACGCACCGCCGATCCCGACGAGCTCCGTGACGCGCTCGCTTCTCACCGTGCGGGCACGGCCGATCGCGCAGCGACGCGCACCTTGGTGAAGCACTTCCTCGCGGTGCTGGCGCAGCGCGCACCGGGTGCGGCGGTCGAGGTGCGGGTGCCCCCGTACGCCGCGGTGCAGTGCATTCCCGGCGTACGCCACACCCGTGGCACGCCACCGGCCGTGGTGGAGACCGAGGCCGCGACCTGGCTTGCGCTGGCCCTGGGGGAGACGAGCTGGGAGCAGGCGTACGCGGCCGGGCGGGTACGCGCCTCGGGGGAGCGCTCGGACCTCACGCCGTGGCTGCCGCTGGCGTGAGGGACTCGATCCCGACGCCCGATGGCGGAATCTGGACTGACCAATCGGTCAGTGACCGATGCGCCCTGTCTGATTCTCACCTAATGTCTGGTCAGGCCGTGACCGCCACCACAGACGCTCGTTGTCGGTAGCGGCACACACACGAGAACACGATGCGCCGCCACGCCCTCCGGGCAGCGGCTGCGCCGGGCAGGAGGCCCCAGTGACGCACGTGCAGGAGAACCAGGCAGCGGACCAGGCGCTCGAGGAGTCGCAGGAGCAGGTGCTCGACGCGCAGGCGCAGGCCGCCCTGGGCGTCAGCCGGCGGGGCTTCATGGGGTGGGTGGTGGCTGCCTCGACCGTGGTCGCGGCAGCCGACCTGGGTGCCGGGTGGCTCGGGTCCTCCGCGGACGCCGTCGTCCCCTCGCCGCCGCAGGTGGCCGAGCTCTACGACCTCAACGAGTTCCTCACCGATGCCGCGCGGCCGACGGCGAACCTCATCACCGTGAAGATCGAGCGCGACGGCACGGCCTCCTTCGAGCTGCCGCGCGCCGAGGTCGGCCAGGGCATCGTCACCTCCACCGCGATGCTGATCGCCGAGGAGCTGGACCTGCCGCTGGACAAGGTGGACGTCACGCTCGCGCCGGCGCGTCCCGAGCTGAACTTCAACCAGCTGACGGCTGCGTCCAACACCACGATCTCGACCTACGTGCCGATCCGCATCGCCGCCGCCGCCGCCAAGCTGGCGCTGGTGCAGGCGGCCTCGGACCTGCTGGGCGACGCGGTCGAGTCGCTGACCACGCGCGACGGCGTCGTCTCGGGCCCGTCGGGCTCGTTCTCCTACGCCGAGCTCACCACGAGCGCGGCCGCGATCGAGACGCAGGCGGTCAACGTCGTGCTGAAGAGCCCGGCGGACTTCCGCGTGATCGGCACCCCGCGTGGCCGTACCGACGCCCGTGAGGCGGTGACCGGCACCAAGGTCTACGCGATGGACAAGAAGGTGAAGGGCGCGAAGCCGACGATGGTGGCCCGCCCGCCGACGCTGAACGGCTCGCCGCGCAGGATCCGCAACAAGAAGAAGGTCCTGAAGATGCCGGGGGTCACCCACGTGGTGAAGATCCCGACCGGCGTCGCGGTGCGCGCGAAGACCTTCGGGCAGTGCATCGAGGCGATCCGCGCGCTGAAGGTCGACTGGAACCCCGGGTCGGTGGAGGGCCTGTCCGACAAGGACATCGTGCGTCGTCTGCGCAGCAGCGAGCTGCCCGTCCCCGACCTGCCGCTCGACGCGCTCCCGGGCACGAAGGTGATCGACAACCGCTTCACGTTCTACTTCAAGAGCAACTCCTCGCTGGAGCCCAATGGTGCGATCGCCGATGTGAAGCCCGGCCGGGCGCGCATCTGGGGTCCGTGCAAGTCGCCGATCGTGGCGCAGCAGGAGATCGCGAACGACCTCGGCATGCGCCAGGACCAGGTCGAGTTCACCGTCATGCAGGCGGGCGGCTCGTTCGGTCGCAAGCTGTTCTTCGACGCGGCGCTCGAGGCGGCACGGATCAGCAAGAAGATCGGCAAGCCGGTGAAGCTGATGTGGCACCGCGCCGACGAGCCCCGCCAGGGTCGTGCCCACCCCATGGCGATCTCGCGCGTGCGCGCCACGATGGTCGGCGACGAGGTGATCCAGTTCGACCAGCGCCACACCAGCGTCGAGACCGACTACCGGCACGGCCTGGGCGACATCATCTCCGCCACCGCGGCGAAGCTGCCTGCCGGCACCGGCAACCTCGGGTACGCCCAGACGGTCTTCGTCCTCACCCAGGAGGTGCCGTTCAACTTCGGTGCGGTCACCCAGCTGCTCGGCGAGACCGACCTGCGCTTCAACACCGGGTCGATGCGCAACATCTACTCACCCGACGTCCGCATGGCCGTCGAGCTGACGATGGACGAGATGGCGCGCGAGATGGGCATGGACCGGCTCGCCTTCCGCCGCAAGTTCGTGAAGGACGACCGCACCCGCACGGTGCTCAACAAGGTCGCCAAGGAGGGCGGCTGGGGTCGACGGCTGCCCAAGGGCGTGCACCAGGGCATCGCGATCCACAAGGAGTACAAGGGCGTCACCGCGGCACTCGTCGAGCTCGACATGCGTCCGCGCACCGTCGACCGCGACATCCGCGACGCCGTCACCGGGCCACGCGTACGCCGCGTCACCTTCGCCGTCGACGCCGGTCAGGTGGTCAACCCGAAGGGTCTCGAGGCCCAGATGATGGGCGGCATCAACGACGGCATCGCCATGGCGCTGACCTCCTCGATGCACCTGCGCAACGGGCGCTTCCTCGAGGCCAGCTGGGACAACTACTTCTACACCCGGCAGTGGAACACGCCGCCGCGCGTGGACATCCACATCATCGACACCGACATCGAGGAGCCGGGCGGTGCCGGCGAGGCCGGTGTCGCCGCGACCTGCTCGGCCGTGGCGTGTGCGTACGGGGCCGCGATCGGCCGCACGCCGACGTACTTCCCCATCAACCACCGCGACGAGATCGCCTTCAAGCCGAAGACGTTCGTGCCGCCGGTGCCGCCCTCGCCGAAGAACGGCCTGCGGTTCGCCCGCTGAGCCCCGCTGAGCCACTGTCACCGTCCCTCGAACTCGAACTCGAACTCTCAGGAAGCTGGAGGACACCGTGCCCAAGAAGCGCACGCTCCGCGTCAACGGCCAGAAGGTCACCGTCCGCGCCGGCAAGAACGAGCGCCTGCTGTGGGTGCTGCGTGACCGCCTCGGCGTCACCGGCCCGAAGTACGGCTGCGGCATCAACGTCTGCAAGGCCTGCACCTCGCACGTCAACGGCAAGGCCGTGAACCCGTGCTCGATCCCGGTCGGCAAGCTCGGCCCCCGCGACGAGATCACCACCATCGAGGGCCTGCCGAAGACCGTCGGCGGCGGGCTGCACCCGATGCAGCAGGCCTGGATCGACCACGACGTCTCCCAGTGCGGCTACTGCCAGCCGGGCCAGATCATGGAGGCGGTGGCGCTGGTCAGGCGCACCCGTGAGGAGCGGCGTCAGGTCACCGAGGCCGACCTCGACGCCATCCGCAACATCTGCCGGTGCGGCACGTACCAGCGCATCCGCGCCGCGATCAAGGACGGCGCCAGCCGGATGTGAGGCGACGCAGCGGTGCTGCGGAGCCGCTCCTGAACGACTCTTAGGGTGGTCGTCATGAGCAATGACACCACGCAGCGGCTCCGCGACGCCGTGACGGATCTCCTTCCCGGCGTACGCGCCGACCTGGAGGACCTCGTACGCATCCCGTCGGTCTCCGCCTCTCCCGCGCACGCGGGTGACGTGCAGCGGTCCGCGGAGGCCACGGCTGCGCTGCTGCGCGCCGAGGGGCTCGAGGTCGAGATCCTGACCGTCGACGGCGGCGCCCCGGCCGTGCTCGGCACCTCGCCCGCGCCGGACGGCGCGCCGACGATCCTGCTGTACGCCCACCACGACGTGCAGCCGGTCGGCGGCGAGGCCGACTGGGACTCCGCACCCTTCGAGCCGACCGAGCGGGGCGAGCGGCTCTACGGCCGGGGGGCAGCCGACGACAAGGCCGGCATCGCCGCGCACCTCGCCGCGCTGCGTGCCCACCGTGCCGTGCACGGCGAGCTGCCGCTCGGGGTGACCGTGCTCGTCGAGGGCGAGGAGGAGATCGGCTCGCCGACCCTGGCGGCGTTCCTCGAGGCGCACCGCGACCGGCTGGCCGCCGACGTCATGGTGATCGCGGACTCGACCAACTGGGACATCGGCGTGCCTGCTCTCACCACCGGCCTGCGCGGTCTCGCCGACTGCGTCGTGGAGCTGCGCACGCTCGACCACGCGGTGCACTCCGGCATCTGGGGCGGCCTGGTGCCCGACGCGCTGACGAGCCTCGTCCGCCTGCTGGCGACCCTGCACGACGAGACGGGCGCCGTGGCCGTGGCCGGCGTGGGCAGCTACCCGGCCGCCGAGGTCGACTACCCCGAGGAGCGCTGGCGCGCCGAGTCCGGGATCCTCGACGGCGTCGAGACCCTGGGGGAGGGGCCGGTCGTCGAGCGGCTGTGGACCCGACCGGCGATCAGCGTCGTCGCGCTCGACGCGCCCCGGGTCGCCGATGCGTCCAACACCCTGATCCCGGTGGCCCGCGCGAAGGTGTCGATGCGGGTGGCCCCCGGCGACGACGCCGAGGACGCCCTCGCGGCGCTCGTGCGGCACCTGGAACAGCACACGCCGTACGGGGCCGAGGTCACGATCACCCCCGGCGACACCGGGCAGCCGATCAGCATCGACGCCACGGGTCCTGCGTACGACGCCGCCCGCGAGGCGTTCGCCGACGCCTGGGACGGCACGCGGCCGGTCGACATGGGCATCGGCGGGTCGATCCCGTTCATCGCCGCGTTCACCGAGGCGTTCCCCGACGCGGCGGTGCTGGTGACCGGCGTCGAGGACCCCGACACCCGCGCGCACGGAGCGAACGAGGGGCTGCACCTCGCGGAGTTCGAGCGGGTCTGCCTCGCCGAGGCCCTCCTGCTGCAGCGCGTCGCCGACCTCTGACCCAGGCCGCCCCCCGCCTGACCCCGGCCCGAACGCCCGCGTACGCGGGCGTTCAGGTACCTGCGCGGGTCTGTACTCCCGCGTGAGTCCGGGAACACCCGCATACGCGGGCGTTCAGGAGCGGGCGGCGGAGGCGTCTCAGGCGTCGAGCACGAGGCGTACGGCCTCCCGCGCCTCGGTGGGGTCGCCCGCCTCGAGGGCAGCCTTCGCGGCCTCGGCGCACTGCGCGTCGGTGACCGAGGCCAGACGGGCACCCACGGGGCGTACGGCGGCCGCCGCCATCGACAGCGACGTCACGCCCATGCCGACCATGACGGCGGCGAGCAGCGGGTCGGCTGCCGCCTCGCCGCACACGCCGACCGGCTTGCCGGCCTCGCGCCCCGCCCGTGCCGTCATCTCGATCAGGCGCAGCACGGCCGGCTGCCACGGGTCGGTGAGGTGCGCGAGGTCGCCTGCCATGCGGTCGGCGGCCATGGCGTACTGGGTGAGGTCGTTGGTGCCGATGGACAGGAAGTCGACCTCGGCGAGGATGCGCGGGGCCAGCAGCGCCGCGCTGGGCACCTCGACCATCACGCCCGCCTGCAGGCCGTGCCCGCGCACCACGGTCGCGAAGTCGCGCGCCTCGGCGACGGTCGCCACCATCGGCGCCATCACCCAGGTCGGCGCGTCCGTGCGCGAGGCCGCGCCGGCGATCGCCTCGACCTGACGCTCGAGGAGCCCGGGGTCGGAGAAGGAGAGCCGCAGGCCACGTACGCCCAGTGCCGGGTTCTCCTCGCCCTCGTGCGTGGCGAAGGCGACCGGCTTGTCCGAGCCCGCGTCGAGGGTGCGGACGACCACGTGGTCGGCGTCGACGAAGTGCTCGAGCACGCGTGCGTACACGTCGGTCTGCTCGGCGACGTCGGGCTCGTCCTTGCGGTCCAGGAAGCACAGCTCGGTGCGGAACAGGCCCACCCCCTCGACCGGGGCCTGCGCTGCGGACGCCGCGGACGACGCGTCCGCGACGTTGGCGAGGATCTCCACGCGGGTGCCGTCGGCCGTACGTCCCGGGCCCGTCCACGCCTCGGCGGCCGCGCGCTGCAGCCGGTCGCCCTCGATGCGCTTCTCGGCCATCGCCGGGTCGGGGTCGAGCACGATCTCACCGGTCGTGCCGTCGACCATCACCGGCGTGCCGTCGGTCAGCTCCATGACGCCCGCGGCGGCGACGACGCACGGGATACCGAGCTGCCGGGCGATGATCGCGGTGTGGCTGGTGGGTCCGCCCCGCTCGGTGACGAGCGCGGCGACCAGGGTCGGGTCCAGGCCGGCGGTGTCGGCCGGGGCCAGGTCCTCGGCCACCATCACCGACGCCACCTCAGGGACCGGCAGGCCGGGCTCCGGCTGGCCGGCCAGCCGCGCCAGCAGGCGGCGGTTGATGTCGCGCAGGTCGGTCACCCGCTCGGCCATCAGTCCGCCCATCTGCGTGAAGAGCGTGGCGAACTGCTCGACGGCGGCCTCGAGCGCGTCCATCAGGTGGTGCCCGGCGACCAGGTTCTTGCGCACCGCGCTGCGCAGGCCCTTGTCGCGCACCAGTCCCGCGGTCGCGGTGAGCACGCCGGCGGCCGACCCGGAGGTCAGCTCGGCGCGAGCCAGGAGACCGGCGTGCACCGTCGCGACCGCCTCGTCGTACGCCTCGAGGGACGCCTCGAGATCCATGCGCGTCGCGCGGAACCGCTTCAGGGCGCGGACGTCGATCGCGGTGCGGACCACCAGGACCGGCGCGAGCGTCGTGCCCGGGACGACAGGCGTCCCGGTCAGTCGGCCTGTGTGGATCTCTGTGGACTCGTTGGGGTGCATGTCACATTTCTAGGCCCGAAACCCTTGACAGTCAACATCCCGGGCGGCAAAACTGCGAGAGAAGCCACAGAAAACCACGTGATCAGTCAGGAGCGGGCATGTACGCCGAGGAGCGTCAGAGCGCGATCGTCGAGGAGGTCGCCAGCGCCGGCCGCTGCGCCGTCGTCGACCTGGCCTCGCGCTTCGGCGTGAGCGCCGAGACCGTGCGCCGTGACCTGCTCATGCTCGAGCGGGGCGGTCACCTGCGACGGGTCCACGGTGGCGCCGTCGGCTCGGGCACACCCCTGGTCACCGAACGACCCGTGCCGGTCCGCACCGAGGAACGCGCCGCGCAGAAGCAGGCGATCGCCGACCGCGCCGTCGACCTGCTCCCCGCTGCGGGCTCGGTGCTGGTCGACGCCGGCACGACCACCGCGCGCTTCGCCGCGACCGTGCCCGCGACGGCGAGGCTGACGATCATCACCCATGCGCTGCCTGTCGCCGCCACGTTGGGCGAGCACGCCGGCTGCGAGCTGCGGCTCCTGCCCGGCCGCGTCCGCAGCACCACCCAGGCGGCAGTCGGCGCCGACACGGTCGAGGCGCTCTCGCGGTTGCGCGTCGACCTCGCCCTGGTCGCCACCAACGCGCTCGGCCTCGAGCAGGGCCTCACGACCCCCGACCACGACGAGGCGGCCACGAAGCGCGCCCTCGTACGCGCGGCACGCAAGGTCGTCGTGCTCGCCGACTCCACCAAGCTCGAGCAGGAGTCCACCGTGCGCTTCGCCGACCTCGCCGACGTCGACACGCTCGTCACCGACGCGGGCATCAGCGACGCGCTGGTCGAGCGTCTCGAGCAGGCCGGGGTGGAGGTGCTGGTCGCGTGATCATCACCCTCACCGCGAACCCGAGCGTCGACCGCACCGTCGACCTCGCCGGCCCCCTGGAGCGGGGCGCCGTGCTGCGAGCCACCGGTGTGGGCAGCCAGGCCGGCGGCAAGGGCGTCAACATCTCCCGCGCGGCCACGCAGGCAGGTGTCCCCACCGTCGCCGTGCTGCCGGCGGCCGAGCAGGACCCCTTCCTGACCGGTCTGCGCGGCGACGGCATCGCCTGCCGTGCGGTGCCGGCGGGGCCCGTCCGCGTCAACCTCACCCTCACCGAGCCCGACGGGACGACGACGAAGGTCAACACCCCCGGTGGGCCCGTCGACTCCCACCTCCTCGGCGCCCTCGCCGACGCCGTCGAAGAGACGCTCGAGACCACCCGGACGCGCCCGGGGCTCGACGCCGGACCGTCCTGGGTCGTGCTGGCCGGCTCCCTGCCGCCCGGTGCCCCGACCGACTGGTACGTCGACCTCGTCCCGGGTCTGCGCGACCGGGGCGCGTACGTCGCGATCGACACCAGCGACGCCCCGCTCGCGGCGCTGGGACGCGCGATCGCCGACCCGGCCCGCGCGGCCGCTGTGGCGCCGGACCTGCTGAAGCCGAACGGGGAGGAGCTCGCCGCGCTCGTGCGCAGCCTCGGTGGCACCGCGACCGGCGAGGAGCTCGAAGCCGACGCGTACGCCGCCGCCGCCGCCGCCACCCGGCTCCTCGAGCACGGCGTCGGTGTCGTGCTCGCCACGCTCGGCGCCCGCGGCGCCGTGCTGGTCACCACCGACGCCTCCGGCCGTACGCGCTCCTGGCACGCCACGCCGCCACCCACGACCGTGCTCAGCACCGTCGGCGCCGGCGACTGCAGCCTCTTCGGCTACCTGCGCGCCGCCCTTGAGGGCGGCACCCCGCCGGAGCGCCTGGCCTCGGCCGTCGCCTGGGGCGCTGCCGCAGCCGGGCTCCCCGGCACCACGATCCCCGCACCAGAGCAGGTCGACATCGACCTGGTCACCGTCCGCGAGCTCGAGCTCGCCACCACCCCGGGAGGGACCGCATGACAGACCTGATCACCCCGACCCTGGTGCGGCTCGATGCCGCGCTGGGGCACGACAAGCACGAGGTCATCCGTGCCCTCGCCGCGGTGGCGGGCGAGGCCGGACGGACCGAGGACGTCGAGCGCCTCGCCGCCGACGCCTTGGCCCGCGAGGAGACCTCGGCCACCGGCATGCCCGGCGGCATCGCGATCCCTCACTGCCGCACCGAGGCGGTCACCGAGCCCACCCTGGTCTTCGCACGGCTGGCACCGACGGTCGACTTCGGCGCCAAGGACGGCGCCGCCGACCTCGCGTTCCTGATCTGCGCCCCGGCCGGAGGCGGCCAGACGCACCTGAAGATCCTCACCCAGCTGGCCCGCTCCCTGGTGAAGAAGGACTTCGTCGAGGGCCTTCGTGCCGCGGCGACCCCCGAGGCCGCCGTCGCGCTGATCCAGGACGTCGTCACCATCCCCTCCGAGACGGGTGCCGCCGCGCCCGCCCCGGGCGCCCCGGCGGCGCCCGCCGTCCCCGCGCAGGCGAGCTCCGAGGTGCGCCGGCTGGTCGCGGTGACCGCCTGCCCGACCGGCATCGCGCACACCTACATGGCCGCCGAGGCGCTGGAGGCCGCCGCCGGGCGCGCCGGCGTACGCCTCGACGTCGAGACCCAGGGATCGGCCGGCGCCACGCCGCTGCCGCCCGAGACGATCGCGGCCGCCGACGCGGTGATCTTCGCTGTCGACGTGGGCGTACGCGACCGCGCCCGCTTCGCCGGGAAGCCCCTGGTCTCCTCCGGCGTCAAGCGCGCCATCGACGACAGCGACGGCATGATCAGCGACGCGCTGCGTGCCGCCCACGACCCGTCTGCCCGACGCGTCGAGGGGGGAGGCGGTGGAGATGCCGCCTCGACCGCGACCGGGGGCGGCGACAACGAGTCCTGGGGCGCACGCACCCGGCGGGTCCTGATGACCGGCGTCTCCTACATGATCCCGTTCGTCGCCGCGGGCGGTCTGCTGATCGCCCTGGGCTTCCTGTTCGGCGGGTACGAGATCACCGGTCCTGGCGTCGACATCGCGACCAACAACTCGCTGTTCAACCTGCCGGACGTGGCGGAGCTCGGCCTCGACCACGCGCTGTTCGGCAGCAGCCTGATGGCCTACCTCGGGGCGTTGTTCTTCGCCCTCGGAGCAGCCGCGTTCGGCTTCCTCGTGCCGGCTCTGGCGGGCTACATCGCGTACGCCATCGCGGACCGTCCGGGCATCGCACCCGGTTTCGTGATGGGCGCCCTCGCCGGCACGCTCTCGACCGGCTTCCTGGGCGGCATCATCGGCGGTGTCCTCGCGGGTGTGGTCGCGAAGTGGATCTCCGGCTGGAAGGTCCCGGCCTGGGCCCGCGGCCTGATGCCGGTGCTGGTCATCCCGCTGGGCGCCACGCTCATCACCGGGTTCGTGATGGTCGTCGTGCTCGGCCGCCCGCTCGCCGCCCTGATGCAGGGCCTCACCGACGGCCTGAACTCGATGACCGGCACCTCGGCGATCCTGCTCGGCGTCATCCTCGGCCTGATGATGGCCTTCGACCTCGGCGGCCCCCTCAACAAGGTGGCCTACACCTTCGCCACCACCGGCCTCGCCGCGGCGGCGACGGCCACGGACGCCCCGCAGCTCAAGATCATGGCCGCGGTCATGCTCGCAGGCATGGTGCCGCCGCTGGCGCTCGCCCTGGCGACCGTCGTCCGGCCCCAGCTGTTCAACCAGGCGGAGCGCGAGAACGGCAAGGCCGCCTGGCTCCTGGGCGCCTCGTTCATCTCCGAGGGGGCGATCCCGTTCGCCGCGGCAGACCCGCTGCGTGTCATCCCGGCGGTCATGCTCGGCGCCGGTGTCACCGGCGGCCTCTCCCAGGCGCTCGACGTCGGGCTGCGGGCGCCGCACGGCGGCATCTTCGTGCTGCCGTTCGCCGTCGACGGGATCCTCGGCTTCCTCATCGCGCTCGCCGTCGGCACCGTGGTCGCCGCCCTCGCCGTCGTGGCGCTGAAGTCGATGGGTCGTCGACCCGCGGCGGTCACGACTCCGGCGGCGCGCGAAGCCGTGGCGGTCTAGCGTCGGTGGCGGGCGGTCGGCAAGACTGCCCGCCACCACCCGGGTCGCCACGACGACGCCCGTCGTACGGTCTGACCCACTGCTGCGACCCAGCGACACCCACCCGCCACGACCTGGAGGACTCCTCATGGCCAGCAAGACCGTCACCGTCGGATCGGCCGTCGGCCTGCACGCCCGCCCTGCCGGCCTGATCGCCGACCGCGCGGCCGAGCTCGGCTCCGACCTGTTCATCGGCACCCCCGACGACGAGCCCGTCGACGCCAGCTCGGCGCTGATGATCATGACGCTCGGTGCGGCCCAGGGCGACCAGGTCGTCGTCTCCGGCGAGGAGAAGGCGCACGTCGAGGAGATCGCCGCGATGGTCGAGAAGGACCTCGACGCCTGATCGGAGGGAACCGCATGGGCTCGCTGCGTGCGCGTGCCGAGGAGCTGGCGCGGGACGAGGCCGAGCAGCAACGGCTGCGAGCCCGGCTGGGCCGCACCCGCCGTGAGCTGGAGGAGGCCGAGCGGACGATGGCGGCCGCTGTCGAGCGGTCCGAGGCGGAGGCCGACGACGTCGCGAAGCTCGAGTCGTGGAGCCCCACCCGGCTCCTGGCGACCATCCGCGGCTCGCGCGACACCGACCTGTCCCGCGAAGCCGCCGAGTCCGAGCGAGCCGCGTACGACCTGGCGCGTGCGCGGCACGACCGCGACCGGCTGGCGGACGAGGCGGTCGACCTGGAGCGGCGAGCCGACGCGCTCGGTGACGTGTCGACGCAGCGCGACGCCCTGCGCGGGGAGGTGCTGCAGCGGGCGGCGGCCGCCGACGGCGCGGCCGCGCAGGAGGCGGCGGACGTCGCCGCACGGGTGGGGTTCCTGCGCGACCGGCTGCAGGAGATCGCCGAGGCGCGCGAGGCGGCTCAGTCAGCCTCCATCAGCCTCGCCCGGGCTGAGGAGGTGCTCGGTTCGGCCGGCTCGTGGTCGACCTACGACACGTTCTTCGGTGGCGGGATGATCAGCGACGCGGTGAAGTACGACCGGCTCGACCGCGCACAGGCCCTGCTGCAGGCTGCGGACCGTGACCTCGCCGCGCTCTCACGCGAGCTCGCCGATGTCGGTGAGGGGCCGGTCGCCGATCTCCGGATCTCGGTCGGACTGTCCTTCTTCGACACGTTCTTCGACAACATCGTCAGCGACTGGACCGTCCGCAACCGCATCGCCGACGCCTCCGACCGCGTCACGCACATGCGCCACGAGGTGGACAGCGTCCTGCAGCGACTGCGCGGGGCGTACGCCGAGACGGAGGGCGACCTGCAGGAGGCGCGACGTCTCCGCGACGCCACAGCGGACGCACTGATCGACTGACGGGATCGAGCGCGGCGTGCGCTCGTGAGGTCAGGCCCCCAGCACGTCGCCGAAGGCGGCGACCAGGCGGTCGATGTCGTCCTCGTCGGCCACGATCGGCGGCGCCAGGCGCACCGTCTGCCCGTGCGCCTCCTTGCTGAGGATGCCCCGGGCCAGCAGCCCCTCGGTGACATCACGGCCGGTCATCACGTCGTCGGTGATGTCGGCGCCGGCCCACAGGCCGCGGACGCGCACGGCGTCGAGACCCTTGCCGACGTAGGCCGTCAGGCCCTTCTCCAACCGCTCGCCGAGCTCGGCCGCGCGGGCCTGGAACGCGCCCTCACCGAGCATCTGCACGACCTCGTGCCCGACGGCCGCTGCCAGCGGGTTGCCGCCGAAGGTCGACCCGTGGGTGCCGGGGGAGATCACACCGAGCACGGACTCGTCGGCGACGACGGCGGAGACGGGGTAGAGACCGCCGCCCAGCGCCTTGCCGAGCACGTACATGTCGGGCACGACGTCCTCGTGGTCGCAGGCGAAGGTGCGTCCCGTGCGCGCCAGACCCGACTGGATCTCGTCGGCGATCATCAGCGCACCGTGCTCGGAGCAGACCGCGCGCACGTCGCGGAGGAAGCCCTCCGGCGGGATCACCACGCCGCCCTCGCCCTGGATCGGCTCGAGCAGCACGGCGACGACGTCGTCGTCCATCGCCTCGCGCAGCGCCTCGACGTCGCCGTAGGGGACCATCGCGAAGCCCTGGGTGTACGGCGCGTACTCCTTGCGGGCGACCTCGTCGTTGCTGAAGCTGATGATCGTGGTGGTGCGACCGTGGAAGTTGCCGGCCATGACCACGATCTTCGCCGCGCCGTCGGTGATGCCCTTGGTGCGGTAGCCCCACTTGCGGGCGACCTTCACGGCGGTCTCGACGGCCTCGGCGCCGGTGTTCATCGGCAGCACCATGTCCTTGCCGGCGAGCGCGGCGAGGTCGCGGGTGAACGGGCCGAGCTGGTCGTTGAAGAAGGCGCGCGAGGTCAGCGTCAGCGTCGACAGCTGCTGCTGGGCCCGCGCGAGCAGTCGTGGGTGGGAGTGCCCGAAGTTCAGCGCCGAGTAGCCGGCGAGGCAGTCGAGGTAGCGGCGCCCCTCGACGTCGGTCACCCACGCCCCCTCGCCCGAGGCGAGCACGACGGGCAGGGGATGGTAGTTGTGGGCCGCGTGCTTCTCGGTGAGCGCGATGTGGCCCGCGCTGTCGAGGCTCCCGCCGAGGTCGGGACCGCCCGCCGGGTGCTCGACGGTGGTGCTGTCGGAGGTCGTGGCAGTCATGTCCCCACGGTGTCACAGGCCGCCGCGCAGGGCTAACCCGTCGGGCTCGCAGGCAGCCGAGGGCGGCCGTTAGGCTGGTCCGTGTGCCCGGGAGACGCGGCGGCGACGGCCGCCTGACCACCGCCCTCGACCCGACCGATCTCGGTCCTCAGGACGCCTGTGGCGTCTTCGGGGTGTGGGCGCCCGGCGAGGAGGTCGCGAAGCTCACCTACTACGGCCTGTACGCCCTGCAGCACCGCGGTCAGGAGTCCGCCGGCATCGCGGTGAGCAACGGCCGTCAGATCCTCGTCTACAAGGACATGGGCCTGGTCAGCCAGGTCTTCGACGAGCCGACGCTCGCCACCCTCCAGGGCAACCTCGCGATCGGACACAGCCGCTACTCCACCACCGGCGCCTCGACCTGGAACAACGCGCAGCCGACCTTCCGGCCCACCGCACACGGATCGCTGGCCCTGGGGCACAACGGCAACCTGATCAACACCTCCGAGCTGGCGGCGATGCTCGCCGAGCTGCCGAGCGACTCCGGTGAGATTGAGCTGAGGATGAAGGAGTTCTCGACCAACGACTCCTCGGTGCTGACCGGCCTGCTGGCGCACCACCCGCACGAGTCCCTCGAGGACCGGGCCGCCGAGCTGCTGCCGCTCGTCCGCGGCGCCTTCTCGCTGGTCTGGATGGACGAGCACACCCTCTACGCGGCCCGGGACCCCCAGGGCATCCGCCCGCTGGTGCTGGGTCGTCTCGAGCGCGGCTGGGTCGTCGCGAGCGAGACCGCGGCGCTCGACATCGTCGGTGCCTCCTACGTGCGGGAGGTCGAGCCCGGCGAGATGGTCGTCATCGACGCCGACGGCCTGCGTACGCGCACGTTCGCCGAGAAGGCGCCGAAGCACTGTCTCTTCGAGTTCGTCTACCTCGCCCGCCCCGACACCCGCATGAACGACCAGCGCGTGCACTCGGTGCGTGTGGAGATCGGGCGTCGCCTCGCGCGGGACTTCCCGGCCGAGGCCGACCTCGTCATCCCGGTGCCGGAGTCGGGCACGCCCGCGGCGATCGGGTACGCCGAGGAGTCCGGCATCCCGTACGGCACCGGCCTGGTGAAGAACTCCTACGTCGGTCGCACCTTCATCCAGCCCAGCGACACCATCCGACAGCTCGGCATCCGGTTGAAGCTCAACCCGTTGCGCGACGTCATCGAGGGCAAGCGCCTCGTGGTCGTCGACGACACCATCGTCCGCGGCAACACGCAGCGCTCCCTGATCCGCATGCTGCGCGAGGCCGGCGCGGCCGAGATCCACGTCCGCATCTCCGCGCCGCCGGTGAAGTGGCCCTGCTTCTACGGCATCGACTTCGCCACCCGGGCCGAGCTGATCGCCAACGGCCTGAACACCGAGGAGATCTGCCGCAGCATCGGCGCGGACTCCCTCGGCTACGTCTCCCTCGAGCAGCTCGTCGAGGCGACGAACACCCCGTACGACAACCTCTGCCGTGCCTGCTTCGACGGGGAGTACCCCGTGGCCCTGCCGGAGCCGGCTCTGCTCGGCAAGAGCCTGCTCGAGTCCGACGGCCGTGCCCACATCGACGTCGACGGTCTCGCGACCGTCACCCCGGGCGGCGGCAGCACCGCCTCCCTGCGGCACCCCTGAGCCCCCACCGACGCCCCCACCACCGACGGGAGTCCCCGTGAGTCAGAGCGACCCGCAGCGAGACGGCGCGACGTACGAGGCCGCCGGTGTCTCCATCGACGCCGGCGACAAGGCCGTGGAGCTGATGAAGGTCTGGGTCGAGAAGGCTCGACGGCCCGAGATGATCGGTGGCATCGGCGGCTTCGCGGGGCTCTTCGACGCCTCGGCGCTGAAGGCGTACGACCGACCGCTGCTCGCCTCCTCCGCCGACGGCGTCGGGACGAAGGTCGCGATCGCCCAGGCGATGGACACCCACCACACGATCGGCTTCGACCTGGTCGGGATGCTCGTGGACGACCTGGTGGTGTGCGGGGCGGAGCCGTTGTTCCTCACCGACTACATCGCGACCGGCCGCGTCGTGCCGGAGCGCATCGCCAGCATCGTCCAGGGCATCGCCGAGGCGTGCGTGGCGGCCGGCTGTGCGCTCGTGGGCGGCGAGACCGCGGAGCACCCAGGGCTCCTCGGGCCGGACGAATACGACGTCGCCGGCTCCACCACCGGCGTGGTGGAGGCCGAGCGCCTGCTCGGGCCGGGCCGCGTACGCCCAGGCGACGTGGTGCTCGCGATGGCCTCCTCGGGGCTGCACTCCAACGGCTACTCGCTGGTGCGCCACGTGCTGCTCGAGCGGGCCGGCTGGAGCCTGGACCGTGACGTGCCCGAGCTCGGCCGCACGCTGGGGGAGGAGCTCCTGGAGCCGACCCGGGTGTACGCGAAGGCATGCGTGGACCTGACGCGCTCGGTCGGCGTGCACGCCATGAGCCACGTGACCGGTGGAGGTCTGGCCGAGAACCTCGCGCGGGTGCTGCCCGAGGAGCTGCACGCGCACCTCGACCGTGCCAGCTGGACGCCCGCTCCCGTCTTCGACCTCGTGCGCCGCGTGGGCGACGTCGAGCTCGCCGACCTCGAGCGCACGCTGAACTGTGGAGTCGGCATGGTGGCGCTGCTCCCCGCCGACCAGGTCGATGCCGCCCAGGCGCTGCTGACCGGGCACGGGGTCGACACCTGGGTCCTCGGCGAGGTCCGCGACGCGGGCGAGGCCGAAGCTGGGGGCGTCACGATGCACGGCGCGTACGACGGCTGGTGAGAGGCGCTGGACGCGACCGGGTCAGGCGTGGGAGCGTCTGTGACGCGTGACGCCGTGTGCCCGGATACGGAAACCAGGGCACGGCAGGTAGAGTCCAGGCCACGGACGAAGGCACACGATCGAGGGGGTCGACCCTATGGGGCGCGGCCGAGCGAAGGCTAAGCAGACGAAGGTCGCTCGCAACCTGAAGTACCAGACCCACGACACCGACTTCGGTGCACTGGCGCGAGAGCTGCGCGGTGAGTCTGGCGAGCAGGTCGAGGAGCAGGAAGACACCGGCGCTGACCCGGACGGCGATGCCGATCCGTGGTCGGACTACGCCGAGCGCGACTGAACGCGCGCGCACGACGCCGGGCACCGCGGTGATTCTTTGCCGAGGTCCCCGGCGTCGACGTGTCTCGTGAGCAGTGAGACGGTCGTACCGCGTCGTTCTGGACCAGTCGTCCGGTTCGTCCCCGTCGCATCCGGGGCGCTCCGGGTGATCGTGATCAAGTCGG
Organism: Nocardioidaceae bacterium; assembly: GCA_018672315.1. Classification (NCBI taxonomy): domain Bacteria; kingdom Bacillati; phylum Actinomycetota; class Actinomycetes; order Propionibacteriales; family Nocardioidaceae; species Nocardioidaceae bacterium. Next base: position 917,365 of record CP076053.1, on the reverse strand, counting down.
AACTGTCCGATTCATGGCGATACGTCGGGTGAGATTGCTAGATTTCACCGTGTGCGCCCCGAGCGTCTTGACGTAATCGGTGAACGTCGTCCCCGTCGAGGTGCCAGACTCGTGCACGCCGAGAGGTATCCGCCCAATGACCGAGATGTACTGCTCACCGCTAGGAGAATCCCATGAACTCGCGCCCCAGTGAGACCGAAGCGCTCCTGACCCCCGCTGAGGTTGCTGCGATGTTCCGCGTCGACCCCAAGACCGTCACCCGGTGGGCCAAGGCCGGCAAGTTGAGCTCGATCCGCACGCTCGGTGGCCACCGCCGCTACCGCGAGTCCGAGGTACGCAAGCTGCTCGAGGGCATGGGCGGCGTCGCGGGCTGATCCCGCTGCCCGCTCGGTGAGCGGACTCTCTCGCGCTTTCGACCTCTCGAGGGCGTCACCCTGCACGGGTGGCGCCCTCGTGGTGCGTCCGGAGCGGATCCGGACGGGGCCCGTGCCGGACTGGTAGACCAAGGGCATGAGCAGACCCCTCGTCGTCGTCACCGGTGCCGCCGCCGGCATCGGCCGTGCCACCGCCCTACGCTTCGCCCGCGAGGGGTACGACGTCGGCGCGTACGACCTCGACGAGTCCGGTCTCTCCACTCTCGGCGACGAGCTGTCCGATCTCGGGGCGGCCTGCACCACCGGCGTCCTCGACGTGCGTGACGCGGACGCCTTCTCCGCCGCGCTCGGGCAGGTGGTCGCGGAGCGCGGCCGCCTCGACGTCCTGGTGAACAACGCAGGCGTCGCCACCTTCGGGCGGTTCGCCGACGCAGACCCCGCGGACCTGCACCGGCAGGTCGACGTCAACTGCAAGGGGGTGCTGAACGGTGCGCACGCAGGCTTCGAGCACCTGCGCCGGACGGCGGCGGAGCACGGCACCGCGACGATGGTCAACATGGCCTCGGCGTCCGCGATCTACGGTCAGCCGGAGCTCGCCTGCTACTCGGCCACCAAGTTCTTCGTCCGCGGCCTCACCGAGGCGCTCGACCTCGAGTGGGGTCCTCACGACATCCGGGTGGTCGACGTGTGGCCGCTCTTCGTGGCGACGGCGATGACCGACGGGGCGGCGAGCGGCGCGATCGACCGGCTGGGGATCCGACTCGGGCCCGACGACGTCGCGGCGGGGGTGCTGGCGGCCGTCCGCCCGAGCCGGCTGCGTCGTGCGACCCGTGCCGTGCACCACCCGGTGGGACCCCAGACGAAGGTGCTGGCAGGGGTCTCGTCGGTCTCACCGGGGTGGGCCTCGCGGCTGGCCAACAAGCTCATCACCCGCAGCTGACCCCGGGCCCGGTCGTGCGCAACCAGGTCGCGGCATGCAATGAGGTTGCCAGGGGCAACATCCGTCCATGACGTCCGTCGCCCCCACCGCCGAGCCGCGGACGCGCTTCCCCCTGCAGCTGCCGGTCGCGGCCCTCGTGGCGCTGCCGGGCTCCTACCTCGGCCTGGCCGCCTATCTCGGCCTCCCCGCCCCCGACCTCCCGGCGCCGATGCTGGCGGTGGTGTACGGCGTCGCGATCGTCGGCGCCGCGTTCCTGCTCTCCTGGGCCGCGGAGGCCATCCAGGTCGACATCAACGCCGGGCTGGCGCTCGCGCTGCTGGCACTGCTGGCCGTGCTGCCGGAGTACGCCGTCGACTTCGTGTTCACGGTCAAGTGCGGTGGCACGGTGGGCGACGGTGGTGGCGGCGGCAGCGGGGTGCCGAACGTGTGCGGCCTCGCGCTCGCCAACATGACCGGCGCCAACCGGGTGCTCGTCGGTGTCGGCTGGCCGCTGGTGGTGCTGGTCGCGGCGATCGCCGTCGCGCGTGCGCGCCGAGGTGGGGCGGACGCATCGCACAGCCAGTCCGCCTCGACGCGGTCCGGTGAGGTCCGACTGCCGCGCACCATGTCGGCCGAGGTCGCGTTCCTCGGCCTGGCGACGGTCTACTCCCTGACCCTGCCGCTGAAGGAGTCGGTGACGCTCCTCGACTTCTGTGTCTTCGTCGGCATCTTCGTGGCGTACGCGTGGCGCCTGACCCGTATCCCCGCCGAGGAGCCGGACCTGATGGGCACCTCGCTCTACCTCGGGAGCCAGCAGCGCCGCCGACGCCGCCTCACGGTGGCCGGCATGTTCGCATTCGCGGCGCTCGTGATCCTGTGCAGCGCCGAGCACTTCGCCGAGTCGCTGGTGGAGACCGGCACGGACCTCGGGATCAACCAGTTCGTGCTCGTGCAGTGGGTCGCGCCCCTGGCCAGCGAGTCGCCCGAGCTCATCGTCGCCTGCCTGTACGCCGCGCGCCTGAAGGCCTCGAACTCCCTCGGCGCGCTGCTGTCCAGCAAGGTGAACCAGTGGACCCTGCTGGTGGGTGGGCTGCCGCTTGTCTTCGCGCTGTCGGCCGGCACGTTCGACGGCCTCCCGCTGGACACCGAGCAGCGGTTCGAGCTGCTCATCACCGCCTCGCAGTCGTTGTTCGCGGTCTCGCTGCTCATCGAGCGCCGGCTGGGATGGCGGGGAGCCGGAGTGCTGCTGGCGCTCTTCCTGACGCAGTTCACCGTCAGCATCGCGTTGCCCGACTGGAACCGCACGGTCATCATCGCGCTGTCGGTGGTCTACCTCGCGATGGCGATCGGACGCATGGTGTGGCGACGCGGTGACACCTGGCGCGTGGTCCGCGACGGCTTCACCGGCGACATGACGGTGCTCGCGGAGGACGACGACCACGAGGCCGCGGAGTCCGGGTTCGCCCGCTGAACACAGCACGCTGGACCCCAGGAGTCGGCGACCTCAGGCCTGCTCCGCCGAGCACCACCAGGTCGTCCGGCTGCCGACGGTGCCCTTCACCATCTCCGCTCCGCACCGTGGGCACGCCGCCCCGGCCTGGCGGTGGGGGATGATCTCGCCGTGGTGCACGCCGCCGGCGGCATGGGCGTCCCGGATGGCCTTGCGCATCGCTCGGCGGACGGCGTCGGCCTCGTCCTCGGTGAGGTCCTCGGCCGGACGGTGGGGGTCGAGCGCGCACTGCCACAGGATCTCGTCGGCGAGCAGGTTGCCGATCCCGGCGAGGGCGCCCTGGTCCATCAGCCGGGTCTTCACCGCGGTCGAGCTGGCTGCCAGCAGAGCGCGGAAGTCGTCCCGTCCGACGCGCTCGGCGTCGGGACCGAGCGCCTCGAGGTCGGGATCGAGCACCACGCGACCGAGTCGGCGCTTGTCGAAGAGCCGCAACCGGCCGCCGTCGACGAAGTCGAGCGAGAAGCGGTACCACTCCTCCTTGCGCGCCCGGTGGGCCTGGCCGTCGGAGCCGAGGTAGTCGCCCCCCTCGACACCGTCGGACCCGTCAGGGCCGCTGACGAGGATGCGGCCGCTCATCCCCAGGTGGATGCCGAGCGTCGCGCCCGGCGTGCCGTCGGGCTCGGCCGTGGCGAGGAAGATCTGCTTGCCGACCCGGTTCGCCGCCACCACGTGCAGCCCGACCAGGGCGTCCTTGATCTCGCCCGGGTCGTGGGGGCGGCACTCGTAGGTGTCGTGGTCGTCGACGTCGCTGATCTCGCGCTGCAGCGCGTGCTGCTCGACGACCGAACGGGCGGCTTCGACCTCGGGCAGCTCCGGCATGGGCACCTCGTGCCCCCGCCGCGGTGTCAGTAGTCGCCGTCGTCCTCGTGTCCGTCGTCCTCGATGGAGGACCGGCGTGGGCTGCCGTGGGCCCGGCGGTGCCGCACCAGATGCGTACGCCGGGCCAGGCGGATCGAGGGGCGCACGGCGAGCTGGACCGACCCGATGAGGAAGAGCCAGGTGCCCGCCGTGGCCGTCGCCTCGTCGAAGAAGAGCACGCTGCCGACGATGAACCACACCGCGATGAGGAGGTCGTTGAGGATGCTGGCGGTCTCGTAGCGACGTCGCAGCACCAGCTCACGGTCGCCACCGGGCAGGTCGATCTCGAGCGGGTTCACGCCTCTCCTCCCACGACGGGTTCTCCGACCTCGGGTTCACCGGAGTCAGGGCCGTGCCACTGTACGAGCAGCAGCGTCGCGTCGTCGTCGAGGCGCCCGCCGCAGTGCTCGAGCACCGACCGCGAGATGCGCCTCATGATCTCCTGGGCCGCGAGACCGCTGGACAGGTGCGCTGAGACGCGGTCGCAGAGACGTTCGACCCCGTACTGCTCGCCCTCGGCGTCGCGGGCCTCGGTGACGCCGTCGGTGAAGAGGAGCACGGCGTCGCCGGGCTGCAGCATCGCGTGGCCCATCTCGAGCTCGCGGGGCTCCTGCCCGTCAACCTCCTCGGCCGTCATCGCCAGGGCCAGGGGCCGCTGCCGCTCCCGGGCCAGCAGCGGTCCCGCGTAGCGGGTGTCACGGAACAGCAGCGGATCGAGGTGGCCGGCGTTGACCCAGCGGACCGTGCCGTCGTCGAGGTCGAGCTCGGCGAGCACGGCGGTGGTGAAGCCCTCCTGGACCAGCAACGTCTCCCGCAGCACCTGTTCCAGCGCCGTCGCGAGCTCGGGCAGGACCAGGCCCGCGCGGCGGCGGTTGCGGTAGGCGTTGACGGTGAGCGAGGACATCCGAGCGCTCCCGAGTCCGTGGCCCATGCCGTCGAAGATGCCCAGGCTGACCTGCCGCCCGTCGACGTTGTAGTCGACCGAGTCGCCGGCGACGTCGTACGCCGGCTCGAGCACGGCCGAGACGGTCACGCGGCGGTCCTCCCAGCTCAGCGGCGGCATCATCGACCACTGGATCTCCGCCGCGAGACCCATGGGCTCGGTGCGCCGGGCGCGCACCAGGGCGTCCGAGACGACCGCGGTCGAGGTGACGACGTGCACGAAGGCGTCGAAGAGGTCGTCGAGCCGGTCCAGCGTCTCGGCGCGCAGCGGCTCGGCCGACCGGACCCGGGCGACGCCGAGGCGCTCGGCGCCCCGGCGGAGCGGGAACCAGCTCTCGGTGGACCTGCAGTCCCCCGAGGCGTCTTCAGCAGGGTCCTCGACGCCGCTGACGACGACCGTGCCGTCCTGGTAGCACCGCCCTGCGAGGGTGCCCTCGAGCGACATCGGCGCGGAGGTGGACCCGCCGGACCGGGCGGGGAACGGTTGCAACGACTCCTGCTGCACGTCGACGAGCCACACCTCGGCGACGAGAGCGCCCTCGCGCGCGACGTGGTCGACGAGCACCTCGACGATCTCCTCGGGGGGCCGTTGCCGAGCCTCGGCGAAGAATCCCGACCGAGAGGTCGGACGCGGACCGTCAGCCGGATCCGCCCGGAGGCCCCTGCGTGGCTCAGCGACATCGACCATTGCCCGACCGTAGCGACGACAGGACCTCGCAGGTCGGTCGGGCGCGGCAGGGGCACCCGAGGGTGTGGGTCGGGAAGCGACACGAGGCACCGAATCGGCCAGGCTTGTCGTCAAATCACCCAGATGCGCGGCTTCTCCCTCCATCATGTGGCTCACACCCCTGGTCAAGACCGGTCCGAGGATCGGCGACGACGCCGCCCGCACGAGGAGTCCCCGTGAGTCGCAGTCCCCGCTCCGCCCGTTCCCGCCGCCTGCTGGCACCCCTTGCGGGCATCGCCCTGGCCGCGACCACCGCGACCACCGCGACCACCGCGACCGCCGTCGTCGGCTCGGCCGCGGTCCCGGCAGCCGGGGAGCAGACCCGCGCCGCCGACGCGACCATGGAGGAGTCTCCGGTCTCGCTCGTCCGGGTGCTCACGCCCCTGCGGTCGGATAAGGAGCGCCTCCAGGCCCTGGGGTTGGACCTCACCGAGCACGCCGGCCGCGACTACGTCGAGGTGGTGCTGCACACCGTGGCCGACCGGCTCGCGCTCGAGGCGGCGAAGTTCGACTACGAGGTCGAGATCCGCGACCTGGTGCGTCGCGCGGTCCAGGTCGCACGTATGGACAAGGCGTACGCGGCTGCCACGCGCCGCAGCGCGCTGCCCTCGGGGCGCACGTCCTACCGCACGCTCGCCGACTACAACCGCGAGATGAGGCAGCTCGCCCAGAAGAACCCGCGCCTGGTCTCGCTCATCGAGCTGCCGCACGAGTCCGTCGAGGGACGCACCGTCTACGGCGTCGAGATCGCCCGCAACGTCAAGCGGGTCGACGACGGGCGGCCCACGTTCCTGCTGATGGGCGTGCACCACGCCCGCGAGTGGCCCTCCGGTGAGCTGGCGATGGAGTTCGCCCGCGACCTGGTGAAGAACGTCGGCTCGAACAAGCGCATCACACGGTTGGCGAGCCGCGCGCGGACTGTCGTCGTCCCGGTCGTCAACGTCGACGGTTTCCGCCTCTCGCGCACCGACGGTGAGTTCGTGGACCTGCGCGACGCCAACGACATCGACCCGCTGGACGGGAGCACGTCGGTGCTCGCGACGCCGGGACAGGCGTACAAGCGCAAGAACTGCAGCGTGGCAGGGGTGACGAGCCTCCCGGCCGGCTCGTGCCGGGCCACGGTGACGAGTCCCGGCGGGTTCGGCGTCGGCACGGACCTGAACCGCAACTACTCCGGCTTCTGGGGCGGACCAGGAGCGGCGGGGGACACCCCCGACACCGGCGACAGCCTCGGTGGGCCGCTGAACCCGACCTATCGAGGGCCTGCGCCGTTCAGTGAGCCGGAGACGCAGAACATCCGTGACCTCGTCGCCTCGCGGCAGGTGACGATGCTCATCTCGAACCACACCTTCTCCAACCTCGTGCTGCGGCCGAACGGCGTCGCGCCGACCACGATCGGTCCTGACGGCGACCCCGTCGGTGACGCCCCGGACGAGCGGGCGCTTCGGCAGCTCGGTCGGAGGATGACCGAGGCGAACGGCTACCAGAACATCCACGGGTGGGAGCTCTACGACACCACGGGCACCACCGAGGACTGGTCCTACAACGCCACCGGAGGCTTCGGCTACACCTTCGAGATCGGCGAGGACGAGTTCCACCCACCGTTCGCGGAGGTCGTCACCGAGTACGCCGGGGACGGCGCCCTGGAGGGCAACCGCGAGGCGTACCTGCTGGCGCTCGAGCACGCGGGCGACACCGACGCATCCGCCGTGCTGCGCGGCACCCTGCCGAGGAAAGCGGTGCTGCGGCTCCGCAAGACCTTCAACACCCCGACGTGGGAGTCCTCGGTGAAGGAGTCCATCTCCTCGACGCTGCGCAGCCGCGGCGGCGCGTTCCGATGGGTGGTCAACCCGTCGACGCGGCCCGTGGTGAAGGGGCGCACGGTCGAGAGGCTGGCGCGGACCCCGTTCAAGTCCGTCACCGACAACGGCACGGTGCCGGCGCCGTCGGCCCACACCGACACCGCGCTGACGGTGTCCCGCCGCACGGACCTGCTGCGGGTGGGGCTGTCCTGGCCGCTGCCCGACGATCTGGACCTCGAGGTCTACCGCCGTGACGGCGCCGACCTGACGCTCGTGGGCTCCTCGGCCAACGCCCCCGGGGAGAAGGAGAGCGCGGAGGTCGTCGACGCCAGGGCGGGGGAGTACGTGCTCCGGGTCGTCAACTACACCGCGGTGCCGGGACAGCGCTACGCCCTGACCAGCGACCTCTTCGACGCACGGACACGGACGACACGTGACCGTCGGGAGCGCTACACGCTCACCTGCGGCGTCAAGGGCGAGGTGTTCACCCGGACGAAGGTGTACGTCGACCGCGGTGACGACAAGCGCCTGTCGCTGGCGTCGTGCGCGCGTCAGGTGCGCGCCGGCCGAGGCTGACCGGGGTTCGCCGGGCTCCGGCGCGGCGCACCTCCTCAGGACGCGAGAACGTACGTCGATCTCGTTGCCCCGGCACCGGTGTTCGCGGTAGAACGAGGAGCTGACCTGCCACGTCGTGCCGGGCGGCCCGACCAGAAGGTGCCGCCGTGCGACCCATCGTGCCCGTCCTCGTCCTGCCCGTGCTCGCATTGCTCGCGGGGTGCTCCGCCTCGTCGGTCACCCAGGCCGACCTCGAGCAGCAGGTCAGCAGCCAGCTCGCGCGGCAGGTGGGGCAGGAGCCCGACTCCGTCGACTGCCCCGGCGACCTCGCGGCAGAGGTGGGCGCCGAGACCACCTGCGTGCTGGGCGCCGGCGGCGAGACGATCGACGTCATGGTGCAGGTCACCTCGGTCGAGGGCGACACCGTGCGCTTCGCCATCGAGGTCGCGCAGCAGGTGAACTGACGACTGGGGAGGAACCGGACACTGCCGGACATGACGAGGGCCGCAGTGGATCACCACTGCGGCCCTCGTGCTCGTGGGCAGGGGCGGGGTCGAACCGCCGACCTTCCACTTTTCAGGCGGACGCTCGTACCAACTGAGCTACCTGCCCGAGCGAGGGGAACGATACCGCACGCGGTCGGGGCGCATCGGCGAGGGCTCCGGTCTCGCACCCGGACCACCGCCGGAACCGGGCAGCAACGAGACAGCGCCCCGGACCGTGTGGTCCGAGGCGCTGCGATGGCGACCCCGACGGGACTCGAACCCGCGGCCTCCGCCGTGACAGGGCGGCGCGCTAACCAACTGCGCTACGGGGCCTCGTACGTCCGGCACACAGCTCTCGCCGTGTCGCGCGGACGGATGGAACTCTAACCCACGGCCCGCCAGGGCCGCGAATCGCACCCCCAACGGGATTCGAACCCGTGCTACCGCCGTGAAAGGGCGGGGTCCTGGGCCGCTAGACGATGGGGGCCGGGACGTGCCCAGCATAAGCGAACGGGCCCGGCGAGGGGCGCCTGGGAGGATGCGGGAGTGATGACCGAACGCGACGGACCGCCCACCGTCGGGGTCGAGATGTCGCGCGAGCGGTTCGAGCAGCTCGTGGCCGACGCGCTCGACACGCTGCCTGCCGAGCTCGCCGCGATGATCGACAACGTCGCCGTGCTCGTCGAGGACGAGCCGCCGGCCGACGACCCGGACCTGCTGGGCCTGTACGTCGGCAACGCGCTGACCGACCGCGGCGACACGTACACCTTCCAGCCGCCCGACGTCGTGCTCGTCTACCGCGGACCGACGTTGCGCTACTGCGAGGACGAGGAGCACGTCGCCGAGGAGATCCGGGTGACCGTGGTGCACGAGCTGGCGCACCACCTCGGCATCGACGACGACCGGCTCCACGAGCTCGGCTGGGCCTAGGACGTCAGGACGTCACGGGCGTCAGGGCACCCGTCGCGAGGAGACCCACCGTGGCGAGCGACAGGCCGCCGAGGAGCGTCGCCGCCAGGTACGCCACCGCGAGCGCCGGCCGCCCCCGCAGCAGCTCCACCGTCTCCACGGCGAGCGTGCTCCAGGTGGTGAACGCGCCGCAGACGCCCGTCCCGAGCACGGCGTACGCGGAGCCGGTCGTCACCAGCAGGCCGGTGAGCAGCCCCAGGGCGAGACTCCCGAGCAGGTTCACCGCCAACGTCCCGGCCGGGAGGTCGCGCGGCGCACGGGACGAGACGAACCGGTCGCACAGGTAGCGGCCGGCCGCCCCGACGGCCCCGCCGAGCATCACCAGCAGCGCTGTCACGACGGCCCCCGCCGACCCAGCAGCCTGCCGGCGGCCAGTCCCACGCCCGCCGCCGCGACGGCGCCGACGACGGTGAGGGCGACGTACGCCCCGGCCGTGGCCGTGTGGTCGGGCAGACGCAGGGACGTGTCGACCGCGAAGGTGCTGAAGGTCGTGAACCCGCCGAGCACGCCGGTCCCCACGGTCGGCTTCAGCCACCGCGGGCCGGGTCGGACCGTCAGCCGGCCGACGAGCAGACCCAGGAGGAGCGACCCGGCCACGTTGACCGCAGCCGTCGACCACGGCACGGCCGTCAGGGGCAGGGCCTCGGAGGCGGCCTGACGGAGCAGGGCGCCGAGTGCGCCCCCGGCGGCCACGAGCGCGGCTGTCGACGCCACCGGTGAGGCGGGGTCCTGCTGCGCCGGGTCCTCGGGTGCGCGGTCAGGCACGGGCGTCGACGGCCTCGTCCCAGGCACAGGGGGCCCGTCCGGCCACCTGGGAGACCACCTGGTCGACGAACCAGATCACCGCGGCCCGTTGGCGCTCGGTCAGGGCGAGGGTGAGGAGCCGCTCGCGCCGGCAGAACTCGTCGGCCTCCAGGAACAGGGCCACGGTGCGGGCGAACACGGCGGCGTCCGCGGGGGCGACCTCGTAGTCGAGGTCCGCGTGGTCACGACCGACGAGGACCGCCTGCTCGACCTGCTCGACCCCCAAGGCCCGCAACCGGTGCAGCTCGGGGTGGGCGGCCTGCTCGAAGAGGTGACGGGGCAGCGTCGCGGCGGCCCGACCGTACTGCAGGCCGATCAGGCGGATCTCGCGCTGCAGGTCGTCGTAGTGGCTGCGGACGGCGGCGATCAGCCGGACGGGCGCGTTCACCAGGCGTACGTGCCGCATCACCTGTGGCCCCGTCGCCGGAGACAGGTCGTCGAGCGACCGGCGTGCCCGCGGCAGCGGCAGGGTCTCGTCCTCGATCGTCTCGAAGACCTGGATCTCGTTCGGTGCGTCCGTCCGTGGCTCGGCCGAGGGCTCGAACCAGACCGTCTTGCACCCGGTCGTGCGATGGATGCCCCACGCGGCGCTGTAGGTGATCACCAGCCGGATTCCACGACCCCCCATCGAGAGCAGGTCGAGCTCCTCGCGGAGCAGGGCGTCGACCTCCTCCGGGGCGAAGGTCAGGGCGCCACCTGCAGGCAGAGCGCCGGTGGGACGCACGGCCTCGGTGAGGGGGAGCGGCGCCTCGGGCAGCCGGGGCAGACGCATCGACGCGTCGCTGATCTCCACGCGCGGATGGGCGCGTGTGCCGCGGACGCGGGCGGTGACCGGCGCGACCCCGTGCAGGAGGGCGTTGGTGACGAGCTCGGAGACCACGAGCTGGGCGCTGCCGACGAGGTCCTCACGACCGAGGGAGTGCAGCGTCGCGGCCACCATGCGCCGCGCCTGCCCCACGCTGGCGGGGACCGCCTCGAGGTGGAGCTCGTCGTGCCCAGGGTGCACGGTGGTCCTCCCGATCCGCCTCGCACTCATCGAAGGGTCCCAGTCCGACCCGAGGCATGGACATGCACTCGTCGAGGAGTAAACCACAGCGAATCGGCCGAGATGCGGCGAATGCGCCTTACTTGGGGCGCTGTTCGAGACCCAGCAGGGCGTTCTCCACGAGCTCGGGGAGGGCGGGGTGGATCCAGTACTGGCCGCGGGCCACCTCCTGCGTCGTCTGACCCAGGCTCATCATCTGGATCAGGGGCTGGATCAGGGCCGAGGCCTGGGGGCCGATCAGGTGCGCACCGAGCAGCAGGCCGGTGTCGGGGTCCGCGAGCAGCTTGGCGAAGCCGGTCGTGTCCTCCATCGCCCACCCGTAGGCGATGTCGGCGTAGTCCTGCACCTTCTTCTCGTACGCGCGCCCCTGCTCCACCAGCTCCCGTTCGGTGGCGCCGACCGACGCGATCTGGGGGTGGGTGAAGACGGCGTGGGGGACGGGGAGGTCGGGCAGCGCGCGCATGTCCTCGGGGGAAGCGAGGTTGTCGCCGACCAGACGCGCCTCGAGGTTCGCGACGTGCTTGAGCTGCCAGGGCGTACGGCAGTCGCCGAGCGCGAAGACACCCTCGGCGGCGCGGAGGAACTCGTCGGTCACGATCAGTCCGTCGTCGTCGACCTCGACCCCGGTGAGGTCCAGGCCCATGTCGTCGGTGTTCGGGTCGCGCCCGGTCGCCACCAGGATCGTGTCCGCCTCGAGCGTCTCCCCGTTGCTCAGGTGCAGCACGTGGTCGGCGCCGTCGCGCCCTGGCTCGACCCGGTCGACGGTGACGCCGAGGCGCACGTCCCACGCGCGGCACGCGATGTCGGTGATGCGCGCCGAGACGTCGTCGTCCTCCGCCATCAGCAAGCGGGGTCCCCGCTGCACCTGCACCACCTCGGTGCCCAGGGCGTGGAAGACGTGCGCGAACTCGCACGAGACGAACCCGCCGCCGATGATCACGATCCGTTCGGGCTGGGCGTCGAGCCGCATCACGGTGTCGGAGGTCTCGTAGCCGGCCTCCTCCAGCCCCTCGATCGGCGGGACGGAGACCCTGGAGCCGGTGGCGACCACGATGCGGTCGGCGGTGATCTCGCCCTCGGGGCTGCCGGTCACGTCCTGACCGTCGGTGTCGGTCACCGTCAGCCGTCGGTCACCGACGAACCGACCGTGACCCCGGAGCACCTCGACGTTCTCGAGGCTGTCGCGGTACTGCAGGCCCGAGTGCGAGATCGCGTCGATGCGACCGAACACACGGTCGCGGATGTCGACCCACCGTGCGCCCCGCATCGCGGTGTCGACACCCAGGCGCGGGCCGTCGCCCGCGTAGGCCGCGATGTCGGCCGGCCAGACGTACATCTTCGTCGGGATGCACCCGACGTTCAGGCAGGTTCCGCCGAACGTGGAGCGCTCGACGATGGCCGTCCTCAGGTTGTCGAACCGGCTGTCGAGCAGCATGTTGCCCGAACCCGAGCCGATCACGAGCAGGTCGTAGTGCGTCACGGCGACCATCCTGCCCGCCGGGCCCGCACTCACCCCCGGGTCATGCCGTGTGCCGCGGGACGGTGACCGACGACATCTGATCCGGGCGTACGCGGGCGCGGGAGGATGGGTACAACGCGGGTGCGGCCTGAGCCGCGGCACCACACGAGCGAGGACCCCGACGGGTCGAGGAGTGAGCATGGCCGAGCAGCAGCCCGAGCAGCAGCACAGCACCGTGGCGACCGCCCGCGAGCACGACAAGCACCGCGTGGTGGTGATCGGCTCGGGGTTCGGTGGGCTCTTCGGCACGAAGGCGCTCAAGCGGTCCGACGTCGAGGTGACGATGATCGCCAAGACCAGCCACCACCTCTTCCAGCCGCTCCTCTACCAGGTCGCGACCGGCATCCTGAGCGAGGGCGAGATCGCGCCCCCGACCCGGGAGATCCTGGCCAAGCAGAAGAACGCCCGGGTCCTCCTCGGCAACGTCGTCGACATCGACGTCGAGGAGCGCACCGTCACCCACCAGGTGCTGGGCCGCGAGACGGTGACGCCGTACGACTCCCTGATCGTCGCGGCCGGTGCCGGCCAGTCCTACTTCGGCAACGACGAGTTCGCGCAGTTCGCGCCCGGCATGAAGTCCGTCGACGACGCCCTGGAGCTGCGGGGTCGCATCTTCGGCGCCTTCGAGCTCGCCGAGCTCTCCGACGACGAGGAGGAGATCCAGCGACTGCTGACCTTCACGATCGTCGGCGCCGGCCCGACCGGCGTGGAGATGGCGGGCCAGATCGCGGAGCTGGCGCACAAGACGCTGCCGAAGGACTTCCGGCACATCAACACCCGTCACGCCCGGGTCATCCTCGTCGATGCGGCCGACCAGGTGCTGCCTCCCTTCGGTGAGAAGCTCGGCGCCTGGTCGCAGAAGTCGTTGGAGAACCTCGGAGTCGAGGTGCAGCTCGGGGCGATGGTCGTCGACGTCGACGAGCAGGGCCTGGTCGTGCAGGACAAGGACGGCACCAAGCGCCGCATCGAGTCGGTCACCAAGGTGTGGGCCGCGGGCGTGCAGGCTGCTCCGATCACGAAGGTGCTGGCCGACAAGACGGGTGCGACGCTCGACCGCGCCGGCCGCATCGGCGTCAACCCGGACCTGACCCTGCCCGGTCACCCGGAGATCTTCTGCGTCGGCGACATGATCGACCTCGACAACCTGCCGGGCGTGGCCCAGGTGGCGATCCAGGGCGCGAAGTACAGCGCGAAGGAGATCGACCGCCGCCTGAAGGACAAGAGCCCGCAGAAGCCTTTCTCCTACTTCGACAAGGGCTCCATGGCCACGATCTCGCGGTTCAGTGCCATCGCCCTGGTCGGCAAGATCAGGATCACCGGCTTCATCGCCTGGTTGATGTGGCTCGCGGTGCACCTGATCTACCTGACGGGCTTCAAGAACCAGCTCTCCGCACTGGGCCACTGGGCGATCACCTTCGTGCTCAACGACAGGTCGGAGCGCACCGCCACCGAGCAGCAGATCTTCGCCAGGCAGGCGCTCGGCATGCTCGAGCGCGGCACCACCGACCTCGTCAGCGAGCCGGGCGAGTACGCCGAGCAGCGCGCGCGCCTGGAGGCCCAGGCGCGGGAGGAGATCCGTCTGACCGACAACCACGAGCGCGGGGTCCGCGAGGAGTCGTTGGTCGAGACCGCCTGACCGTACGCGTCGTGAGGCGGGCGCGAGGGTGAAGTTTCACCGATTCGGGCCCTCCGGCCCGTTCGCGCCGCCCACACTGCGGGCGTGCCCCGCTACCGTCCTCGCCCTCGCCGGGCGACGTACGTCCCGAGCCGGCTGGGGCGTCACTACCTGACCCGGCTCGGCACCGGCCTGGGCGCCCAGGCGTACGCCGACCTCCGTGCAGCGGGCAGCCCCGCCGCGTGGCTCGAGCGGCAGCTGCAGCCCGAGAGCGTGCCCGAGTCCCCGCGGGTCGCCGAGGTCGAGTCCTGGTTCGCCGACCAGGCCTGGAGCGCGGCGGCGAAACGGGACAGCAACGACAGCCGGCGCAAGGCCGCCTGGGAGTTCGCGCGGGACTTCGGCAACCTGCAGCTGCTGCGCAGGACGTACACGCGGCGCGTCGTCGCCGAGACGATGACCGACTTCTGGGCCAACCACCTGCACGTGGGAGCGGCTGCCGACCTGGCCTGGATGCACCGCTACGACTACCAGTCGGTGCTGCGTACGCACGCCCTCGGCCGCTTCGAGGACCTGCTCGTCGCGGCCTCGACCCACCCGGCCATGACGCTGTTCCTGGACAACTGGCGCTCGGCGCGGGGCGCGGTCAACGAGAACCAGGGCCGCGAGCTCCTGGAGCTGCACACCGTCGGGCTGGTCGCCGGCTACTCCGAGCAGATGGTCAAGGACTCCGCCGTCATCCTCTCGGGGTGGGACGTCGCCCACGACGGCGGCTGGGAGGGGCGCTACACGCCCTCGAAGCACACCACCGTACCGGTGAGCGTGCTCGGCTTCACCCACCCCAACGCCGACGCCGACGGTCGCGCGGTCTGCGACGCCTACCTGCGCCACCTGGCCCGCCACCCGGCGACGGCCCGGACCATCGCCACCAAGCTCGTGCTCCGCTTCGTCGACGACGACCCCCACCCCGAGCTCGTCCGGGACCTCGCTGCGACCTACCTCGCCGAGGACACCCGGATCGCCCCCGTCCTGCGGCGGCTGGTCGCCTCCGCGGAGTTCCGGCGCTCGGTCGGCGCGAAGGTGCGGACGCCGCACGAGGACCTCGTCGCGACGTTGCGGGTGCTGGAGCCGCGGCTGAGCGCCCCCGGGGGCGAGGAGAGCTTCGCGATCACGATGGCCTGGACCCACGGCAGCGTCGCCGCCTACCAGTGGCCGCGCCCCGACGGGCCGCCGGAGCGCAACGACCCGTGGTGCTCCCCGACGCGCATGGTCAACAGCTTCGGCTTCCACTGGGCGATGACGGCGGGGTGGTGGCCCCGTGAGGGGGTCGCCTACCGCACGCCCGAGGAGTTCCTGCCCGGCCTGCCGCTGCGCTTCGACCAGCTGGTGGACCACCTGTGCCGCACCCTCCTCGGACGACGCTCCACCCGCCGGCTCCTCGCAATGGCCTGCCAGGCCACCGACACCCCGCCCCGCGAGATGATCACCCCCGGTCACCAGGTGCTCAGCCAGGGGTGGATCTGGGTGAAGCTCGTCGGCGCCCTCCTCGACTCACCGGAGCACATGACGCGATGACCTCCTCCACTCCTCCGCTCGGGCCCGGCGACGACTGCTGCGACGAGCTGGCTGCCGTCGAGGGCCTCTCGCGGCGACGCTTCCTGCAGGCAGCGGCGGCGACGGGCATCGCCACCACCGCGGTCTTCGGCGACACCGTGCGTCAGACGGCGTACGGCGCCTCCAGCGGCGGCAACGTGCTGATCGTGCTCAGCCTCCGCGGCGGCATCGACGGCCTCGGCATGGTCGTGCCGCACGGCGACCCCGCGTACGCCGCGGCGAGGCCGACGATCGCCGTGCCGACCCGCAGCCTCCTGGCGAAGGACGCGATGTTCGGCCTGCACCCCTCGCTCGCGCCGCTGCAGCCGATGTGGGACACCGGCCGTCTGGCCGCGGTGCACGCCGTCGGTCTGGAGATGCCCAACCGGTCGCACTTCGCGGCGATGGAGGCGGTCGAGGACGCGGACCCCACCTCCCGGGAGCGCCGCGGGTGGGTGAACCGCATGGTCGGACTCGACCCGACCGTGCAGCCGTGGCAGGCGATGCACCTCAACGCCTCGATCGTGCCGACGATGATGAGCGGTCCGGTCCCGACCGTGGCGTGCAGCAACCTGGACGGCTTCGAGATCTCCGGGCTGGACGAGGACTCCTCGATGCCCACGCAGCGACGGCGCAGCCTCGCGCGCGCCTGGGCTCGCGACAAGGGCCCGCTGGGGCGCGCAGCCCGCACGGCGGTCCGCGCCAGCACGCGGCTGGCGGCGGTCGGGGACGCGGCGTACGCGCCGGCCGCGGCGTATCCGACCAGCTGGCCCGGCAAACCGCTCGGCGACGCGCTGCGCGACACCGCGAAGCTCGTGAAGGCCGACATCGGCGTCGAGGTGGTCTCGCTGGACTACGGCTCCTTCGACCACCACGCCAACTACGGCACCACCGAGTGGGGTCCCATGCAGGACAAGCTCGGTGGGATGGCGCTGGCCGTCGACGCCTTCTTCCGTGACCTCGGCCCGACAGCGGACCGCGTCACGCTCGTGACCATCAGCGAGTTCGGGCGACGGGTGGCCGAGAACGGCTCCCGCGGTCTCGACCACGGTTGGGGCAACGCGATGCTCGTGATGGGTGGTGGCGTGCGCGGCGGGCGCTACCTCGGCGAGTGGCCCGGCCTGGGACAGGGGTCCCTGATCGACGGGGACCTGCAGGTCACCACGGACTACCGGCAGGTGCTCGGGGAGGTGCTCACCCGGCGCTTCCCGGACCGCTCGGTGGCGCGGGTCTTCCCCGGGCTCTCGTACGCCCCCCTCGGCCTCATGGCCTGACGCGCCGAGAGGTCACTTCTCGCGGACCGCGAGAAGTGACCTCTCAGGGGCGCGGGATCAGATCAGGCCGAGACCCTTGACGGCGTCGCGCTCCTCGGCGAGCTCGCCGGTGCTGGCGTCGATGCGCTCGCGGGAGAAGTCGGAGATCGCGAGACCCTCGACGATCTCCCAGTCGCCGTTGCGGGTGGTCACGGGGAACGAGGAGATGAGGCCCTCGGGCACGCCGTAGGAGCCGTCGGACACGACCGCCATCGAGACCCAGTCACCCTCGGGGGAGCCGTGCAGCCAGTCGCGGGCGGCGTCGATCGTCGCCGAGGCGGCCGACGCAGCAGAGGACGAGCCCCGGGCCTCGATGATCGCGGCGCCGCGCTTCGCGACGGTGGGGATGAAGTCGTCGGCGATCCACGCCTCGTCGTCGATGACCTCGGCGGCCGGCCGGCCGCCGATCTCGGCGTTGTAGACGTCGGGGTACTGCGTCGCGGAGTGGTTGCCCCAGATCGTCATCTTCGTGATGTCGCTGACGGCCGCGCCGGTCTTGGTCGCCACCTGCGACAGGGCGCGGTTGTGGTCGAGACGGGTGAGCGCGGAGAAGCGCGACTGCGGGATGTCGGGAGCGTTGGTCATCGCGATCAGCGCGTTGGTGTTGGCGGGGTTGCCGGTCACGCCGACGCGGATGTCGTCGGCGGCGACCTCGTTCAGCGCCTTGCCCTGGTCGGTGAAGATCGCGCCGTTCTGCTCCAGCAGGTCCGCCCGCTCCATGCCCTTGCCACGCGGCTTCGCGCCCACGAGCAGCGCCAGGTTCGCGCCGTCGAAGACCTTGCGCGGGTCGTCGCCGATCTCGACGCCGGCGAGGGTGCCGAAGGCGCAGTCGTCGAGCTCCATGACCACACCCTCGAGCGCCTTGAGGGCCGGGGTGATCTCGAGCAGCTGCAGCTGGACGGGGGTGTCCTTGCCGAGCAGCTCACCCGCAGCGATGCGGAACAGCAGGCTGTAGCCGATCTGGCCGGCGGCACCGGTCACGGCGATCTTGACGGGAGAGGTCACGGGGTCTCCTGGAGCTTCGATGTCTGGACGGGGTCTGGACTGTGTCGGGAGTGCGATGGCTGATCGGCTCGACGCTAGCAGCGCCGACCGGGGCCGTACCGGTGGAGTAGAAGGGAGGCGCCGGGATACCGTCGTGAGCGTGAGCGACAACGCCAGCCCAGGCCAGGAGGCCGACGCCTCCACCATCATCTACACCGAGACCGACGAGGCGCCGATGCTGGCGACCTACTCGTTCCTGCCGGTGATCTCCGCGTACGCCTCCACGGCCGGCGTCGACGTCGAGACCCGCGACATCTCCCTCGCCGGCCGCGTGATCGCGCAGTTCCCCGAGCGGATGAGCGACGAGCAGCGCATCGACGACGAGCTCGAGAAGCTCGGCGAGCTCGCGAAGACGCCCGCGGCCAACATCGTGAAGCTGCCGAACATCTCCGCGTCGCTGCCGCAGCTCAAGCGCTGCATCGCCGAGCTGCAGGAGCAGGGCTACGACCTCCCCGACTACCCCGAGGAGCCGAAGACCGACGAGGAGCGCGAGACCAAGGCGAAGTTCGACGTCGCCAAGGGCTCCGCGGTCAACCCGGTGCTGCGCGAGGGCAACTCCGACCGCCGTGCCCCCGAGTCGGTCAAGGGCTACGCCCGCAAGAACCCGCACCGGATGGGTGAGTGGAGCAAGGACTCCGCGACCGACGTCGCCACCATGGAGGCCGACGACTTCGCCCACACCGAGCAGTCGCACGTGTGCGAGGCGGCTGGCACCGTACGCATCGAGCTCCACCCCGCCGCCGGCGAGCCACAGGTGCTCAAGGAGGTGCAGGTCGAGGCCGGCGAGGTCGTCGACGCCGCCGTGATGCGCGCCGCTGCGCTCGACGACTTCCTCGCCGAGGCGATCGCGGAGGCCAAGCGCCGCGACGTGCTCTTCTCGCTCCACCTCAAGGCCACGATGATGAAGGTCAGCGACCCGATCATCTTCGGCCACGCCGTCCGCGCCTTCTTCCCCGCGCTCTTCTCCGAGCACGGCACCACGCTCGAGCAGCTCGGCTACTCCGCCAACGACGGCCTCGCCACGCTGGAGAAGGAGCTGGACGCCCAGGACCCCGAGGGTCGGCAGGCCATCGAGCAGGCCATCGAGCAGGGCAAGGAGCAGGGACCCCGGCTCTCGATGGTCGACGACCGCAAGGGCATCACCAACCTGCACGTGCCGAGCGACGTCATCATCGACGCCTCGATGCCGGCGATGATCCGCAACGGCGGGCAGCTGTGGGGCCCGACCGGCGACACGGACGACACCCTCGCGGTGATCCCGGAGAGCTCGTACGCGGGTCTCTACCAGGTCGTCATCGACGACTGCCGCGAGAACGGCGCGTACGACCCGGCCACCATGGGCTCGGTACCGAACGTCGGTCTGATGGCGAAGAAGGCCGAGGAGTACGGCTCCCACGACAAGACCTTCGAGATCTCCGAGGCCGGCGCCGTCAAGGTCCTCGGCACCGACGGTGAGACCGTGATCCTCGAGCACGAGGTCGCCCCCGGCGACATCTGGCGCATGTGCCAGACCAAGGACGAGCCGATCCGCGACTGGGTGAAGCTCGCCGTCAGCAGGGCCCGTGCCACCGGCGACCCGGCGATCTTCTGGCTCGACCGGGAGCGTGCGCACGACGCCAACCTCATCGCGAAGGTCGAGACCTACCTGGCCGAGCACGACACCGAGGGCCTCGACATCACGATCGACGACTACGTCGGGGCCACCCGCACCTCGGTCTCCCGCATCCGCGAGGGCAAGAACACGATCTCGGTGACCGGCAACGTGCTGCGCGACTACCTCACCGACCTGTTCCCGATCCTCGAGCTGGGCACGAGCGCCAAGATGCTCTCGGTGGTGCCCCTGATGCGCGGCGGCGGGCTCTTCGAGACCGGCGCGGGCGGATCGGCGCCCAAGCACGTGCAGCAGCTGGTCGACGAGAACCACCTGCGGTGGGACAGCCTGGGCGAGTTCCTCGCGCTGAGCGAGAGCTTCGGTCATCTCGCGGAGAAGACCGACAACGCCCGCGCCCGCATCCTCGGCGAGACCCTCGACCGCGCCACGGGCACCTTCCTCGACGAGGACCGCTCGCCCAAGCGTGGTGTCGGCGAGCTCGACAACCGCGGGAGCCACTTCTACCTCGCCCTGTACTGGGCCCGTGAGCTCGCCGGCCAGGACGAGGACGCAGACCTGGCCGAGGCCTTCCGCGAGGTCGCGGACACCCTCGGTGAGCACGAGCAGAAGATCGTGGAGGAGCTCAACGCGGTGCAGGGCCAGTCGGTCGACATCGGTGGCTACTTCCGCCCGGACCCCGAGAAGGTGTCCGCGGTGATGCGCCCGTCGGAGACCTTCAACAAGGCACTGGCAGACCTCGAGCAGCGCTGAGGCAGGCGTCCGGCCGCGCCGGACGGCCAGCACCGGCCCCACGTCCACATGGTGGACGTGGGGCCGGTGCTTTTGTCGTCCTTGTGAGGAGCGTCCGCGAGAGATCGGGCACGATCTGGTCCCGGCTTGCTGTACGCGGCGTGCAGCGGGGAAGAAGAGCGCCAGAATGGTGCGGCCGGGCACCGCGAGGCTGCCCGCGAGCGAGACCTGTGTCGGGGAAGGGAGGCCGCATGAGCGTGGACCAGTCGACGTCGCCCTCGGCGGACTCCGTCGAGGCTCCTGCGCGACGGCCCGGCGGGTCCCACCGTGCCGCCCGTCGCGGGCCGAGCCCCGTGGTGCTCCTGTCGATCCTCGGCGCCCTGGTCGTCGCGGGCGTCGTCGTGGCCTTCCTGCTCCTCGGCGGGTCCGAGGGCGGGTCCGAGGGCGGGTCCGAGGCCGGCCGGCAGGCCGACCGGACCTCGGACACGGAAGCCGGGCCGCCTGCGGGCTCCGACGGCTCGGACGGCTCGGAGGTGGAGCTGGCCAGTGAGCCGTCCGCCGTCGGGCCCGGTGAGTCGCTGGCCGCCAACCAGCGGCTCGAGCTCGGGGCCACCGAGCGCACCGACCTCGAGGAGGGACGGGTCGACCCTCGGGTGCTCACCCTGCTCGCCCTGCTCGCAGCCGACTACGACATCGATGTCGCCGACTTCTCCGCCCCCGACAGCGAGGACGGGGAACGCACCGCGTACGTCGTGGACATCGACGGCGTCGATGGCCAGCCGGTCGACGCGGCCGCCGGTCGCGACCTCGCTCGCGTGGCGGCCGACCAGTTCGGTGTCTACCGCCCCCAGGACGTCAGCCGCGCCGACGGCGTCATCCGGATCGCGTACGAACCTGCCGACATCGCCGACCTCGACGACCTGCCACCCGTCCCCCTGCCCTGACGCGACGAAGAACCACCACCGGGACCGACCCGCACGGCGTCCCGCCCGCAGCCCCACCGAAGGAGCACCACCGATGACCGACCCCCACCGCCGTCCCGGCCTGCTGCGTCGCCTGGCGCCCCGTGCCGTCGCCCTCGCCGCCGCGGCGCTGGTCGCGACCGCCGTGCCCGCGCTCGCAGCACCCGGGGACGACGAGGCCCTCGTCCGTGCCGGCCACCTCTCGGTCGGCGTCGGCGAGGCCGACGTGTGGATGGTCCCCTTCAGCGGCGGGGACCCGATGGTCCTGCGCGGCATCGCCTACCGCGACGTCACCGACTACGCCCCGGTCGACCCCGGCCAGTACACGGTCTCGGTGCGTCCCGCCGGTGCACGCGCCAACTCGACCCCGATGATCTCCGCGACCGTCGACCTCGGAGCCGGCACCGCCACCAGCGTCTTCGCGGTCGGCGACAAGGACGAGATCCGTGGTCGCGTCTTCACCGACGACCTCTCGGCGCCGCCCCGCGGCGAGGCGAAGGTCCGGCTGATCTCGGCCGCTCACGACGGTCAGTCGATCAACGCGCAGCTCGTCGGCGGTCCCGACCTCGGCGACGACATCCAGGTCGGCGACGCGAGCCCGTACTACGACGTCGAGGCCCGTGACTGGACCGCGAAGCTGGAGGTCTCCGGCGTGCAGGCCGCGAACCTCAGCCGCACCGTCACCGTGCAGGGCGGCGGCGTCTACACCGTGCTGGTGCTCCCCGACGAGGCCGGTGGCCTCCAGCTGAAGGCGATCGCCGACGCCACGGGATCGCAGACCATGCCCGCCCAGGGCACCGGTGTCGACACCGGCGGCGGCGCCCTCGCCCCGGCCGACTCCGCCCAGGGCGTCCCGCTGAGCGGTCTCGGCGCGATCGCGGCCCTGGTGGTGCTCGCCAGCACCGCCGGCACCCTCGCGCTGCGCAGGGAGCGCGCCGACCGCCGTTGAGCGACACCCTGCGCGCGCACGGCAACCTGGCGCGTACGTCCGTGGTGGTCGCCGTGGCGACGCTCGGGTGGGTGCTGTCCGCGTGCGGCGCACCAGGTGCGCGTGACGGCCTCGCCGAGCCCGCGTACGCCGGCCTCGTCGAGCCGCTGGCGGCCCCCGGCGCCGTGGTGGACCGGCCGGCACCCGGGGAGGCGGGCCCGGGTCTGCCCGGGCCGCTCGCCGCACGCACCTGGGACCGGGCGTTGCGCGTCGGGGCGCCCGGGGGCGATCCCGGCGCGCTCACGGTGGCGCCCGCGAGCCCCGAGTCGGACCCTGCACCGGGCACGGCGCGGACGGGGACACCCGACCGGTCGGCCGAACGCACCCGACCGGGCTCGGCCATCTCGCTGCCGACAGGTGTCGGGGAGGACGACTACGGCACCGTCGCCGCTCCCGTCCGGGTCGAGATCCCGCGCGTCGGCATCGAGTCCGACCTCGACGACCTCGGGCTGCAGGGTGACGGCGAGCTGGAAGCTCCTCCGCGGTGGGGAACGGCGGGCTGGTTCGCGGGCGGACCGCGACCGGGGGAGCGTGGCCCGGCGGTGATCGCCGGACATCTCGACTCCCCGTTCGGTGCAGCGGTCTTCGCCTCGCTGCCGCTCCTGGTCCCCGGCGACACCGTCCGCGTGACCGACGCGCTGGGTCGGGCCCACGTCTTCGAGGTCACCCGCGTCGCACGGACGCCGAAGCAGGGTTTCCCGACCCGTGAGGTGTACGGCGCGGTGCCCGGCGCCGAGCTGCGCCTGATCACGTGCACCGGCGCGTACGTGCCGGGGGCGGGGGGCTATCAGGACAACCTGCTGGTGTTCGCCAGACTGGTGCGGTGACGACCCCCGCAGCACCAGCGACGCCGCCCCCACCGACACCACCCACACCCGCGTCGTCCCCTCCGCCGGGCGGGCGCGACCGGCTCCGGGTCGGCCCGCGCCGCGTCGCGGCCGCCACGCTCGCCCTCGCCACGGGTGGCTTCGCGATCGGCACGACGGAGTTCGTCACCCTCGGTCTGCTGCCGGACATCGCAGGCGATGTCGGGGTCTCCATCCCCGCTGCCGGTCACCTGGTCTCGGCGTACGCCCTGGGAGTCGTGGTCGGTGCGCCGGTGCTGGCCGCCGCGTCGGCGCGGATGCCCCGCAAGGGCCTGCTGCTGGCGCTCGTCGCGGTGATCGTGCTGGGCAACCTGGCCACCGTCCTCGCGCCGGCGTACGGCTCGCTCGTCGCGGCGCGGTTCCTCGCCGGACTGCCGCACGGCGCCTTCTTCGGCGTCGCGTCCCTCGTCGCGGCCTCCCTGGTGGCGCCGGAACGGCGCGGCCGCGCGGTGAGCCGGGTGATGCTGGGCATCCCGGTCGCGGTGCTGGTGGGGGTGCCGGCCGGCACGGCGCTCGGTCAGCAGGTCGGCTGGCGCGCCGCGTACGTGGTCGTCGTCGGCCTCGGCCTGCTCACGCTCGCCCTCGTCGCGGCGACCGTGCCACGGGCACCGGGCGACGCCTCGGCGAGCGGTCGCAACGAGCTGACGGCCCTGGCGCGTCCGCAGGTCTGGTACTCGATGCTCATCGGCGCCGTGGGCTTCGGCGGGATGTTCGCGATGTACTCCTACATCGCCCCCACCGTCACGGACCTCGCCGAGCAGCCCGCCACGACCGTCCCGCTGGTCCTGCTGCTGTTCGGCATCGGCTCGACCGTCGGCACCGTCATCAGCGGACCGCTGGTGGATCGCTCGATCGAGCGCAGCGTCGTCGGGGGCCTGGTCTGCGCGGTCGCGGGCCTGGCTGCCTTCGGTGCGCTGGCCGACGGGTTCGTGGCGTTGCTCGTGTTCGGGTTCGCCGTGCAGGTGGCGGCGTCGGTGCTGGTGATCGGGCTGCAGCTGCGGCTCATGGTGGCCGCGGGGTCGGCGCAGAACCTGGGCGCCGCCCTGAACCACGCCTCGATCAACGTGGCCAACGCGCTCGGCGCCTGGATCGGCGGCCTGGTGCTCACGCTCGGGCTGGGCTACCGCGCACCGGCTCTCGCCGGCGCGGCGCTCGGCGTCCTGGGCCTGGGGCTGGCGTACGCGGCCATGCGCGGCCGGGGTGCCGGCCGACGACCTCGGGCAGAGGCGTCCGCGGCCCGGTGAGAGGATGTGGGCCGTGTCAGAGCAGCCCGCGCAGTCCCCGTCGTCGTCGCGTCAGAGCCCGACCAGCCGTCCCCGGGTGCTGTCGGGCATCCAGCCGACCAGCGACTCCTTCCACCTCGGCAACTACCTCGGCGCGGTGGTGCAGTGGGTGGCGCTGCAGGAGGACCACGAGCCGTTCTTCTTCATCGCCGACCTGCACGCGATCACCGTCGAGCAGGACCCGAAGCTGCTGCGGGAGCGTACGCGCCGGTCGGCGGCCCAGCTGATCGCGGCCGGCGTCGACCCGGAGCGCTCGGCGATCTTCGTGCAGTCGCAGGTGCCGGCGCACGCCCAGGCGGCCTGGGTGCTGCAGTGCCTCACCGGGTTCGGCGAGGCGCGGCGCATGACGCAGTTCAAGGACAAGTCGGCGAAGGGCGGGGAGGGAGCGGCGTCGGTGGGGCTGTTCACCTACCCGGTGCTGCAGGCCGCGGACATCCTGCTCTACCGGCCCGCGTACGTGCCCGTCGGTGAGGACCAGCGCCAGCACCTGGAGCTGACCCGCGACCTCGCGCAGCGCTTCAACGGGCGCTACAAGAAGACCTTCCGGGTCCCCGAGCCCTACATCCTGGAGTCGACGGCCAAGATCTTCGACCTGCAGGAGCCCACCCGCAAGATGTCGAAGTCGGCCACCTCGCCCGCCGGCACCATCAACCTGCTCGACGAGCCGCGTGCCACCGCCAAGAAGGTCCGCTCGGCGGTGACGGACTCCGAGACCGAGGTGCGCTTCGACGTCGAGGCCAAGCCGGGCGTCTCGAACCTGCTCACGATCTTCAGCACCCTCACCGGGCGCAGCACCGAGGAGCTCGAGCAGGCGTACGCGGGCCGCGGCTACGGCGACCTCAAGGGCGACCTCGCCGACGTGGTCGTCGACGTCGTGACCCCGTTCCGCGACCGCGTCACCGAGCTGCTGGAGGAGCGTGCACAGCTCGACGACGTGCTCGCCGCCGGAGCGGACCGGGCGGAGGCCGTCGCGTCACGCACGCTGGCCGATGTCATGGACCGGGTCGGGTTCCTGCCGCGCGTGCCGGGCAGCCGCTGAGGTGCTGAGGCTCGGCGTCGCTGTCGAGGTGCCCGAGCCGTGGGCGTCGCGCGTGCAGGGGTACCGCTGCGCGCTCGGCGACGACGCGGCCGGCGTGCCGACGCACATCACCCTGGTGCCGCCCACCGACCTCGACGACCGCCCCGGCGTCGTCGAGTCCGTCGTCGCCACCCTGACCGAGGCCGCGACGGGGTGCCCGCCGTTCTCGGTGCGCCTGCGGGGCAGCGACAGCTTCCGGCCGGTCTCGCCCGTGGCGTACGTGGTGGTCGCGGACGGCGCGGGCTGCCTGGGGCGCCTCGCGAGCTCCTCGCGCACGGGTCCCCTCGACAGTCCCGCGGCGTTCCCCTTCCACCCCCACGTCACGCTCGCCCACGGCGTGGCGGAGGCCGACCTGGACCGCGCCGTGGCGGACCACGCCGACGTGGACCTCCGCTTCACCGTCGAGGCGATGACGCTCTACCGGCACGACGGCGCCGCGTGGGAGCCCTGGCGCCGGTTCCCGCTGACGGGCTGACGCCGGCAGGCGGTGCGGAGACGGCGACGGCCCCGGACCAGCAGGTCCGGGGCCGTCGTGATGCGCCGATCGCGGGGCGTGCGAGGGCGGTCTGCGGTGCTGCTCAGACGTGACGCAGCGCGGTGCGGAGGTCCTTGTTGAGCTGGCTGATGACGTCCAGCGGGATCTCCTTGGGGCAGGCGGAGGCGCACTCGCCGATGTTGGTGCAACCGCCGAACCCGGCCTCGTCGTGGGCGGCGACCATGCCGATGACCCGCTCGTGACGCTCGGCCTGGCCCTGCGGCAGCTCACCCAGGTGGGTGATCTTCGCGCCGAGGAACAGCGAGGCCGAGGCGTTCGGGCACGCGGCCACGCAGGCACCGCAGCCGATGCAGGTCGCGGTGTCGAAGGCCCGGTCGGCGTGCTCCTTGCGCACCGGCATCGCGTGCGCGTCCGGTGCGGCGCCGGTGTTGACCGAGACGTAGCCGCCGGCCTGGATCATCGCGTCGAACGCCGAGCGGTCCACGACCAGGTCCTTGACCACCGGGAACGCCGCGGCCCGCCAGGGCTCGATGGTGATCGTCTCGCCGTCCTTGAACGTGCGCATGTGCAGCTGGCACGTCGTCGTGCGCTCGGGGCCGTGGGGGAGACCGTTGATCATGAGCCCGCACGAGCCGCAGATGCCCTCGCGGCAGTCGTGCTCGAACTCGACGGGCTCCTCGTCCTGCTCGATGAGCTGCTCGTTGAGCACGTCGAGCATCTCCAGGAACGACATGTCCTCGGTGACGTCGTCGAGGTGGTAGTCCTTCAGGCCGCCCTGCGCCTCGCGCGAGGCCTGGCGCCAGATCTTGAGGTTGACCTTCACTTGTAGCTCCGGTTCTTCATCTCGATGTTGTGGTACTCGAGGTCCTCCATGTGGAGGACGGGCTGCTCGCCGTCGCCGGTGAACTCCCAGGCCGCGACGTAGGCGTAGTCGTCGTCGTGACGCAGCGCCTCGCCCTCCTCGGTCTGGCTCTCGGCACGGAAGTGGCCGCCGCAGGACTCCGAGCGGTTGAGGGCGTCGATGCACATGAGCTCGCCCAGCTCCAGGAAGTCGGCCACCCGGCCGGCCTTCTCCAGTGACTGGTTGAGAGTGTCGGCGGCGCCGAGCACCTTCACGTTGCGCCAGAAGTCCTGGCGCAGGTCGCGGATGGCGCTGATGGCCTTGTTGAGGCCCTCCTCGCTGCGCTCCATGCCGCAGTAGTCCCACATGATCTGGCCGAGCTCCTTGTGGTAGCTGTCGACCGTGCGCTTGCCGTTGATCGAGAGGAACTTGTCGATGCGGGCCCGCACCGACTCGCGGGCCTCGACCACGGCGGGATGGTTCTCGTCGAGCTTCTCGAACGGTCCGTCGGCGAGGTAGTGGCGGATGGTGTTCGGCAGCACGAAGTAGCCGTCAGCGAGACCCTGCATGAGCGCCGAGGCGCCCAGACGGTTCGCTCCGTGGTCGGAGAAGTTCGCCTCGCCGGCGACGAAGAGCCCCTCGAGGTTGGAGTGCAGGTCGTAGTCGACCCACAGTCCGCCCATCACGTAGTGCACGGCGGGGTAGATCCGCATCGGGACCTCGTACGGGTTCTCACCCGTGATCCGCTCGTACATGTCGAAGAGGTTGCCGTACTTCGCCTCGACGGCCTCCCGGCCCAGACGCTCGATCGCGGAGGCGAAGTCGAGGTAGACGCCGAGGCCGGTCTTGCCGACGCCCTTGCCCGCGTCGCACTGGTACTTCGCGGCGCGCGAGGCGATGTCGCGGGGCACCAGGTTGCCGAAGGAGGGGTAGATGCGCTCCAGGTAGTAGTCGCGCTCGTCCTCGGGGATGTCGCGCGGGTCCTTGTCGGCGTCCTCGGCGTTCTTCGGCACCCAGATGCGGCCGTCGTTGCGCAGCGACTCGCTCATCAGGGTGAGCTTGGACTGGTAGGACCCGGAGACCGGGATGCAGGTCGGGTGGATCTGCGTGTAGCAGGGGTTCGCCATGTACGCGCCCTTGCGGTGCGCCCGCCAGGAGGCGGTGACGTTGCAGCCCATCGCGTTCGTCGAGAGGTAGAAGACGTTGCCGTAGCCGCCGGAGGCGAGCACGACCACGTCGGCGAGGTGGGTCTCGATCTCACCGGTGACGAGGTCGCGGGCGATGATGCCGCGCGCCTTTCCCTCGACGGTGATCAGCTCGAGCATCTCGTGCTTGGTGAACGTCTCCACCGTGCCGGCGGCGACCTGACGCTCGAGCGCCTGGTAGGCGCCGATCAGCAGCTGCTGACCTGTCTGGCCGCGGGCGTAGAAGGTGCGCTGCACCTGCACGCCGCCGAAGGAGCGGTTGTCGAGCAAGCCGCCGTACTCGCGGGCGAAGGGCACGCCCTGCGCGACGCACTGGTCGATGATGTTCGCGCTGACCTCGGCCAGGCGGTAGACGTTGGACTCGCGGCTGCGGTAGTCGCCGCCCTTCACGGTGTCGTAGAAGAGGCGGTAGACCGAGTCGCCGTCCTCCTTGTAGTTCTTCGCGGCGTTGATGCCGCCCTGGGCGGCGATCGAGTGGGCACGACGCGGGGAGTCCTGGTAGCAGAACGACTTCACGTTGAAGCCCGCCTCGCCCAGCGTCGCCGCGGCCGCGCCACCGGCCAGGCCGGTGCCGACGATGATCACGTCGAGCTTGCGGCGGTTGGCGGGGGCGACGAGCTGCGCGTCGAACTTGCGCTGGGTCCACTGCCGCTCGATGGGGACGTCGGGCGCCTTGGTGTCCGCGATGGGATGCCCGTGGCGGAAGTAGTCCGCGGCGTCGCCGGTCCCGGGGCTGGTCTCGCCCGGGCTCAGGTTCTGGGTGTTCTGGGTCATCAGCTCAACCTCACTCGACGATGCCGACAAGGACGGACAGGGGGATGATCGCGAAGCCGCCGGCGATGACGACGGCGAGCACGAGTCCGGCGGCGCTGGCGCGGGCCTGCGCGGCCGGGGTGGTGGTGAGCCCCATGGTCTGGAGGGCGCTGTAGGTGCCGTGACGCAGGTGCATGCCCAGCGCCACCTGGGCGGCCAGGTAGATCACGGCGATGTACCAGTACTCGGGCTGGAAGCCCGCGACGAGACGCTGGTAGATCGACTCCTCGGGGCCCGGTCCGACGGTCTTCGTCGTCAGGTGGAGGATGTGGAACACGATGTAGAGGAGCAGGGCCGTGCCACCCCAGCGCATCGTGCGCGAGGAGAGGGTGGAGGTCGTGGCCTTCTTCATCGAGTACTTCACGTTGCGGGCACCGGAGGCGCGGGCCCACAGGGTGTACGCGGCGTAGACGTGGCCGATGATCGCGGCGATGAGGACGACACGCACGATCCACAGGAAGCCCGCGTACGGCAGCAGCGGCTCACCGAAGGTGCGCAGGAACTCGGCGTAGGAGTCGAACTTCTCCTGGCCCTGGAACACCTTCAGGTTGCCGAACATGTGCGCCGCCACGTAGGCGATGAAGATGGCGCCGGTCACGGCCATGAGGAGCTTCAGGGCGATAGTGCTGCGCCGCGCCTTCGCGGCTTCCAACGTCGTCGTCACGACCCCACGGTACCCACTCGTCCTGCCCGGGTGCGTACGACTGTGACGTGCTTATCCCCAGGCGCCTCTCAGGCTTGGTTCAGACGCGATGCAGGTCACCTGCCCTGGCAGGGGGGTCGGCGGCCCTTCTAGGGTGCGGCCATGAGCTCAGCACCGCAGGACGAGGGCCCGCTGCGGCTCGCCGTGGAGGACGCGGGCGACCGCAGCGCCTGGGAGGCCGCGGCCGCGGGCGTGCTGCGCAAGTCCCGCCGCATGACCGAGGACGACCCCGACGCCGACGTCTGGGCGGTGCTGACGCGCACGACGCTGGACGGCATCGAGGTCACCCCGCTCGGCCTGCCGACCGACACCGAGGAGCTGAGCACCGAGGTGCCCGGCGAGGCTCCGTTCACCCGCGGCGCGCCCGAGTCGCTGGTCGTCTCGGCCGCGGTCGAGGCGGGGGAGGTGCGCGGCTGGGATCTCCGTACGCCGGTCTTCGCGACTGACGCCGCCGCCGCCCACGAGGACGCGCTCGCCGACCTGGAGAACGGTGCGACGTCGCTGTGGATCCCGCTCGTCGAGGGCGGCCTCGACGCCGGCCACCTGGACGTCCTGCTCGCCGACGTGCTGCTCGATCTGGCGCCCGTGGTGCTCGAGGCCCCCAGGGACCCGCTCGGTGCGGCGCACGCGCTGTGCTCGGTGCTCGACGAGCGCGGCACAGACCCGCACCCCGACACCAACCTGGGCGGGGACCCGCTGGGTCAGCTGCTGCGCCGGGTGGCGCTCGGCGAGGACGCTCCGGCCGACGAGGGCGCCGCCGACCTCGTCGACGAGCTGGCGGCACTCGCCCGGGCTCGCAGCATCCGCGCGGTCGTCGTGGACGCGACCGCTGCGCACGACCTCGGCGCCTCCGACGCGCAGGAGATCGGCTGGAGCCTGGCGGCGGGTGCTGCCTACCTGCGGCTGTTGACCGAGCACGCGGAGGTGACGGTCACGCAGGCCGCGGACCTGATCGACTTCCGCTACGCCGCCACCGACGACCAGTTCGCCACGATCGCGAAGCTCAGGGCGGCCCGGCGGGCGTGGGCGCGGGTCTGCGAGGCCTCCGGGGTCGAGGACGGTTCCGCAGGGCAGCGGCAGCACGCGGTGACCTCGCGGCCGATGATGACGCGGTACGACCCGTACGTGAACATGCTCCGCACCACCGTCGCGGCCTTCGCCGCCGGAGCCGGCGGCGCCCAGGCCGTCACGGCCCTGCCGTTCGACGCCCCGCTGGGCGTGCCGGGTGAGCTGGGTCGCCGCGTCGCCCGCAACATCTCGCACCTGTTGATCCACGAGTCCCACGTCGGCGCGGTCGCGGACCCCGCCGGTGGGGCGTACGCCGTGGAGCGGCTGACCGGAGACCTCACGCAGGCCGCCTGGGCCGAGCTGGGGCGCATCGAGTCGGCGGGCGGCGCTGCCGCCGCGGTCGCGGAGGGGTCGTTCGTCGGCCGGGTCCGCGAGGTCGCGGCGGAGCGTGAGAGGCAGGTCGCGCACCGTACGCGTCCGCTGACCGGGGTGAGCGAGTTCCCGAACCTCGCCGAGGAGCTGCCGGACCGACCGGCGTGGCCGGACGGCGCCCTGGCGGTGCGCTCCTACGCCGCGGCGTACGAGGAGATGCGCGACGCCCCGGCACCGCAGCCGGCGTTCCTGGCCACGATGGGCACGCTGGCCCAGCACACGGCGCGGGTCACCTTCGCCGCCAACCTGCTGGCCGCCGGCGGGGTCGACACCGTCTCGGGCGGCCCGAGCGAGGGTGTCGACGACGTGGTCGCGGCATGGCGCGAGCAGGGCGAGAGCCCGGTCGCGGTGCTGTGCGGGCCCGACCCGATCTACGCCGAGTGGGGTGCGCCGCTGGTGGCGGCGCTGAAGGAGGCCGGCTGCGCGTACGTCTGCGTCGCCGGCAAGCCGCGCGAGCTGGAGGTCGACGACCACTGTGCGGTCGGCATCGACGCGGTCGCCTTCCTGGGCCGTGTCCGCGAGCAGCTGGGCGAGACCTCAGAGGAGCAGTCATGAGTGGTCAGGGCATTCCCGAGAACTTCGCCGACGTCCCGCTGGAGGGTGACGGCTGGTCGATGTCGTGGGGCAGTGAGCCGCAGCGCGAAGCGTGGACCTCCCCCGAGGGCATCGCGGTCAAGCCGTTCTACACCGCCGACGACCTCGAGGGGCTCGACGCCCTGGACACCTGGCCCGGTCTCGCGCCGTTCCTGCGCGGGCCCTACTCCACGATGTACGCCTCGCAGCCGTGGACGGTGCGGCAGTACGCCGGCTTCTCCACCGCCGAGGAGTCCAACGCGTTCTACCGCCGCAACCTCAAGGCCGGCCAGAAGGGGCTCTCGGTCGCCTTCGACCTCGCCACCCACCGCGGCTACGACTCCGACCACCCCCGCGTGCGGGGCGACGTCGGCATGGCCGGTGTGGCGATCGACTCGATCTACGACACCCGCACGCTGTTCGAGGGCATCCCGCTGGACCAGATGTCGGTGTCGATGACGATGAACGGCGCGGTGCTGCCGGTGATGGCGCTCTACGTCGCCGCAGCCGAGGAACAGGGGGTGAAGCCGAACCAGCTGGCCGGGACCATCCAGAACGACATCCTCAAGGAGTTCATGGTCCGCAACACCTACATCTACCCGCCGCAGCCCTCGATGCGTATCATCAGCGACATCTTCAGCTACACCGCCACCGAGATGCCGCGGTTCAACTCGATCTCGATCTCCGGCTACCACATGCAGGAGGCCGGGGCGACCGCCGACCTGGAGCTGGCGTACACGTTGGCCGACGGCGTGGAGTACATCCGCGCCGGCCTCGACGCGGGCCTCGACATCGACGCCTTCGCCCCGCGGCTGTCGTTCTTCTGGGCGATCGGGATGAACTTCTTCACCGAGATCGCGAAGCTGCGTGCCGCCCGCGCGCTGTGGAGCCGACTGGTCGGCCAGTTCGACCCGAAGAACCCGAAGTCGCTGTCGCTGCGCACGCACTCCCAGACCTCGGGCTGGTCGCTCACCGCCCAGGACGTCTTCAACAACGTCGGGCGGACGTGCATCGAGGCGATGGCCGCGACCCAGGGCCACACCCAGAGCCTGCACACCAACGCGCTCGACGAGGCGATCGCGCTGCCCACCGACTTCAGCGCCCGCATCGCCCGCAACACCCAGCTCCTGCTGCAGCAGGAGTCCGGCACGACCGGCACGATCGACCCGTGGGGCGGCTCGTACTACGTCGAGCGGCTCACCCACGAGCTCGCCGAGAAGGCGTGGAAGCACATCCGTGAGGCCGAGGACGCCGGCGGTATGGCGAAGGCGATCGAGCAGGGCATCCCGAAGATGCGCATCGAGGAGGCCGCGGCGCGTACGCAGGCCAAGATCGACTCCGGGGCGCAGAAGCTGATCGGCGTGAACACCTTCCGACCCAGCGAGGTCGACGACCTCGACGTGCTCCGCGTCGACAATGACGAGGTGTACCGCGCCCAGGTCGCGAAGCTCGAGCGGCTGCGCGAGGAGCGGGACGCGGGCGACGTCGAGGCGGCGCTCGAGAAGCTGACGAACGCCGCCGAGCGCGGCGGTGACAAGGGGGGCCAGGGGCTGGACGGCAACCTGCTGGCCCTGTCCATCGAGGCCGCACGCCACAAGGCGACCGTCGGCGAGATCTCCGATGCGCTCGAGAAGGTGTACGGCCGCCACCGCGCGACGATCCGTACGATCTCGGGCGTGTACCGCTCCGAGGCCGGCTCGTCGCAGGGTGTCGCCGACGTGGTCGCCGCGACCGAGCGCTTCGAGGAGGCCGAGGGTCGCCGTCCCCGCATCCTGGTCGCGAAGATGGGCCAGGACGGCCACGACCGCGGCCAGAAGGTCGTCGTCACCGCGTTCGCCGACATGGGCTTCGACGTCGACGTCGGCCCGCTGTTCTCCACGCCGGAGGAGGTCGCCCAGCAGGCCGTCGACGCCGACGTGCACATCGTGGGCGTCTCCTCCCTGGCGGCCGGCCATCTCTCGCTCGTGCCGGCACTCAAGCAGGCGCTGGCCGACCAGGGAGCTCCCGAGGTGATGGTCGTCGTCGGGGGCGTGATCCCGCCCGACGACGTGCCGACGCTGAGGGAGATGGGTGCCGCAGCGGTGTTCCTGCCCGGCGCCGTGATCGCGGAGTCGGCGCTGGACCTGCTCGGCAAGCTGGCCGAGCAACTCGGTCACGAGGGCGTCGCGGGCGCCTCCGGGACGGCATGAGCGTGGACGTGGATGCCCTCGTCGAGGGCGTCCGCGCCGGCAAGCGCGCGGCGGTGTCGCGGTCGATCACGCTGGTCGAGTCCTCCCGTGCCGACCACCGGGCCGCGGCTCGGGAGCTGCTCACCGAGTTGACGCCCCAGACCGGCGGCGCGGTGCGTCTCGGCATCTCCGGCGTGCCGGGGGTCGGCAAGTCGACGTTCATCGAGGCACTCGGCGGACACCTCACCGGCCAGGGCAAGAAGGTCGGCGTGCTCGCGGTGGATCCGAGCTCGGTGCGTACGGGCGGCTCGGTGCTCGGCGACAAGACCCGCATGCCGGACCTGTCGGTCGATCCGCACGCCTACATCCGTCCGTCGCCGACCGCCGGCACGCTCGGCGGGGTGGCGCGGGCGACGACCCAGGCGATGATGGTGCTCGAGGCTGCCGGCTACGACTGCGTGCTGGTCGAGACCGTCGGCGTCGGGCAGTCCGAGGTGACCGTCGCCGGCATGGTCGACACGTTCCTCTTCCTGACCCTGGCCCGCACCGGTGACCAGCTGCAGGGCATCAAGAAGGGCATCCTCGAGATCGCCGACGTCATCACGGTCAACAAGGCCGACGGGCCGGGGGAGCAGTCGGCCCGCGAGGCGGCTCGTGATCTGGCGGGGGCGATCCGGCTGGTGCACGGGAAAGCCGTCGACGGCCAGTGGGTGCCGCCTGTGCTGACGTGCTCGGCCCTGGAGCACACCGGCATCGACGAGGTCTGGCGGCACGTCGTCGCCCACCGCGAATCGATGGGCGAGGACGGGCTGGCGGACAAGCGCGCGGAGCAGCAGCTGGACTTCACCTGGTCGCTCGTGCGCGACGAGCTCGACCAGCGGCTCAAACGCAGCGAGGGTGTGAAGGCGGTGCGCGAGGACGTACGCGCCGCGGTGCTCTCCGGTGAGCTCGCGGCGCCTCTGGCGGCCGACCGGCTGCTCGCGGCGTACGACGGCACCCAGGCGTGAGCGGCTGGCGGCCGGAGTAGCCTGGCGAGATGCCCGAGGACCTCCACGACCGCGTCGACGCGACGCTGGAGAACCTGCACGACGAGCTGGTCGCCGTCCGCCGCGACATCCACGCCCACCCCGAGCTCGCCTGGCGCGAGGAGCGCACCACCGCGCTGGTCGCGAAGCGGATGCTCGACGCCGGCGGCCGGGTCACCGAGCTTCCACGCAGCGGCCTGACCGTCGACCTCGGTCCCGAGGCGACCGCCGAGACGCCCGTCGTCGCCTTGCGCGCGGACCTCGACGGCCTGGCGATGGCCGACCGCGGCGACACCGGCTTCGACTCCACCCGCGTGGGCGTCGCCCACAGCTGCGGGCACGACGTGCACACCACCGGTCTGCTGGGCGCCGGTCTCGCCCTGGCGACATTGGCCGACGAGGGCCTGCTGCCGCACGGCGTACGCCTCGTCTTCCAGCCCGCCGAGGAGACGATGCCGGGCGGCGCCCTGCACGCGATCGAGTCCGGCGTGCTCACCCACGTGCGCCGCATCTTCGCCCTGCACTGCGACCCCACCCTCGACGTCGGTCAGGTCGGCCTGCGCGAGGGGGCGCTCACCGGCGCCGCGGACCAGGTCGTCGTGCAGCTCACCGGCGAGGGCGGCCACACCTCGCGACCGCACCTCACGCAGGACCTCACCTACGCCATGGCCAAGGTCGTCACCGACCTCCCGGCCGCGCTGTCCCGCCGCCTCGACCCGCGCGCCGGCGTCAGCCTCGTGTGGGGCACCGTGCGCGCGGGCGACGCCGTCAACGTGATCCCGTCGGGCGGTCACCTCGGCGGTGTCCTGCGCATGCTCGACGTCGAGGCGTGGGACGTCGCCGAGCAGCTCGTCCGTGAGCTCGTGCAGCAGCTCGTGGCCCCGTACGACGTGCGCGCCGAGGTGATCTACCAGCGCGGCGTGCCGCCGGTCGTGAACTCGGCGGCCGGCATCGCGGCGCTCTCCCGGGCCGCTCACCGCGTGGTCGGCGAGGCCGGCGCGGTCACCAGCGTGCAGAGCCTCGGCGGCGAGGACTTCGGGTGGTACCTGCACCACGTCCCCGGCGCGATGGCCCGGCTCGGCACGAGGACCCCGGGCGGGCGCACCTACGACCTGCACCAGGGCGACTTCGCTGTCGACGAGCGTGCGATCGGCGTCGCCGCGGGCCTCCTGGCGCACACCGCGCTCGACTGCTGACCCGCGAATGACAACGCTTCGGTAACGGAACGAAGCTTCACGGTGTAACTCGCCGTCCGGGTTTGCACGGAGGAAACGTTTCGGCCCTAAGGTGACCCGGTCCCAGCCCGTTCGCCGGGCTCCGTCATGAACCAGGAGGCCCTCTTGCGTCGTACGACCAAGATCGCGGCACTGCTCTCGACCGCCGTCCTCGCCCTCAGCGGCTGCGGCAGCGACAGCAGCACCCCCAGCAACAACAACGAGTCCGGCGGCAGCGGCGGCGACGCCCCGAGCTCCGACGTCATGGTCGGCCTGGCGTACGACGTCGGCGGCCGTGGCGACCAGTCCTTCAACGACTCGGCCGCGGCCGGTCTCGACCAGGCCATCGAGGAGTTCGGCTTCAGCGCCGAGGAGTCCGAGGCCGCCGACGGTGAGGCCGAGTCGGCCCGCGAGGAGCGTCTGCGCACCTTCGCCGACAACGGCTTCAACCCGATCATCGCGGTGGGCTTCGCCTACTCCGAGTCGATCGCCACGGTCTCCGAGGAGTACCCCGAGGTGGACTTCGCCATCATCGACGACGAGGCCGCCGCCGCGGACAACATCGCGAACCTGGTCTTCGCCGAGGAGCAGGGCTCCTTCCTCGTCGGTGCGGCCGCCGCGCTGAAGACCGAGACCGACAACATCGGCTTCATCGGTGGCGTCGAGACCCCGCTCATCCAGAAGTTCGAGGCCGGCTACGTCGCGGGTGCCGAGGCGGTCAACCCCGACATCGAGGTGCAGACGCAGTACCTCACGCAGCCGCCGGACTTCTCCGGCTTCGCCGACCCGGCCCGCGGTCGCACCGCGGCGCAGGGCATGTACGACAACGGCGCCGACATCGTCTTCCACGCGGCCGGCGGCTCGGGTGGCGGTCTCTTCGAGGCGGCCAGCGGCTCGGGCAACCTCGCCATCGGTGTGGACTCCGACCAGTACGAGACGGCCGACCCGTCCGTGCAGGACGCGATCCTGACGTCGATGCTGAAGAACGTCGACGTCGCGGTGTACGAGTACCTCTCGGCGGTCAACGACGGCCAGGCTCCCTCGGGCGTCACCCGCTACACCCTCGAGGACGACGGCGTGGGCTACTCCACCTCCGGCGGCATGGTCGACGACATCACCGACCAGCTCGACGAGTACAAGCAGCAGATCATCGACGGCGAGATCGAGGTCCCGACCTCCTGATCGGCCACTGACCACCGGGGACCCGGATCCGCTGCGTGCGGACCGGGTCCCCGCGTGGTTGAGTCAGCCCGCAGCATCCGTACGCACCTCAGCCAGCTCGAGCCAGGAGGACCCGTGGCACGCACGGCCGCCCGTGAGGACGGGAGTCAGATCGCAGCAGGGGACCCGGTCGTCCGCCTCCGCGGCATCGGCAAGCGGTTCCCCGGCGTCATCGCCAACGCCGACGTGGACGTCACCATCCGCAAGGGCACGGTGCACGCGCTGGTCGGCGAGAACGGCGCCGGCAAGTCCACCCTGATGAAGATCCTGTACGGCGTGCAGGCTCCCGATGACGGCACCATCGAGATCGAGGGCCGCGAGCTGCGGCTGTCCTCGCCCTCGGACGCGATCGCCGCCGGCGTCGGCATGGTCTTCCAGCACTTCCAGCTCGCCGACAACCTGACCGTGCTGGAGAACGTCGTGCTCGGCGCCGAGAAGCAGCACGGCATCGGGGAGCGCGCACGGGCCGAGATCCGACGGATCTCCGAGGCGTACGGGCTCGGCGTCGACCCCGACGTGCTGGTCGAGGAGCTCGGGGTCGGCGACCGGCAGCGCGTGGAGATCCTCAAGGTCCTCTTCCGCGGCGCGCGCATCCTGATCCTCGACGAGCCCACGGCAGTCCTGGTGCCGCAGGAGGTGGACGAGCTCTTCGGCAACCTGCGCGAGCTGAAGGCCGAGGGCATGACGGTGCTGTTCATCTCGCACAAGCTCGACGAGGTGCTGAGCGTCGCCGACGACATCACCGTGATGCGGCGCGGCACGACCGTCGCGACCGCCGACCCGGCGAGCACGACGGCGCGCGAGCTCGCCGAGCTGATGGTGGGCTCCGAGCTGCCCTCGCCCGCGGAGGAGAGCTCGACGGTCAGGGAGGCCGTGCAGCTGCGGGTCTCCGGACTCACGCTGCAGGGCACCGGCAGCCGTCGGCTGCTCGACGACGTGTCGTTCGAGATCCGGCAGGGCGAGATCCTGGGCATCGCAGGCGTCGAGGGCAACGGTCAGGCCGAGCTCGTCGAGTCCGTGCTGGGCATGCGATCGGCCACCGGCACCGTCGAGCTGGCCGGGCGCGACCTGGCCGGCTCCGGCACCCGTGACCGACGCGCCGCGGGCATCGGGTTCATCCCGGAGGACCGTCACCGCCAGGCCCTGCTGCTCGACGCCCCGCTCTGGGAGAACCGCATCCTCGGTCACCAGGGGCGCTCGCCCGGCTCCACCGGGCCTCTGATCGACCGGGCCGACGCCCGGGCCGACACCGAGCGCATCATCGAGGCGTACGACGTGCGTACGCCCGGCCCGGACACCCCGGCCCGCTCGCTCTCGGGCGGCAACCAGCAGAAGCTGATCGTGGGGCGGGAGATGGGCGGCGACCCCTCGCTGCTCGTGGCCGCCCACCCGACCCGCGGCGTCGACGTCGGCGCCCAGGCGGGCATCTGGGACGCCATCCGGGCCGCGCGGCGCGAGGGCCTCGCCGTGCTGCTGGTCTCGGCGGACCTCGACGAGCTGATCGGTCTGTCCGACCGCATCCAGGTCATCCTCCGCGGGCGCCTCGTCGCCGAGTTCGACCCCGACGAGGTGACGCCCCAGCAGCTGGGCTCGGCCATGACGGGAGCCGACGCCACGCCCGAGGGGCCGGCCCCGACGACATCCCAGGAGACCGCGCGATGAACCGTGGCACCCGACTCGGCCTGGGCCTCGCCGCCCCGGCCCTCGCCCTCGTGGCCGCCTTCGCGCTCACCAGCCTCGTGCTCGTCATCGCCGGGGACCCGGTCGGCGAGGTCTGGGAGACCATCCTCGCGCCGCCGGGGGCGCGCAACGTCGCGAACATCGTCAACAACGCCTCGGTGCTCTACCTCTCCGGCATCGCGGTCGCGATCGGGTTCCGCATGAACCTGTTCAACATCGGGGTGGACGGCCAGTACCGCATCGCGGCCTTCGCCGCCGCGGTGGTCGCGGGCGAGAACCTGCTGCCGGGCTACCTCAACACCGCTCTCGCGATCATCGCGGCGATGCTCGTCGGGGCCGCCTGGGCAGGCATCGCCGGTCTGCTCCGGGCCTACCGCGGGGTCTCCGAGGTCATCTCGACGATCATGCTGAACTTCATCTCCACCGGTCTCGTGGCCTACTTCCTGCGGCAGGTCGCCGTCCGTGAGGAGGGCTCGAACATCATCGCGACCGCGACGATCGAGAACGGTCGGGTGCCGAGCATCCCCGTGCCGGGGTCGGAGACGACGGAGATCTACGGCTTCGTGGTCATCGCAGCGGTCGTCGGCGCGCTCTACTGGTTCGTGCTGAACCGCACCCGCTTCGGCTTCGACCTGCGCGCCACGGGGGCGTCCCCGACCGCCGCGGTCGCCAGCGGCATCAGTGTCAAGCGGATGACGGTCGTGGCCATGCTGCTCTCCGGTGCGATCGCAGGTCTCGTCGGGCTGCCGATCCTGCTCGGCGACGCGTACGCGTACGGCTCGACCTTCCAGTCCGGCCTCGGCTTCGCCGGCATCGCGATCGCGCTGCTCGGCCGCAACCACCCGATCGGGGTCGCGCTCGGCGCCCTGCTCTTCGCGTTCCTCGACGAGCAGTCCAACGCACTGCAGATCCTCGTGGGCGTCGCCCCGGAGATCGTGCAGATCACCCAGGGCGTCATCGTGCTGACCGTGGTCATCTCCTACGAGGTCGTGCGCCGCTACGCGCGGCGACTGGAGCAGCAGCAGGTCTCGAAGGTCGTCGAGGACGACCGTGCCGGACCCTCCGACGACGCGACGACCACCGAGGAGGCCCGCGCATGAGCGCCCCCGCCACCCCCGCGCAGCCCAGCGGTCCCGCCTCCCCCGGGGGCGGCGCCCGGCCGGGTGACCCGACCGGGCCCTCGCCCACCTGGCGTACGCGGCTCGGCACCATGCCCCGCGCGATGCGCTGGGCCCTCGTCTTCGCCGCCGTCGTGCTCAGCCTGTCCTTCCTGCAGGTCGTCACCGGGGCGCGCGACCTCGTCTCCAGCGGCACCGTGTCCGCGACCCTCATCGCGATCGTCCCGATCGCGATGGCTGCGCTGGGCGGCCTGTGGTCCGAGCGCGCGGGCATCGTGAACATCGGCCTCGAGGGCATGATGATCCTCGGCACGTTCGGTGCCGGTTTCTTCGCCTACCACTACGGCGCCTGGGCCGGCGTGCTCGGCGCGATGGCGCTGGGCGCGGTCGGTGGTCTGGTGCACGCGATCGCCACGGTCGTCTTCGGCGTCGACCACATCGTCTCCGGCGTCGCGATCAACATCATCGCGCTGGGAGCGGTGCAGTACCTCGCGGCACTCGCCTTCGTCGGCCTGCCCGGGGGTGGGTCGACCCAGTCCCCGGGTCTGCCCGACGTCGGCTCCGTCTCCGTCGCCCCGGTCGCGGACGCGCTCGGCAGTCTCGAGGATCAGCAGATCTTCTTCGTCTCCGAGCTGGCGGCGATCCTGCGCGCGCTGACCAGCGGGGTCTCCCTGCTCACGGTGCTGGCGTTCGTGCTGATCGCCGGCAGCGGCTGGCTGCTGTGGCGCACGAGCTTCGGCCTGAGGCTGCGCTCGTGCGGTGAGAACCCGTCCGCGGCCGAGACGCTCGGCGTCGACGTCTACCGCTACAAGTTCATCGCCGTGCTCATCAGCGGCGCCTGCGCCGGTTTCGCCGGCGGCTTCCTCGCCCTGGTCGCGGCCAGCGCGTTCCGCGACGGCCAGACCGGCGGCCGCGGCTACATCGGCCTCGCCGCGATGATCTTCGGCAACTGGCGTCCCGGCGGGCTGCTCGCCGGTGCGGGTCTCTTCGGGTACACCGAGACCCTCGGCCTGCGTCAGGGTGGCGTCTCGGTGCACGCGCTGCTGCTCGCGATCGCGGTGCTCGGGCTGCTCGTGGCGGTCTGGCAGGTCCGACGCGGCGTGAAGGCCTCCGGGCTCGCCGTCGGGGTGCTCGCCGCGCTGGTGGGGCTGGCGTACGCGCTGACCGACACCGTCGCGGGCGACTTCACCACCATGACGCCGTACGTCACCACGCTCGTCGTGCTGGCCTTCGCCTCACAACGACTACGCATGCCCGCAGCCGACGGGCAGACCTACAGACGGGGGAGTGCGGGATGACCGCGACCGGCACGAGCGCATCCGATGCCGAGCTGTGGGAGCAGCTGCGACAGGAGGCGACGGACGCCCGGGAGCAGGCGTACGCGCCGTACTCGGAGTTCCCCGTCGGTGCCGCCGCGCGCGTCGACGACGGGCGCGTGGTCTCCGGCTGCAACGTCGAGAACGCCTCCTACGGCCTCGGCCTGTGCGCCGAGTGCGGGCTGGTCTCGGCGCTGCAGCGCACGGGCGGCGGTCGGCTCACGCACTTCGCGTGCGTCGGCGGCGACGGCGCACCCCTGATGCCGTGCGGGCGCTGCCGACAGCTGCTGTGGGAGTTCGGCGGCCCGGATCTCCTGCTGATGACCGGGCAGGGCGTACGCCCCCTCGCCGACCTGCTCCCCGACGCCTTCGGCCCCGAGGACCTGCTCTGAACGCGAGACCCACCACCACGCTGGACCTCTCCGACCCGGTCGTCTCCGCCGACCCGTACGCCGCCCTCGCCGCCGAGCGGGCAGCGCACGCCGTGGCGTGGCACGAGGGGGAGGGCCGCTGGCTGACCTTCACGCACGCGGCGACCTCGGCGGTGCTCCGCAACCGGGGGCTCGGGCGCCTGTGGATCGATCACGAGCCCGCGGCGCGGATGGAGCCCTTCAACCTCCTGCACCGTCACCAGATGATGGAGAACGAGCCGCCCGAGCACACGCGTCTGCGCCGCGCCGTGGCCTCGGCATTCACCCGCGGTCACGTCGAGCGACTCGGTCCGCGCGTGGAGGCGCTGGCGGACCGTCTGCTGGACGAGGCGCTGACCGAGGGCCGGACCGGCGGCGGGTTCGACGCCGTCGCGGCGTACGCCGAGCCGTTGCCGGTGCTGATGATCGCGGACCTGCTGGGTGTCCCCGCCGCACGGGCGGACGACCTGCGCGCCTGGTCGCAGGCGATCGTCGCGATGTACGAGCCGGCCCCCGACGAGCAGGTGCGCGCTGCAGCCGTCGCCGCGGCCGAGGAGTTCGCCGCGATGGTGGCCGAGCTCGCGGCCGAGCGGTCGCGCTCTCCGCAGGAGGACCTCGTCTCGGACCTGGTCGCGGACGGGTCGCTGACCGAGCAGGAGGTCATCGCCTCGGTGGTGCTGCTGCTCAACGCCGGTCACGAGGCGTCGGTGAACGCGCTGGGCAACGGCCTCGTCACGATGCTCGCGGCGGGCGGGACGCTCGCCGACGCCGTGGGAGAGCACTCGGCCGAGGCGGTGGTGGAGGAGATGCTGCGGGTCGACGCGCCGCTGCAGCTCTTCGAGCGCACGGCCACCCGGGACGTCGAGGTCGGCGGAGTCGTCGTCGCGCAGGGTGAGAAGGTCGCGGCCCTGCTGGGTGCGGCGCACCGCGACCCGACGGCGTACGCGGACCCCGATGTCTTCCGTCCGGGTCGCGAGGGGCCCGCGCACCTGGCGTTCGGTGTCGGCCTGCACCACTGCGTGGGGTCACCGCTGGCGCGGCTGGAGCTCACCACGGCTCTGCGTACGCTGCTGCGCCGCGCGCCGCACCTGCGCCTGCACGGCGAGCCGGGGCGCCGCCCCGGGTTCGTGCTGCGTGGCTACGCCTCGGTGCCGGTCACAGCTGGTCCAGCAGCCACGTCGGGCTGAAGACCATGGCGCCGGCCACCTCGGCGCCGGCGCGCAGGGCACGGTCGGCGGTCACGACGTCCACGCGCACGACCTGGGGGCGGGCGACCGCTGTACGCACCTGCTCGACGATCGCGTCGTCGCCCGAGCCCTTGGCGTGCACGGTCCGCACGTGCAGGTCGCGTCCGGGACGGACGCCTCCCTTGGCCTGACCCTCGAGCACCAGCACGACCTCGTCGTGCGGGACGTCGGCGGTCAGGAGCCGCTCGTGAAGTCGGCGCGCGGCGCCGGCACGGTCCTTCCACCATCCGTCGGGGGTGGCGCCGACGACGTTCGCGGCATCGACGACGAGGACCTGCACCGCACCAGGCTAGGCGTACGCGTCGACGGTCCACGCGGTGCTCGTGGCTGACGGCGTCCGGTGTCCGATTCGCGGCATTGACGGACAGTGCACGACGTCGCATAGTGAGCCACGTCACTTCTGGTACACAATCCGATCGCGGAAGGCACATGTCATGGCTTCGCTCTACGAACGTCTCGGCGGCACGTACGCCATCGCCGGTGCGGTCGACATCCTCGTCGACCGTCTCTTCCTCAACGCCAAGGTCAACGCCAACCCCGGCGTGGCCGAGCACCACGGCCAGCCGTCCAACGCGCCGGGTTACAAGTTCCTCGTCACGGCCTGGTCCATCAAGGCCGCAGGCGGTCCCGACTGCTACCCGGGGCTGGACATGGTGGCTGCCCACGACGGACTCTCGATCACCGACGAGCAGTTCGACGCGGTCGCCTTCGAGATCGAGGCGACGCTGAACTTCGCCGGGGTGCCGGCGACCGAGCGGGACGAGTTCATGGCGATCATCGAGTCCTACCGCGGCGAGGTCGTGCAGGCCGAGGCCGACGGTGAGGAGGCGTCCGGCACCGCCATGCCACCGGAGCCCGCCCTGGCCTGAACCGACGGTTCCCACGCCGGGTGGAGGTGGCAGGCTGCGGGCACACACCACCACCGCCCGAGGGGGACCCGTGCCCGAGAAGTTCGACGCCGTCGAGGTCATCGCGACCAAGCGCGACGGCCACCGTCTGAGCGACGACCAGGTCGACTGGGTCATCGACGCCTACACCCGCGGCGTGGTCGACCCCGAGCAGATGTCGGCGCTCGCCATGGCGATCTTCCTCAACGGCATGGAGCGCGACGAGGTCTCCCGGTGGACGGCCGCCATGATCGCCTCCGGTGAGCGGCTGGACTTCTCCTCGCTCTCACGGCCGACGGCGGACAAGCACTCCACCGGCGGCGTCGGCGACAAGATCACCCTGCCGCTGGCACCGCTCGTCGCCGCCTGCGGTGTCGCCGTGCCGCAGCTGTCCGGGCGCGGGCTCGGTCACACCGGCGGCACGCTGGACAAGCTCGAGGCCGTCCCGGGGTGGCGGGCGGCGCTGAGCAACGAGGAGATGCTGGCGCAGCTCGAGGACGTCGGCGCCGTGATCTGCGCCGCCGGGTCCGGCCTGGCACCGGCGGACAAGAAGCTGTACGCCCTGCGCGACGTCACCTCGACGGTCGAGTCGATCCCGCTGATCGCCAGCTCGATCATGAGCAAGAAGATCGCCGAGGGCACGGGCTCGCTGGTGCTCGACGTCAAGGTCGGCTCAGGCGCCTTCATGAAGGACCGCGACCGCGCCCGCGAGCTCGCCGAGACGATGGTGGCGCTCGGCGCGGACGCCGGCCTGCGCACGGTGGCGCTGCTCACCGACATGTCGACTCCGCTCGGCCTGACGGCGGGCAACGCGCTGGAGGTGCGCGAGTCGGTCGAGGTGCTCCGGGGAGGGGGGCCCGACGACGTCGTCGACCTGACCGTCGCCCTGGCGCGCGAGATGTGCGCGAGCGCCGGGGTCGAGGCGGACCCTGCGGAGAAGCTGGCCGACGGGTCGGCGTACGACGTGTGGTGCGCCATGATCCGCGCCCA
Organism: Nocardioidaceae bacterium; assembly: GCA_018672315.1. Classification (NCBI taxonomy): domain Bacteria; kingdom Bacillati; phylum Actinomycetota; class Actinomycetes; order Propionibacteriales; family Nocardioidaceae; species Nocardioidaceae bacterium. The sequence continues at coordinate 872,429 of CP076053.1, read as the reverse complement.
GGACGGCGACCCGGATGCCGACCTCCCGACGGCCGCGCACTCCCGCGTGGTCGAGGCCGACCGCGACGGGGTGCTGACCACCCTGGACGCGTACGCGGTGGGCGTCGCGGCCTGGCGGCTGGGCGCCGGGCGCTCGAAGCAGGGCGAGGAGGTCTCCGCCGGGGCCGGTGTCGAGATGCACGCCAAGCCGGGCGACCGGGTGCAGAAGGGGCAGCCGCTGCTGACCCTGCACGCCGACGACGACGCGCGCTTCGACCGCGGTCTCGCCGCGCTCGAGGGCGGCTGGGCGGTCGACCCCGACGCCGACGCGGGCCCGCGCGGTCAGCAGCTGGTCATGGAGCGGATCGCCTCCGACGACTGAGCGGAGCGGGTCCTGGCATCCTGAGACCTGCGCGCTCGTAGCCCAACGGCAGAGGCACCAGGTTTAGGTCCTGGCCAGTGAGAGTTCGAATCTCTCCGAGCGCACCGTCGCCGGCGTGGCTCAGCCGGCCAGGCCCAGGTCGCGTTCCAGCTTCGCGACGTGGCCGGTCGCCTTCACGTTGTACTGCGCGAGCTCGATCTTGCCCTGCTCGTCCACGACGAAGGTCGAGCGGATGACGCCTTCGACGACCTTGCCGTAGAGCTTCTTCTCGCCGAACGCGCCGTACGCCTTCATGACGCTCCTGTCCGGGTCGCTCAGCAGGGGGATGGAGAGGCCGTCGCGCTCGCGGAACGTCGCGAGCTTCTCGGGCTTGTCGGGGCTGATGCCCACCACGGCGTAGCCGGCCTCGACCAGGTCGTCCTGCCTGGCCGTGAAGTCGCAGGCCTGCTTGGTGCACCCCGGGGTCATCGCGGCCGGGTAGAAGTACACGATCACCTTGCGGCCCGCGAAGTCGGCGAGGGCGACGGTCGACCCGTCGTCCGCGATCAGCGAGAAGGCGGGGGCGTCGTCCCCGGGGGCGAGGCGGGTGGTGTCCTGGTCGCTCATGAGCTCTCCGTCGTCGGCTGCGGTCCGGCCGCTGTTGCACATTGTTCGCAAGTACGTAGGGTAGGTGGGTCCGGCCACCCATCCGACCACACCGTCGCGAGGCGCGCAGGTCCGGCCCGCCAGCCCTCACCAGCCCCCGGAGGCCCCCGTGCACGTACCCGACGGATTCCTCGACGCCCCGACGTCGGTCGCCACCGGCGCCGTGGCCGTCGTCGCGGTCGGCGTCGCCCTGCGGGGCGCGCGGCGTGAGCTCGACGACCGCACCGCACCGGTCGCGGGTCTGGTCGCCGCGTTCGTGTTCGCCGCGCAGATGATCAACTTCCCGGTCGGCGCGGGCACCTCGGGGCACCTGCTGGGCGCAGCCCTCGCCGTCGCGCTCGCGGGCCCCTTCACGGCGACCCTGTGCCTCGCGGTCGTGCTCGGTGTGCAGGCCGTCTTCCTGGCCGACGGGGGGCTGACCGCCCTGGGCACGAACATCGTCCTGATGGGCGTCGCCGGCGTCTGGGCCGCCTGGGCCGTGCTCGCCCTGGGCCGCGCGCTCCTGCCCACGCGCGTCGGTGTCGTCGCGCCGCTGGCTGCTCTCGCCGCGTTCGTCAGCGTGCCGGTCGCCGCCGCCGTGTTCACCGGTCTCTTCGCGGTGGGCGGCACCACGACCATCGACGTGGGCTCCGTGCTCGCCGCGATGGTGGGGGTCCACCTCGTCATCGGGCTCGGGGAGGCGCTCATCACCGGTCTGGTGGTCGCGAGCGTGGTCGCCGTACGCCCCGACCTCGTCCACGCCGCCCGGCCGGCCATGCGCGCCCGGCGCGCCGACCTGGCCGCCGCGGCTGCGACCGACCGGACCGTCCCGACCGGGGTCCGCTCGTGAGCGGCGCCGGCCGCCGCGGACCCTCGGGCAAGGTCCTGGCCGCGGTGGCGCTCGTCGTCGTCCTCGCCGTGGCCGGCGTGCTGAGCGGCTTCGCCTCAGGCTCGCCGGACGGCCTCGAGCGGGTCGCGGAGGACCGGGGTTTCGCCGAGCAGGGTCGCGAGTCCGAGGCCATCGGGCCGTTCGACGGGTACGCCGTCTCCGGTGACGACTCCCGGGTGGGCACGGGCACCGCGGGGATCGTCGGCTCCCTGGCCGTGCTCGGCATCGCCGGAGGAGCGTTCTGGCTGCTGCGACGTCGCTCGGACCAGCCGTCCTCCGCTCCGTCGGAGCCGGCGCAACCGGCGCGCAGGGACGCCTGACGTGGCCGGAGGTCACCACCACCTGCTCTACCTCGACCGGGGCTCACCGGTCCATCGCGCCCCCGCCCACCTGAAGCTGCCCGCCCTGTTCGCCTTCGTGCTGGTCGTCGTCGCGACGCCCGGCGCCTGGTGGCCGGCGTTCGGGGCGTACGCGGCCGCGCTCGTGGCACTCGCGGCCGTCGCCCGGGTGCCGGCGCGGCACCTGGCGCCCCGGATGCTGGTCGAGACGCCCTTCGTGGTCTTCGCGGTGCTGGTGCCCTTCGTCGCGCCGGGTGAGCAGGTGCAGGTGCTCGGTCTGTCACTGTCCCGGCCCGGTCTGGCCGACGCCGGCGAGCTGCTCGCGACCGCGACGCTCGGTGTGCTCGCCAGCCTGGTCCTCGCCAGCACGACCACACCGCGCGAGCTGCTGGCAGGGCTCGAGCGACTGCGGCTCCCCGCGACGCTGCTCCTCATCACCTCCCTCATGCTGCGCTACGTCGAGGTCGTCGCAGGCGACCTGGGACGGATGCGGACGGCCCTGGCCGCCCGCGGGGTCGACGGTGGGTCACCACGCCACTGGCCGACGCTGGCCCGCTGCGTGGGGGCGTTGTTCATCCGTTCCTACGAGCGCGGGGAACGGGTGCACCTGGCGATGCTGTCGCGCGGGTACCGGCCGGGGGCACCGGACGGCGCCGGGCTCGCCCGGGCCACCCGATGACGGTGCAGCAGCCGGCAGCCGTCTCGCTCAGGAGCGTCGGACACGTCTACCCCGACGGGCACCGGGCCCTGGAGGCGGTGGACCTGGAGGTGGCGGCAGGGGAACGCGTCGCCCTGCTGGGGCCCAACGGCGCCGGCAAGACCACCCTGGTGCTGCACCTCAACGGGATCCTGGAGGCCTCCGTCGGCGAGGTCGAGATCATGGGGCTGCCCGTCCCCGGACCCCGTCTGGCCGAGGTGCGGCGACGGGTGGGGCTGGTCTTCCAGGACCCGGACGACCAGCTGTTCATGCCGACCGTCTCCGAGGACGTCGCGTTCGGTCCCCGCAACGCCGGCCTGCGGGGCGCCGAGCTCGACGAACGCGTCGCCTGGGCGTTGGCCCAGGTCGGCATGGGCGATGTCGGCGGGCGGCCGCCGCACCACCTCTCCTTCGGCCAGCGACGCCGCGTCGCCGTGGCGACGGTGCTCGCGATGCGCCCCGACGTGCTCGTGCTCGACGAACCCAGCTCCAACCTCGACCCGCTGTCGCGGCGCGAGCTCGCCGAGCTGCTCGAGGACCTGCACGCCCGGCTCGGCCTGACGATCGTCATGGTCACCCACGACCTGCCGTACGCGCTGCGGCTGTGCCCGCGCTCGGTGGTGCTGTCCGGCGGACGTGTCGCCGCGGACCGGCCGACCCGGGAGGTGCTCGCCGACGCCGAGCTGATGCGTACGCACCGCCTCGAGCTGCCCGAGGGATTCGACGCCTCCAGGGTGCCGGGCACGTGAGGGGTTCGCGGCGCCGGGAGGACGGTAGGGTCCGGTGGACCGGTGGCGCCGCTGCCGCCGGGTGAGCAGACGTCAGCGACGAGGAGAGTTCCGTGACCGAGGCCGGACAGTCCCCCGAGGACCTCGAGAGCGAGGTCGAGGCGACCCGTGAGCGGCTCGCGCAGAACATCGACACCCTGCTCTACCGCGCCAGCCCGAAGACCGTCGCCAAGCGCGAGGTGCACGCACTCAAGGCGACCTTCGTCGACGACGACGGCAACGTGCGGGTCGACAACGTCGTGAAGGCAGTGGGCGCCGTCGCAGGCTTCGTCGCGGTCGTCGTCGTCCTGCGGCGCGTCACCCGCTGACGGTCCTGCTGAGACGGGGGCTCGCGCTCGAGATGCGCTGCGGGACCGGCAGCAGACAGGTCACGTCCGTGCCACCCCTGGGGTTCCTCGCCAGGGTGATGTCCCCGCCGTGGGCCTCGATGATCGCCTTGCACAGCGCCAGTCCCAGACCCGATCCCTGCACCTGGGCCTCGTAGACCGATGTCGACCGGTAGAAGCGGTCGAAGACACGCCCGAGGTCGTGCGCCGCGACCCCCTGCCCGTCGTCGTGCACGGTGAGCACGAGGGTGGTGTGCTGGGTGCCGTCATCGGACTCGAAGGGGTTCTCGAGGACGACGAGGTCCACGCGCACTCGACCGAGCTCGGGTGAGAACTTCATCGCGTTGTCGAGGAGCGCGTCGACCGCTCGCGTGAGCTGTGCGGCGTCCCCGCAGATCCGGTGGTCGGTGCGAGGGTCGTCGACGACGTTGCCGAAGGTCACCCGCACCCCCCGGGGAGCCCGCGAGTCGGCGCGGGTGACGGCGGCGAGCACGACGGCTCGCAGATCGACCGGCGCCCGAGGGGTCACCCTCTCCGAGGACTCGAGGGCGTCGAGCAGCACCAGGTCGTCGACGAGGCCGTGCAGCCGTCGGGCGTTGCGGGTCACCGGCTCGAGGAAGCCGAGGAGGTCGGGGGCCTGGCGCTCGAGCTCCTCGGCCAGCATCTCCGCGTAGCCGACGATGCTGGCGATCGGCGTGCGCAGCTCGTGGGAGATGGTCGAGACGAGCTCGTCCTTGAACCGGTCGGTCTCGGTGAGCAGCCGCAGCGACTGCTGGTCGCGCTCCAGCGCGCGCCGGAGCGAGTGCTCGAGCTCCGCGCGCTCGGTGATGTCCGAGGCGGTGATCAACCAGCCGTGCAGCAGTGCGCCGTCACGCACCTCGTCGACCTTCACCTCGAACCAGCGCCAGGAGTCGTCGGGCATGCGGACGCGGTGGTCCCTGGCGGGCTGCGTGCTGGCGCGGGCGAGGATCGCGGGGAGCTCGGCCGCGGTGCACCCCCCGGCGCCCTGTCCATGCGTCTCGGCCAGGTCGAACCACGGCAACGGCAGCCCGACGAGATCCTCGGGTTCGGCGCCGGCGACGGCGGCTGCCGGGCCGTTGGCCTGCTGCACGCTCCCGGTGGCATCGGTGAGCATGATCGCGACGTGGTCGGAGGCGTGGAGAACGAGCTCCAGGCTCCTCGAGAACTGGCGCTCGCGGCCCACGGTGGTCAGGTGCGCGCGCACCACCAGGTCCGGTGGCACGGTGAAGGCTCCCGCCAGCGCGATGAAGAACAGGGTCGAGACCAGGGTCTCGGTGGTCGAGAAGCCGCGGGAGGCCGCCACCGACGCCGGGCCCACCTCGGCGAGCGCCGCGACGTACGCGACGGTGCAGAGCCCGACGGCTTGGAGCGTGACCTCGCGACGACCGGCGCGCAGAGCGCTCCACAGCGCCGGGACGACCAGGGCGACCGGCAGGACGGCGGACCACGGCTGGAGGAGACAGAAGAGGGCCAGGGCGATCAGGAGGCAGCGTTGGGTCCACGCCTCGGCCGGTGCCCAGGTCTGCACCTCGGTCCAGGCCTCGGACCCCCCGCTGCGGAGAAGACGGTGCAGCGGCAGCAGCAGCAGCATGGAGGAGGCCGTCGACGCCAACCTGACCAGGATGACGTCACCGGTCACCTCGACGCCGCCCGAGTGCGCGACCGCGACCAGCACGAGCGCCGAGGTCGAGGCACCGAGCGCCACCCCGACCACGAGCCGGAGCAGGCTGCGGGCGTCGACGACGTCGAAGTCGCTCGGTCCGGGTCGCAGGACCCGGCGGGTCACCAGCGCGCCGGCCGCGATCGCCAGGCCTGAGGCCACCGCGATCGGTGTGCCGCAGCCGCCCAGCAACAGCGCGCCGGCGGCGAACGCGGCGAGCCCGACGGCGGCACCGAGGTCCGCCGGTGTCGGCACCCGCAGCAGGACCAGGCACGCGAGGCCCGCAGCCGGCCAGGTGAGGGCGTAGCCGGGGTGCCCGGCGAAGGCGGCCCCGGCGAGCAGCACGACGAGGAGCACGGCGACGAGGACGGGGGTGGTGGCGCGTCTGGTCATCATGTCTCCTTCCGTGGAGAACCCTGCGACCGCATCCCGACGCGGCGTCCGTGCCGTGTCGACGTCGATGCGGATCCCCTCGATCATCGACGACCCCGCGCTCCCGGTGAGAGGGGTCGGGCCGAATCTTGACCTTGTCCTTGCTTTCGCTACGTTTCGCGCGTGCGGTGCCCTCACTTCGACGCGGCTCGGTGCCGCTCGTGCCGGTGGATGGGCACCCCCTACGCCGAGCAGGTTCACGACGTGGCGGCCATGGCGTCGCAGGCGCTGCCGTCGGTGCCGCCGGAGGTCTGGGAGCCGGTGGCCACCGGCCCCGAGAGCGGCTTCCGCAACAAGGCGAAGATGGTCGTCGCCGGCACCGTCGAGCAGCCCACCCTCGGCATCCTCGACCCGGCAGGGCGAGGCATCGACCTGCGGGACTGCGGTCTGCACGACCCCCGTCTCGTGCAGGCACTGCCGGTGCTGGCCGACCACGTCGGTCTCGCCGGTCTCGTGCCCTACGACGTGCCGGCCCGTCGAGGTGAGCTCAAGCACGTGCTGGTCACCGTGGCGCCGGACGGGGGCCTGATGGTCCGGTGGGTGCTCCGCTCCACCGAGGCCCTGCTGCGCCTGCGCAAGCACCTGCCGGCGCTCCGGGCGGCACTGCCCGACCTCGTCGTCGCCTCGGCGAACATCCAGCCCGCCCACGCGGCGGTGCTCGAGGGGCCCGAGGAGCACCTGCTCACCGACCACGGGACGCTCGGGATCGCCCTGCCGACCTCACACGGGCCGCTGCGCCTCGCGCTGCGTCCGGGCGGGTTCCTGCAGACCAACCACCACGTCGCCGCGCAGCTCTACGACACCGCGGCACGATGGATGCAGGAGTCGGGCAGGAGCGGCCGGCTCCGCCGCGGCACGTGGGACCTCTACTGCGGGGTCGGCGGCTTCGCGCTGGCGACGGCGGCAGCGGGAGCGCTCGCGCCGGTCGTGGGGGTGGAGTCCAGCGGAGAGGCGGTCGACGCCGCCCGTGAGGCTGCTGCGGGCGGTGGCCTCGACGTGGAGTTCCTGCACGCCGACGCCGGTGCGTACGCCGCGTCCGCCGCCCCGGAGGACCACCCCGGCACCGTGGTGGTGAACCCGCCGCGGCGCGGGATCGGCGAGCTGACGACCTGGCTCACCGGGAGCGGCGTGCAGCGCCTCGTCTACTCCAGCTGTCATCTCGGCTCGCTCGGCGCCGACCTCGACCGGCTGCCCGGGTGGACGGTCACGCGCGCGCGCGTCTTCGACATGTTCCCGCAGACGGCGCACGTGGAGACGATGGTGCTCCTCGAACGCAGCGACGGCCCGGACCGCAGCGGTCCGGGCCGTCGAGAGGCGTACGCCATGTAGGACTTGAACCTACAACCCGCTGATTAAGAGTCAGCTGCTCTGCCAATTGAGCTAATGGCGCGTGGAGCGGTAGCAACTTTAGCAGCGGGTCCCGGCGCGACGGAAACCGGGCGAGGATGATGTCCGTGACCCATCCAGGAGGCCCGGGGGGCCGAACCACGGGCGACACCGAGAAGACAGGGGGGCCGATGGCCGCCGACACCGGGCTCAAGCTGGTCCACTCCGCACCGCCGGAGGATCCCGACGCACTCCTCACCCAGGTCGCCCGCGGCGACCGGGCGGCGTACGCGGATCTCTTCGACCTCCTCGCACCCAGCGTCCTCGGCATCGCGCGACGGGTCGTCCGCGACCCGTCCCTCGCCGAGGACGTCACCCAGGAGACGTTCCTGGAGGTGTGGCGCAACGCCACCCGCTTCGACCCCGACCGGGGCCGGGCGAAGACCTGGGTGCTGACGGTGGCGCACCGCCGAGCCGTCGACGCCGTACGCCGCAGTGAGTCCCAGCGGCGCAACGACGGGCACGCGGCCCTCGACGAGATCGACCACGACGCTCCCGAGCAGGCGGCCATCCGCGCCGACGAGCACGCCGAGGTGCGTGGCTGCCTGGACACCCTGACCGAGCTGCAGCTGGAGTCCGTACGCCTCGCGTACTTCCAGGGATACAGCTATCCGGAGGTCGCGGCGCTGCTCGGCAAGCCGCTGCCCACCATCAAGACACGGATGCGCGACGGCCTGATCAGGCTGCGCGACTGCCTGGAAGGACGAGCCTGATGAGCACCGACGTCCACACCCTGTCCGGTGCGTACGCGCTGCACGCCCTGAGCGTGCAGGAGGAAGCCGAGTTCGAGAGCCACCTCGCCGACTGCGACACCTGCCGCGTCGAGACCGAGGAGTTCCGGGCCGTGACGGCGGCGCTCGGGGCGCTCGAGGCGCGGGAGGTGCCGTCGAGCCTGCGTGCGGCCGTGCTGAGGCAGGTCGACGAGCAGCGGCAGCTGCCGCCACTGGTGCCCGCCACCGACGTGTCCAGCGCCCGGTCCGACGACGACCGGTGGGGTGCTCGCGTCGCCGCAAAAGGAGCCTTTCGCTGGCGTCGCGGCCTGGTGGCGGCGGCTGCGGCGGCGGCGCTGATCGGTGGGGCGGGCGTCGTGGCGACCTCGGTCGACGATCCGTCCATGCAGGTCGCGGCCTCGCAGGTCTTCGCCGCCGAGGACGTGCACACGCTCGAGGTGCCGGTTCCCGGCGACGGTGTCCTGCAGGTGGCCGCGTCGGCCGGCACCCGTCGCGTCGCGGTCGACGCCAGCCGCATGCCGCAGCTGGGAGAAGACCGCGTCTACCAGCTCTGGCTGCTCCGCGACGGCACGGCCCGCAGCGTCACGGTGCTCGACGAGCGCGGGACGGCGCTCGACCTGCCCGAGCCGGGCACCGAGCTCGCCGTGACCGTCGAGCCGGCCGGAGGGTCCGAGCAGCCGACCACCGAGCCGGTCGCCCAGGTGGACCCGACCGGCATCTGAGATCGGAGTCGCGGCACCGGCGTCCCGTCAGCCCGAGGCCGTCTCCAGCAGGGCGTGGGCGGCGTTGTGGCCGCCGATGCCGCTGACCGCGCCACCACGGACCGCCCCCGAGCCGCACAGCAGCAGCCGGGGGTGGTCCGTCGCGACACCCCAGGCCTCCGCCGGCGTACGCGGCGTCTCGTCGTCGCTGCGCCACGGCCACCCCAGGTCGCCGTGGAAGATGTGGCCGCCGGGGAGTCGCAGCTGGTCCTCCAGGTCCTGCGGCACGAGCGCCTCGAGGCAGGGCCGCCCCTCGGCGTCGGTGGCGAGGCAGGCGCCCAGGGGCTCGGCGAGGTGCTCGTCGACCGCGGCGATGACGCGGCGTACGGCCTCGTCGCGGACAGCGGCTCGCCGCTCCCCGTCACCGCTGAAGAGAGCGGCGGGGGTGTTCAGGCCGAACCAGGTGAGCGTGTGGGTCCCGCTGCCGCGCAGGTCTGCGCCGAGGATGCTGTCGTCGGTGAGGGAGTGGCAGTAGAGCTCGCCGCACGGCCGGCTCGGCAGCTCGCCCGCCAGCGCCTCGGCCCGGCTCCGGTCCAGCTCGTCCCAGGTCTCGGCGACGTGGAACGTGCCCGCGAAGGCGACCGCCGGGTCGACACCTGAGCGCAGGCGCGGCAGCCGGTCCACGAGGATGTTGATCTTGAGCTGGCTTCCCTCGACCGCACCGGTGGGTCCCGCGCCCGCCGGCCCGGTCGCCGGCTCGCTCACGCCGCGCAGCCGCCGCAGCTCGGCGGGGGAGACGCCTGCGAGCACGTGCGCCGCCCGGACGGTCGAGACGCCGTCGGGCCCGGCGAAGCGCACCGCGACGCCGTCCACGGAGGCGTCCACCGCCTCCACGTCGCAGCCCGTCCGCACCTCGGCGCCGTGCCTCGAGGCGGCCTCGGCCAGCGCCGCGCTCACCGCGCCCATGCCGCCGACGGGCACCCGCCACTCCCCGGTCGCGCCGCCGATCGCGTGGTAGAGGAAGCAGCGGTTCGCCAACCGCTCCGGGGAGTGCAGGTCGGTGAAGGTGCCGATCAGCGCGTCGGTGGCGACCACCCCCCGCACCACCTCGTCGACGAAGCGCTCGACCAGGACGTCGCCGAGGGGACGCTCCACCAGGTCGTCCCAGACCTCGTGGCCGACCGCGTCGCGCAGGTCCGACGCCCGAGGCAGCGGCCGGGTCAGCGTCGGCTCCACGGCGCGGGCGAGTCGCTCCGCGTCGGCGCCCCACCGCTGCCAGGCGTCGTACGCCTCGTCGCCTCCCGTGACGGCCGCGAACGACTCCCGGGTCGCCTGGCCCTCCGGTCGTTCGACGAGCAGACCGCCGGCGACACCGTCACGGAGCACCGGCGTGTAGGACGCCGTACGTCGCGACCTGAGCTCCAGGCGTACGCCGAGGTCGTCGAGCACCCGTTGCGGCAGCAGCGAGACGAGGTAGCTGTAGCGCGAGAGACGGACGTCCTTGCCGGGGAACGGGCTGCCGGAGACGGCGGCCCCGCCGGGCTGGTCGAGCCGCTCGAGGACCAGCACGGAGCGTCCGGCACGACCGAGGTACGCAGCGGCCACGAGGGCGTTGTGACCGCCGCCGACGACGACGACGTCGTAGGTGCCGGCCAGGTGCCCGGAGGACGCTGCCGAAGGTGCTGTGGGGCTCATGTCCGGACCGTAACGCGCCGCGCCGCCCGCCCCGACGGGGGCGGACGGCGCGGGACGGAATGGGGTGAACGACGGGACTTGAACCCGCGACATCCGCGACCACAACGCGGCGCTCTACCAACTGAGCTACGCCCACCAGGGACCCTCGCGGGTCGGTCGCAGATTCTACACAGCGTGCCGTCTGCGACGCAGGCGCGGTCAGTCCGCGCCGGTGATGGCTCCGCCGTGGGTGGCGGCGATGCTGCGGGCGGACGCGGAGTCCGGGCCGGGCTGGGGCACGAAGATCGCCTCGCGGTAGTAGCGCAGCTCCTCGATGCTCTCCTGGATGTCGGCGAGCGCGCGGTGGTTGCCGGTCTTCTCCGGGGAGGCGTAGTAGGCCCGCGGGTACCACCGGCGGGCCAGCTCCTTGACCGAGGAGACGTCGACGTTGCGGTAGTGCAGGGAGCTCTCGAGCCGGGGCATGTCGCGCGCGAGGAAGGCGCGGTCGGTGCCGATGGAGTTGCCGGCCAGGGGTGGGCGGGAGCCGTCGGGGCAGTGCTCGCGGAGGAACGCGATCACCTGGTCCTCGGCCTCGGCGAGGGTGACCCCGTGCTCGAGCTCGGGAAGCAGCCCCGAGGAGACGTGCATGTCGCGCACGAAGTCGCCCATCTGCTCCAGCGCGGGCGCCGGGGGCTTGACGACCACCTGCACGCCGTCACCGATGACGGTGAGGTCGAAGTCGGTGACGAGCGCCGCCACCTCGATCAGCGCGTCGGCCTCGAGGTCCAGGCCCGTCATCTCGCAGTCGATCCACACCAGCCGGTCGCTCATGGGGGCGAGGCTACCTGCGCGCCGTCGCCGTGTCGGGCCGTGTGGTCGGTGCGGACGGCCTCCCTACGATGGGCGCGTACGTCCGTCCCATCCGCACCACGTCGTCACGGGAGAACAGCACATGGCCAAGGGGTCCAAGTCGCAGCGTCGCGCCCAGTCCGCGGCCGCCGAGCGAGCCGCCGCGCTGCGCAAGGAGGCCGAGCGCAAGGAGCGCCGCAAGCGTTCCGCGCTGATCGGCGCGGTCGCCGTGGTGGTGCTGGTGCTCGTCGGCGGTGTGGCCGCGCTGGTGATCTCGAACCAGGACGGGTCGGCACCGGCGGCCGGCACGGCCCCCGCCGGCGCGGTCGCCACCACCGGAGGTCCCGAGGACGCACAGGCCGGACGTCTCGCCGTGCCCTGGGGAGAGGCCGCCGCGCCTGTCGAGGTCGTGGTCTACGAGGACTTCCTGTGCCCCTTCTGCCGCAACTTCGAGGCGGCCAGCACGCCGATCCTCAGCGACTACGTGGCCGACGGCGACGTCGAGGTGCAGTTCCGGCCGCTGAACTTCCTCTCACGCGCCGGTGAGTACTCCGGCCTGGCCGCCAACGCGTACGCCGTGGTCCTCGACGCCGAGGGGCCGGAGGTCGCGAAGGAGTTCCACGACCAGCTGTTCGCCAACCAGCCCTCGGAGTCCGGACCGTTCCCCGACGAGTCCGACCTCGTGGACCTCGCCGTCTCGGCCGGCGCCGACCGCGACGCGGTCGAGAGCGGCATCGAGGGCGGCGCCTTCGAGGACTGGGTCGCCGACGGCACCGAGGCCGCCCAGGACGAGGGCGTGAGCGGCACGCCCACCGTGTACGTGGACGGCGAGGAGATCGACGCCGCCTCCGAGGCCGACCTCATCGCCCAGCTGCAGCAGCGCATCGAGGCGGGCCTGCAGGGTTGAGGCAGGCCACGGCGCCCCCGGCAGGATTCGAACCTGCGACCTAGAGATTAGAAGGCTCTTGCTCTATCCAGCTGAGCTACAGGGGCCAGACCGGCAAGTCTAGGTGCAGCGGGCCCGACCGTCCGGGGAGGTCGGAGCGGTCAGGCCCGCAGCCGCGCCATCCACTCCTCCACCGCGTCGGGGTCGCGGGGCAGTGCCTCGGAGAGGTTCTCGCAGCCGTCGGCGGTCACGACGACGTCGTCCTCGATGCGGATGCCGATGCCGCGCAGCTCCTCGGGCACCAGCAGGTCGTCGGACTGGAAGTAGAGCCCCGGCTCGACCGTGAGCACCATGCCCTCGGCCAGGTCCCCCTTCGGGTAGGCGCCCGGGTCGGACGCCGCGCAGTCGTGCACGTCCATCCCGAGCATGTGGCTGGTGCCGTGCAGGGTCCAGCGGGCGTACACCCGGGACTCGGGGTCCAGGGCCTCCTCGGCGCTGACTGGCAGCAGCCCCATGTCCTCGAGCGCGTGGGCGAGCACGCGCATCGCGGCCTGGTGGGCCGCTTGGAACGGCACCCCGGGGCGGACGGCGTCGATGCCGGCCTGCTGCGCCTCGAGCACCAGGGAGTAGAGCTCGCGCTGCAGGGCGGAGTACCGACCGGAGACGGGCAGCGTCCTGGTCACGTCGGCGGTGTAGAGGCTGGTCGCCTCGACCCCCATGTCGAGCAGCACCATCTCGCCGGGCACGAGGGGTCCGTCGTTGGTGATCCAGTGCAGCGTCGTGGCGTGCTGGCCGCCGCCGACGATCGAGTCGTAGCCGAGGTCGTTGCCCATCGTGCGGGCACGCCGGAAGAAAGTGCCCTCGATCCAGCGCTCGCCGTGCACGAGCGCGTTGTCCCAGTCGGCGACGCTGTCGGAGAAGCCGAGCGTGGTGGCGTCGCAGGCGGCGCGCAGCTCGCCGAGCTCCCAGTCGTCCTTGACCAGTCGGGCCTCCGACAGCGCCCGGGCGAGCTCGGCGTCGACCGTGGCATCGGCGGCGGCGTCGGGGCGTACGAGCGAGTCGATGCGCCCGTCGCGACCGCGCAGCAGACGCGTACGCCCCCTTCCGCGCAGCACGTCCGGCAGCTCGTCGAGGTGCCTGGTCCGCACGCCGAGGGTCTCACCGATCTCCCCGAGCGAGGGCCGGCGGCCGGCCCACAGCTCGCCGTACTGCCGGTCGCGGAAGAACTCGTCGGTGTCGCGGGAGGAGCGGGGCCGGGCGTACAGCGTGGCCTCGCCGTCCTCGAGCACGAGCACGGCGTCGGAGGTCTGGTTGCCGCACAGCCAGGTGTGCGCGGTGTCGGGACGGAACCGGTAGTCGGTGTCGTTCGCGCGCACCTTGTAGCCGCCTGCCGGCACCACGAGACGCTCCCCGGGGAACATCGCCGCGATCGCCTTGCGCCGACGCTCCGCCGAGTCGGCGACGGGGTGCCGCGAGACGTCCAGCGGCCGCTCACCCCACCCGGTGCGCATGAAGTCCGCGTACGCCCGCGGCACCGACGGGTCGTGGGACTCCTCACCGGTGTCGGTCGTGGCCGCCTGCTGCTCGCTGCTCATCGCCTCAGGCTACGACCCCGGCTGCCGCGACGGCTCTACTGTGAGCCCATGGCCGCCCGCCCCGCCGTACGCCCCGCCGCGCTCCCTCCCGAGCCCGGCCGGGTACGGACCACCCTGTTCACCGTGCTGGTCACGGTGGCCCTGCTGGTCGGCGGTCTCATCACGGCCCTGGTGCTGCTCAGCATCGGGGCCTCCGACGCCCTCGTCGTGGCCGTGGTGCTGGCCGCGTTGCCGGTCGGACCGGTGCTGGCGCTCTACCTGTGGCTCGACCGCTACGAACCCGAGCCGCGCTCCCTGCTGCTGCTGGGTCTCGGCTGGGGTGCCTTGGTCGCCACCAGCGCCGCGATCGTCTTCCAGGCCTTCGACCAGGTGCTGGTGGGACGGCCCGAGGCGGACTCGGCGACGCTCGTGGCCCCGGTGGTGGAGGAGGCGGCGAAGGGTGCGTTCGTGGGCCTCGTCGTGTGGTTGCGGCGCAAGGACCTCGACGGAGTGCTCGACGGGCTGGTGTACGCGGGCTTCGTCGGCATCGGCTTCGCCTTCACCGAGAACGTCCTCTACCTCTCCGCGGCCTACCTCGGCGAGGACGGCGGCGGTGGGGGCCTGGGGTCCGCCGTGGGCCTCTTCGTGCTGCGCGGGCTGATCAGCCCCTTCGCGCACCCGCTCTTCACCTCCTTCATCGGCATCGGTCTGGGTCTCGCGGTCACCTCACGGTCGGGCCTGGTCCGCATCCTCGCCCCGCTGGTCGGCTACGTGCTCGCGGTGGTGACGCACATGATGTGGAACAGCTCCGCGCTCTACGGCGGCGCCGCCGGCTTCCTCGGCACCTACGTCGTGGTGATGCTGCCCGCCTTCGCGGTGCTGGTCGTGCTCGCGGTGTGGGCGCGTCGGCGAGAGCGGCGCATGTTGGAGCGCTCGCTCACCGACGCCGCCGACCGCGGGCTCCTGGATCCTCGCGAGGTGCCGTGGCTGGTGAACCTCGACGGGCGCAAGGCGATGCGTACGCACGCCCGCCGGGTCGGCGGCCGAAGGGCTCGCGACGCCACCGAGCACTACCAGCAGCTCGCGGTGCGTCTGGGGTTCCTGCACCACCGCATGATCCGCGGGAACCCGCCCGAGGACGGTCGCGAACGCGGCGCCCGGCTGCTCGCTCAGATGCAGCAGGTGCGGCCCGCCGTGCGGTTCCCCGGCGACGACCGGGCCGTCTCCGGGGGCGGCTGGTGAGGGCCGCGGGCACGCAGCCGGCCTCGCCCGCGGACCTGGCGGGGCAGGTGCTGGCGTTGCGTACGGAGGCCGCCTCGGCGCCGCTGCCCCTGTCGCTGCCGGGTGCCTCCCAGGCGCGCGCGGACCGCGACGCGCTCGTGGCGCAGCTCGACGACTACGTGCTGCCCCGGCTGGCCTCGCTCGACGCGCCGCTGCTCGCGGTGGTCGGTGGATCGACCGGATCCGGCAAGTCCACGCTGGTCTCCTCGGTGGTCGGGGCGCGGGTCTCCGAGCCCGGCGTGCTGCGACCCACCACCCGGGCGCCGGTGCTGGTGCACCACCCCGAGGACGTGGCCTGGTTCGAGGACACCCGCGTGCTGCCGAGTCTCGCCCGGGTGACCGGGACCGGTCCCGAGCCCGGGCCGGGCGCGCTGCGCCTGGTCGCCCACCCGGGGGTGCCGCGCGGTCTCGCGCTGCTCGACGCACCCGACATCGACTCGGTCGCGGCCGAGAACCGTGCGCTGGCCGCGCAGCTGCTGGCAGCCGCCGACCTGTGGGTCTTCGTGACCACGGCCGCGCGATATGCCGACCAGGTGCCGTGGGGGTTCCTCACGGAAGCGGCCGAGCGCTCCGTCGCCCTCGGGCTCGTGCTCGACCGCACGGACGACGCCGCGGTGGCGGAGGTCGCGGGGCACCTGCGCGAGATGCTGGACGAGCGAGGTCTGGCCGAGGCCCGGCTGATGACGGTGCCCGAGGCAGCGCTCGACGGGCGCGGACTGCTGGCCGCCGACCGGGTCGCTGAGATCCGCGACTGGCTGCACGGTCTCGCGGCCGACGCCGAGGCCCGGGCGGAGGTCGTGCGCCGCACGCTGGACGGCGCCCTCGCCGCCGCGTGCGAACGCGCGGAACACCTCGCCGCGGCCGTCGAGGAGCAGCAGGTCGCGCGCGCAGCACTGGAGCGTGACGCCGCGGCTGCGTACGACGACGCCGTGCGCGACGTCGACGACGCCTGCAGCGACGGGACCCTGCTGCGTGGGGAGGTGCTGGCGCGCTGGCAGGAGTTCGTCGGTGCCGGCAAGGTGCTGCGGGCCCTGGAGACGGGCGCCGGACGGTTGCGCGACCGCGTCGCCGCCGCCGTGACCGGGCGGCCGCCCGCACCGTTGCAGGTCAGCCAGGCGGTGGAGTCGCGGCTCGAGGTGCTGGTGGTCGAGCACGGCGAGCGGGCCGCGGAGCGGGCACGGTCGGCCTGGGTCGCGCACCCGGCGGGCCGCGACCTCCTCGCCGGTGGCGACGCCGACCTCGGGCGCGCCTCGCGCGACCTGCGCGAGCGCACCGAGCGGGCCGTGCGGGAGTGGCAGGCCGGGGTGCTGGAGCTCGTCCGCTCCGAGGGGGCAGAGAAGCGGTCGACGGCGCGGTTCCTCGCCTTCGGCGTCAACGGCCTGGGCGTCGCACTCATGGTCGTCGTCTTCGCCCATACCGGCGGTCTGCTGGCCGGGGCGGAGGTCGGTGTCGCCGGAGGGTCGGCGGTCGTCGGGCAGAAGCTCCTCGAGGCCGTCTTCGGCGACCAGGCCGTACGCCGCCTCGCCGCCCAGGCACGCAACGACCTCTCGCGACGTGTCACCGACCTGATGCTCACCGAGCGTGCGCGCTTCACCGCGCTGCTCGACGGCGGGGATCTGGCCGACCTCGGTGACCACGGGTCCTCGACGGCACCGGACCGCCAGCTGCTGCGTCGCGCCGGCGCCGTCCGCGCGGCCGCCGGCGTCCGCGGCGGGAGGGGGTGGTCGTGAGCCTGCGCGAGCGTGCTCGGGACCTCCTCGGCGCCGGCGTGGACCGGCGCGACGTCGAGCAGCGCGTGGCAGGGCTGGAGCAGGCCGTGTCCGCGTGCGTACGCCACGAGCCCGTCGCCTCGGCGCCCGAGGTCGCAGCGGCCCGGGAGGTGCTCGAGCGCGCGGGCCGGCGGCTCGCGCTGTCGCTGGACCACACCGTGGTGGCCGTGGCGGGTGCCACCGGGTCGGGCAAGTCCTCGCTGTTCAACGCGCTGTGCCGGGCCGAGGTCGCCAAGCCGGGACTGCGGCGTCCCACTACGACCGAGACGAGCGCCGCGGTCTGGCCGGCGCGCGGTGGGGTCGGTGGGGTCGGTGGCGCCGGTGGGGTCGGTGGCGCCGGTGGGGTCGACCCGGACCCCGGCCCGCTGCTGGACTGGATCGGTGCAGCCCGCCGCCACCAGGTCGCGGGCGGGGACCACACCGACCTCGCGGGCACGGTGCTGCTGGACCTGCCCGACCACGACTCGACCCACGTCGAGCACCACGACGAGGTGGACCGGCTCAGCCGCCTCGTCGACGTCTTCGTCTGGGTCGTCGACCCCCAGAAGTACGCCGACGCGGCCCTGCACGACCGCTACCTGGCCCCGCTGCGGCGTCATGCGGGCCGGTCGGTGGTGGTGCTGAACCAGGTGGACCGGCTGCCGCCCGACCAGGTCGAGGTCGTGCTCGCCGACCTCCGGAGGCTGCTGGCCGTCGGCGGACTCGGCGAGGCAGTCGTGCTCCCCGCCTCCGCCACGCGTGGCGACGGGCTGGAACCCCTGGCCGAGGAGATCGCGCGACGCACGGCCGAGCGTGAGGCGGCCCGGGGTCGGCTGCTCGCCGACCTGGTCGATGCCGGAGACCGGCTCGAGCGGGTCGTGGGCACCGTCCCTGCCGGCGAGCTGTCCTTGACGCAGCGGGAGACGGTGGTCGACGCCTGCAGCGCGGCTGCGGGCGTGCCGACGGTCGTCGCCGCCGCGCGCACGTCGGCCCGCCGCCGCGGACGGGTCGCCACCGGGTGGCCGATCACCTCATGGATCGCCGGGCTGCGCCCCGACCCGCTGCGCCGGCTGCACCTGGACCGCGGCCCGCGCTCCGGTGACCTCGTGACGGCGGCGCGCACCTCGCTGCCGCCGCCCGGTGCGGTCGAGCGCGCCCACGTCGAGCGTGCGGTGCGGGACGCGGTCGAGGCACGGTGCGGCGACCTCCCGGAGGTCTGGCGCACGGCGGCGCGCGCGGCCGCGAGCCCGGTGCCCGAGGACCTGGCCGATGCGCTCGACCAGGCGGTCGCCGGTGCCGACCTGGGCCTCGAGCGCCCCCGCGCGTGGATGCGCGGCGTGCGCGTGCTGCAGTGGCTGCTCCTGGCCACCGGCCTGGTGGGCGCGATCTGGCTGCTGCTGAACGCGTTCGCGACGTTTCTCGTGGTGCCGCTGCCCGACCTGGCGCTCGGCGGCCGCGTCGGGACGGTGCCGGTGCCGACGCTTCTGCTCGCCGTCGGCGTCCTCGGCGGCGTCCTGCTCGCGCTGCTGACCCGGTGGTTGGTCTCGGTCTCCGCGGCCCGCTCGGCCCGCCGCATCGACCGCGTGCTGCGCGAGCGCGTGGCCGAGGTCGCGCAGCTCCAGGTGCTGGGGCCCCTGGACGGCGTGTGCCGCGACCAGGTCACGGCGTACGAGGGCGTCCACGGCACCTGAGGCGGGCCGGTTGCCGTGCCCGGGCGCCACCCTGCGGGGTTCTCCACCACCGGAGTCCTCGCCGCTCGCCGGACGCGCGAGACGCCCCCAGGGTGGGCGTACGCGGTGCCCGTCCGGGGCGCCAGGCCCGGGCATTGCCCGGAGGAGGTCCCTCATGTACGACACGCAGGTCACGGTGCAGGGCTGGGTCGGCGGCCCCGTCACGGTCCACGAGTTCGACGCCGACTCCCGCCTCGCGAAGTTCCGCCTCGGCGCCACGCCCCGCGTGCGCCGCGACGGGCAGTGGGTCGACGGCGAGACCGCCTGGTACTCGGTGCGCGCCTGGGGCCAGCTGGGGCGCAACGTCTCCCAGTCCGTGCAGCGCGGCGAGGCGGTCATCGTCACCGGTCGGCTCCGGCGCAGCAGCTGGACCGGCGAGAACGGGGTGGAGAACTCCGACTGGGAGATCGACGCGACCGCCGTCGGCCACGACCTGAGCCGCGGCAACAGTCGCTTCACCAAGCCCGAGGCACGCACGTCGCGCCAGGAGCAGGACGAGGAGCAGCCGGCCGAGGCGGAGGCCCCCGCCGGCGTCGACCCCGACACCGGAGAGATCACCGAAGGCACGGAGCAGGAGAGCTGGCGCGCGCCCGATCCCGCGCTCGTCTGAGCGGCACGCCGCGCCGCCGGGGGCCGCCCCACCCGGCGGTGACGGCGCCCGGGCCGTCGCCCCGTAGGCTCGACAGCATGTCTGAGTACGTCTTCACGTTGCGCAACGTGCGCAAGGCCCACGGCGACAAGGTGGTCCTCGACAACGTCACCCTCTCCTTCCTGCACGGCGCGAAGATCGGCGTCGTCGGGCCCAACGGCACCGGCAAGTCCACCTTGATGAAGATCATGGCCGGGCTCGAGCAGGCCTCGAACGGCGACGCCATTCTCGACCCGGGCGCGACGGTCGGCATGCTTCAGCAGGAGCCGCCGCTGACCGAGGGCGCGACGGTGCTGGAGAACGTCGAGGAGGCCGTCGGCGACATCAAGACCAAGCTCGACCGGTTCAACAAGATCAGCGAGGAGCTCGGCGACCCCGACGCCGACTACGACACCCTCCTCGCCGAGATGGGTGACCTGCAGACCGACCTCGACCACGCCGGCGCCTGGGACCTGGACTCGCGGCTGGACCAGGCGATGGACGCGCTGCGGTGCCCGCCGCCGGACGCCCCGGTCGACAACCTCTCCGGTGGCGAGCGCCGCCGGGTCGCGCTGTGCAAGCTGCTGCTGCAGCAGCCCGACCTGCTGCTCCTCGACGAGCCCACCAACCACCTCGACGCCGAGTCCGTGAACTGGTTGGAGGGGCACCTCGCCACCTACCCCGGCGCCGTGCTGGCCGTGACCCACGACAGGTACTTCCTGGACAACGTCGCCAGCTGGATCCTCGAGCTCGACCGCGGCAAGACGCACCCGTACGAGGGCAACTACTCCACCTACCTGGAGACGAAGAAGTCCCGGCTGAAGGTGGAGGGCGCCAAGGACGCCAAGCGCGCCAAGATGCTCGAGCGCGAGCTGGAGTGGGTGCGCTCGAACCCCAAGGCCCGCCAGGCCAAGTCCAAGTCCCGCCTCGCGCGCTACGAGGAGATGGCGGCCGAGGCCGAGCGCATGAAGAAGATCGACACCGCGGAGATCAACATCCCCGCCGGACCGCGTCTCGGCGACGTGGTGCTGGAGGCCAAGAACCTCACGAAGTCCTTCGGTGACCGCACCCTGATGGAGGACCTCTCGTTCTCGCTGCCGCGCGCGGGCATCGTCGGTGTCATCGGCCCCAACGGCGTCGGCAAGACCACCCTGTTCCGCATGATCATCGGCGAGGAGCAGCCGGACGCCGGCGAGCTGAACGTCGGCAAGACCGTCAAGATCTCCTACGTCGACCAGTCCCGCGGCGGCATCGCGGCGGAGGAGAACGTCTGGCAGGTCGTCTCCGACGGCCTCGACCACATCAAGGTCGCCAACTTCGAGATGCCCAGCCGGGCGTACGTCGCCTCGTTCGGCTTCAAGGGCCCCGACCAGCAGAAGAAGGCCGGCGTGCTCTCCGGCGGAGAGCGCAACCGCCTCAACCTGGCGCTCACGCTCAAGATGGGCGGCAACATGCTGCTGCTCGACGAGCCCACCAACGACCTCGACGTGGAGACGCTGAGCTCGCTGGAGGACGCGTTGCTCGACTTCCCCGGCTGCGCCGTGGTCACCTCCCACGACCGGTGGTTCCTCGACCGGGTCGCGACCCACATCCTCGCGTGGGAGGGCACCGAGGAGAACCCGGCCCAGTGGTTCTGGTTCGAGGGCAACTTCGCGGCGTACGAGCAGAACAAGATCGAGCGCCTCGGCGTCGAGGCAGCCCGGCCCCACCGCGTGACGCACCGCCGCCTCACCCGCGACTGACCGCCGAGAGGGCACAGAATCACGCCGAGAGGGCACAGAATCACCGCCCGAAGGTGATGGCGTGCCCTCTCAGCGGATGTCGGCGTCCGGGTGGCCCTCGGTCAGCGTGTCGGTGATGCGACCGAAGACGTGCCCGACCGCGGCCAGCTGCTCGCGCGACCCCTGGTCGACGAACCAGCGGCGTACGCCACGCACGTGGTCCGGCGCCGCCCGGCGCAGCAGCTCGAGGCCCGCGGGCTCGAGCACTGCATCGACCCCGCGCCCGTCGGACGCGGCCGGCTCGCGGCGTACGAGACCGGCGCGCTCGAGGCGTCCGACGGTGTGGGTCATCCGCGACCGCGAGTGCCGCAGCGAGTCCGAGAGCACCGCCATGCGGCAGCGGTGCTCGTGGGCCTCGGAGAGCCGCACCAGCACCTCGTACTCGCTCAGGGAGACGCGGTGCCGGGTCTGCAGCTCACGGTCGAGCTGGTCCAGCAGCCACGTCGAGCCGACGACGTAGGCCCGCCAGACCTCCTGCTCGTCGGCCGAGAGCCACGGCACCTCCCCCTCGACACCGGAGTGGGACGGCGGCGTCGGGACGTGCGAGGGGGGAGGTGCCTGGCTCATCGGGTCAGCTCATCCGTTCCACGATCATCGCCATGCCCTGGCCGCCACCGACGCACATCGTGATGAGGCCGGTCTGCTTGTCGTGGTGCTGCAGCGAGTTGAGCATCGTGGCCTGCAGCCGCGCGCCGGTCATCCCGAAGGGGTGGCCGATGGCGATGGCGCCACCGTTGACGTTGAGACGGTCGATGTCGATGCCGAGGTCCTTGTAGGAGGGCACGACCTGGGCCGCGAACGCCTCGTTGATCTCGACGAGATCGATGTCGTCGATGCTCATGCCGGCGTTCGCGAGCGCCCGCCGGGAGGACTCCACTGGACCCAGACCCATGATCTCCGGCGAGAGGCCGGACACGCCGGTGGAGACGATGCGCGCCAGCGGCGTCAGGCCCAGCTCGGCGGCCTTGGTGTCGCTCATGACGACCACGGCGGCGGCGCCGTCGTTCAGCGGGCAGCAGTTGCCGGCCGTGACGACACCGTCCTCGCGGAAGACGGGCTTCAGACCGGAGACCTGGTCGTAGGTCACGCCGGCCCGCGGGCCGTCGTCGGAGTCCACGACGGTGCCGTCGGGTGCGGTGACCGGGGTGATCTCCTTGGCCCAGAAGCCGTCGGCGATGGCCTTCTCGGCCAGGTTCTGGCTGCGGACGCCGAACTCGTCGAGCTCCTTGCGGTCGAGCCCCCGCAGCTTCGCGACGTTCTCCGCGGTGAATCCCATGCCGATGTAGGCGTCGGGGACGTCGCCGTCCTCCCGTGGGTCGTGCCAGTCGCGGCCCTGGGCCGCGGTGTCCTTCGTGCGCTGCTGCGCCTCGTCGAAGACGGGGTTCTGCGTGTCGGGGATGTGGTCGGAGGTGCCCTTGCGGAACCGGGAGACCGTCTCGACGCCCGCGGAGATGATGCAGTCGGCCTCGCCCGCCTTGATCGCGTGCAGCGCCATGCGGGAGGTCTGCACCGAGGAGGAGCAGTAGCGGGTGATGGTCGCGCCCGGCACCTGGTCCATCCCGAGCAGCACGGAGACGACGCGCGCCATGTTGTGGCCGGACTCGCCGCCGGGCAGCCCGCAGCCCAGCAGCAGGTCGTCGATGTGGTCGGGCTGCAGTGCCGGGACCTTGTCCAGGGCGGCCTGCACCATCAGCGCGGCGAGGTCGTCGGGTCGGAAGTCCTTCAGCGAGCCCTTGTTGGCGCGGCCGATGGGTGAACGTGCGGTGGAGACGATGACGGCCTCGGGCATGAGAGCTCCTCAGGGTCGGTGGACGGACTCGGGTGCGACGCCGAGCCTAGTCCCGGCCCCGGTCGTCGCAGGCTGCGGGCGTGGGCCAGCATGGGTCCGTGACCAGCCCCCACACGTACGCCTGCCCCCTGCGCTGGGGCGACCTGGACATGCTCGGGCACACCAACAACGTGCGCTACCTCGACTACGTCGGTGAGGCCCGCACCGCGCTCCTGGCGGCCGCGGGGCTGCCGGTGGAAGGGCCGCACCGGGTGCGCGTCGACGTACGCCGCCAGGACGTCAGCTTCGACGCGCCGCTGATGTTCCGCGAGGCCCCGGTCACCGTGGAGTCAGTCGTCGTCGACGCCGCAGCCGACCTGGTGGTGCTCGAGCAGAGCGTCGTCGACCGTCCGGGCGAGGGCGCGGTGCCGGGATCCGCCGGCGCGCCGCGGGTGTACTTCCGCGCCCGGACGGAGCTCACCGCCGCCGACGCCTCGGGTGCTCCTCGTCCCTGGGGCGCCGACGAGCTCGACGGTCTCTCCCGCTTCGGCGGCACGGCCCAGGAGCCGCCGCTGCGTCCCGAGGTCGCCGCCGACCTGGTGCCCGTACGCGCCGACACGGTGCCGGCCGGGGCGACGTCCTACCCGGTCCGGGTGCGGTGGCGCGACGTCAGCGCCGACGGACGCGTCGGCGACGAGGAGTTCGTCGAGTACCTCCAGGAGGCGCGGCTGCGGATGCTCGGGCTGGAGCGGTGGCTGGGCCACGGGGATGCCTCCATGCCTGCGGGTGGCTTCGACAACCTGCTCGTCGTGGCGCGCACCTCGGTGCGCCACGTGCGTGCGGCGCACTTCCGGTTGGAGCCGTACGAGGTCCTCTCGTGGGTGAGCCGCATCGGCGGGGCGTCCTTCGACGTGACCTCGGTGATCCGCGACCCGCTGCGCGAGGGGTCCGAGGCGGTGCTCGGCAGCGGTCGGGTCGTGCTCGTGGCCTTCGACGCGCGCGAGCAGCGGTCGGCGGAGCTCACGCAGAGCTCGCGGGGCGTGCTCGAGAGCCTGCGGGGCTGAGCAGCCACGGGGCGTCCGTCGCGATGGCCTCGACGACGGCAGGCAGCACCTCCTTGGCCGTGCGCTTGTAGCCCAGCGGGCTGGGATGGAACCGGTCGAGGCTGAACATGCCGTCCGGATCGGTCAGGAAGAAGGGGCCGACGGCGCGTGCCAACGAGACCGGGTGCGCGCCGCTGCGCAGGCACGCCCGGTGCTGGGCGGCGGCCAGGGCCCGCGAGGCGTGCGAGCCGAGCGTACGCAGCGGCTGGGGCACGGGTCGGAGGGCGCCGAGGTCGGGACACGTGCCGACGACGACCACCGCGCCCGCACCACGCAGGCGCGCGATCGCCTCCTCGAGGTGCGCGACGGAGGTGGCCGTCGGCACCCGGTGCGTGACGTCGTTGCCACCGACGACGATGACCGCGACATCGGGCGGGCAGTCGTCCTGCACGCGATCCACCTGGGCGGTGAGGTCCGCGGACTCGGAGCCGACGACGGCCAGGGTCGTCAGCCGGACCGACCGTCGCAGCTCTTTCGCGAGGTAGCGCGCCAGGCGGCCCCCGAGGGTCTCCTTGCGTCGGTCGGCGCCCAGCCCGGCGGCGATGGAGTCACCCAGCAGGACCAGGTGCAACGGGTCGCCGTAGCTGCGCTTCCACACCCGGTCGGCGTCGGGCACCGACTCGCCGAGGGGCTGCCCGATCAGCCGGCGGGCGTGCTGCGCCTGACGGTGCAGCAGCTCCCTCGCGGCGTACCGGGAGAGGCCGAGTCCACCGCCGACGGCGAGAGCGACCGCGGACACGAGACGCACGTCGACGCGCCTCACCGCCCGCTCGTCCACGCGGCCACGCTGTCGGGTGCCGGTGAACGGACCGTGTCACTGCAGGGTGTTGACCATGAACTGCGCGGCGTGGTCGACGTACTCACGGAAGCGGGCGTCGTGCTCCGGAGCGAGCTCTTCGGCGTCCAGGGCGGCGTGGAAGTGGCGCAGCCAGTGCTCGGCCGCCGTCGGCGTCACGGGGAACGGGGCGTGGCGCATCCGCAGCCGCGGGTGCCCTCGGGTGTCGGAGTAGGTCGTCGGGCCGCCCCAGTACTGCATGAGGAACAGCCGGAACCGCTCCTCGGCCGGCGCGAGGTCGGCCTCGGGATACATCGGGCGCAGCACCTCGTCCTCGGCGACGCCGGCGTAGAAGCGCTGCACGATGCGGGTGATCACCGGCTCGCCGCCGATGGCGTCGTAGAAGGTCTGCTCGGTCGGCTGGCTCACGCCCCCAGTCTCCCAGGCGGCACGAGCTCAGCGAAGGCGGCGTACGTAGCGACGTGCGGCATCGATCTCCGCCCGCCGCGACTCCCAGGTCGCTCCCACCAGGAGCAGCGCCGCGCCGACACCACCGGCCACGATCCACCACGGCACCACGCTGGAGACCGGCCCCAGCATCCGTACGCCGACGACGAGCAGAGCGGCGCCACCGGTGAGCAACGGCGCCGACAGGCCGCCCAGGGCGCCCCACGTCAACGCGGCGACGCCCAGGGCCACGACCAAGAGGGTCCGCGTCCCCAGCGGCTCGGTGAGGCTCAGCAGCAGGGTGGGCGTGAGGGTGAGCGTCAGCGCCGGGGCCAGCGCCCGGCGACTGCTCGTGCCCGGCCGGCGCCGCAGCTGCCATGCGCCGAGCGCCAGCAGCACCGCCCCGGCGCCGAGGGAGACGACCTCCGGCGGGGGCCCGCCGGCGATCGAGCGGGCGGCCGAGGCGCCGAGGAGCAGGGCGCTGCCGACCCAGGCGGGGGTCCCGTCGTCGGGTGCGGTGACGGTGACGAGCACGGCGAGGATGCCGGCGACCAGCAGGATCCAGGTGCTGTCGGCGGCCGAGCGGCCCTCGAGCTGGGCGACCACGGCGAGCAGCGCCGCGGCCCCTGCCGCCTGCCTGTGCGGCAGAGGTCGGCGCAGCAGACCGAGAGTGACGACCCACGCGCCGACGGCGACGACGACGGCCAGGGCCCCGGCGAGGGGCGGGAGGTCGAGACCCGGTAGTCCGGTCATGAGCGCCCAGGCGCCTGCGCCCGTGGCGACAGCGGCAGCGACTGCTCCGACGGCGAGCGGCGGGTCGAGCTGCGCGAGCGTGCCGCCCGGTGCGGGGGCGGTACGGCCCGGCGGGGGGAGACGGAACGCCATGGTCCCCGCGACCAGCGTGACGAGGGTCAGGCTCACGACGAGCAGCGGCGCCGAGGGCACGGAGGTCTTGACGAGCAGGGCCGCCGAGCCGGCCAGTACGACGACGGCGGTGGGCCCGGGCGAGGCGTACGCCGCCGCGGCCGCGGCCAGCACCGCCGCAGCAAGCGTCGCCACGACCGTCCACAGGGGCGCCTGCGGAGCGACGGCGCACGCGGCCGTCACGACCAGCAGCACGGCCGGAGTGACGGGTCGCGCGGCTCGTACGCCGCGGTGGAGCCCGGGGGCGGGTGAGGCCTCGGCGATCCGCGGCAGCGTGGCCGCGACGACCGCGAGAAGCACCGGAGCGGCCCACCACCAGTCGGTCACCGAGCCGGTCGGCAGTCCGGGGGCGTCGGCCGACAGGGGTCCCCGGCGCTCCCCGGCCACCACCAGGGTTTGCGCTGTCGCCAGACCGACCAGGACGACGGCGCCGACGGCGAGCAGCGCGTACGCCGCGAGGAGTCCCTGCGCCCGACGGCGGACGGGACCGTCCACGTCGGAGAAGTCGACGGCGGGCGAGCCCAGCGTGGCGATCAGGAGGAGCAGCGCCCCGCCGACCAGTGCCGCGGCGTTGAGGTGCGGCTCGGGGGAGAGCGTGGCGCGGCTGTAGCCGGTGGTCGCCGCGGCGCCGGCGAGCACGAGGAGCACCGCGGCAGCCCCGGCACCGGCGGCCTGCGCCCAGCCGATGGCTTTGCCCGGGAGACGGGTGAACGGGGCGTACGCCACGCCCGCGGCGAGGAGGAACGCGACGATGACGTCGGCGTAGCGGACGGGCTGCCAGGCGGCGTAGCCGCCGTCCACGACGGTCGTCAGGCCGACCACGACGATCGCCGCCCAGGCCGCGACCGTCGCCGCGGAAGCCCCGGCCGCCGTGACACGCAGCCGGCTGCGTACGCCCACGACGGACAGCCCGAGGGCGAGCAGGAGGACCGGCAGCGCCGCGCCGGAGCCGAGCAGCGGGAGGTCGGGATCGAGTCCCGTCAGGGCCGCGGCGGCCACGGCGCCCAGCACGAGCGTGCTCACCTCGAGCAGCGTCGGCACCGCCAGGTCGCGGCGGTGCAGGGCCTGCGCGACCGCCACCGCCGCACCCGCGAGCGCGAGGCCCGCGCCCAGCGCCCACGCCGCCTCGGCGCGGCCGGTCCCGGGCCCGAGCAGGAGGAGCCCGACCAGGGAGACGAACAGACTGAGCGGCCAGAGTGCCTCCGCGGCGATCCGCAGTCGGCGGCGCGAGGCGGCCCAGGCACCTGACCCGATGCCCAGCGCGATGACCAGCAGCAGGAGGGCCCGGCCGATCTCGGGGAGGAGGAACCAGGTGAAGGCGGCGAACAGCAGCACGGCCACCGCCAGCAGCAGCGCACCGACGGTCAGCAGGACGAGCGGCACCGTCGCGGACGGCAGGCGCGAGCCCCGCTCGGGCCGGGGACGCCCGGCGGGGGCGGGGGCGGGGGCGGTGACGGTCTCCGGAGCCGGGTCGCGGGACGCCGAGGAGCGTGCGCGCAGCTCGGCGAGCACGTCGTCGGCCTCGGAGAGCAGCGAGAAGAGGCGCTGGGCCTCAGGTCCGTCCAGCGCCAGGCCGCAGGCCCGGCACGCAGGTCGACCCTCCAGCGCGGCACGGCAGTCCGGGCACCGGGTCGGGTCCGCCCAGCGGGCGGCCGGACGCTGCGTGGTCATGCGCACAGCATGACCGCAGGATCAGCCGGAGTGCTCGACCTGACCGCTGGAGACGACCGTGCCGTCGTCGCTGCGGTGCCACACGACGCGCTGGCTGAAGGGGATCTCGATGCCCTCGGCGTCGAAGCGGGTCTTGATGCGCTGACGCATCTCGCGGGCGACGGCCCACTGCTGCAGCGGCGCGGTCTTGAGGACGACCCTCACCACGACCGAGTCGGCCGCGAGCTCCTGGACGCCCCAGACCTCCGGCGCCTCGATGACCTTGCCCTTGAACTCCTCGGCCTCGAACAGGTCCTTGGCGACCTCGCCGAGCACGTCGCGCACGCGCTGGATGTCCTCGCCGTACGCGACGCCGATGTCCAGCACGGTGCGCGCCCAGTTCATCGACTGGTTGCCCACGCGCAGGATCTCGCCGTTGCGGACGTACCAGACCGTGCCGTCGACGGCGCGGACGCGGGTGATGCGCAGACCGACCGACTCCACGGTGCCGATGGCCTCACCGAGGTCGACCACGTCCCCGACGCCGTACTGGTCCTCGAGCAGGATGGCGATGCCGGAGAGGAAGTCCGAGACCAGCGACTGGGCGCCGAAGCCGATGGCCAGCCCGAGCACACCGGCCGAGGCGAGGATCGGGGCCACGTCGGCGCCGACCTCGGCAAGGGCCATGACGACCGCGATGCCGAAGATGACCGCGGTCGCGATGTTCTTCAGCAGCGAGCCCATCGACTGTGCCCGCTGCGTGCGCCGCGAGCTGCCCGGCGTCGCCGCGACCTCGACGGACCGCCCGATCGAGCCCAGGCGGCCCGGGAGGCGACCGTGCTCGGCGCCCTTCATGATGCGGTCGATGCCCCGGTGCGCGAGCCAGCGCACGATGATCGCGCCGAGGAGGATCACCACGACCGAGACCGCCGCCGGGGCGGCGGTGTCGGTCAGCCAGGGGAGGAGGGTGTCGCGCAGCCATCCGCCCGCCTGCTCGGCGGACTCGCTGACCTGGTTGCTGTCGGGCTGGTTCTGAGCGGACACCGAGGAAGACATGCAGCGGAGGCTAGCGAGGGCGCCCGGTCGCGACCAACCGTCGCGCTCGTCCCCTGGGACCACGCGCCCGGAGCGAGGGTGGGCGACAGTGTGGGGTGGGGCGTGATCACCGTCGCACCCGACGTCAGGCCGGTCACGTCCACCGCTGCGGGTGCGCGTGCGACGGCTCGGAATGGATAACCTCGCAGGTGTGAGTACGACGACGCCGACCTCGACGACCCCCACGCCGCGCCGCGTCCTGACGCGCCCCCGCGTGGTCGCCGGCCTCGCTGCCGGTGTGGCTGTGAGCATCGTGACCTCGCCGTCGGCCGCGTACGCCGTGGCGGCCGAGGGATGGCCGGAGGCGCCGGAGGTCTCCGTGCTGCGTCTGCTGACGCTGGTCCTGCTCGTCCCGCTCGGCCTGGCCGTCGTGCTCGGAGTGGCGTTCGCCCTGCCGGGTCTGGCCTCGGACCGCAGGCAGAAGTCGGGCTCCTCGGTGCCCGCGACGTGGATGGGCGGCCCGAAGGGCGGCGCCGGCGACCTGCCCGAGGGCAGCTCGGCCACCGACGACACCGGCAGCGACGCGCGGGGCGGTTCCAGTGCTGGGTGGTGACAAGGGTGCGCTGAGCAAGTCCGAGCGCACGCGCGTCGACTCGGCGATGCGCGACGCGGAGATGCGTACGCGCCTGGAGTTCTCCGTCTTCGTCGGACCGCTGACCGGGGAGGACACCCGTGCGGCCGCGCGCGACCTGCACGGTCGTCTGCGCTCACCGGGACGCTCGGTGCTCATCGCGGTCGCGCCCGACCGCCGCGTCATCGAGGTCGTCACGGGTGAGCAGGCCGAGGAGCGGCTCTCCGCGGGCGAGCTCGACCGCATCACCGGCGAGATGGCCGACTGCTTCTCCCGCGACGACGTCGCGGGAGGGCTCGTGCACGGACTGGGCGCGATCGCCCAGTCGTGCCAGCGTGGCAAGCAGGCAGAGCGTACGGAGCGGTCCGGCGGTGCCGACCCGGCCCCGGGCCGGCACCGCGCAGACGCCTGAGTCAGACTCTCCTCACGCGTCCTGGGCGTCGCTGGCCTGCGCCCGCAGCGCCCGGGCTGCCTCGTCGCGGCCCTCGCGGACGTACCGCTTCGCGGCCTCCGGCGCGGCGGTCTCCTCCAGCCAGCGGTCGACCCGGTCGATGAGACCGTCGGAGGCCAGCGGCACCGGGAACATGTACTCCAGCACCGTCGAGGCGCGCTGGGTGCCCTTGGACTCCCAGATCGACTCGGCCGCGGTGAGGTACTGCTCCACGAACGGCTCCAGCGCCGCCGGGTTGCGCCCCCCGGTGAACGCGGTCGCCACCGACCGCTGGGTCTCGTTCGCGACGTCGTCGCGCTCCACGGCGTCGCGCCAGGCCTCCTGCTTCGCCTCCACCGTGGGGCGTACGGCGAGGGCCGCTGCCGCACGCTCCTGACCCGAGATGGTCGCGTCGCGATCACGCTCGGCCGCGATCTCCTCGGCGCCGGCCCGGCCCGCGGCGGCCAGCGCGCTGAGCAGGGTCCAGCGGAGGTCGGTGTCGATCTCGAGACCGTCGAGCGAGGCCTCGCCGGCCAGCAGCTGCTCGAGGTGGTCGAGGGCCTCGTCGGTGACGGACGCGGCGGCGTACGCGCGGACGAAGGCGAGCTGGTGGTCGCTGCCCGGCTCGGCGTCGCGCAGCAGCCCGCGGACGCCGGCCTCCCAGCGGCGACGCAGGGCGTCGCGGTCGGCCGGTGCGGTGAAGCGCTCCACGGCCTGTCGGGCGTACATCGGCACGCGGCCGAGGGCGGTGACGTCGCTCTCGCTGCCCAGCGCGCGCACCACCAGGTCGACGTAGTCGCGGGCGCGCATCTCGGCGTCGCGCGTCATGTCCCAGGCGGCGCCCCAGCAGAGCGAGCGCGCGAGGGAGTCCTCGAGCGAGGCGAGGTTCTGCACCACGGTGCGCAGGGACCGCTCGCCGAGGCGGATCTTGGCGTACGTCAGGTCCCCGTCGTTGAGCAGCAACAGGTCGGGCTCGAGCTCACCGGCCAGCTCCTCGACGACCGTGCGCTCGCCGCGTACGTCGGTCTCGACGCGTCGCCGCAGCGCCAGTCGGCCGTCGGTCAGGTCGTAGAGGCCGACGCCGATGCGGTGGCGCCGCAGCGTGGGGTACGCCTCGATGGCCGTCTGCGCCACCGCGACCTCCGCCATCCGACCGTCGTCGGTCACGGTCACCTCGGGACGCAGCGTGTTGACGCCGGAGGTCTGCAGCCACTCGGCGACCCACGGCCGCAGCTCGCGACCGGAGGCCGCCTCGAGCTGGGAGAGCAGGTCCTCCAGGTCGGTGTTGCCGAAGGCGTGCTCGGCGAAGTAGGCACGCAGACCGCGGACGAACTCCTCCTCGCCGACCCAGGCGACGAGCTGCTTGAGCGCGGACGCGCCCTTGGCGTAGGTGATGCCGTCGAAGTTGACCTCGACGGCGTGCAGGTCGTGGTTGTCGGCGGCGACCGGGTGGGTCGAGGGCAGCTGGTCCTGGCGGTAGGCCCACACCTTGCGGGCGGTCGCGAAGGAGGTCCAGGCCTCGGTGTACTCCGTGGCGTTCGCCATCGCCCAGTGCGAGGCCCACTCGGCGAAGGACTCGTTGAGCCAGAGGTCGTCCCACCAGCGCATCGTCACGAGATCGCCGAACCACATGTGGGCCATCTCGTGGAGGATCGTGTTGGCGCGGGACTCGTAGAACGCGGCGGTCTGACGGCTCCGGGGCAGGTACTCGTCGCGGAAGGTGACGCAGCCCGCGTTCTCCATCGCCCCCATGTTGTACTCGGGCACGAACAGCTGGTCGTAGGTCCCGAAGGGGTAGGCGGAGTCGAAGGCCTCCTCGAAGAACGCGAACCCCTGCTTGGTGACCTGAAGCAGGCGGTCGACGTCGAGGTCGGGCTGCTTGGAGGCACGGCAGTAGAGCCCGAGGGGGATCTCGCCGCCCCGGCCCGCGTAGGAGTCGCGCACCTCGACGTACTCGCCGGCCACGAGCGCGGTGATGTAGGTCGACATGCGCTCGGTCGGGGCGAAGCGCCAGGTGCCTGCGCCCTCGCCGGCCGGCTCGGGCTCGACCCGGGGGGAGTTGGAGACCACCAGCCAGTGGTCCGGCGCGGTGACCGTGAAGGTGAAGACGGCCTTGAGGTCGGGCTGCTCGAAGCACGCGTAGACGCGGCGCGCGTCCGGCACCTCGAACTGGGTGTAGAGGTAGACCTTGTCGTCGGCCGGGTCGACGAAGCGGTGCAGACCCTCGCCGGTGCGGGAGTAGCGGCAGCGGGCGCGGACGACGAGCTCGTTGTCGGCCTGCAGCTCGGGCAGGGGCAGGCGACCGTCGGTGTGGGAACCGGGGTCCAGCGGCTCGCCGTTCAGCGTCGCCGCCTCGACCTCCGCCCCGACGAGGTCGATCCAGGTGCTCGCGCCGAGGCCCTCCTCCGTGGCCGAGAAGCGGACGGTCGTGACCGAGCCGAAGGTGTCGGGTCCGGTCGTGAGGTCGAGCTCGACGTCGTAGGTGTCGACGCTGAGGAGGGAGGCGCGGGTGCGCGCCTCGTCGCGGGTCAGGTTGGTTCCAGGCATGGCGCGAGGCTAGTCCCGGTGGTCGAGGAGCGAGGCGCCAGCCGAGCCGCGAGACCCGGAACATCTTCGCCGCCCGGGTGGTTGAGACCGGCATGACCTCCACCGCTCCTGAGACCACGCAGACCGCTGACTTCTGGTTCGACCCGCTGTGCCCCTGGGCGTGGATGACCTCGCGCTGGATGCTCGAGGTCGAGCAGGTGCGCCCGGTGACCACGCGCTGGCACGTCATGAGCCTGGCGGTGCTCAACGAGGGCCAGGACGTGCCCGAGGAGTACGCCGAGGCGATGAAGCGTGCCTGGGGCCCCGTACGCGTGTGCATCGCCGCCGCCCAGGACCACGGCGACGAGGTGCTGCTGCCGCTCTACACCGCCCTGGGCAACCGCATCCACCTCCAGGACCGCACCCCGGACCGCCCCCTCATCGAGGAGGCCCTCCGTGAGGTCGACCTCCCCGTCGAGCTCGCCGCGGCGGCGGAGTCCGAGGCGTACGACGAGCAGCTGCGCGCCTCCCACCAGGACGGCATCGACCGCGTCGGCCAGGACGTCGGCACCCCGGTGATCGAGGTCGAGGGCACCGCGTTCTTCGGCCCGGTCGTGACGCCCACGCCGAAGGGCGAGGCGGCCGGTCGGCTCTGGGACGGTGCCGTGCTCGTCGCGAGCACTCCCGGCTTCTTCGAGCTCAAGCGCAGCCGCGACAAGGGCCCCGACTTCTCCTGAGCAGAGAGCCGTACGCCTCCGGCGGTGTCGAGACGCTCGGCCGGCGCCTCGCTGCTCGACCACCGGCCCGGGAGCCTCGCCCCTCCACCGACCTGGCCGTCTCACTAGGGTGACGCCATGACCCGTGTGCTCTCCGCCGTCGCCTGGCCGTACGCCAACGGGCCCCGCCACATCGGCCACGTGGCCGGCTTCGGGGTGCCCTCGGACGTCTTCAGCCGCTACATGCGCATGGCCGGTCACGACGTCTTGATGGTCTCGGGCACCGACGAGCACGGCACCCCGATCCTGATCGCCGCCGACGAGGCCGGGTTGACCGCGCAGGAGCTCGCGGACAGGAACCACCGCCTCATCGCCGAGGACCTCGTCAGCCTGGGTCTGACGTACGACCTCTACACGCGCACCACCACCCGCAACCACGAGGCCGTGGTGCAGGAGATGTTCCGCGGGGTCCACGACAACGGCTACTTCGTCGAGCAGACGACCTACGGCGCCATCTCGCCGTCCACGGGCCGCACGCTGCCCGACCGCTACATCGAGGGCACCTGCCCCATCTGCAAGACGCCCGGCGCCCGCGGCGACCAGTGCGACGCGTGCGGCAACCAGCTCGACCCCGCCGACCTCATCGACCCGGTGAGCCGCATCAACGGTGAGACCCCCGAGTTCGTCGAGACCCAGCACTTCCTGCTGGACCTGCCGGCGCTCGCCGACGCGCTGGCGGAGTGGCTCGACGAGCGTGAGGCGTCCGGCACCTGGCGGCCCAACGTCATCCGCTTCAGCCAGAACATCCTCAAGGAGATCCGCCCCCGGGCGATGACGCGCGACATCGACTGGGGCATCACGATCCCGCTCGAGGGTTGGCGGGACAACCCGACGAAGAAGCTGTACGTCTGGTTCGACGCCGTCATCGGCTACCTCTCGGCGAGCATCGAGTGGGCCCGCCGGTCCGGGAACGCGGAGGCCTGGCGCGACTGGTGGAACCCCGGCCCAGACGGCACGACGGACTCCCTGTCCTACTACTTCATGGGCAAGGACAACATCACCTTCCACTCCCAGATCTGGCCCGCCGAGCTGTTGGCGTACGCGGGGAGGGGCGAGAAGGGCGGCGACCCGGGCGACTACGGCGTGCTGAACCTGCCGACCGAGGTCGTCAGCTCGGAGTTCCTGACCATGGAGGGCAAGAAGTTCTCCTCCTCCAAGCGCGTCGTGATCTACGTGCGCGACATGCTCGAGCGCTACCAGCCCGACGCGTTCCGCTACTTCGTCGCCGCAGCCGGTCCCGAGAACCAGGACGCCGACTTCACCTGGAGCGAGTTCGTGCGGCGTACGAACGACGAGCTGGTCGCGGGCTGGGGCAACCTGGTCAACCGCACCGCCAGCCTGGTGGCGAAGAACTTCGGCGAGATCCCGGCGGTGGGCGAGCTCACCGAGCGCGACGAGCGGCTGCTCGCCGACGTGCGCGAGACCTTCGCTCGCGTCGGCGACCAGATCGGCCGGCACCGGCAGAAAGCCGCGATCGGCGAGGCGATGCGTACGGTCGGCGAGGTCAACCGCTACGTCTCCGACGAGGCCCCCTGGACGCTCAAGGGCGAGGACGAGCGTGAGCGCCTGGGCACGGTGCTGCACGTCATGTGCCAGGCGGTGGCCGACCTCAACGTGGTGCTCAGCCCGTTCCTGCCCTTCAGCGCGAACGCGGTCGACCGGGTGCTCGGGGGCGCGGGACGCATCGCGCCGATGCCCCGTCTGGAGGAGGTCGAGGATCTCGACGGCGGCGCGCCGTACCCGGTCATCACCGGGGACTACGCCGACGTGCCAGCCTGGGCGAGCTCACCGATCACGGTGGGCACGCCGGTCGCCAAGCCGACGCCCGTCTTCCGCAAGCTCGACACCGCGGTGGTCGAGGCAGAGCTCGCCCGGCTCGACGAGGAGGCAACGCCATGACCGAGGTCCTGCACCTCCCACGCTTCGAGCTGCACCAGAAGTTCGCGATGACCACGAACGTCTACCGCGTCGTCGCCGGCGGGCTCGACGTCGCCGAGGCGCGCCAGAAGCGCATGGCGCTGAAGGAGCGCGTCACCTTCCGGGACGAGGAGGGCCACGAGTCCTTCTCCTTCGCCGCGCGTCAGGTGCTCGACTTCGGGGCCACGTACGACGTGGTCGACGCCGAGGGCAGCCCGCTCGCCTCCTTCAGCAAGGACTTCGCGAAGTCGCTCTCGCGCAGCACCTTCACCCTCGAGGGGCCCGGGTACGCCGCCACCGGCGTCGAGCGCTCCCAGGGCATCGCGATCCTGCGCCGCGTGATGGACGTGCCCTTCCTGCCGATCCACTTCGACTTCACCTCCGCGCAGGCGGAGGAGTCGGGACGGTCGGGAGTGCTCATGTCGGTCGAGCGCAAGCCCACGATGCGGGACCGCTACGCCGTCGAGGTGCCCGACGAGCGCGTCGACTGGCGCGTGGCCGCCTCCGTGGCGGTCGCGCTCGACGCGATGATGCAGCGCTGAACGGCGCGGCACCCGACCATGGCGCTCCACCCCCAGGCGCTGGCCTCCCTCGAGGCACAGCCCTCGGGTCCGAGGAACTTCGAGCCCGGCTTCGACATCGAGGCGACGCGTACGCAGGCGCGTGACGTTGCTGCGGCGGAGGCTCGTCCCGAGGTGGCCGAGGTGCGCGACCTCGACGCCGACGGTGTGCCCGTACGCCTCTACCGGCCGCGGGGCCGGGGGCACGACGCCCCGGGGGTGGTGGTGCACCTGCACGGTGGGGGCTTCGTCTTCGGTGACGTGGAGGTGCACGACGCGGCGGCGCGCCGTCTCGCTCTGGCCTCCACGGTCCCGGTGCTGAGCGTCGACTACCGGCGACCGCCCGAGCACCGATTCCCTGCGGCACCCGACGACGTCGACACGGTGCTGCGCGTGCTGAGCCGTGACGCCGCCGAGCTGGGGCTCGAGGGTCCTGTGACCCTCCACGGGGACTCCGCCGGCGGCAACCTCGCCCTGGTGGGTACTCTCCGCAACCCCGCCCTCGTTGCAGGTCTGGTGCTCGTCTACCCCTTCCTCGACCCGGCCGCGGCGTGGCCGTCGTACGCGAGCGAGACCGCGGGGTTCGACGCCCGGGAGGCGGCGTGGTTCTGGCAGCAGTACGCCGGGTCGCCGGAGGACCTCGAGCACCCCGACCTGGCGCCGCTGCGGTCCTCGCGCCTCGGCGACCTGCCGCCGACGCTGGTGGTGACCGCGGAGCACGACCCGTTGCGTGACGAGGGGGAGTGGCTGGCCGCGCGACTGGCCGAGCTCGGCGTCCGCGTGCAGGCGCTCAGGGTGCTCGGGATGCTGCACGGCTTCTGGCGTCACCCCGCGGTCTTCGACGCCGCGTCCCTGGTCACAGGGGTGAGCGCGGGATTTCTCAAATCGTTGCATCTTTGACAGGATCCCGAGCATGCGTGTCCACCTCGGGTCAGACCATGCCGGTCTGGAGTTGAAGGACCACGTCGCCGCCTGGCTCCGCGAGCAGGGGTACGACGTGGTCGATCACGGACCCTTCGTGTACGACGCCCTCGACGACTACCCCGTCTTCTGCCTCCGCGCCGCGGAGGGTGTCGCCGGTGACCCGGGCAGCCTGGGTGTCGTCGTGGGGGGCAGCGGCAACGGTGAGCAGATGGCGGCCAACAAGGTCGACGGCGTACGCGCCGCCCTCGTGTGGAGCCTCGAGACCGCTCGCCTGGCACGTGAGCACAACGACGCCAACGTCATCTCTGTCGGGGGACGGATGCACAGCATCGAGGAGATGACGTCGTTCGTGGGTGAGTTCCTCACCACGGACTTCAGCAACGACGCACGCCATGTCCGGCGTATCGGCATGCTTGCGTCCTATGAGGAGACGGGAGAGCTGCCTCCGCTCCCTGCGTCCGCCACCTGAGGTGGCGCCGGGCCGCAAGGGCCCTGCCGGATCCGGACGGGTGAACTCCCGCTGGTCCCGGCTGCCGCGTCGTGCCCTCGAGCGGGTGCGTGTGGACCCGTCGGAGCGGTCGGCCCTGGTCTTCCTCGGGCTGCTCTCCTCGGCCATCACGGCCATGGCTGTTGTTCGTGACGCCGAGCTCTACACGGTGCAGCTGCTGCCGGTCTACCTCTCCTCGATCTGGCTGGGACCGCGCCGTCTGGCCTGGTTCGCCGTGTGGATGGTCGGCAACTTCCTCGCCATGCTCGTCGGACTGCCCATCGAGGGCTGGGAGACGGTGCTCCGCTTCCTCGCCGTCTTCTCGATCACGGCCTTCGTCCTGCGCGGGGCGATCCTCCGCGACCGACTGGGGGTCACGGGGCGTACGGGCGAACGTCTCCTCGTCGACCTGCGCGACCGGATCCTGCGGCAGAGCCCCCTGCCCGAGGTGCCCGCGGGCTGGAGCCTGGACAGCAGGATGCAGGCGGCCGGCAACACCCAGTTCTCGGGCGACTTCGTGCTCGGCCACCTCTCGGGCAACGGCCGGTGGCTGGACCTGGTGGTGGTGGACGTCTCTGGCAAGGGCGTCGGCGCCGGTTCGCGCTCCCTGGTGCTCAACGGGGCGATGGGAGCCCTGCTCACCGGGTTGCCGGGCCCGAACTTCCTCGACGTGGTCAACGAGTTCCTCGTCGACCAGGGGTGGGACGAGGGCTTCGCGACCGCCGTCCACGCCCACGTGGACCTGCTCGAGGGCGACTACTGGATCACCTCGGCGGGTCACCCGCCCAGCGTCCACCTGCCGGTCGGTCTCGGGCACTGGTCGAAGCTGCAGCCGCCGGGCCCGGTGCTGGGGCTCCTGCCCGACATCGAGTACGACTCGGTCCAGGGCCGCCTCGACCGCGGGGACGTGCTGATGCTCTACACCGACGGCATGGTCGAGGACCGCACCCTCGAGATCGACGAGGGCATCTCCGCCATGGTGACGAGGACCGTCGAGGTCCTGCGCGAGGACCGCACGGCCCCCACCACCAGGATCATGGACGGACTCGCCCGCGCCCGGGCCGGCGACGACTGTGCCCTGGTGGTGCTGCAGCGGGTCTGACCCGCGCCGCTCAGCGCTTGCCGGTGAACTTCCGTACGGCCGACCGCACCGCGCGGCCGATCTGGGCGTCCTGGCTGTGGGAGGCCCCACCACGGGCGGGGGCACCGCCGGTGGTCGTGGGGCCGCGGCGACCGCGGCCGGTGAAGCGGGAGATGATCTGTCGGAGTGCGCTCATGAAGACGTCATTCCCGACGCGTGGGCGTCCATGCCCGACACGCCCTCCGGACCGGACATGTCCGGCCCGGTGGCGACTCGTGGAGCGGATGACGGGAATCGAACCCGCGTAGCCAGTTTGGAAGACTGGGGCTCTACCATTGAGCTACATCCGCGCAGTCCGCGACGACGCGCCGACCACGCTCATCCTGGCACACCTGCGGCACGGGGTCCCCGGCCGCCCAGGTTCGCGTACGACCCGTGCCGGGCTCTACACTCTCGGGGTCCAGCAGACCGGGGCGTAGCGTAGTGGCTAGCGCGCCTGCTTTGGGAGCAGGAGATCGCAGGTTCGAGTCCTGTCGCCCCGACCACCGACCCCGGTCCGCACCGCCCGGACCAGGACGCTGCCGTGCAGCGCCGGCCGAGCCCCCGATCAGGCAAGCGAGAGAGAGAAACACCGTGAAGAGCGCCGTCGAGACGTTGACGCCCACCCGCGCCAAGCTCACCATCGAGGTCCCCTTCTCCGAGCTCCAGCCGAGCCTGGACAAGGCCTACAAGGACATCGCGAAGCAGATCAACGTGCCGGGCTTCCGTCGCGGCAAGGTCCCGCCGCCGGTCATCGACCGCCAGGTCGGCCGGGGTGCTGTGCTCGACCAGGCCATCAACGACGCGCTCCCGGGCGTGTACATGCGCGCGCTGCAGGAGAACGAGGTCGAGCCGCTCGGGCAGCCCGAGATCGACATCAGCCGGCTCGAGGACGGCGAGCTCCTGGAGTTCACCGCCGAGCTGGACATCAAGCCCGCCGTCGAGGTGCCCGACTACAGCGACATGGCCGTCTCGGTGGCCGACGTCGAGGTCTCCGACGAGGACGTCGACACCCAGATCCAGTCGCTGCGCGAGCGCTTCGCCTCGCTGACCGAGGTCGAGCGCGCGGCCGCCGACGGCGACTTCGTGACGATCGACCTTAAGGCGACCCAGGACGGCGAGGACGTCGAGGGCGCCGAGGTGACCGGCACCAGCTACCAGGTCGGGCGTGGCGGCATGCTCGACGGCCTCGACGAGGCGCTGACCGGCATGTCCGCCGGCGAGGAGAAGACCTTCACCTCCGAGCTGGTCGGCGGTGACGCCAAGGGCCAGCAGGTCGACGTGCTCGTCAAGGTCAGCGCGGTCAAGGAGCAGGAGCTCCCCGAGCTCGACGACGACTTCGCCCAGGAGGCCTCGGAGTTCGGCACCGTCGCCGAGCTCCGCGAGGACGTCTCCACGCGACTGCAGCGCGGCAAGCGCCTGGAGCAGGCCGCCGAAGCGCGCGACGCCGTGCTGGAGGCGCTGCTGGAGAAGGTCGACGTGCCCCTCCCCGAGAGCCTGGTCGCCGAGGAGCTGACGGCGAGGCGCCAGAGCGTCGAGCAGCAGCTCGCGTACGCCGGCATGACCATGGAGGCCTACCTCGACGACGAGGGGCAGACCATCGACGAGTTCGAGGCCGAGCTCGAGGCCCGTGTCCGGGACGCCGTCGCGGCGCAGTTCGTGCTCGACGCCGTCGTGAAGGCCGAGGAGATCGAGGTCGAGGAGCAGGAGCTCCAGCAGCACCTCATGCAGCGTGCGCAGCAGTCCGGTCAGAACCCGAACGAGTTCATCCAGCACATGCTGCAGCACAACCACATCCCCGAGATGGTGGCCGAGGTGTTGCGGGGCAAGGCGCTCGCGCGCATCGTCGAGTCGGCCACGGTCACCGACGCCTCCGGTGCCACGGTGGACCTCGCGAACCTCCGTCCCGACGGCTCGATCGGTGACCCCGAGGCCGAGGCGGCAGAGGCAGCCGAGTCAGCAGAAGCAGCAGAGGCGGCCGAGGCTCCGGCCGACACTGCGACGGCCGAGCCGACGCCGGAGGCCGACGAGAAGGCCTGACCGGGTCGTCCGCCACAGCGGCGGTGCTTGACCGCGCCCCGCGAGTTCAGTGAACATGTGTACATGAACGCTGAACCGCGGGGCGCGTCTGCGTCCGAGGACCGGTCGCATCGTGCCGCCTCGACCGGTCCGACGGTGATCGAGGGAGCTGCTCACGGCGCCGAACGCGCTGATGAGCTGCTGCTGGGCACAGCGCGCGAGGCGCACCAGGCGATCGCCCGGCGGATCTTCGACACGCTCGACCTGGCGACCCCCGCCATGCTCGGCATCAACCGGGTGGTGCGTACGGCCCACGACGGCGTCAGCGCGGGGGTGTACGGAGTGATGGGCGCCTCGGCCCGGGGGCTGGCCCGCGGGCTGCGCGAGCTCGACCGGCACCAGACGGCGCCGCGACTCGAGGCGACGGCAAGCGGACGGCTCCTCCTCGCGGCGGTGAACGGTCTGACCGGCGACAAGCTGCGGGACGAGGGATCGCAGATGGCGATCTCGATGGCCGTGCGCCACCGGGGGGCCGACGTGGCGCTGACGGGGGAGGGCATCGCGGCCGCGTACCCCGCGGCGACAGGTGACGTCGTCGTCTTCGTCCACGGTCTGTGCGAGTCCGAGGACTTCTGGTGGCGCGGCAGCGACGAGCAGGGCGGCTCCTACGGTGACCGGCTCGCCGCCGACGCAGGCTGGAGCCCGGTGTACCTGCGCGTCAACACCGGCCTCCCCATCGCCGAGAACGGTGCCGCCCTCGCGGGGCTCCTCGACGACCTGGTCGAGGTATGGCCGACCCGGGTCCGACGGCTCGTGCTCGTTGGCCACTCGATGGGGGGCCTGATCATCCGCGCGGCCTGCGTGGTGACGACACCCGCCGGCACGCCGTGGACCGAGCTCGTCACCGACGTGGTCACGCTGGGCACCCCCCACCTCGGCGCCCCGCTGGAGCAGGTCGTCGACCTGACCACGAAGCTCCTCGGCCGGGTCCCCGAGGCGGCGCCCTTCGGCCGCATCTTCGAGTACCGCTCCCGCGGCGTGCTCGACCTGCGCAGCGGCCTGGCCCGCGACGTCGAGAACCTGCCGCACGCCCGCTACCGGCTCGTCGGCGCGACGCTGGCGGCCTCGCCGCGTCACCCTGTCAGCGAGACCGCCGGCGACCTGCTCGTGCGGTGGCCCTCGGCGATCGGTCGGCCGCGACGGGGTCCGGAGATGTTCCCCGGCGCAGAGACCCTGCACGTCCCGGGGGCGGACCACTTCGACCTGCTCAACCACCCCGACGTGTACGCCGCCATCAGGCGCTGGCTGGCCTGAGGGGCCGGAGCCGTTCCGCCAACAGCGAACAACCCCCGCCAGGACGTGGCTGGTCGCCCCGTGCGGGCTAGGGTCGCCCACGTGACAGACACCAGCATCGACCCCACCATGACGCCGACGAGCGGTGGCGGAGCCCCCTCGTACGGCCTCGACGACCACATCTACCAGCGCCTCCTGCGCGAGCGGATCATCTTCCTGGGCTCGGAGGTGCGTGACCAGAACGCGAACGCGATCTGCGCGCAGATGCTGCTGCTCAGCGCCGAGGACCCCGACGCCGACATCTTCCTGCACATCAACAGCCCCGGCGGCTCGGTCGACTCCGGCATGGCCATCTACGACACCATGAACTACATCCCCAACGACGTCGCGACGGTGGCCATGGGCCTCGCCGCCTCGATGGGACAGTTCCTGCTGTGCGCCGGCGCGCCCGGCAAGCGGTACGCCCTGCCGCACGCGCGCATCATGATGCACCAGCCGCTCGGCGGCATGGGTGGATCCGCCTCGGACATCAAGATCCAGGCGCAGCAGTCGCTGCACATCAAGAAGGTGCTCTTCGACCTGATCGCCGAGCACACCGGCCAGTCCGTCGAGCAGATCGAGAACGACGCCGACCGCGACCGGTGGTTCACGGCCGACCAGGCCAAGGAGTACGGCTTCATCGACAACGTGATCGCCCGCGCGGCCCAGGCCGCCGACCAGGGCCGCCCGGCCCAGAAGAAGTGAGGCCGAGATGAACTACTACATCCCGCAGTGGGAGGAGCGCACGTCCTACGGTGTGCGCCGCATCGACCCGTACGGCAAGCTCTTCGAGGACCGCATCATCTTCCTCGGCACGCCGATCAGCGACGACATCGCGAACGCGGTCATGGCGCAGCTGCTGTGCCTGGAGTCGTTGGACCCCGATCGCGACATCCAGATGTACATCAACTCGCCCGGCGGCTCGTTCACCGCGCTCACGGCCATCTACGACACCATGCGCTTCATCCAGCCGCAGGTGCAGACGGTGTGCCTGGGTCAGGCGGCCTCGGCGGCCGCGATCCTGCTCGCCGCCGGTGCGCCGGGCAAGCGGCTGGCGCTCCCGAACAGCCGGATCCTGATCCACCAGCCCTACACCGAGGGCACCTACGGTCAGGCCTCCGACATCGAGATCCAGGCCAACGAGATCATCCGCATGCGCGAGCTGCTCGAGACGATGATCTCCGAGCACAGCGGCAAGGACGTCGAGCAGGTCAGCCGCGACATCGACCGCGACAAGATCCTCACCGCCGAGCAGGCCGTGGAGTACGGACTGGTGGACGCGATCCTCGAGTCCCGCAAGGCCGTCAAGGTCTGATCCGACGGGCCCGGTCGACGGGGGAGCAGCACGCGGGGGTGTACGCCGAGGGCGTACGACAAACCGTCCCGTGTCGTCTCCCCCCGTCGACCGGACCGGGGTACCGTCGCCCCCACGTCGACGGGTCCACAGGGGCCGCGTACGACATCCGCCGAGGGCCTCTGCGCCCACACCACCGATCCGTGAAGGAGATGGCACACGTGGCACGAATCGGTGACGGCGGCGACCTCCTGAAGTGCTCGTTCTGCGGCAAGAGCCAGAAGCAGGTCAAGAAGCTCATCGCCGGTCCCGGTGTCTACATCTGCGACGAGTGCATCGACCTCTGCAACGAGATCATCGAGGAAGAGCTCAGCGAGGGCACCGAGGTCGGTCTCGACGAGCTGCCCAAGCCCTCGGAGATCTTCGACTTCCTCAACTCCTACGTCATCGGCCAGGAGACGGCGAAGAAGTCCCTCGCGGTGGCGGTCTACAACCACTACAAGCGGGTGCAGGCCGTCGCGGCCGCGTCACCCCGCAAGGGTGAGGAGGTCGTCGAGGTCGCGAAGTCCAACATCCTCGTGATCGGTCCCACCGGTTGCGGCAAGACCTACCTCGCGCAGACTCTCGCCCGCATGCTCAACGTGCCGTTCGCGATCGCCGACGCCACCGCCCTCACCGAGGCCGGATACGTCGGTGAGGACGTCGAGAACATCCTGCTCAAGCTGATCCAGGCCGCCGACTACGACGTCAAGAAGGCCGAGACCGGCATCATCTACATCGACGAGATCGACAAGGTCGCCCGCAA
The DNA here is from genome assembly GCA_018672315.1 of Nocardioidaceae bacterium. NCBI lineage: Bacteria > Bacillati > Actinomycetota > Actinomycetes > Propionibacteriales > Nocardioidaceae > Nocardioidaceae bacterium. Next base: position 828,801 of record CP076053.1, on the reverse strand, counting down.
GGCCGAGAACCCGTCGATCACCCGCGACGTCTCCGGTGAGGGCGTGCAGCAGGCGCTGCTGAAGATCCTCGAGGGGACGACCGCGTCGGTGCCGCCGCAGGGCGGACGCAAGCACCCCCACCAGGAGTTCATCCAGATCGACACGACGAACATCCTGTTCGTCGTCGGTGGCGCCTTCGCCGGCCTCGAGCACATCATCGAGCAGCGGATCGGCAAGAAGTCGCTCGGCTTCACCGCTGAGATCCGCGACGCCGCCGAACGCGAGGCCGACGTGCTCTTCGAGCAGGTCCGTCCCGAGGACCTCACCAAGTTCGGTCTGATCCCCGAGTTCATCGGCCGGCTGCCGCTGATCGCCAGCGTGAACAAGCTCGACCGTGAAGCCCTCGTGCAGATCCTCACCGAGCCGCGCAACGCTCTGGTCAAGCAGTACCAGCGCTTGTTCGACATCGACGGCGTCGAGCTGGTCTTCACCGACGACGCCGTCGCCCGGGTCGCCGACAAGGCGCTCGAGCGTGGCACGGGGGCCCGTGGTCTGCGCTCGATCATCGAGGAGATCCTGCTGCAGGTGATGTACGAGGTGCCCTCCCGTGGCGACGTCGCGCAGGTCGTCGTGACCGCCGAGGCCGTCGAGGGCACGGCGCAGCCGTCGCTGGTGCCGCACGAGGAGCCCAAGAAGAAGAAGTCCGCCTGAGGACCTTCGCCTCGCACCGGCTCAGAACGGGACGAATGCGCTAGTCCGATCGGCGTCTGATCCTGCGTTTTCTCGTGCCGTCCGCGTCCTCTCGACGATGATGGAGTGATGGAAGCCGCCTACCGCGCCCCGGTCGCGGCTTTCTCCGTCCTCAGCCTGGCGGCGGCTGGCTTCCTGGCCCAGAACCTGCCTGCGGGGTCGCCTGCTCCGGCGACGACGCAGGCGTCGCAGCAGACGACACAGGTCGAGGTGCCCTGGGCGGACGCGGTCGCCCCGCTGGTGAGCGCGGTGGGGTCACCCCTGTACGGCGCAGCGGAGTTCTCCGGACTGTACGACTACGGAGTCCGCCACGGATGGACCGTCGACCTCGAGCTGCCCCAGGACATGGTCACGGCGGTGCCGGTCGTGGGACAGGTGGTCGGGGAGGTCGACCAGGCTGGGACGGTGCTCCTCGCGGGTGACGGCTCCACGACCATCGCGACTCCTGCGACGTCCGAACCCGCTCCTCGCACGCCGACGCAGGCGCCGACACAGGAGCCGGCTCAGGCGCCGACCGACGGTCCCGTACGGACTGCTGGACAGACTCCGACACGGACCCCGCCACAGAGTCCACCCGGGACCGCGGCGCCGAACCCTGCAGGCACCCCGGCGTCACCGGGCGCACGTCCTGCACCCCAGGCCCCCCAGGCCCCCCAGGCCCCTCAGGCACCGCGGCCGTCGGCACCCGGCCGACAGTCCGAGCCCGGTCCCGGTGCGTCCGGGGAGGACCGCAACGGCAACGGCAACGGCCGGGGCAACGGACGGGGAAACAGCCCGGGTCCAGATCGGCGCGCGAACGCGGAGCGTGGTTCCGATCGCGGACCGGACGCGAGACCCGGCAGATCCGCCAAGCCCCCGAAGCCCACGAAGCCCACGAAGCCCCCGAAGTCGTCTGCGCCGAGCAAGCCGGAGCCGCGGAAGTCTCGGGGCGCGTCGAGCGCGTCCTCACCGCCCGGCCCGCCCGGTCAGGGCGAGCGCGGGCGGGGCAAGGCGTACGGCGTCGGCAAGGCGAAGCACGCCGAGTCAGGCCCGGGCAAGGGCGGTCCCCCGACCTCGCCCCCGGGCCGGAGCCCGGACAAGAGCCCGGACAAGGGCCCAGGCAAGGGCCCGGACACGCCCCCGGGTCACAGTCCGGGCAAGGGCAAGGGCAAGGGCAAGGGCCCCGGCAGGCCCTGAGCGCCTCCCGACTCAGTCGGCCGTGGCGAGCTCGACCTCGTCGACCGCCGCCCTGGGGTGGTCGGAGGACTCGACGACGTCCAACGAGCCGGTCACCCTGCCCGCGGCCCGCAGGTCGGGCTCGACGGCATCGACGAGGGCGGCGGTGCCGCTCGGCCCGGTGACGCGCAGGTGGTCGACCTCGGTGCGCATGCCGACCTTGGCGGTCGACTTCGCGCCGCGTACGCCGGCGAGCACGGTGCGCGCGAGGTCGAGCAGACCCTCGTGCTCCGCGCCCTCGGTCGGCGCGACGTCCGTGGGCGCAGGCCAGGAGGCGCGGTGCACCGAGCCGTCCTGCCACCAGGACCAGACCTCCTCGGTGACGTACGGCAGGAACGGTGCGAGCAACCGCAGCTGCGTGTGCAACGCCACCGCGAGGGCCGCCCGGCCGGACTGCCGTGCGGGGGAGTCGTCCTCGGCGTACGCGCGCTCCTTGACGAGCTCGACGAAGTCGTCGCAGAACTCCCAGAAGAAGCGTTCGGCGGCCTCGAGCGCGGAGGTGTAGTCGTAGGCCTCGAAGGAGGCAGTGGCCTTCTCGACCACGCCCGACAGCTCCGCCAGCAGCGCCCGGTCGACGGGCTCGGTGACTGCCGCGAGGTCGGGGTCGGTGGCGCCGACGCTGCCGAGCACGAAGCGCGAGACGTTGAGGATCTTCATGGCCAGCCGCCGACCGACCTTCATCTGCGACTCGTCGAAGGGGGAGTCCAGGCCGGGCCGGGCCATCGCCGCGCGCCAGCGGACCGCGTCCGCGCCGAACGTGGTGAGGATCTCGTCGGGCACGACGACGTTGCCCTTGGACTTGCTCATCTTCTTGCGGTCGGGGTCGACCACGAACCCGGAGATCTGCACCGTGTGCCACGGAAGCACGTGGTGCTCCAGGTGCGAGCGCACGACGCGGCTGAAGAGCCAGGTGCGGATGATGTCGTGGGCCTGGGTGCACAGGTCCATCGGGAAGACGCGCTGCCACAGGTCGTCGTCGGTCTCCCAGCCCCCGGCGATGTGCGGGGTGAGTGAGGAGGTGGCCCAGGTGTCCATCACGTCGGGGTCGCCGATGAACCCGTTCGCCACGCCTCGCTGGGTCTCCTCGTAACCGCGGGGTGCGTCGGTGGAGGGGTCCACCGGCAGCTCGGCCTCGCTGGGCATGAGGGGGTGGGCGTAGTCGGGCTCGCCCTCGGCGTCGAGGGGGTACCAGACCGGGAACGGGATGCCGAAGTACCGCTGGCGGGAGATCAGCCAGTCGCCGTTCAGTCCGCCGACCCAGTTCTCGTACCGGTTGCTCATGTGGGAGGGCACCCACCGCAGCTGCTCGCCGTCCTCGACGAGCTCCCGACGCAGGTCGCTGTCGCGGCCGCCGTTGGTGAGGTACCACTGCCGGGTGGCGACGATCTCGAGCGGCTTGTCGCCCTTCTCGTAGAAGTTCGCCATGCGCTGCGTCGCCTTCGGCTCGCCCACGAGCTCGCCGGTCTCGGTCAGCTTCGCGACCATGGCCTCGCGCGCGCTGAACGTCGTCTTGCCGGCGAGCTCGCTCCAGAAGTCGGCGCCGGAGCCTTCGATCCACTCCGGCACCTCGTGCTGGAAGCGGCCCCCCCGGTTGATGACGGTGCGCACCGGCAGGTCCAGCTCGCGCCACCACGTGACGTCGGTGAGATCACCGAAGGTGCAGCACATCGCGATGCCGGCACCCTTGTCGGGCTCGGCGGCCGGGTGCGCCAGCACCGGGATCTCGACCCCGAACACCGGTGAGGTGACCGTCTGGCCGAAGAGGTCGGCGTACCGCTCGTCGTCGGGGTGCGCGATGAGGGCGACGCAGGAGGCGACCAGCTCGGGGCGCGTGGTCTCGATGTGCACGGGGTCCCCGCCGGGCCGCCCGAACGCGAGCCGGTGGTAGGCGCCCGGGTACTCCCGCGCCTCCAGCTCGGCCTGGGCGACTGCGGTCTGGAAGGTGACGTCCCACAGCGTGGGGGCCTCGGAGAGGTACGCCTCGCCGCGGGCGAAGTTGCGCAGGAACGCCCGCTGACTCACGACCTGCGCCTTCGCGCCGATCGTCGTGTAGTGCTGGCTCCAGTCGACCGAGAGGCCCAGGGTGCGCCACAGGTCCTCGAAGACCTTCTCGTCCTCGACGACGAGCTGCTCGCACAGCTCGATGAAGTTCGGTCGGCTGACCGGGACCTGCCTCTTGGGGTCCGGCTTCGTCGGCGGGCTGAAGTCCGGGTCGTACGCCAGGGAGGGGTCGCAGCGGACGCCGAAGTAGTTCTGCACGCGGCGCTCGGTCGGCAGACCGTTGTCGTCCCAGCCCATGGGATAGAAGACCGTCTTGCCGCGCATGCGGTGGAACCGCGCGACGACGTCGGTGTGGGTGTAGCTGAAGACGTGCCCGACGTGCAGCGACCCGGAGACCGTCGGCGGCGGGGTGTCGATGCTGAAGACCTCCGCGCGCGGGCGGGTGCGGTCGAAGGCGTAGGTGTCCTCGGCCTTCCACCGCGCCGACCAGGTGGCCTCGAGGCCCTCCAGCGCCGGCTTGTCGGGGACGGTGACGGCACGGGCGGGAGCGGCAGGCTCGGGCGTCGGCGTCGTCGGGTCCTCGGGCTGGGCGGGGGCACTCATGGGCCCGATCCTAGGAGGCGTACGCACCGCGCCCGGATCCGGCGGGCTCCGTAGACTCGGGGGTGATGAGCGAGCACCCGCCGACCCCTGCCGACGCAGCCGACGACGTCCCGGCGCGCGCCCGGTTGGCGCGCACCGTCGAGGAGGTCACCGACGCGCTGCTCTCCCGCTGGCCGGAGAGCCGGCTCGAGCCGTCGCTGGACCGCATCGCCGCCCTGTGCGAGGTGCTCGGCGAGCCGCAGCGGGCCTACCCGGCGATCCACCTGACCGGCACCAACGGCAAGACCTCGACCTCGCGGATGGTCGATGCGCTGCTGCGGGCGTTCGGGCTGCGCACCGGTCGGTTCACCTCGCCCCACGTGGAACGCCTGAACGAGCGCATCAGCCTCGACGGGGAGCCCGTCACCGACGAGCAGCTCGTCCGCGCCTTCAACGACGTCGCGCCGTTCCTGGCGCTGGTCGACGACAGCCAGGACCACCCGCTGTCGTTCTTCGAGACGGTCGTGGGCATGGCGTACGCCGCCTTCGCCGAGGCGCCCGTCGACGTCGCGGTGGTCGAGGTCGGCATGGGCGGGTCGTGGGACGCGACGAACGTGATCGACGCGGGCGTGGCCGTGGTGCTGCCGGTGGCGCGGGACCACACGCAGTACCTCGGCGACGGCGAGGTCGCCATCGCCACCGAGAAGGCCGGCATCATCAAGACCGGCGCCCAGGTGGTGATCGCCGAGCAGGACGAGGCCGTGATGGAGGTCCTCCTCGCCCGTTGCGCCGAGGTCGACGCCGTCCCCGTCCGTGCCGGCGCCGACTTCGAGCTGGTCTCCCGCGTGCCCGCCGTCGGCGGCCAGATGCTCCACCTGCGGGGTCGGCGCGCGGAGTACGAGGAGGTGTTCCTCCCTCTGCACGGCGCGCACCAGGCCGAGAACGCCGCCGTGGCCCTGGCCGTCGTCGAGTCCTTCCTCGGGGGTGAGCCCCTGGACGCCGAGGTCGTCCGCGAAGCCTTCGGCCAGGTGGAGTCGCCGGGGCGGCTCGAGGTCGTCCGCCGCAGTCCCACAATCCTGCTCGATGCCGCCCACAACCCGCACGGCGCACGGGCGCTGGTGGCCGCGATCGAGGACTCCTTCGCGTTCAACCCGCTGGTGGCTGTGCTCGGCATCATGGGCGACAAGGACGCCGAGGGGCTCCTTGAGGTGCTCGAGCCGGTGCTCTCCCACGTCGTGTGCACGCAGGTCGACGACCGGCGCGCCCTGCCGGCGACCGAGCTGGCCGATCTCGCCGAGGCGGTCTTCGGCGGCGATCGCGTCACCGTCGCTCCGCGCATCGAGGACGCCATCGACCAGGCGGCGGCGATGGCGGAGTCCTCGGGTGCCTTCGGCGAGGCCATCGGTGCCGGCGGAGTGTTGGTCACGGGGTCGGTCGTGACCGTGGGACGGGCGCGCGCCCTGCTCGTGCATGAGCGCGAGGTGCTCGCGCCCCCGACGGCTCGGCTCGAGCCCCCGGACGAGCCGGAGGACGACGACGACACCGAGACCCTGGATGCGCTGGGTGCCCTGGAGCGTCTCGTCGACGTGCGCCGTGAGGCCCCCGGTCGGACCGAGCGAGACGACAGCGAGGACCTCGATGCGTGACCCCAAGCGCACCATGTGTGCCTCGGTGCTGGCCTTCGAGACGATCGTGCTCGCCCTCATGAGCCCGGTGCTGATCGTCATCACGGGCCTCGCGACCCCGGTGGGCCTCGGCATCGGCCTCGGCCTCGCGGCGCTGGCGATCGTGGCGGCGGGAATGCTGCGCTCGCCGATCGGCTACTACCTCGGCACGCTCGTGCAGGTGCTCGCCCTCGTCTGCACCGTCTTCATCGGCGCCATGGCCGTCATCGCGGTCATCTTCGGATCCCTCTGGGCCACGGCGTGGTACCTGGGCGTCAAGATCGAGCGCGAGCGCGCGGCGTACGGCGAGAGCTGACGCCGACCGCGCGCGCCGCCGCGGCGACTCGAGCAATAGGCTGTCGCCATGTCACAGCGCACCCTGGTCCTCCTCAAGCCCGACACCGTCCGCCGCGGGCTGATCGGGGAGGTGCTCGGCCGGTTCGAGGCCAAGGGCCTGCGGATCGTGGCGATGGAGCAGCGCCACGTCGACGGCGACATGGCCGACACCCACTACGCCGAGCACGTCGAGCGCGACTTCTACCCGCCGCTGCGCGACTTCATCACCTCCGGCCCGCTCGTGGCGATGGTGCTCGAGGGCGACGAGGCGATCTCGGTCGTACGCGCCCTCAACGGCGCCACCGACGGACGGGAGGCAGCCCCCGGCACCATCCGCGGCGACCTCGCGCTGAGCAACCGCGAGAACCTCGTCCACGGGTCGGACTCCCCGGAGTCCGCAGCCTCCGAGATCGCGCTCTGGTTCCCCGACCTCTGAGCCGGCTCCACGAGGTCGCCGACACCATCTCTTTACCTTCGGCGCCGCCCCACGCTGCGTGTCGCCACGGTCGTACGCGCCTGCGCTCTTAACCTGAGGTCAAGGGTCTTCCCCGGATCCACTTCCCTCGGTTGCATCAGCGCAAGGTGGTCGCTCGCATGGCGAACAACTTCATCGGCCGTGACATGGCCGTCGATCTCGGCACGGCCAACACCCTGGTCTACGTGCGCGGCAAGGGCGTCATGCTCGACGAACCCTCGGTCGTCGCGATGCGCGAGGACACCGGCGAGGTCGTCGCCGTCGGTCACGAGGCCAAGCGCATGATCGGGCGTACGCCGGACGCGATCACCGCGATCCGTCCGTTGAAGGATGGCGTCATCGCCGACTTCGACGCGGCCGAGCAGATGCTGCGCCACTTCATCCACCAGGTGCACCGCCGGCGCTCGCTCGGCAAGCCGCGCCTGGTCGTGTGCGTGCCCTCCTCGATCACCACCGTCGAGCACCGTGCCGTGAAGGAGGCCGGCTACCAGGCCGGCGCCCGCCGGGTCTTCCTCGTCGAGGAGCCCATGGCGGCCGCGATCGGCGCGAACCTGCCGGTGCACCAGGCCACCGGCAACATGGTCTGCGACATCGGCGGGGGCACGACGGAGGTCGCCGTGATCTCGCTCGGCGGTGTCGTCACCTCCATGTCAGTCCGCTACGCCGGTGACAAGCTCGACCAGTCGCTGATCGCGTGGATGAAGAAGGAGCACGGTCTGCTCCTCGGTGACCGCACCGCCGAGGAGGTCAAGATGACCCTCGGCAGCGCGTTCCCCCTGCGGGAGGAGCCCGAGGCCGAGGTGCGCGGACGCGACCTCGTCTCCGGCCTGCCGAAGACGGTCATCGTCTCCTCCGCCGAGGTCCGTCGTGCGCTCGAGGAGCCGCTGCACGCCATCATCGACGCCGTCCGGGCGACGCTCGACCAGACCCCGCCGGAGCTGGCCGGCGACATCATGGACCGCGGCATCGTCCTCACCGGCGGCGGCGCCCTGCTGCGCGGCCTCGACGAGCGCCTGCGCCACGAGACCGGCATGCCGGTCCACGTCGCCGACGACCCGCTGAGCTCGGTCGCCCTCGGCGTGGGCAAGTGCGTCGAGGAGTTCGAGGCCCTGCAGCAGGTCCTGGTCTCGGAGCGCCGATGAGCCCGCGCGGCCGTCGCCCCGGCCGTCCCCGACGCACCGCGGTCGACCGCAAGCGGGGCGGTGCCGTCGAGACGCCGTCCCGTCGCCCGGCGATCGTCGCCGCGGCCCTGCTGGCAGCCGGCTTCGGCGTCGTGACGCTCGACGCGCGCGCCGAGGGTGACTCGCCCCTGGACCCGGCTCGTGACGTGCTGGCCGACGTGGTGGCTCCCGCCCAGGAGGCCGTGGCCGCCGGCGTACGTCCCCTGGCCTCGCTGGCCGACGGGTTCTCCTCGCGCACCGCGCTGCAGGACGAGATTCGCGCGCTGCAGGCCGAGAACGCCGAGCTGCGCGGGGCGCTGGTCGCGACCGACGTCGACGCCAAGCGCGTCGCGGAGGTCGACGCCCTGTTGGCCACCTCCGGGTCCACGGGCTACGACGTGGTCGGCGCCCGCGTGGTCGCCATGGGTGGAGCGCAGTCCTTCAACCAGACCGTGACGATCGACACGGGCCGCAGCTCCGGCGTACGCCCCGACCAGACGGTCATCGCCGACGAGGGGCTCGTGGGGCGCGTCGTCAGCGCCGGCCGGTCCACCGCCGTCGTCGTGCTCGCGGTCGACCGCGGTGCGGTCGTCGGTGCGCGTCTCGGCAGCAACCGCGAGATCGGCTACCTGCGCGGGTCCGGCGACATGGGGGCCGAGGGGCGGCTGTCGCTCGACTTCGTCGACGACGCCGTACGTCCCGCCCGCGGCGACGTCGTGGTCACCTGGGGCTCGCGCGGCGGCGCCCCGTACGTGGGCGACATCCCGATCGGCCTGGTCACCGACGTCGTCAGCACCCCGCGCCAGCTGTCCCAGCACGCCGCCATCAAGCCGTTCGTCGACTTCTCCTCGCTCGACGTGGTGGGTGTCGTGGTGCCCGAGGGCACCGCCGGCGACCGCCCCGTGATCGGTGCAGCGCAGGACGACGACCCCACCGGGAGCGACCAGTGACCCCGTTCCGAGCCGTCGTCGGTGCCCTCCTGGTCACCGGCGCCGTCCTCCTCCAGCTCGGCCTCGCCCCGGTCGCCTCCGTGCGCGGCATCGTGCCCGACCTCGCGCTGCTGGTGGTCGTGGCGGCGGCGCTCACCCGCAGCCCCGTGTACGCCACCTCGCTCGCCTTCGGGGCCGGTCTGCTGCTCGACCTCGTCCCGCCGGCCGACCACGTGGCGGGCCGCTGGACGATCGCGTTCGTCGTCGTCGCCTTCCTCGTGAGCCGCGTACGCCACGACGCCGCCTCCTCGGCGCTGCTGGCGCTCGCGACCGTCGCGGCCTCGGCGTTCACCGCCACCTCGCTCTTCGCGCTGTCTGGCCTGCTGCTGGGTGACCCGGCGGTGCCGGTCTCCGCAGCACTGTCGGTGCTGCCGACCGCGATCGTGCTCGACGTGCTGATCGCCCCCTTCATCCTGCCTCCGGTGATGGCGTTGCTGTCCTACGAGCGCGCCGAGACGCCCAGCACCTGGACCGCCGGGCGACCGCAGGAGTCCGTGAGGCTGGTCTCGTGAGTCCTCGACCCACGCTCGGTGTCCCGCGCGCCAGCCAGGACGAGCGGTCGCGCCTGCGGCTGGTCGTCGTGCAGGCGACCGTGCTGGCGCTGTTCATCACCCTGTTCGGGCGGCTCTGGTACCTCCAGGTGCTCGACGGGGAGTCCTACCAGGCCGCCGCCGCCGACCAGTCGGTCCGTGAGGTCGTGGTGCAGCCGTCCCGTGGTCTCATCGTCGACGACATGGGTCGGCCGCTGGTGGCCAACCGCACCAGCTGGGACGTCACCGTCGACCGCACCCTGCTCGCCCGCCTGGAGGAGCCCGAGCAGGAGCAGCTGCTCCGCCGGGTCGCCCGGGTGACGAGGACGCCGTACAAGAAGGTGCTCGCCCGCACGGTCCTGTGCGGCGAGCCGGACGCCGAGGTCGGTCTGTGCTGGAACGGCTCACCGTTCCAGCCGGTCGTGGTCGCGCGCGACGTCGGCCAGGCCACCGCGGTCCGCGTCTCCGAGCGCCGCGAGGAGTTCCCCGCCGTGCTGGCGGAGTCCCGCAGCGAGCGCGCGTACCCCGCACCGTTCGGCATCAACGCCGCCCACGTGCTCGGCTACCTCAGCCCGGTCACGCCCGAGGAGCTCGACGAGGCCCGGGAGGACGAGGACACCTCGATCAACGGCGGCTCGATGGTCGGTCGTGCCGGCCTCGAGCGGGAGTACGACCGGTGGCTGCGAGGCCAGCCCGGCTACCAGCGCGTCGCCGTGGACTCGCTGGGACGCGTCCTCGGCGGTCAGGGCGAGGTCCGTTCTACGCCTGGCGACACCCTGGTCACCTCGATCGACGCCAAGGTGCAGGCGACCGTCGAGCGCGAGCTCGCCGAGACGATCCGCACCGCCCGCGCCACCGTCGACACCGTGACCGGCCGTCCGTACGAGGCCGACCAGGGCGCCGCCATCGTCATGGAGGTCGACACGGGGCGCATGGTCGCGATGGCCAGCCAGCCGACGTACGACCCCGAGGTCTGGGTCGGCGGCATCAGCCAGAAGAACCTCGACCGGCTCTACTCCGAGGCCGCCGACACCCCGCTGCTCTCCCGCGTCACGCAGGGCCAGTTCGCGCCCGGCTCGACGTGGAAGCCGATGATGAGCGTGGGTGCGCTGACCAACGGCTACTCGACCGACTCGCTGCTCGACTGCTCCTCGGCGGTGCGCGTGGGCAACCGGGACTTCAAGAACTACGAGTCCGGCGCGTACGGCTACATCAGCTTCGCGAAGGCTCTCGAGGTCTCGTGCAACACGTTCTTCTACCGCATCGGCCTGGACTACTGGAACAAGTTCGGCTCCGACGAGACCGACGTCGACGCCCGCGACCCGCTGGTCGAGGAGGCGCTGGACTTCGGCTTCGGCTCCGAGACCGGCATCGACCTCCCCGGGGAGGCCGCGGGCCGCATCGCCGACCGCCAGTGGAAGCAGGAGTACTACGAGGCGATGAAGGGCTACTACTGCCGTGTCGCCAAGAAGCCCGGCTCGGACTTCCTGCACGTGTTCGCCCGGGAGTTCTGCGTCGAGGGCAACCACTACCGCGCCGGCGACGCCGTGAACTTCTCCATCGGCCAGGGCGACACCGTGGTGACCCCGCTGCAGCTGGCTCGGGCGTACGCGGCGATCGCCAACGGCGGCACCCTGTACGAGCCCCGCGTGGCCAAGGCCGTCATCGACCCCGAGGGTGAGCTGGTGCGCCGCATCCCGCCGACGGTGCAGGGCAAGGTCGAGGCGCCCAAGGCGATCTGGGACTACATCGACTCCGCGCTGCAGGGCGTCTCACGCACCGGCACGATGTCGTGGCGTCTGGGCGGGTTCCCGCTCGACGAGGTCACGATCCGCTCGAAGACGGGCTCCGCGGAGGTCTACGGCAAGCAGTCGACCTCGTGGGTGGCCTCCTACAGTGAGGACTACGTCGTGCTGATGATGGTCAGCCAGGGCGGCACCGGCTCGGGCACCTCCGGCCCGTCGATCCGCCGCATCTGGGAGGCCCTGTACGGCATCGAGGGGGAGACCGTGGACCCGGTCCAGGCGCTCATCCCGGGCACGACGCCGCCTCGTCGACTGCCGTCCTTCGCCGACGACGGCTCGATCCTGCCGCCGGTGAAGCGTGAGGCTCGCCGTCCCCGGTCTTCGACGGCCGACGACGCGACCGCTGCCTCCGCCGCGGAGGTGTCGCCGTGAGCACCGCCGTCACGTCCCGGCGTACGCCGACCGCGGTGCGGCAGCCGCGTACGCGCGTCGGACCGCGCGTGGGCGGTGTCGACGTCGTCCTGCTCCTGGCCACGGCCGCCCTCCTGGTGCTGGGCACCCTGCTGGTGTGGTCGGCCACGGGCGACGACGGCGAGGCCTACCTGCAGCGGCACCTCGTCAACATCGCCGTCGGGCTCGTGCTCGGCACCGTGGTGGTGGCGACCGACTACCGGTGGCTGAAGATCCTCACACCGCTGGTCTACCTCGGCTCGGTGGTCGGACTCCTGCTCGTGCTCGTCATGGGCTCGACCATCAACGGCTCACGGTCCTGGCTGCTCATCGGCGGCCTGTCGCTGCAGCCGGCCGAGTTCGCCAAGCTCGCCGTGGTGGTGACCATGGCCCTGCTCGTGGCCGAGCGCACCGGGCTCCGCAGCGCGCGCACGAGGGCTCTGCGCTCGCGCGACGTCGTCGTGCTGCTCGGTGTGGCGGCCGTGCCGGCACTGCTGATCCTGGGTCAGCCGGACCTCGGCACGGTGCTCGTGCTGACCGCGACCGTCTTCGGCACGCTCGCGGTCGCCGGGGCCTCACGACGCTGGATGCTCATGCTCGTCGGAGGCGGCATCGCAGCGGCCGTGGTCGCGGTGCAGCTCGGGGTGCTCAAGGCGTACCAGGTCAACCGGTTCCTGGCCTACACCGACACCAGCCTCGACCCGCGGGGCGCGGGCTACAACGTGGTGCAGGCCCGCATCGCGATCGGCAACGGCGGCGTCTTCGGGCAGGGGCTCGGGCAGGGGTCGCAGACCCACGCCGGCTTCGTGCCCGAGCAGCACACCGACTTCATCTTCACCGTCGCCGGTGAGGAGCTCGGCCTCATCGGGGCGGGCGCGATCATCGCGCTGGTCGGGATCGTGGTGTGGCGGGCGCTCGTGATCGCCTCCCGGGCGACCGACCTCTTCGGTCGGGTGGCCGCCGGTGGCATCGCCTGCTGGATCGCCTTCCAGGGCTTCCAGAACATCGGCATGTGCCTGGGCATCATGCCGGTGACCGGTGTGCCGCTGCCCCTGGTCTCCCACGGCGGGTCGGCCCTCTTCGCGACACTCGCGGCGATCGGTGTCCTGCAGAACATCGCGCTGCGGTCGGCGGAGGCGGGCGACCGGTACGGCGCAGGCCTCGGCCGCAGCTCCGCCGGGGCGGTCGGCCTGCTCGTGCCGACGCGCTGACCCCTGACCTCGACCGGTGCCCGTCACTGTCGCGCACCCCGCGGCGATCCTGCCGCTGCGGCGTCTGGGCCTGCCGACGGCGGCGCTCGCGGCGGGCGCGATGGCGCCGGACGTGCCGCTGCTGACCGGGGGCCGATCCCGTACGCGTCGACGCACTCGGTCACCGGTGTGCTCGTGCTGGCGCCCCTGATCGCGGGGGTGCTGGTCGCGGCGTGGATCGGGGTGGTCCGTGACGCCCTGGTCGACATGGCGCCGGACGGCGTACGCGAGCGACTGGACCCTCGCTCCGGGCTGTCCGCGCTGCAGATCGCCCTGGTCCTGCCGGCAGCGGCGCTGGGTGCGGCGACGCACGTCATGTGGGACAGCTTCACCCACGAGGGCCGGTGGGGCGTGGAGCTCCTCCCGTTCCTCGACGGCACGTACGGACCGCTGCCCGGCTACCGCTGGGCGCAGTACGCCTCCGGTGCCGTCGGCTCCCTCGTTCTCGTTGTCGCCGCCGCCGTGTGGCTGCGCGGACGGCCGCGCCGCCCCCGACCACGGCGAGTGCCCGTGCTCGGCGACCGCGCGCTGATGGCCGGTGGCGGTGGGGTCGTGCTCGCCGTCGTCGTCTCGGCGATCAGCGACGTCACCGACGGCTTCCACGCCGTCGCCTACGGGGCTGCGATCACCACGATGGCCGCCTCAGCCGTCGTCGTGCTCTCGCTCTCACTGGCGTGGCAGGGGTTCGTACGCCGTGCGCCCGCAGGGTCGGAACAGAAGCCGACCTAGCATCAGGGCATGCGCACGATCGGTCTGCTCGGCGGGATGAGCTGGGAGTCCAGCGCGCTCTACTACCGCCTGATCAACGAGGCGGTGCGCGAGCGACGCGGTGGGCTCCACTCGGCGCGGATCGTGCTGGACTCCGTCGACTTCGCGGACGTCGAACGCCTGCAGCGCGAGGATCGATGGGACGAGGCCGGGGACCTCCTCGCGGGCCGCGCCCGAGCGCTCGTCGCCGCCGGCGCCGAGGTGCTCGTGCTCTGCACGAACACGATGCACCGGGTCGCCGAGTCGATCGAGGCGGCGGTGGAGGTGCCGTTCGTGCACCTGGCCGACGTCACGGCCCGCGCCGTCTCGGACGACGGTCTGTCGACCGTCGGGCTGCTCGGCACGGCGTTTACGATGGAGCAGCCGTTCTACCGTGACCGGCTCGCTGCCCACGGGCTCACCGTGCTCGTCCCCGACGAGGTGGACCGGGGGGAGGTGCACCGGGTCATCTACGACGAGCTCGTTCGTGGCGAGGTTCGAGAGCAGTCGCGGGACACGTACGTCGCTGTGGTCGAGCGTCTCGTGGCGAGAGGTGCGCAGGGTGTCGTGCTCGGTTGCACCGAGATCGAGCTGCTCCTGGGTCCGGACGACGTCGACGTGCCCACGTACGCCACGACCCGGCTGCATGCCGAGGCCGCAGTGCGGTGGGCCCTGGACGGCTGACCGGTCGACGGTTCGCCTGCCCGCCCGAGCGCACGTACCCTTGGCACCTGCCGCACGCTGCGTCCCACGCCCGGTCGACGCGCGTCAGGCCCCCGATCTCGCACCCGATCCTCCGGAGGCTCACGGATGACCATCGCGCCCGACCGTCCCACCCCGGTCCACCGACCCGGCGACTCCGTCTTCGCTTCTCTCGAGGCTCTCCTGCCGCACGTGCAGAAGCCGATCCAGTACGTCGGCGGCGAGCTCAACGCGGTCACGAAGTCGTGGTGCGATGCGTCGGGCGCCGAGCGGGTGCGGTGGGCGCTGATGTATCCCGACGCGTACGAGGTGGGGCTGCCCAACCAGGGCGTCCAGATCCTGTACGAGGTGCTCAACGAGCGCGACTGGATCCTGGCCGAGCGCACCTACTCGGTGTGGCGCGACCTCGAGGACCGCATGCGCGAGGCCGCCGTCCCGCAATTCACCGTGGACTCCCACCGCGCGGTCGGCGACTTCGACCTGCTGGGCATCAGCTTCTCCACCGAGCTGGGCTACACCAACATGCTCACCGCGCTGGACCTCGCTGGCATCCCGCTGCACGCTCGCGACCGCACCGACGAGCCGCTCGTCATCGCCGGAGGCCACGCGGCCTTCAACCCCGAGCCCGTCGCCGACTTCCTCGACGCCGCCGTGGTGGGCGACGGGGAGGAGGTCGTGCTGCACATCAGCGACGTCGTCCGCGAGTGGAAGGAGCAGGGTCGGCCCGGCTCCGAGGACGGCTCACTCACGCCGCGCCAGGAGCTGCTGCGCCGGCTCACGGTGTCCGGGTCGGTGTACGTGCCGGCCTTCCACGAGGTGACGTACGCCGAGGACGGCACGATTGCCTCGGTGACTCCCACGGTGCCGGGCGTGCCCGAGCGCATCCGCAAGCACACGCTGATGGACCTCGACGCCTGGCCGTACCCGGCGAACCCGCTGGTGCCGCTGGCCGAGACCGTGCACGAGCGCTACTCCGTCGAGATCTTCCGTGGCTGCACCCGTGGATGCCGTTTCTGCCAGGCGGGCATGATCACGCGCCCGGTGCGCGAGCGGTCGATCGACACCATCGGCAGGATGGTCGACAACGGCATCAAGAAGACCGGCTTCGAGGAGGTCGGACTGCTCTCGTTGAGCTCCGCCGACCACACCGAGATCGGCGACGTCGCCACGGGGCTGGCCGACCGCTACGAGGGCTCCAACGTCTCGCTGTCGCTGCCCTCGACCCGGGTCGACGCCTTCAACATCACGCTGGCCAACGAGTTCTCCCGCAACGGGCGCCGCTCCGGCCTGACCTTCGCCCCCGAGGGCGGCAGCGAGCGGATGCGCAAGGTCATCAACAAGGCGGTGACCGAGGAGGACCTGATCCGTACGGTCGCCGCGGCGTACTCCCACGGCTGGCGGCAGGTGAAGCTGTACTTCATGTGCGGTCTCCCCACCGAGCGCGACGAGGACGTGCTCGGCATCGCCGACCTCGCCAAGAAGGTCATCAAGACCGGCCGCGAGGTCTCCGGACGCAACGACATCCGCTGCACCGTGTCCATCGGCGGCTTCGTGCCGAAGCCCCACACCCCGTTCCAGTGGGCGGCCCAGCTCGACCACGAGACCACCGACGAGCGGCTCACGGCCCTGCGGGAGTCGGTGCGCAGCGACAAGAAGTACGGCCGTGCCATCGGCTTCCGCTACCACGACGGCAAGCCCGGCATCGTCGAGGGACTGCTCTCACGCGGGGATCGCCGGGTCGGCGCCGTCATCGAGCAGGTGTGGCGCGACGGCGGTCGCTTCGACGGTTGGAGCGAGCACTTCTCCTACGACCGCTGGATGTCCGCGGCCGAGGTCGGTCTGGCCGGCACCGGCGTCGACGTCGCCTGGTACACGACTCGCGAGCGCAGCCTGGAGGAGGTCCTGCCCTGGGACCACCTCGACTCCGGCCTCGACAAGGACTGGCTCTGGGACGACTGGGAGCAGGCCCTCGATGCCGCCGAGAACCCCGACGCCGTCGAGGACGTCGAGGACTGCCGCTGGACCCCCTGCTACGACTGCGGCGTCTGCCCCGAGATGGGCACCGACATCCAGATCGGTCCGACGGGTCAGAAGCTGCTGCCGTTGTCCGTCGTCTGACGGTCTGCCGCTCGGTCTCGCAGCCGCTCAGCGGCTCGCTGCTCGACCATCGGCTGACGGCAGCTCGTCCTCGATGAACTCCGGCTTCGCGACGGTCAGGCCGATGATCAGCTGGGGCACCAGCAGGACCGTCATCACCAGCAGCGGCAGGGTCCACCCCCCGCTGGCGTCGCGCATCGCGCCGACGGCGAAGGGGCCGAGCGCGGCCATCGCGTAGCCCGCCGACTGCGTGAACCCCGACAGGGCCGCCGTGCCCTCCGACGTACGCGCCCGCATCCCGATCAGCACGAGGATCAGCGGGAACGCCGCGAGGCTGACACCGGTCAGCACCGCCCAGGCGTACGGCACCGTCGTCGGCGCGAACGTGAGCCCGAGGTAGGCGACGGGACCGCACGCCATGATGCCGACGATGAGCAGGCGCTGGTCGTCCAGCCGTGCGGCGACCGAGGGGACGATGAAGCTCACCGGGATGCCCAGCCCCGTGATCACACCGAGCAGGAGGCCGGCCTCGCCCGCGGAGAACCCGGCGTCGCGGTAGACCTCGGCGAACCACCCGAACACGCTGTAGGCCTGGAAGGACTGCAGCGCGAAGAACAACGCCATGCGCCGCCCGAGGGAGGTGCGGGCCGCGTCCGCCACCGAGATGGCCGATCCCTCCTCGCGCGGGACGACCTCGCGACGTACGAGACCGAGCCACGGCATCGCCGCGACCGCGGCGAGGATCGCCCAGGACCCCAGGGCCGTACGCCATCCGCCCGCCGACTCGTCGCCGAGGACGCCGGCGAGGTTCTCGCCGAGGGGCACGGTGGCCACGCTCGCGGCCGTGAGACCGATCGCCAGGGCGGTGGAGTAGACGGCGGTGAGGGTCCCGATGCGGTCGGGGAAGTGGACCTTCACCAGGGACGGCACCAGGATGTTCGCCGCCGCCGCGCCCGAGAGCGCCAGCAGGCTCAGCACGAGGAAGGCGACCTGACCGCTGACCAGGCTGCGTCCGACCAGACCGAGCGTGGTGAGGACGAGGCTGAGCAGCATCGTGCGGTGCAGCCCGAGCACGCGTGCGGCGCGCGGCGCCCCCAGTCCGAGCACGGCGAACGCCACCACCGGCAGCGTGGTGAGTACACCCGCGACCAGCGGTGAGATGCCCAGACCGTCACGGATCTCGGTCAGCACCGGACCGACGGAGACCGCGGCGGGTCGCAGGTTCAGGCTGACGGCGACGATCGCGACGACGAGCAGCACGGCGTACGCGCGGGAGCGCTCGGCCGGCCCGGGGGAGGCGCGCCGGCCCGCGGTCGCATCTGTGGTCACCGCCATACCCTGCCCGGTCGAGTGGGCCGGCGCACGGCGGGGGGCCGTATCGTCCGGACGGTGCGTGAACAGCCTCCCCAGCAGCCGCCGCCGGTGCAGAAGGTCCGGCTGCGCTACACCAAGACCGGTCGACTCCGCTTCTCCAGCCACCGCGACTTCTCGCGCGCCTTCGAGCGGGCGCTGAAGCGCGCTGCGGTGCCCATGGCCTACTCCTCCGGGTTCCACCCCCATCCGCGCATCTCCTACGCCAATGCCGCGCCGACGGGTGCTGCGTCGGAGGCGGAGTACGTCGAGATCGGGCTGGCCACCGAGGTCGACCCCGAACAGGTGCGTGCCGCTGTCGACGAGGCGCTGCCGCCGGGCCTGGACATCGTGGAGGCGGCCGTGAGCCCCGGCGGGTCGCTGGCCGATCTGCTGCAGGCCTCGGAGTGGCACGTCACCCTGGGCGGCGTCGAGCCCACGGCCCTCGACGGGGCCGTCGCGGCTCTCCTGGCCGCACCCGAGGTGCTGGTCGAGCGCATGACGAAGCGCGGGTTGCGCGAGTTCGACGTCCGCGAGGCCGTGCTCGCCCTCGACGTCGTGCAGCCGCTCACCATCGGTGTGGGGCTCCGACACGGCACCCCGGCCGTACGCCCCGACGACGTGGTGAAAGGGCTGGTCAGGTGCGGCATGCCCGAACCGGCGACCGTGAGGCCGCACCGTCTGCGCCAGGGTCCGCTGAGCGACCAGGGAACCATCGGCGACCCACTCGCCCCCTCGGAGGCCTGAGCCGCGACGAGGCGACGTCGCGAGTCCGGCGTCCTCGGCCGTCGGCGTGACCTGTGCGATACTGGCCCCGATCCTGACCGCCGCCCGGCGGCGGCCGGGATGCGTCGACGACGGGGCGCGCACCCGCGCGACACGTCCGACGGGCGGGCACTGACCGCGACGTGGGTCCACCGGTGACAGGGGTGGACCGCTGACCGCGGTGAGGCACCGTTCGCGGAGGTGCCACGACGTCGCCGCAGCCGCCGGCAGCACCAGCTGCGCGCGGCCCACCACAGGCTTGAGTCGGCCCCACCGGGCACGGCGACACGACACGGACCCGAGGACGCCGGGCACCTCGGGCAGGAGAGCACATGCTCGAGGACCAGCAGAACGAAGCCGGCAACGACGAAGGGGCCGCCGGTCCGGGCGGGAGTGGCGAGTCCGCCCCCGCCGTCAAGAAGACGACCCGACGGCGGCGTACGACGAAGGCCGCCGCGCCGGAGCCCCCCGCGCTGCCGGAGACGGCCGTCGAGGAGCCCGCCACCGAGGCCACCGCCGCCCCGGCGGACTCCTCGGTGCCGGACGCGGCCCCCGAGGCGCCCGAGGCCACCGACGAGGCTCCGGCCACGACCACCCGTACGACGACCCGCCGCCGTGCCGCCCGCAAGTCCGCCGCACCTGCTCCGGCCTCGGTCCTGAGCGCCGGGGACGACGCCGGGGACGACGCCGGGGGCCGCGAGGACGGCGAGGAGTCCACCGAGCCGGTCACCACCGCCGCCAGCTCCGCGGTCGGTACCACGACGACCTCATCGCGTACGCGGGGCAGCGGTGGCAGCCGCCGCCGCACCTCGGCGGCCGCCGAGTCCAACCCGTCCAGCGGGTCCGCCGGCATCGAGGGGGCCGAGCAGCCGGTCGAAGCCGCCGCCGAGGCCGAGGAGGCAGCGACCACGGAGGCCGCCGCCCTCGTGGCGGAGGACGCCGAGACGCCGGAGACCACCGAGACGCCGGAAGCCACCGAGGAGCGACCGGCCGAGCAGCCCACGGCCGTGACGACGACGCGTACGACCACGCGCACCCGTCGGTCGCGAGGAGCCTCGTCCACGGGCGTCGTCTTCCAGGCGCCCGACACGGCCCAGGCGACGACCGCAGCCGCGGCCGGTGTGTCTGCTCCGTCGGCTGGTGGCGAAGCCGGCCCCGCCGAAGTCGAGGAGGCCGACGAGGTCGACGAGAGCGCTGGGTCCGGGACCCGCGAGGTCGCGCAGACCGGGGCGGACCAGGCCGAGGACTCCAAGGACTCCAAGGACTCCAAGGACTCCAAGGACTCGACGGACACGGGCGACACGACTGAGACCGACGACGACTCCGACGAGGACAAGCCGGCTCGCCGTCGCCGTCGCCGCGGCGGCCGTCGTCGGCGCCGTGGTCGCGGCGGCTCGAGCGGCTCGAGCGGCGAGGGCGGCGAGGGCGGCGACACGGACGACGAGTCCGCCGGATCCGGTGACGACGGCTCCGCCCGGGACGAGTCGTCCCGCACGTCCGAGCGGTCCGACGCCGACGGCGAGACCCCGGGCGAGGACACCGGCAGCAAGTCCGGCAACAAGTCGAGTGGCAAGTCGGGCAACAAGTCGGGTGGCAGGACGAGTGGCAAGGGCGCGGACGAGACCGCCGCGGGTACGAGCGACACGGACACCCCGACCGACGCAGCGAACGACTCCACGAACGACTCCACGAGCGACGGGGACGACGGGGACGACGACAAGCAGCGTTCCGGTTCGGGTTCCGGATCGCGCCGTCGTCGGCGCCGTCGCCGCTCGGGGGACTCGGGCTCGTCGGGCGACGGGTCCTCCGACGACCCGGAGAACACCGTCACGCGCGTCCGCAAGGGCCGCTCGCCCGAGGACGAGATCACCTCGCTGTCGGGCTCGACACGGCTCGAGGCGAAGAAGCAGCGCCGCCGTGAGGGCCGCGAGGCGGGGCGGCGCAAGGCGCCGATCGTGTCCGAGGCCGAGTTCCTGGCACGGCGCGAGTCCGTCGACCGCACGATGGTCGTACGCCAGGGCGAGGACCTCACCCAGATCGCGGTGCTCGAGGACAAGGTGCTCGTGGAGCACTACGTCGCGCGCAAGTCGCAGACCTCGATGATCGGCAACGTCTACCTCGGCAAGGTGCAGAACGTGCTGCCCTCCATGGAGGCCGCGTTCATCGACATCGGCAAGGGCCGCAACGCCGTCCTGTACGCCGGCGAGGTCAACTGGCAGGCCGTGGGCGCGAAGGAGGGCCAGCCCCGCAAGATCGAGCAGGTGCTGAAGTCCGGCCAGTCCGTGCTGGTGCAGGTCTCCAAGGATCCCGTCGGCCAGAAGGGCGCCCGGCTGACCGGGCAGATCAGCCTGCCCGGCCGGTTCCTGGTGTACGTGCCCGACGGCACCACCTCGGGCATCTCGCGCAAGCTGCCCGACACCGAGCGTGCCCGACTGAAGTCACTGCTCAAGCAGATCGTGCCCAGCAGCGCCGGGGTGATCGTGCGTACCGCCGCCGAGGGTGCCAGCGAGGACGAGCTGACCCGCGACGTCGAGCGTCTGAAGACGCAGTGGGAGTCCATCGAGAAGAAGGTGGCGAAGGGCACCGCCCCGCAGCTGCTCCACGGCGAGCCCGACCTGACGCTGAAGGTCGTCCGCGACGTCTTCACCGAGGACTTCGGCACGCTGGTCGTGTCCGGGGACGAGGCCTGGGAGACGGTGCACGACTACGTCTCCACCATGGCTCCCGACCTCGTCGAGCGTCTCGAGCACCACCAGGACGCCGACGCCGACGTCTTCGCTCGGCACCGCATCGACGAGCAGCTCGCGAAGGCGCTGGACCACAAGGTCTGGCTGCCCTCGGGCGGGTCGCTGATCATCGACCGCACCGAGGCGATGACCGTGGTGGACGTCAACACCGGCAAGTTCACCGGATCGGGCGGCAACCTGGAGGAGACGGTCACCAAGAACAACCTCGAGGCGGCCGAGGAGCTCGTCCGTCAGCTGCGACTGCGTGACATCGGCGGCATCATCGTCGTGGACTTCATCGACATGGTGCTGCAGAACAACCGCGACCTGGTGCTGCGCCGTCTCATCGAGTGCCTCGGCCGGGACCGTACGCGTCACCAGGTCGCCGAGGTGACCTCCCTCGGACTCGTCCAGATGACCCGCAAGCGCATCGGCACAGGCCTGCTCGAGGCCTTCAGCGAGACCTGTCCGCACTGCAAGGGTCGCGGCCACACCGTCGCCGCCGAGCCCGTCGAGCCCGCCCCCGCGGCGGACGACCAGCGACGCGGCCGTGGACGCGCGTCCAAGAGCCGCGGCTCCGGAGGGAGCGACGGCTCGGGTGGCTCGCCACAGGGCGGCTCGGGTGGCTCGACGCAGAAGGGGGAGGACCCCGCCCCCGCGCGTCAGGGGCCCGACCCGGCGATGCTCGCGGCGATGGCGCGCCACGACAAGCCCGCTGAGACGCCGAACGGGGCGTCGACGACGGAGGACGGCTTCGGTGAGACCCCCGCCGTGGACCCGGTCACCGAGAAGGGGACCGAGCCCGAGCCGGTCGCGGACGCGCCTCAGGCCGAGACGTCGGACCCCGCGCCCGAGCAGGTGCCGACCGCCAAGCGCACCCGCTCGAGCAGCACGCGGCGTACGGGGGCGCGCAAGGCCGCGGCTGCGCCGTCGCCGGCGCAGCAGCCCGAGTCCGCCGGCGAGCCGACGGTGGCCGCCGGCGCCGCGGAGGCGACGAGCCCCGACGCCACGAGCGCCACGAGCGCCACGAGCGCCGCCCCGACCACGACCACGTCGACGACCCGGCGCGGGAGTCGGCGTCGTGCGGCCTCCTCCACGGCCCAGGCCGAGACCACCGCGCCGTCCGTCGCGCCCCACGAGACGGCTTCGACCGGGGATCCCGAGGCCCCGCAGCCGGCTGAGCCGGCCGACCGCGACGGCGACCCGGCACAGGACGCCTGAGGGACGCGAGCCCGGGCTCGGCCGCCGTTTTGCGCCGGGCCCGGGGCTCCGCGTACTATCGACGCTTGGTGCGCCTGCCGCGCGGCCTCTCGACCGACGCGGCGTCACTGAGCGCCCCTGAGACATCTCCGGCCGCCCCTCGTGGTCGTGCCGTGAGCCCCAGCAATCCATGAAGTTCGACGAAGGAGACCGCGGTGTACGCGATCGTCAAGAGCGGAAGCCTGCAGCAGAGGGTCGCCGTCGGTGACGTCATCGAGATCGACAAGATCTCGACCGAGGTCGGCGGGTCCGTGACTCTTCCCGTGGTCATGCTCGTCGACGGCGAGACGGTCACCACGGGCGAGAAGGTCGGCGCGGCGAGCGTCACCGTCGAGGTGCTCGGCGCGACCAAGGGTCCCAAGATCGTGATCCAGCGCTACAAGAACAAGACGGGCTACAAGCGCCGTCAGGGTCACCGCCAGCACTACACGCAGGTCAAGGTCACCGACATCTCGGCCTGAGACCCGGCGCGTACGCACCGGGCCTCTCCCTGGCCACCAGCTCACGAAGACACGACAGGGGACATCCTCATGGCACACAAGAAGGGCGCCGCGTCCACCAAGAACGGCCGCGACTCCAACGCCCAGCGCCTCGGTGTGAAGCGCTTCGGCGGCCAGGCCGTCAACGCGGGCGAGATCATCATCCGCCAGCGTGGCACGCACTGGCACCCCGGCGCGAACGTCGGCCGCGGTGGCGACGACACGCTGTTCGCCCTGAGCGCCGGCGCGGTCGAGTTCGGCACCAAGCGCGGACGCCGCGTCGTCAACATCGTCCCGGGCGAGTGACCGCGGGACGTCGCTGAATCAGCCTGACGCTTCCACGAGGGGCGTCCCCGGGATGAACCCCGGGGACGCCCCTCGTCCCGTTCACGAGCACCCACCAGAGCAGGAGACCCCATGGCGCTGCCGACCTTCGTCGACCAGGTCACCCTCGACATCGCCGCAGGACGCGGGGGCAACGGCGTCGCCTCGGTCCACCGCGAGAAGTTCAAGCCCCTCGGGGGCCCCGACGGCGGCAACGGCGGTCCCGGCGGCTCGGTGGTCCTGCGCGTGGACTCCTCGGTGACCACGCTCGTCGACTACCACCACCAGCCGCGCCGACGTGCCGGCCACGGAGGCCACGGAGCCGGCGGTCACCGCAACGGGCACCACGGCGAGGACCTGGTGCTGCCCGTGCCGGACGGCACCGTCGTCACCGAGGGCGGCACGGTGCTGGCCGACCTCGTCGGCGAGGGCACCGAGATGGTCATCGCCGCCGGAGGCCGCGGGGGGCTGGGCAACGCCGCCCTCGCCTCCTCCAAGCGCAAGGCGCCGGGGTTCGCGCTGCTGGGGGAGCCCGGCGAGGAGCGCCAGGTGGTGCTCGAGCTCAAGGTCGTCGCCGACATCGGGCTGGTCGGGTTCCCCAGCGCCGGCAAGTCCAGCCTCATCGCCGCGCTGTCGCGGGCCCGACCGAAGATCGCGGACTATCCCTTCACCACGCTGGTGCCGAACCTCGGTGTGGTCGTCGCCGGCGATGTCACCTTCACCGTCGCCGACGTCCCGGGTCTCATCGAGGGCGCCAGCGACGGCAAGGGACTGGGGCACGACTTCCTGCGCCACGTCGAGCGTTGCGCAGCGATCGTCCATGTGGTCGACACCGCCTCGCTGGAGTCCGACCGCGACCCCGTGCGCGACCTGGAGGTCATCGAGCGGGAGCTCGCCCGCTACGGCGGGCTCGAGGACCGACCGCGCCTCGTGGTCCTGAACAAGGTCGACCTGCCCGACGGGTCCGACCTCGCCGACATCGTGGAGGCCGACGTACGCGCCCTCGGGCACCCGGTGCTCCGCGTCAGCGCGCTCACCGGGGAGGGCCTGCGGCCGTTGTCCTTCGCCATGGCCGAGATCGTCGCGGCGGCCCGGGCGGCAGAGCCGGCCGCGGAGCCGACCCGCATCGTGATCCGCCCCTCGGTGGCGGGATCCGGCGCGGACTTCACGATCAAGCAGACCGGTGAGGGCTGGCGCGTACGCGGGGACAAGCCCGAGCGCTGGGTGCGCCAGACGGACTTCAGCAATGACGAGGCGGTCGGCTTCCTCGCCGACCGGCTCAACCGCCTCGGGGTCGAGGAGCGGCTGGTGAAGCTCGGCGCGGTCGAGGGCGACGCCGTCCTCATCGGGCACCCCGACAACGCCGTCGTCTTCGACTTCAAGCCCGGCATGGATGCCGGTGAGCAGAACCTCGGTCGCCGTGGTGAGGACTCCCGCTTCTCCGAGCAGCGTCCCGCCGCCGTCCGACGTCGCGCGATCGACGAGGCGTTCGCCGGACGCGAGCCGCACGAGGCCCGTGCCGACATCGCACTGAGGCTCGCGGAGCAGGGAATCGTGCTCGACGCCGCCGAGGAGGCGGACTACCTCCGGGGCGACGCCGGACGCGCGGACTGGGAGTCGGCGTGGGACGAGGACGACCCCGGGGTCGACCCCGAGCAGGGCGACGACGAGCAGGGCGACGACGAGCAGGGCGACGACGAGCAGGGCGACGACGAGGTCGAGGTGACCTGGGCGAGCGACCTCGAGCCGAGGTCGTGAGCGGCTCCGACGCCGGGCAGGAGCGCCCCGAGGTCGCGACCGCGGCCCGGGTGGTCGTCAAGGTCGGCTCCTCGTCGCTGACCTCGGTCGACGGCGGACTCGACGACACCCGGCTGGCCGCGCTCGTCGACGCGGTCGCGGGCGTCCGCGCGCGCGCCGCGGAGGTCGTGCTCGTCTCCTCCGGCGCCATCGCCGCCGGTCTGGCACCGCTGGGACTGAAGCGGCGCCCGCGCGATCTCGCCACCCAGCAGGCTGCAGCGGCGGTCGGCCAGGGTCTGCTCGTCCGCCGCTGGACCGAGGAGCTGGCACGCCACGGACTCACCGCCGGGCAGGTGCTCCTCACCGCCGACGACGTCACACGCCGCGGGCACTACCGCAACGCGCACCGCACGTTCGCGAGGCTCCTGGAGCTCGGCGTCGTCCCCGTCGTCAACGAGAACGACACGGTCGCCACGGGGGAGATCCGCTTCGGTGACAACGACCGCCTCGCCGCGCTCGTGGCCCATCTGGTGCACGCCGACCTGCTGGTCCTCCTCAGCGACGTGGACGGTCTCTACGACGGACCACCGACGGCGCCGGGCAGCCGCCTGGTCCCGGTGGTCGCTCACGGCTCGGACCTCGCCGGCATCGACGTCGGCTCCGTCGGCGGGGCGGGGGTCGGCACGGGCGGCATGCGTACGAAGCTGCAGGCCGCCCGCATCGCCACCGGTGCGGGGATCCCCGTCGTGCTGGCCGCCGCCGCGCACGCCGCGGAGGCGCTCGGGGCCCGCGAGACCGGCACGCTCTTCCGGGTGACCGGGAGACGTCGTCCCACGCGCTTGCTCTGGCTGGCCCACGCCACCGAGCCGATGGGGCAGCTGCACCTCGACGCCGGAGCCGTACGCGCGGTCGTGCAGGGACGCGCCTCGCTGCTGCCGGTCGGGGTCGTCCGCCGTGAGGGCACCTTCAGTGCGGGGGACCCCGTCGACCTCGTCGACCCCGCAGGCCGTGCGGTCGCCCGGGGTCTGGTCAGCTACGACGCCGACGAGGTCGACGACGTCGCCGGGCGCACGACCGCGGCGCTGACCCGGATGCGGGGTCCGGCGTACGAGCGCGAGCTGGTGCACCGCGACGACCTCGTGCTCCTCGACGACGCGGCAGCAGTCGAGCAGACGCCCGGATCAGACAGCTGAGCGGCCAGAGGTCCGGACATTGCAGACCGCGGTCCTCCGGCCCGGGTCGAACGTCCCGAACGACGCATTCGCGGTGGGGCGAACCCGGACGGCACGGGGCGAACCGGGCGGACGTCACCAACGGCACGTTGCGTCGATCGACACCGCCGCGGCGGCTGCGCTCCTAGTGTCGTGCCATGCTCCCGACGACGCCGGTTCGGCCTCGTGCCCACCGTCGCCCCCGCTCCGTCTCCCGGGAAGGTCTCACCCTCGTGGACAGTGATGAACGCCTCTGGCACATCACCGTCGTCGTCGGCGGTCCCGCCCGACCCCAGGCAGACGTCTCCGAGGCGCTGAGCAGGCTCGCCACGCTCAGACCCTTCATGCACTCGCTGCGGCACGACGCCGACCGTGCCGAGGTGAGGTTCTGGGAGGAGGCTCCGACGGCGCTGGACGCCGCGTCCCTCGCCATGCGCGTGTGGGGCGAGTTCCGTGGCGCCATCGGCCTCGCCGACTGGGAGATGACGGGCTTCGAGATCGCCCGGCGCTCCCAGCACCTTCGTCGCGACGACGGCTGGCAGCACGAGGTCGAGGTGGGGATCAGCCCGTTCGGCTGACCCGGCCCGGCACACCTATCCTCGGCCGTATGCACCCGACAGGCAGCGACGACGTCCCCGGCGGAGCGACCGAGGCGGTGCGGCACGCGGCGCTGGCGGCCCGGGAGGCCTCGTACGCCCTCGCCACGGCCACGCGCGAGCGCAAGGACGCCGGGCTGCACGCCATGGCCGACGCCGTCGAGGGCCCGCACCTCGAGGCGATCCTCGAGGCCAACGCCGACGACGTCGCGCGCGCCGAGAGCGGAGCGAGTGCCCATCTCGTCGACAGGTTGCGGCTCGACACCGCCCGGGTGCAGGGCCTGGCGACGGGGCTGCGCGACCTCGCGGGACTGCCCGATCCGGTGGGCCAGGTCGTCCGAGGGTCGACGCTCGCGAACGGGCTCGAGCTGCGTCAGGTGCGGGTCCCGTTCGGAGTCGTCGGGATGATCTACGAGGCGCGACCCAACGTCACCGCCGACGCGGCCGGCATCTGCCTGAAGTCGGGCAACGCGGTGCTGCTGCGCGGCTCGGGCACCGCTGCCTCCTCCAACCGCGCCATCACCACGGCTCTGCGCGAGGGCCTGGTCGCAGCCGATCTCCCGCCCGCGGCGGTGCAGCTGCTCGACGCCGCTGACCGCGCGAGCGCCCGCGCGCTGATGCAGGCCCGCGGCCTGGTGGACCTGCTGGTCCCGCGCGGCGGTGCAGGTCTGATCCGCTCGGTCGTGGAGGAGTCCACGGTGCCCGTCATCGAGACCGGTGTCGGCAACTGCCACGTCTACGTCGACGCCGAGGTCGACGCCGACCAGGCGGTCGCGGTCGTGCTGAACTCCAAGACGCACCGCACCTCGGTCTGCAACTCCGCCGAGACGCTGCTGGTGCACGCCGACCATGTGGCCGGCGGGCTGGCAGCCCGGCTGGTGGCAGCGCTGCAGGACGCCGGCGTCACCGTGCACGGCGATCCGACGACCGCCTCCCTGCCGGGGCTCCCCGCCCAGGTCGTCCCCGCGAGCGCCGAGGACTGGGACGCCGAGTACCTCGGGATGCACATGGCCGTGGCCGTCGTCGCGGACCTCGAGGCGGCGCTGGCCCACGTACGCCGCCACTCCTCGGCCCACACCGAGGCGATCTGCACCACCTCCCAGGCGGCGGCGCGGCGGTTCGTCGCAGGGGTGGACTCCGCCGCCGTGCTGGTCAACGCCTCGACGCGCTTCACCGATGGGGGCGAGTTCGGGTTCGGCGCCGAGATCGGCATCTCCACCCAGAAGCTGCACGCCCGCGGCCCGATGGGGCTGCCGGAGATGACGACGACGAAGTACGTGCTCACCGGCGACGGCCACGTGCGCTAGGACGACACCCGGCCGGGGTGCCGCGACGGGGTGTGTCGCGCCTGCCAGACTGGGCCGACCCGTCTGCCCGAGAGAGAACCGACCAGCTGCCCCAGCCGACCGGAGGAGGTCCGGTGATCTCGACCGCCATCGTGCTCGCGCTGGGTTCGGCGCTCGCGTACGCGGTCGGCAACTCCATGCAGCACCAGGCCGCCGGCCGTGTGGAGCGGGGTCGCTCGGCCACCGGACTGTGGCGTGGCTTCGTGAGCTCCCCTCTGTGGCTGTTCGGCACCGTGGTCGGCCTCGTCGCGCTGTTGCTGCACGCCCTGGCACTCGGTCTCGGTGAGATCGCCCGGGTCCAGCCCTTCATGATCCTGGGGGTCGCGCTGGCGGTGCCGATCCGCGCGATGCTCTCGCGCCGCGCGCCCACCGGTGTCGAGCTCGGCACGGTCGGCGTCGCCGTGGTCGGTCTGATCCTCGTGCTGTTGGCGGTCGAGCCGGTGGCCGACCGTCCGCTGTCGACCGCCGCCGGGGTGATCGTCATGGGCGTCGGAGCGCTGCTGCTGGTCGTGCTCGGCGCCTCGGCGTGGCGGCTGATGCCGCCGGCCTCACGGTTCGGCTTCGTCCTCGCACTCGGTGCCGGTGTCGGGTTCGGCGTCAACGCCGCGCTCATGAAGGCCCTCTCGGAGGACCCGCCGGGATGGGTCGCGTGGATCGGCGACCCCGTCGCCTGGGCGTTCGTGGTCATGGGCGTCCTCGCCTTCGGGCTGAACCAGTCGGCGTACCACTTCGCTCCGCTGGCCGTGACGCTGCCCGTGCTCAACGTCGTGGCCGTCCTCGAGGCGATCGTGCTCGGCATGGTGTTCTTCGACGAGGTGCCGGCCTACGGACCCCTCAACCTGCTCGGTTCTGCCGTCGGTCTGCTGCTGATGGTGCTCTCCCTGCGCCTGGCCGCGCTCGTCACGCACGACGAGGACACCGCGACGCAGCCGGCGCGGGCAGCCGTCCGCGTACGACGGTAGGATGAGGCCATGCTGACCTCGTTCCTCGCCGCGTACGTCCTGCCGGTCCTGCACGTCGTCCGGGCCTCGGAGGCCGGTGGCGAGGAGGGCGGCTTCTACTGGACGGCCGTCTTCATCGGTGTCGCGGTCCTCGTGCTGTTCGTCGGCATGGTGGCGGCCGTCCTGGCGATCGGTCGCGGCAAAGGCTCCCTCTGAGCATCCGGAGCTCCGCGGTGGGCACGCCCTCGCGTGACCGGCGCCGCGTCGGGGTCATGGGTGGCACCTTCGACCCCATCCACCACGGTCACCTGGTGGCCGCCAGCGAGGTGCAGGGCTGGTTCGGGCTCGACGAGGTCGTGTTCGTCCCCACCGGCCAGCCCTGGCAGAAGGTGGACCGTGAGGTCTCGCCCGCCGAGGACAGATACCTGATGACCGTCGTGGCCACCGCGGCGAACCCGCGCTTCACCGTCAGCCGCGTCGACATCGACCGCGAAGGACCGACGTACACGGTCGACACGTTGCGCGACCTGCGTGCCGTCATGCCCGAGGCGGACCTGTACTTCATCACCGGCGCCGACGCTCTCGCCTCGATCTTCACCTGGCGCGACCACGACGAGCTCTTCGAGCTCGCGCACTTCGTGGGGTGCACGCGCCCCGGGTACGAGCTCGACGACGCGTCGCTGGACGGCGTGCCGTCGGACCGGTTGACGCTCGTGGAGATCCCGGCGCTCGCGATCTCCTCGACCGACTGTCGGCGTCGACGTGAGCAGGGACAGCCCGTGTGGTATCTCGTGCCCGACGGCGTGGTGCAGTACATCTCGAAGTACGGCCTGTACGACAGCGACGCCGACCCCGTCGTCGAGACCCCCGCCGCCGTCTCGACCCACCTCCCGACCCCCGAGGACACCTGAGTGACAGCCACCGACCGTGCCGTCGAGCTCGTGCACACCGCCGCGCGTGCCGCCTCCGACAAGCTCGCCCACCAGATCGTCGCCTTCGACGTCTCCGAGCAGCTCTACATCACCGATGCGTTCCTGGTCTGCTCCGCGCCGAACGACCGGCAGGTGAAGTCGATCGTCGACGCCGTCGAGGAGGCACTGCGGGGCGCCGGGGCCAAGCCCGTGCGCCGCGAGGGCGAGCGCGAGGGGCGGTGGGTCCTGCTGGACTACACCGACATCGTCGTGCACGTGCAGCACGAGGAGGAGCGGTCCTTCTACGCGCTCGAGCGGCTGTGGCGCGACTGCCCGTTGCTCGACCTCCCTGCCGAGGTGACCTCGGGCCGCGAGGGGCCCGCACCCACGACGGACTCGACCGCCGGGTGAGCGAGCCGCGGCGACTCGTGCTGCTGCGCCACGGTCGCACCGCCTGGAACGCCGAACGACGGGCGCAGGGGCACTCCGACGTGGCCCTCGACGAGGTCGGGCGGGCGCAGGCCGAGGCGACCGGGCCCGTGCTGGGGGCCATGCGACCGGACGTGGTGTGGTCCTCCGACCTCTCCCGGGCCCTGGAGACCGGCAGCGCCGTCGCCCGCGCCGCCGCGGTCACGCTCACCGTGGACGAGAGACTCCGCGAGCGTTCGCTCGGCGTGCTGGAGGGCCTGACGTACGACGAGCTCGCCGCGCAGCGTCCCGACGACCTCGCGGCCTGGGAGGCCGGGGGGCGTTCCTGGGCCGCTCTGCCGGGCGCCGAGACCGACGCCGACCTCGCCGCGCGGTACTGCGCCGCCGTCGCCGACGTGGTCGGCGACCTGACGCCCGGCGGGCTGGCCGTGGTGGCGGCCCACGGGGCCTGCACGAAGGTCGGTCTCGGTGTGCTCACCGGGCTCGGGGAGTCCTTCGCACGCGAGGCCGGTGTGCTGGACAACTGCGGCTGGGTGGAGCTCCTCGAGCGGACCGACCGACCGCGCAGCTCGGCGGTCGAGAGCGCTGAGGCCGCGGTGGCGGGCGAGGCCGGTCGATGGCGTCTGATGGCCTACAACCGCAGCGTCGCGAGCATCGCGGACCTGCTCTGAGCCGTCACGGGCGGTGAGGCGTACGCCACGTCCACCCCACCGCCCCCTGGGTTCGCATCGTGGTCACGCGTTCGTTACTCTTCATCAGGTTGCTCACCGGCTCGCCGGCGAGTGACCAGCCAGGGGCTGTGGCGCAGTTGGTAGCGCACTTGCATGGCATGCAAGGGGTCAGGGGTTCGAATCCCCTCAGCTCCACCCTTCCTCACCCACCGCTCGGGCCGGTGGACGACAGCAGTCGTCGCAGCAGCGCACGTTCGACCGGTGCGACCGTGGCACGGTCCCGGTCGTTGCGCTGCAGCTCGGCGAGGTAGAAGCGCTGCACGTCCGCCCCCGGCTCCACGCCGAGCTCGTCGCGGACGCGGTCGCGGAAATCGGCGTACACCCGGAACGCCTCACAGGTGGCACCCGCCGCGGTCATGGCGCGCATGAGTGCCAGGGCGTTCGCGTCGCACAGGGGCTCCTCCTGCAGGGCCCGGCGGCCCAGCCACACCGCGAGGTCGCCGTCGCCGAGGCTGAGTGCGCCGGCGCAGGCGCGTCGCATCGCGGTGGACATCATGCTGGCCAGATCGGCTCGGGCCTCCTCGGCGTACGCGGAGAAGGGGCTGCTCGCGAGCAACGTGGCCGAGGGGGGCGGAGCGATCGCCGCCACTCGCAGGCACGCCCGCGGCGGGGTCAGGTCCAGTGATCCGGCGAGCACCTCGCGTGCCACGGCGACGTCGACGGGGACCCCGGGATCCAGCACGTAGCCGCCGGCGACGGTGACGATCGCCGAGGTCCAGCCCGCCTCCGACATCAGACGACGGAGCCGGCAGACGTGGCTCTCCAGCGATCCCGCGAACGACGGTGGTGGGTCTCCGTCCCACAGGTTCTCGGCGAGGCGCGCCTTGTCGACGGGGATGCCCGGCGTCAGCGCCAGCAGCTCGAGCAGCTGCCGCGACTTGACGCTGGGGAAGCCGACGATGGTGCTGGTCCCGCTGTCGACCCGGGTGAGTCCGAACAGCCTGATGCGTCCCAAAGCGTCCCCCTTGCCAGCAGGTACGGCGTCCCGGGACAAGACTGCGCCTCGCCGTGTTCGGCCACATCCCCCAGCGAGAGGGCCCAGCCCCCCTAAAAGGGGGTGTGGGTTCCGTCGTCAGCGCTCGTCGTCGGTCTGGGAGGCGGGGGTGTGCACCAGACCCAGCTCGTGCGCCTTCGCCACTGCCTGCAGCTGGCTGTGGACCCCCAGCTTCCCCAGGAGGGACTTCACGTGCCCGCGGCCGGTGTGGATCGAGATGGCGAGCGAGCGACTGATCGTGCTGATGTCTCGTCCGGCCGCCAACATCTCGAGCACCTCCCGCTCGCGGGGCGTGAGGCTGATCTCGGTGGCCGCTCCGGACGACCGTGCGAGACCGAGCAGATGGCCGGACGGTGAGCTGAAGATCCCCGGTCGAGCGCGGTGGATCGCGTCGAAGACCTCGCTGAGTCCTCGACTCTTCTCCAACAGGGCGCTGGCTCCGCTTGCGAGGGCTCTGCTGAGCAGGTCCTGCACCGGGAGGCCGGTCAGCAGGACCACGGCGACGGCGGGGTCGCGGTCGACGATCACCCGGGTCAGGGCGATGCCGTCGTCCGACCCCAGGCGGACGTCCATGAGCACCACGTCGGGGCGTTGGGCCGACAGCAGGCGCAGGGCGCGATCGGCTGTCACCGCGGTCCCGATGCACTCGAGACCGCGCTCGGGGGTCATGACGGTGGCGAGGAGGTCGCAGATGGCCTCGTGGTCGTCGACGACCAGCACGCGACGCAGCCTCCGCTCGACACCGACCGGAGTGCGGGCGAGAGACGACATCGGATGACCTCCGAGTCATGGGTGACCTGGACGCAAACGTTATCACGATGGCGAGGTCGGCGCCCCGGAACAGTGGACCAGGTGGGGACGCTAGCTGCCCGTCGTCAGTCGCAGCACCAGCAGCCCGATCGTGAGGAGGACGGCGCCGTCGACGAGCGCTCTGCGGTGCGGACCCGGGGACGACCTCACCAGGAGGACGACCAGGGCGGCCTCGGCGAGCACGCAGAGGAGGTCCCATGTGCCGACGGGCTCGATCCGGGAGCCCGGGTAGACAGGGATGCCGTTGCCCCGGCTGCCGGGTGCCGCGGCCGCCACGTCGGCGGCGTCGACGTGCCCGGCTCCGACGTGCAGCGGCATGAGAGGGATGTCCATCGTCCGGGTCGCCACGTAGGCGGCGATGAACATCATGTGCGTCCAGGCCAGGAAGGCGACGGTGCGCGGCCCGGGTGCATCGAGCAGCACGAGCGTCGCCAGGAGCTGGCCGACGCCGACGACGAGGAGGGTCGCCCCGAGTGCCGGCGTGGCGAAGAAGTGATCCGGGAAGGCGGCGATGTGCAGGAACCCGGCGAGTCCGCAGCACCCGGCGGCGATCAGGGTCGACACCGTCGGTCTGTCGCGCGAGGGGGCGTCGACCACCGACACCGGGGCGGTGCCGCTGCTCACCACTCGTCCTCCGGGTCGTGCCGCGGCGGGTCGTCGAAGGGGTCGTACGCGTCTCCCGCGGGGTCGAGGATCTCGAACTGCGCCATCATGTCGTGGTCCTCGTGCACGAGGTCGTGGCAGTGCATCATGTAGCGCCCATGCCCGCCCTCGAAGCCGACGAGGACGCGCACGCTCTCGTTCTCCCCGAGGAAGACGACGTCCTTCGCTCCCCGCTCGTGCGGGTGAGGCGGCCCGCCGTTGCGGCTGAGGATCCGTAGGTCGACGAAGTGGATGTGGGCGGGGTGGTGCCATCCGCCGTGCAGGTTGTTCAGCTCCCAGACCTCGAAGGTGTCCGTCAGAGGCGACGCCAGCACGGCGGTGAAGCCGCTGTCGACGACGTCCCGCCAGGTGGTCTCGTTGATGGCCCACTCGCCGCCCTGGCGACCGAAGTCGAAGGCGCGCGTGGCGACGCTGTCGTCCTCGCGCCACGTCATGGCCGGTGTCCGCGGACGCAACCGGCTCGGCACCTGGTCGTGTCTGCGGCGGAAGGGTGCGTCGGTGACGTCGAAGGCCATGACCTTGTCGGTGTGGCGGTACCTGGTCGTGTTGCGCGGATGCTTGTTGCGCAGCTCCACCCGGGCGCCCGGGGGATACCTCGAGAAGTCGATGACGACCTCGTAGCGCTCGCCCGGCGCGTGGGGGAGCCGGTCGACGGTGGCCGGAGCCGGCATGAGCCCTCCGTCGGTCCCGATCACCTGCAGCGGCGTGCCGTCGGAGAGGTACCAGGCGTACGCACGCGAGACCGAGGCGTTCAGGATGCGGAACCGGTACCGGCGGCGGGCGACGCGCATCGCCGGCCAGGCGCGTCCGTTGACCGCGATGACGTCGCCGTAGAAGCCGTCCTCCCCGTCGGTGTGGAACAGCAGCGACCCGTCCTGCTTGAACATCATGTCGCCGACGGTCAGGGCGACGTCGTACCAGCCCTTCGGGATCGGCAGCCGGCGCTCGCGCCGGTCCAGGAGGTGGTACTGACCTGCGAGACCCATGTAGACGTTCTGGGCGGTGTGGTGCACCCCGTGGTCGTGGTACCAGAGCGTGCGGGCCTGCTGGGTGTTCGGGTAGCGGTAGTCCTTCCACTGCCCGGGCATGGTGATGTCGCTGGCGTACCCGTCGTACTGCGGCAGCGACGCGGAGCCGTGCAGGTGCAGGGACGTCCACGGCACGTAGTCGAGCGTGGGGTGCTCGGCCGGCAGCTGGTTCACGCACCGCACGACCGAGGCGCGACCGCGGCGTTGCCGGATGGTGGGCCCGGGGACCAGCCCGTTGTACCCCCACATCGGTGTCCGGTAGCCGGCGATCACCTCGGCGACCACCGGGTGCATCGCCAGCCGGTAGTAGTCGGTCGTCGCGTCGGACTGCACGGGGCGCAGCGCCGGCACCCGACGGAAGGGCACCGTGTACGGCTGCGGCAGGGCGCTGTCCGGGAGACGGTCCGACAGGTTGTCCTCGCCGGCGAAAGCTCGCTGCACCGGTAGGCCGAGAGCGACTCCTCCGGCCAGGGACAGCTTCATCAGCTCACGTCTCGACATCGTCATGGTCAGTCCCTCTCGTGATGACGGTGTTCGACCGTAAGCGCTTCACCTTGTGGAATCCCGTCTCTGTCGGCGCCCGGCACGGGACCGCCGGACCCGTGCTCGGCGCAAGGAATCTGCAAGCGCTTGCGAACACGGTTGCTCCGGGCCGTTCCGAGCCCTCAGCCGGATCAAGGGGAGAAGACCGTGAAGCGGATTCTGGAGACGACGACGGATCCTCGAGCGTCACGGGGGAGCGACGATCCACCTCGACGAGCAGGACGACGGCGTACGAGTCCGGCCATCGCCCTCGCGGTGGCGGTGGCCGGCCTGGTGGTCCCCGGGGCGGTGACGACGGCCGCGGCGCCGAGCGCGGCCGCGGCGCCCGTCGGGCAGGGCTTCAACCTCAACCGCTCCGACCTGCGGTTCATCCTGCGTCAGATCGCCATCGCCGAGCGGCACGCCAGCACGCGTACGCCGCAGGACCCTTGCAGCACCCTGCTCGGGGGCGCCCCGGACCAGATCCCGGACGGCAACCAGCAGGGCATCGAGCTGCCGTGGGGCCTGCGGACCGTCGACGGCAGCTGCAACAACCTGCTGCCGGGCAAGGAGACTCTCGGAGCAGCCGACACGACGTTCCGACGCCTGGTGCCGGCTCGATTCCGGGACGCCGACGTCGGGGACCCGGACGGGCCGTTCGGTCCCGCAGGTGAGCAGCAGACGTCGTACGCCCAGACGCGCGGCACGGTCATCGACGCGACCCCGCGTCAGATCAGCAACCTCATCGTCGACCAGACCTCGGCCAACCCGGCGGCCGTCGAGGCGGCGGGCGAGGGGACAGCCGACGAGCAGGGCAACCTACCCATCCCCAACGTCGCGCCGGACGTCGGACTCTCGGCGCCGTACAACTCGATGTTCACGTTGTTCGGGCAGTTCTTCGACCACGGCCTCGACCTGGTCACCAAGGGCGGCGGCACGGTGTACATGCCGGTGCTCCCCGGCGACCCGCTGTACCAGCCCGGCAGCTCGACGAACTTCATGCTGCTCACCCGCGCCACCAACCAGCCCGGCCCCGACGGCGATCTGGGCACCGACGACGACGTCACCGAGCACACGAACACGACGACGCCGTTCGTCGACCAGAACCAGACCTACACCTCACACCCCTCACACCAGGTGTTCCTGCGCGAGTACGAGCTCGACCCCACCACCGGGCGACCGGTCGACACCGGCCGACTCCTCGAGGGTGAGGGAGGCGGACTCGCGACGTGGGGAGGGGTGAGGAGCGAGGCCCTCGACAAGCTCGGCATCGTCCTCGAGGACACCGACGTGCTCGACGTGCCCCTCCTCGCCACCGACCCCTACGGCAACTTCCTGCCCGGACCCGACGGGTTCGCGCAGCTGGTGACCGACTCCGGACTCGTCGAGGGGAGTGAGGCCGGCACACCGGTGCCGGACGACGTGGTGCGGACAGGACACGCGTTCCTCGACGACATCGCCCACCACGCTTTGCCGAGGGGTGACGTCGACCCCGCCGACGGGCCGGGCCCCGTGGTCGACCTCGCGCCCGATGAGGACCCGGGGGTGACCGACGACGGGGACCGTGCGACGTACGACGACGAGATGCTCGCCGCCCACTACGTCGCCGGTGACGGCCGGGCGAACGAGAACATCGGTCTGACCGCCGTGCACCACGTCTTCCACTCCGAGCACAACCGGCTCGTCGCCGACATCGACGCTCTCGTCACCGACCTGGAGACACCGGCCAACCTCGAGGCGTGGCGCAGCACCGACGGCCCGTCCGGCTGGGACTACGGCCAGCGCCTTTTCCAGGCCGCGCGCTTCGTCACGGAGATGGAGTACCAGCACCTCGTCTTCGAGGAGTTCGCTCGGAAGGTGCAGCCGATGGTCAATGTCTTCGGCGAGGGAGGAACGGGGTACCGGCCGGTCATCGACCCGTCGATCACGGCGGAGTTCGCCCACGCGGTCTACCGCTTCGGACACTCGATGCTCACCGAGACGGTGGCTCGCCGCAACGCCGACGGCAGCATCAACGACGTCGGCTTGATCGAGGCGTTCCTCAATCCGCAGGAGTTCACCGACGGCGGTCCCGCCGGCGGGCTGACCCCCGACCAGGCGGCCGGCTCGGTGTTCCGCGGCATGACCCGTCAGGTCGGCAGCGAGATCGACGAGTTCGTCACCGAGGCGCTGCGCAACAACCTGCTCGGACTGCCGCTGGACCTCGCCTCCCTCAACATCGCGAGAGCACGCGACGCCGGCATCCCGACGCTCAACGAGGCGCGCCGCGCGTTCTTCGCCGAGACGGCCAACTCCGCGCTCGAGCCCTACACCAGCTGGGCCGACCTGAACTTCGGGCTGCGGCACCCGGCGTCGCTGGTGAACTTCGTCGCGGCGTACGGGCGCCACCCGGACATCGTCGCCGCCACCGGCACGAGTGCCCGGCGCGAAGCAGCCCAGGTCGTCCTCGACCTCGCCGGGACCCCGGCACCGACGTTGTCGGACCCACCGACGCCGCAGGAGCTGGAGTCGGTGCAGGCCACCCAGGACGCGTACGACTTCGTCAACAGCCAGGGCGCGTGGAGCGACGACGCCGGACGCAGCACGACGGGTGTGGACGACATCGACCTCTGGATGGGAGGACTCGCGGAGAAGCCGATGGTCTCCGGGGGCATGCTCGGCGCCACCTTCAACTACGTCTTCGAGACGCAGCTGGAGGACCTGCAGGACGGCGACCGGTTCTACTACCTCTCGCGGACGGCGGGCCTGAACCTGCTCACGCAGCTCGAGGGCAACTCCTTCGCGGAGCTGGTCATGCGCAACACCGACGTGGCAGGACTGCCGGCTGACACCTTCTCCCGTCCCGACTTCGTCTTCGAGGTCGCCAACCTGGGCACGAGCGGGCTGATCCTGGACGATGCGGCCACCGAGTGGGACGAGAGCGTGCTGCTGACGAGGATGCCGGACGGGACGGTGCGTTTCGGAGGCGGCGAGCATGCCGTCTTCAACGGCACGGCCGGCGCGGACTCGATCCGGGCCAGCGAGGGCGACGACACCCTGCGTGGCAACGACGGGGACGACCGCCTCCAGGGCGGCGACGGCAACGACAGCATCGTCGGCGGCCTCGGCGACGACATCCTGACCGACCTCGCCGGTGACGACACCATCAAGGGAGGGGACGGCGACGACGCCATCTCTTCCGGACAGGGATTCGGAGGCGATCTGAACCAGGGCGGTCGCGGCAAGGACTTCATCGTCGGCGGCAACGACATGACCGAGAGCTTCGCCGGCCCCGGCGATGACTTCGTCTTCGCCGGCGACGGGAACGACACGGTCTTCGGCGACGACGGCGACGACTGGATCGAGGACGGCAAAGGGCCCTTCAGCCTCCTGCAGGGAGACAACGGCGCACCGTTCCAGGACGACCCGAACGAGGCCGGCCACGACGTGCTGAACGGGGACGGTGGCGAGCAGGACTACGACGCCGAGGGTGGCGACGACATCATGATGGCGGGGCCGGGCATCCAGCGATCCGAGGGAATGCTCGGCTTCGACTGGGTGACGCACAAGGACGACCCGCGAGCCGCCGACTCCGACATGGACGTCAACGGTCTGCTGCCCCCGTCGGTCGAGACGAACCGGGACCGCTTCGACCTGGTCGAGGCGCTCTCGGGCTGGGAGCTCGACGACGTGCTCCGCGGCGACGACCGTGAGGCCGCCGACCTGGGCACCGACCACGCGCTCACCCAGGAAGGCATCGACCGCATCGCGGGGCTCGACGGCATGGTGGAGGCGCCGTTCGACGGTGGCAACATCATCGTCGGCGGCGCCGGGAGCGACGAGATCGAGGGTCGGGCGGGCGATGACGTGCTCGACGGCGACCTGTGGCTCAACGCTCGCCTGAGCATCCGGACGGATCCTGCCGACCCGTCGACCGAGATCGGCTCCGCGGACGGGATGAGGGCTCCGTACCTGCCCGGCAGCGCCCGGACGCTGCAGCAGGCCGTCTTCGCCGGCGACGTGGATCCGGGCGACATCGTCATCGTGCGCGAGCTGCTCGACGGCGGCGCGGCGGACGACGTCGACGTCGCGGTCTTCACCGGATCGCGCGACGACTACACCGTGACGGTCGACGGCGAGTGGACGACCGTCACCGACGACGCCGGCACGGACGGCACCGATCGAGTGAGGAACGTGGAACGGCTCCGGTTCGCCGACGAGACCGTCGACCTGACGGTGGTGCCGGCCCCGCCCGAGCTGCTGACGGCCACGATCGAGGGCACGACGGCCTCGCTGACCTTCTCGCCGGGTGAGGTCGGTGCCGGTCTTGCGGTCACCGGCTTCGCCGTCCAGGTGCTGGTCGACGGACAGGTGGTCGACGCGATCACCGGAATCCCTGCCGATGCCCGGGAGGCCGTCGTGGAGGGGCTGACGCCCGGGACCCCGGTCACCCTGCGTGTGGTGGCCGTCAGCCCCTCCGGGACGAGCGCACCGTCGGCGGAATCAGGCGCGCTGCTGCCCGAGGCACCTGCGCCGCAGCCGCCGGCACCGCAGCCGCCGGCACCGCAGCCGCCGGCACCGCAGCCCCCGGCACCGCAGCCCCCGGCTCCCCAGCCGCCGGCACCGCAGCCGCCGGCAGCCCCCACGATCCTCTCTGCGGTCGTGGACGGCAGGACAGCGACCGTGAGGTTCGCTCCGGCCGCGTCGACGGGCTCGGCGATCACGGGGTTCGAGGTGCAGGTGATCAACGGTGGAGACGTCATCCGGACGGTCGGAGGCATCCCGGCGAACGCGACCCAGGTCGTGATCGAGTCCCTGGCCTCGGGGACGACCTTCACCTTCCGGGTCGTCGCGCTGGGTGCCTTCGGTCGCACCGCACCCTCGGCGGCGTCGGACCCGGTCAGGTCGGCACCAGCGGACACGACAGCACCCACCGTGGTCTCGACACGCCCGCTGGCGGGTGAGAGCGGCGTACGCCGCAACGGCAACCTCTGGGTCCGCTTCAGCGAACCCGTCGCGGTCGAGGGCGGTTCGGGGGTCCTCCTCCGCGATGTCACCGCCCGGGCGTTCCGCAGCCACACCGTGCGGCTCTCGGCGGACGGGCGGGTGATGGTCGTCGATCCCGACCTGCGGCTGTCGCCCCGGTCGCGCTACCGGCTGGTGCTGCGCGGCACCACGCAGACGGGGGTCCGCGATCTCGCCGGCAACCCGCTCGCGAGGACACGGGTGGTCTTCCGCACGCGCTAGCGCGTACGGGGCGGTGGCCGACACCGGACCCCCCTCCCAACGGTGTCGGCGCACCCGCGGCGGCCCGGACCAGCCAGGTCCGGGCCGCCGTCGTGCCGCGCTGCGTCATCAGAAGGGCCGGGAGGGGCTGGGAGGATCGGGCCGTGAGCATCCCGCAGTTCCTCGACGCCGACCGACCCCGCCGGCAGGACCGTCCTGGCGGTGAGCACGCGGTGTACGCCGACGCCTCGCCGATGGACCGACGCACCGGTGAGCACCTGCGGATGATCCACGACAACTACCGCGGCGGGTTCGCCCAGGTGCAGCAGCTCGTCGACGGCCTGGTCGACGGTGTCGGTGCGGTCGCCGACGTGAGGGCCGCGATGCACCGCATGGGACTGACGCAGGCGTACCAGCAGCTCGGCTCGTTCTGCGGCCAGCTGTGCCGGGCCGTCGAGGCGCACCACCGCATCGAGGATGCGCACCTCTACCCCGCGCTACGGGCCGCCGACCGTGACGGCGTCCACGGTCTCGAGCCGGTGCTCGACCGGCTCGCCGCCGAGCACGTCGTCGTGCACGAGGCGCTCGAGGACTTCGACGGGATCGCTCGTGGCGCGCAGGCCGACCCCTCGCGGCTCACCGAGCTGGCAGAGGCGTACGCCGCCCTGCGCGCCCTGGTCGAGAGCCACTTCGCCTACGAGGAGGAGCAGATCGGGCTCCCGCTCGCGGTGCACGGCGTACGCATCTGACGCCTTCTCCGACGTCCCAGGTCAGGTCGGGACCGTCGACTCCTCGACCGTCCCGAGATCAGCGGGCTCCAGGCCCGGGACCCACGAGGCGGCCAGGTCGAGCAGCTCGGCCAGACGCCCGGGCCACAGCGGCTCCGCGGCGGCGTCCGCGGCGTGGGCCTCGAGTTCCGCCCGGGTCCACCACCGGTGGCCTGCGAGCGACTGCTGCTCCTCCGCGGTGTGGCCCGCGGTGCTGATGCGGTCGTGCGGCGTACGCGCCGACCAGAAGACCTCCTCCTGCTCGACGACCACGTCGCTGTAGCCGTGCACGACCGTCCGCCGAGCCAGCGGCCCCACGAGGTCGTCGGCGGTCAGCCGGAAGCCCGTCTCCTCGGCCACCTCCCGCAGCGCTGCTCCCACGTCCGTCTCGCCCGGGTCGACGCCGCCGCCCGGCGTCATCCACCAGTGCGCGACCGGGTCGAGCCCGAGGTCGGAGTCGCGGAAGAGCAGCACCCTGTCGCGGGGGTCCACCAGCAGCACCCGCATCGCACGACGCCTGCGGCGTGGCCGGTCGTCAGGAGCCGGGACGACGGAGTCGCGATGGGGCACGGGTCGGGTGTGGTCAGGGGTGCTCAGGCGTGCTCATGCGATGGTCATGCCGCCGTCGACGGCGATCGTCTGGCCGGTGACGTAGCCGGCGGCCGGGGAGGCCAACCAGACCGCCGTCGCGGCGAGCTCGCGCGGGTCACCCGTACGCCCCGCCGGGACGCGGGAGGTGACCTTGTCGAGGTAGCCGTCGGGGTACTGCTCGGTCATCTCGGAGGCGAAGAAGCCGGGCGCGATCGAGTTCACGCGGATGCCCTTGCGACCCGTCCACTGCTGGGCGAGGTCGCGGGTCATGCCGTTCAGCCCCGCCTTGGTCGCCGAGTACGCCGCCTGCGGCAGCCCGCCGGTGGTGATGCCGAGCACCGAGGAGATGTTGATGATCGAGGAGCCCTCGCCCATGACCCGGCCGCACGCCTGGGCCATCCAGTAGCAGCCCTCGAGGTTCACCTCGACGACCTGGCGGAACTGCTCGACCGTCTCGCGGGTCGCGGGCACGGCCGTGCCGATGCCGGCGTTGTTGACGAGCACGTCGACACGTCCGAACTCCTCCATGGCCGCCTCGACGAGCGCCGTGCACTGCTCCGGGTCCGCCACGTCGGTCGCCACGGTGATGGCACGCCGGCCGAGGTCGCGCACCATCTGTGCGGTGTCCTCGAGCTTCTCGACGCGACGCGCACCGAGGGCCACGTCGGCGCCGGCCTCGGCGAAGGCACGGGCGAACGCGACGCCCAGCCCGGAGGAGGCTCCGGTGACCACGACGACCTTGCCGGTCATGTCGAACATCTGCAGGGTGCTCATCTGGTCGGTCACGTCTGCTCCTCAGGCTCGGTCCTGCTCGGCCGCCTGGCGGGCCCGCCAGGCGCTCTCCACCATCTCGGTGAGGGTGTGGCGCATGCGCCACTCCAGGTCACGGGCCGCGAGGTCGCCGGAGGCGACGATGCGGGCGGGGTCGCCGGGTCGCCTGGGGGCGATCTCGGGGGTGAAGTCGATGCCGGTCACCTCGCGCACGGCGGCCATGATCTGCGCGACGGAGGACCCGTCGCCGGAGCCGAGGTTGTAGACCGGTTCCACCGGTTCGCCGGCGATCATGCGGCGTGCGGCGGCCACGTGGGAGTGCGCCAGGTCGGCGACATGGATGTAGTCGCGGACGCAGGTGCCGTCCGGTGTGGGGTAGTCGTCGCCGAAGATCTTCGGCGTACGCCCCGCCACCAACGCGTCGAAGACCAGCGGGAAGAGGTTGTGGGGGCTCGTGTCGTACCGGTCGTCGTAGCCGGAGCCGACCACGTTGAAGTAGCGCAGCGAGGTGTGCGCGATGCCGTGGGCACGGGCGACGTCGCGCAGCAGCCACTCGCCGATGAGCTTGGACTCGCCGTACGGGGACTCCGGCGTGGTCGCGGTCCGCTCGGTGACGATATCGGTGTCGGGGGTGCCGAAGGTCGCCGCGGAGGAGGAGAAGACGACCTTGTCGACGCCCTCCTCGCGCATGGCGCGCAGCAGGCTCGCGGTGCCGGTGACGTTGACGTCGTAGCAGTGCAGCGGGTCCTCGACGGAGACACCGGCGTACTTGAAGCCGGCGATGTGCACGACGCCCTCGACCGTGTGGTTGGCCATCGCCTTGCGCAGCAGGTCGGTGTCGACGATCGAGCCCTCGATGAGCTCGGTCTCGGGATCGACGAAGCTGCGGTGACCCGAGGAGAAGTCGTCGACGACGACGGTGGCGAGTCCCTGCTCGTGGAAGGCGCGCACCACGTGGGAGCCGATGTAGCCCGCCCCTCCGGTCACCAGCCAGCTCATGGGTCTCCTCGTACGTCTCGTGCGTCGTGCGACAGGTCGGACCACGACCCTAGACCCCGCGGGTCGACGGTCGCCGTCGCGCTAGGATGGATGCGTGCTGAGCACACGACTCCTTCTGCAGCCGCGCTGACGTCTTCGACGACGACAGCGCG
Source organism: Nocardioidaceae bacterium (assembly GCA_018672315.1). Taxonomy (NCBI): domain Bacteria; kingdom Bacillati; phylum Actinomycetota; class Actinomycetes; order Propionibacteriales; family Nocardioidaceae; species Nocardioidaceae bacterium. The sequence goes on along the minus strand of CP076053.1, from coordinate 784,820 downwards.
GCCACCCTCCTGCCCGGAGGGTTTTTTTGTGCCCGCACCACCGCAGTCACGACCGTGAGGACCCCATGAGCGACCAGGACCAGACCGCCACGTACGACCCGGCCGCGCTGCAGGCGAAGTGGCTCGAGATCTGGGAGCGCTTCCCCTTCACCGCCGGCGAGGGCGGCATCAAGGGCGGTCAGCAGGAGCCGGGCCGCGGGGAGAAGCGGTACGCGCTGACGATGTTCCCCTACCCCTCGGGCGACCTGCACATGGGCCACGCGGAGGTGACCGCGCTGCACGACGTGATCGCGCGCTTCTGGTGGCAGCGCGGCTACGACGTGCTCAACCCGATCGGTTGGGACTCCTTCGGGCTGCCCGCGGAGAACGCCGCGATCAAGCGGGACGAGCACCCGGCGACCTACACGTACGCGAACATCGAGACCCAGGCCGACTCCTTCCGGCGCTACGGCATCGCCTTCGACTGGTCGCGGCGGCTGCACACCTCCGACCCGGAGTACTACCGCTGGACCCAGTGGCTGTTCCTGGCGTTCCGACGGCGCGGTCTGGCCTACCGCAAGGACTCGCCGGTCAACTGGTGCCCGAACGACCAGACGGTGCTGGCGAACGAGCAGGTCGTCGACGGCGCGTGCGAGCGGTGCGGCGCGCAGGTGACCAAGCGCGAGCTGAACCAGTGGTACTTCAAGGTCACCGACTACGCCCAGCGGCTGCTCGACGACATGGAGCGGCTGGAGGGTCGCTGGCCCGAGCGCGTGTTGACGCTGCAGCGCAACTGGATCGGCCGGTCCGAGGGCGCCCACGTCGACTTCGAGATCGAGCTGTCGGACGGTTCGACCCGCACCACCACCGTCTACACCACCCGCCCCGACACCCTGCACGGCGCGACGTTCTTCGTCGTCGCGGCCGATGCGCCGCTGGCGGGCGAGCTGTGCGCGCCGGGGCAGCGCGAGGCGTACGAGGCCTACGTCGAGGACGTGCGCAAGGCCTCCGACATCGACCGCCTGGCCACCGACCGGGCGAAGACGGGCGTCTTCCTCGGCGTGCACGCGGTGAACCCGGCGAACGGGGAGCGGCTGCCGGTCTACGCGACCGACTACGTGCTGGCCGACTACGGCACGGGTGCGGTCATGGCGGTGCCGGCGCACGACCAGCGCGACCTGGACTTCGCCCGCGCCTTCAGCCTGCCCGTCAAGGTCGTCGTCGACGTGCCCGGGGCCGAGGACCCGGTCGAGTCCGGCGTGGCGACCACGGGCGACGGGGCGTACGTCAACTCCGGGGACCTGGACGGACTGACCGACAAGACGGCCGGCGTCCGCGCGATGATCGACCAGCTGGAGTCGCAGGGCAAGGGATCCGGTGCGGTCAACTTCCGCCTGCGCGACTGGCTGCTGAGCCGCCAGCGCTTCTGGGGCTGCCCCATCCCGGTGGTGCACTGCGACAGCTGCGGGGAGGTCGACGTGCCGGAGGACCAGCTGCCGGTCGTCCTGCCGGACCTCAAGGGCGCGGACCTGAAGCCCAAGGGCACCTCGCCGCTGGCCGCGGCGACGGACTGGGTGCACACCGACTGCCCCTCGTGCGGCGGACCGGCGCTGCGGGACACCGACACGATGGACACCTTCGTGGACTCCAGCTGGTACTTCCTGCGCTACTGCTCGCCGCAGTTCACCGACGGCCCGTTCGACGAGGACGCGGCTGCGGAGTGGATGCCGGTCGGGCAGTACGTCGGCGGTGTCGAGCACGCGGTGCTGCACCTGATGTACAGCCGCTTCTTCATGAAGGTGCTGCACGACATGGGGATGGTCGAGGCCACCGAGCCGTTCAGCGCACTGCTGAACCAGGGCGTGGTCATCAACGGCGGCAAGAAGATGAGCAAGTCGTTGGGCAACGGCGTCAACCTGGGCGAGCAGATCGAGGAGTTCGGCGTCGACGCGGTCCGCCTGACGCTGGTCTTCGCGGGCCCGCCGGAGGACAACATCGACTGGGCCGACGTCAGCCCGGCGGGATCGCTGCGGTTCCTGCAGCGGGCGTGGCGCCTGTCCGGCGATGTCACCAGCGCGGTCGGCGCCGACCCGGCGACCGGCGACGAGGGCGTACGCCGGGCCACGCACCGCACCGTCGCCGAGTGCGAGCAGCTGCTGGAGGCGATGCGCTTCAACGTCGTGGTGGCCCGCACGATGGAGCTGGTCAACACGCTGCGCAAGGCCGTCGACTCCGGTCCGGGTAGCGACGACGCCGCCGTGCGCGAGGGCGCGGAGGCCGTGGCGATCCTGCTGAGCCTGGTCGCGCCGTACACCGCGGAGGAGATGTGGGAGCGGCTGGGCCACGAGCCGACCGTGGCCCGCGCAGGCTGGCCCGCGGTCGAGCCGAGCCTGCTGGTCGAGGAGTCCGTCACCTGCGTCGTGCAGGTCAAGGGCAAGGTGCGCGCACGCCTCGAGGTCACCCCCGACATCTCCGAGGCGGACCTGGAGGCCGCGGCCCTCGCCGACGAGGCCGTGCAGCGCGCGATCGACGGGGCGCCGGTGCGGAAGGTCGTCGTGCGCGCGCCGAAGCTCGTGAACGTCGTCGTCTGAGCGAGGCCCGCCCGATCAGGCGATGGTCAGGCCAGCTGCTCGGACTCGTCCTCGAGACCGGGCGGCAGCGGCTGGCACTGCTCGAGCGTCGTCTGCTGGTATCGCACCGTGTCACGGGACGCCGGGAAGGCGTCGCGCAGCTCGGTGACGGACAGACCCGCGTAGTAGCGGACCGCTTCCAGCAACGCCTGTGCCGCCCGGGCGCCCTCGCCGGCTCCCTGCTGGGCAGCGTGGGTCCGCGCCAGCGGGAGGGCGTCGTCGAAGGCCTGCACCGACTCCTCGAGGTCACCGATGTTGTAGGCGTCGATGCCGTCGCGTACCGCAGCGCAGACCGCGGTGTCGTACGGCTCGTCGATCGACTCGGACGTCGCTGATCCCTGCTCGCGTGCCTCGTCGGTGAGGGAGGGCGTGCAGGCGGTGAGCGCGACCAGCGCCGGGACGAGCAGCAGCGCGCCGCAGCGCCGACCGAGGCGTCGGGGTGCCGGGGTGCGCGACATGGGCCGAGCGTAGCCAGGCGGACCGCCCCCGGCGGCCGATCGTGCGTCTAACCTGTGGCGCATGCCCGGGCCGCTCGCCGTCGTCACCGACTCGACCACCGCTCTCAGCAGCGAGGACGTCGAGCGTCACCGGGTGGTCGTGGTGCCGCTCCAGGTCGTCATCGGTGCGGAGACCTTCGCCGAGGGAGGCGACGAGGTCAGCCAGGAGCGCGTCACGCGTGCCCTGCGCGACTTCGAGCCGGTCAGCACGTCGCGGCCCAACCCCGCGGAATTCGTCGAGGCGTACGAGGCTCTCGCCGCCCGCGGCGTCTCCGGCATCCTCTCGGTGCACCTGTCGGGGGACATGAGCGGCACCGTGGAGTCGGCGCGGCTCGCGGCGGCCCAGGTCGAGGTGCCGGTGACGGTCGTCGACACCCGCCAGGTCGGGGCGGGCGCGAGCTTCGCGGTGCTCTCGGCGTGCGAGGCCATCGAGGCCGGCGCCTCGCTGGACGAGGCGGCCGGCATCGCCAGACGTCGCGGTGAGGCCACGACCTCGATGTTCTACGTCGACACGCTGGAGTACCTCCGCAAGGGCGGACGCATCGGTCATGCCCAGGCGCTGGTCGGGCTCGCCCTGGCGGTGAAGCCTCTGCTGCGCCTGACCGACGGCAGGGTGGCGCCGCTGGAGAAGGTGAGGACGGCCTCTCGTGCCCTGGGCCGTCTCGCCGACCTCACGGTGGAGGCTGCGCTCGAGAGCGGCGAGGAGCACGAGGTGGACGTCGTGGTCGCCCATCTGGACTCCCGGGAGCGCGCCGAAGGACTGGCCCGGCGGCTCTCCGACCGCCTTGCGGAGCAGCTCGGCGGTCGCGAGATCCCTGTGGGTGAGGTCGGGCCGGTGATCGGCGTGCACGCGGGGCCCGGGATGGTGGCCGTGGCGGTATCGCCCCGGTCGCCCCGGTCACCGGGTGCCGCCGGCGTCGACTGAGCCGGTTGTCCTCCCCGGCGGTGGACGACGCGCGTTGTCCACCGGTGGCTGCTGACCTGCTTGGTCCATCGAACCGGTGGCGGCAACGTGCTGCCCATGTCCGTACGTCGTCACCCCTCCGCCGAGCTCTCCGACGCTGCCCGCGTGCGCCTGGAGGCGTTGCGCGCCGACCTCCTGCGCGAGGCCGGTCGCGAGGAGTCGGCGGACGCGCCGGACGCCGGTGAGACGTGGGAGCCCCGGGCGTCGCCGACGCTGATGCCCGTGCCCGGGCGTCATGCCGAGCGGCGCCCTCGTACGTCGGGTGGTCGGGGAGGGCACGGTCGGCACGGCTGGCAGGCCGCTGCGCTCGACCGGCTCCCGGCCGGGCTGGTCGAGCGTCCGCTGGGCACGGCCCACGTGGCGGTGCTCGCTGTGGTCTGCGGTCTGCTGGTCACCGCCGGCGCCTGGTGGGCTCTGCAGCTCCGCGGCGAGGCTCCGGTGGCGGCTCCGGCGCCGAGCGCCGGTTCCGCGACCTCCTCCGGATCCAGCGGGGACGCCACCCAGGCTGAGCCGTTGGTGGACCTCGACGCCTCCGCGCCGGGGCCGGGGACCGGTGTGGCCACGCCTGAGCCCGTCGACGCGTCGGGGGCGGCGTCGGGCGCAGCGATGCGCGCGGGCACCGCCGCCGTCGTGGTGGTCGACGTGGCCGGCCGTGTCCGCCGACCCGGTCTTGCGACCCTGCCTGCGGGATCACGGGTGGCGGATGCCATCGACTCCGCCGGCGGCGCACGTCGCGGCGTCGACCTCACGAACCTCAACCTCGCGCGGGTGCTGGTCGACGGCGAGCAGGTGCTCGTCGGGGTGGATCCCGCGGCAGGCGCTCCGCTGGGCGTGCCCGGGGTCGCGACGGGCGCCACCCCGGACCCCTCGTCGGTGGCGCTGGTGAACCTCAACACCGCCGACCAGCCCACGCTCGAGACGCTGCCGGGTGTCGGCCCGGTGACGGCGGCCGCGATCCTGCAGTGGCGCACCGACCACGGTGCGTTCACCACGGTCGAGGAGCTGCTCGAGGTCTCCGGCATCGGGCCGGCCACGTTGGAGGACCTCGCGCCCCTCGTGACGGTCTGAGCCCCGGTCCGTGGCGACGCTGCTCCGGGGCGCTGCCGCGTCCGCGCTCGCCGATGGCGGGCCCGGCCGGCGATCGGAGGGCCCCGACGACCGTGATCCCCGCGATCCACGCGCAGCCTTGCTGGGTCTGGCGTGCTGGGCGGGCGCCTGGCTCGGCGTCAGCCTTGCGACGGGGGTCGGCCTGGCCCTGGTGGTGGTCGTGCTCCTCGGCCTCTGGCGGGTGCGTGGGTTGCCGTGGGGTCAGGCCGTCGCGGTGGTGCTGGTGGCCGGGTGGGCGGCCGGGATGCTGCGCGCTGAGAGCACGACAGCCAGCCAGGTCGCCGCGTGGGCGCAGGAGGGGGCCGTGGCCAGGGTCGAGGTGCTGGTGACCGGCGACCCGCGCACCGTCCAGGGCAGCTTCGGGCCGGTCGTCTTCACCCGTGCGGTGGTCGAGGCGGCTGCGGCCCGTGGTGCCACGGTGAGGGGCCGGGCGCCGGTGCTCGTGCTCACCGACCCTGCCGACCCCGGGCTCGTGCTCGGCCAGCGGCTGGCCGGCTCGGCCCGCCTCTCCGCGGCCGAGGGCCGCGACCTGGCCGCGATGATGTCGCCGGTCGCGCCGCTCGCGGTGACGGCGGAGCCGGATGTGTGGTGGCGCGGAGCGGCCGCCGTGCGTGAGGGCGTACGCCGAGCCGTCGCGGCGACCCCACCGGGTCCCCGCGGACTCGTGCCTGCGCTGGTCGACGGGGACGACGGACGACTGCCCGCGCAGGTCGAGGACGACTTCCGCACCACCGGACTCACCCATCTCCTCGCCGTCTCGGGCACCAACCTCACGCTGGTCAGCGGGTTCCTCGTCGCCGTGGCCCGCTGGTCGGGCGTACGCGGCCGGGGTCTGGCCGTGGTGGCCGCCGCGGGCATCGTCGGCTTCGTGCTGCTGGCCCGCGGGGAGCCGTCGGTGCTGCGTGCCGCGGCGATGGGCACGGTCGGGCTGTTGGCGCTCGGGACCGCTGGACGTCATCAGGGGCCCCGGGCGTGGGGGGTGGCCGTGGCTGCTCTCCTGCTGGTGGATCCCTGGCTCGCCCGGTCCCCGGGGTTCGCCCTGTCTGCCCTGGCGACGGCGGGGATCCTGTGGTGGTCGCCGACGTGGCGGGACGCGCTGCTGCCATGGCTGCCGCGTTGGCTCGCCGAGGCCGTGGCCGTCTCCTCGGCCGCGCAGCTGGCCTGCACCCCCGTCGTGGCTGCGTTGTCGGGAGAGGTGAGCCTCGTCGCGGTGGCGGCGAACCTGCTCGCCGGACCGGTGGTCGGCATCGCGACCGTCGCCGGGCTGCTCGGCGGGGTCGTCGTGCTGGTGGTGCCGGCGCTGGGCGCCGTCCTCGGGTGGGGGGCGTCACTTGCAGCGGGGTGGATCATCCTCGTGGCGACCTGGACGGCCAGGCTTCCCACGCCCGCTGTGCCGTGGCCCACGGGCGCAGCCGGCATCGTGCTCCTGAGCCTCGGCTGCCTGGCGGTCGCGTGGGCGGCGCCGCGGGTGATGCGCTCGCGGCGCACCAGTGTCGTGGTCGCGGCCGCGCTGACGGTCTGGATCGTGGTGCCCCCGAGCGTGGTGCGTCACGTGCCGGTGCTCGGACCCGCGAGCGCCGGCACCGCCGAGGGGTGGCGGGTCGTGCAGTGCGACGTGGGGCAGGGGGACGGCCTCCTCCTGCGCGTCGACGACCACGCGGCCGTCGTCGTCGACGTCGGCGGTGAGCCGGACGCCATGGCCGACTGCCTGCGCGACGTCGGCGTCTCCGAGGTCCCCCGGCTGGTGCTGACGCACTTCCACGCCGACCACGTGGGCGGGATCGACGGGGTGCTGGACTCCGTCGACGTCGGCGAGGTCGTGGTCAGCGGGCTCCCGGCGCCCGGCAGCGGTGTCGAGGCCGTGACCCGCGCGGCGAGCCGGCACGGCGTCCCGGTCCGGGTGCCGGCGCTCGGCGAGGTCCACCGTGACGGTGCCGTCACCTGGCAGGTGGTGGGTCCGCGCAGCCTGCTCGACGGAGCACCGGACGCGCCGGTGACCGAGGACGGTGCGGAGGGCTCGGTGGTCAACGACGCCAGCCTCGTGGTGCTCGCCGACGTGGCCGGGCCCGGAGGCCCGGCGCTGCGGGTGCTGCTGACCGGCGACGTCGAGCCGGGCGGCCAACGGGACCTGGTGACGCCACTGGCCGGCCTCGACGTCGACGTGCTCAAGGTGCCCCACCACGGCAGTGCCCACCAGGACCTCGACTTCCTGACGGGACTCGGTGCCGAGGTCGCGGTGATCGGGGTGGGGGAGAACGACTACGGCCACCCGGCCCCGGCGACCCTGGAGGCCCTGCAGCGGTCAGGCGCGGACGTCGGCCGGACCGACCTCGACGGGCGCCTGGTCGTCGTACGCCGCGGCGGCCCGGTGACCCTGGTGCGGCAGCGATGAGTGAGCCACGAGGGAGCGGCCGGGGGAGGAGTCGTACGCCCCGACGCCCGCTGTCGGAGCACTGTGCGAGGCTGTTGAGCGTGGCAGGCACCAGGGCTCCGAGCGCCGCGGACGTGCTCGGCACCGTGACGCTGCTGACCGGCCCCGAGGAGTTCCTCGGCGAGCGGGCCGTCACCACGCTCAAGGAGGTCGTGCGCGGCGTCGACCCCGAGGCGGAGTTCTCCGACACCGTCGGCTCCTCGGTCACGGCCGCCGCCCTCGACGAGCTGTCGGCACCCTCGCTCTTCTCCTCCACCCGCTGCGTGGTCGTCAGGCTGCTCGAGGACCTGCCCGAGGAGGCCGTCCCCGGCGTCGTCGACTACGCCGCCGCGCCCGCCGAGGACGTCGCCCTGATCCTCGTGCACACCGGCGGGCAGAAGGGCACCGGCATCCTGACCCGCCTGCGCAAGCTCGACACGGTGCGGGAGTCCAAGTCAGCCGCGGTCAAGGCGCACGAGCTGCCCGGTTTCGTCGCGGGCGAGGTGCGACGCCACGGTGGACGCATCGAGACCCCCGCCGCCGAGGCGCTGGTGCAGGCGGTCGGCACCGACCTGCGCGCGCTCGCCGGCGCCGCCGACCAGCTCGCCCACGACTTCGCGGACCGCTCGATCTCAGCCGATCTCGTCGCCCGCTACTTCGGGGGCCGCGCGGAGACCAAGTCCTTCGCCGTCGCCGACGCCGCCGTGCTCGGCCGCGCCGCCGTGGCCCTCGAGGAGCTGCGATGGGCGTTGGACACCGGCACACCGCCGGTGCTGGTCACCAGCGCGCTCGCCGGCTCGCTCCGCGCGCTGGGACGGCTCCAGGGCGTACGCCGCGGCGCGCGCGACGCCGACATCGCCCGCGAGCTGGGGGTGCCACCGTGGAAGGTCCGCCAGATCACCGGTCAGGCGCGGGCCTGGGACGCCGCCGGCATCGCGACCGCGCTGCGGGCCGTCGCCCGGGCCGACGCCGAGGTCAAGGGGGCGGCGCACGACCCCGCGTACGCGCTGGAGCGCATGCTCCTCGACGTCACCGAGGCGCGCCTCGGCTGAGCCGGCACCACGCACCGACCGCCTGCAGGAACGACGAACGGCGCCGCCCCGAGGGCGACGCCGTGCGTGAGGCGCTGACTCGCTCGAGCGCGAGACGGACTCAGAGAGAAGCGGCCTGCTTGGAGATCGACGACTTGCGGTTCGCCGCGTTGTTCTTGTGGATGACGCCCTTGCTGACAGCCTTGTCCAGCTTGCGGTTGGCCTCGGCGGCGGCCTTGACGGCCGCGTCCTTGTCGCCGGCGGAGGCAGCGTCGCGGAACTTGCGGATGGCGGTGCGCACGTTCGTCTTCACGGCCTTGTTGCGCTCGCGCGCCTTCTCGTTCTGCTTGTTGCGCTTGATCTGGGACTTGATGTTGGCCACGGGGCACGCCTCGACTTCTCGGTGACTGGCTGGGACGAGCGAAAGACTCTGTGTGCGGCGGCACGAGGCCGGTCATGACGCGCTCGACGGCGCGGACGCACGAGGATCGAAGATACCAGCGGGCGACGGTGCGCCCCAAATCCTGTCGCAGTCAGTTGCACACAGCAACTTCATAGGCATCGCGAGGTTCCGGGGCGGAGGTGCAGCGGTACTGAGCAGACGTGTTCAGATTCCTAACCGTCGGATTCGTGTCCGTCCTGGGTCTCCTCGCCGTCCTCGCCGCATCCCTGGGCGGTGCCGGCTGGTGGCTGGTGGCCGTCGTGCTGGTCGTGCTGGCCGCGGTCGGCGTCCACGACCTGGTCCAGAAGCGCCACGCGATCCTGCGCAACTACCCCGTGCTCGGCCACATGAGGTTCGCGATGGAGGCGATCCGCCCCGAGCTGCAGCAGTACTTCATCGAGCGCAACTACGACGGCCGCCCCTTCGACCGGGACACCCGGGCGTCGATCTACCAGCGCGCCAAGGGTGAGACGCAGGAGCAGCCCTTCGGCACCGAGCGCGACGTCTACGAGCCGGGCTACGAGTGGCTGGTGCACTCCACCGCGCCCGTGCAGCCGCCGGCGGAGCCGGCACGGGTCCGGATCGGCGGACCCGACTGCAGGCATCCGTACGACATGGCGCTGGTGAACGTCTCGGCGATGAGCTTCGGAGCCCTCTCGGGCAACGCCATCACGGCCCTGAACGCCGGAGCCCGCCTCGGGGGATTCGCCCACGACACCGGGGAGGGCGGGCTCAGCCCGTACCACGAGCAAGGCGGCGACCTGGTCTGGGAGATCGGCACGGGCTACTTCGGCTGCCGCACCGCCGACGGCGACTTCGACGCCGACGCCTTCGCCGAGAAGGCTGCGAAGGAGCAGGTGAAGATGACCTCGCTCAAGCTCAGCCAGGGCGCGAAGCCCGGCATCGGCGGCGTGCTGCCAGGCCCCAAGGTCACCCACGAGATCGCCGACACCCGCCAGGTCGAGGTCGGGAGGACGGTCGTCTCGCCGCCCGGCCACCGTGTCTTCGACACCCCGCGGGGCCTCGTACGCTTCCTCGGCCGGATGCGTGAGCTCTCCGGCGGCAAGCCCGTCGGCTTCAAGCTGTGCGTCGGCTCCCGCGTCGACGTGCTGGCCATCTGCAAGGCGGTCCTCGAGGAGGGGATCGCGCCGGACTTCATCATCGTCGACGGCTCCGAGGGCGGCACGGGTGCGGCACCCATGGAGTACACCGACCACGTCGGCATGCCGTTGACCGAGGGGCTGATGACCGTGCACAGCGCCCTGGTCGGCACCGGCCTGCGCGACCGGGTCGCCCTCGGCGCGTCGGGCAAGGTCGCGACGGCCACCGACCTGGTCAAGCGGCTCATCCAGGGCGCGGACTTCACGAACTCCGCACGGTCGATGATGATGGCGGTCGGCTGCATCCAGGCCCAGAGCTGCCACACCAACAAGTGCCCCGTCGGCGTCGCGACCCAGGACCCCCGCCGGGCCCGGGCCCTCGACGTGCCCGACAAGACCCAGCGGGTCGCGCGCTACCAGCAGGCCGTGGTCGAGCAGGCCGGCCAGATGATGGCGTCCATGGGCGTCACGCACCCCTCCCAGCTGCGCCGCGACATGCTGCGCCGACGTCTGGACCACGCCACCGTGCTGTCCTACGAGGACCTCTTCGACCACCTGGAGGATCGCGCCCTGCTGATCGAGCCGCCGCCGGGATGGGAAGGGGACTGGCGTCGCGCCGATCCCGACCGTTTCGGCAGCCGACCCACGGACCCCCACCGGCAGGAGCCGAGACCATGACCACCGTCGCAGAACTCATCGTCACCGCCCTCGCGAACCACGGCGTACGCAGCATCTGGGGCGTCGTGGGCGACGCCCTCAACCCCGTCACCGACGCGATCCGCCGCGAGGAGCGCCTGGAGTGGGTGGGCGTACGCCACGAGGAGGCCGGCGCCTTCGCGGCCGGCGCGCAGGCGCAGATGACCGGGGACCTGGCGGTCTGCATGGGCACCGTCGGCCCCGGAGCCGTGCACCTTCTCAACGGCCTCTACGACGCGAAGAAGTCGCACGCGCCGGTGCTGGCGATCGTCGGCCAGGTGCCGCGGGAGGACATGGGGTCGGAGTTCTTCCAGGAGGTCGACAACCAGACGCTCTTCGACGACGTGTCGGTCTTCAACGAGACCCTGACGCAGCCCTCGCAGCTGCCGCACGTGCTGGAGCGGGCGGTGACCACGGCCCTGGCCGAGCGTGGCGTCGCCGTGCTCTCCATCCCCGGCGACGTCGGCGAGCTGGAGGTGCCCGACGGCACGCCGGTGCCGACCTTCGCGGGCGGTCTGCCGCCGGTCGCGGCAGCAGAGCGGCAGCTGCGCGCCGCCGCCGCGGCCGTCGACGACGCCAAGCGCGTCACGCTCCTGGTCGGCCGAGGCGCGGTGGGCGCCCGCGACCAGGTGATGGAGCTCGCGGCACGCCTGTGCGCCCCGATGGTGCTGACGCTGCCGGGCAAGGAGGGCCTCGAGGAGGACAACCCGTACGAGGTCGGGCAGTCCGGGCTCATCGGCAACCCGGCGACCGCGGAGGCGTTCGCGGCCTGCGACACCCTCGTGCTGGTCGGCACCGACTTCCCGTACCGCGCCTTCCTCCCCGAGGGCAAGACGGTGGTGCAGCTCGACGACCGTGGCGCCCACGTCGGGCGCCGCATCCCGGTCGACCACCCGCTCGTCGGCGACGCGCGCCTGACGCTCGAGGCATGGCTGCCGATGCTCACGCAGAAGACGTCGACGACCCACCTCGACGCGGCGCGCAAGGTCTACGAGACGTGGCGCAGCCTGCAGGCCCGGCTGACGGCGCCGGACTACGACTCCAAGCTCTTCGGGCGCGTACGTCGACTCGTCGACAACCGGGACAAGATGATCCGCCCCGAGGCGCTGGCGGCGTCGGTCGACCGGCACGCCGACCACGACGCGGTCATCACCGCCGACACCGGCATGGCGACGGTGTGGCTGTCGCGGTTCGTACGCTTCGGCGACGAGCGCCGGCTGCTCGGCTCATGGAACCTCGGCTCCATGGCGAACGCGATGCCCCAGGCCCTCGGGGCGCAGGCCCTCGACCGCGGCCGACAGGTCATCGCCTTCTGCGGCGACGGCGGCCTGAGCATGCTGATGGGAGACCTCATCACCGCGGTCTCCCAGCAGCTGCCGGTCAAGCTGGTCGTCTTCGACAACAGCCGGCTCGGCATGGTCAAGCTGGAGATGGAGGAGGCGGGGCTCGCCGAGTTCGGCACGGTGCTGCACAACCCCGACTTCTCCGCCGTGGCCCGGGCGTGCGGGCTGCACGGGGTCCGCGTCGAGGACCCCGCCGAGCTCGACGAGGCCGTCGCGGCGATCCTCGCCCACGACGGCCCCGCGCTCCTCGACGTGGTCACCAACCCCGAGGAGATCGCGATCCCGCCGCGTCCCACGGCCTCCCAGGCCAGCGGTTTCGCGATCGCCAAGATGAAGGAGTTCGTCACCAGCCCCGAGTGAGGCGTACGCGGCTCAGGTGGCGGCCGTCCAGGCCTGGCGCATGCTGAGCTTGCCGCTGGTCTGCAGCAGCGCACGGCGGTACAGCCGGCTGGCTGCGACCAGCACTGCCGCGGTGGCCAGCACCAGCAGGACCAGGGCGACGACCGGCTCCCACCACGCGGCCTCCCCGGAGACGACCCGGATCGGCATGATCAGCGCGGAGGTCGGCGGCAGGAACGACGCCACGACCTCCGCGGTGCCGGAGAGGAACGCGCCGCCGAAGAAGACCACGAAGACCACGATGGTCGCGGGGCCCGACGTCGACTGCACGTCCTCCGTACGGCTCGCGAGGGCGCCGGCGACCGCGTACAGCGTCGAGACCAGCAGGAAGCCGACGAGGAAGAAGACGGCGAACCAGCCGATGCCTCCGGTGACGGCCGGCAGGGCGCTGCTGAACTCGGTGAACGACAACCCGACCACCGACACCGCGCCGATGAGCAGCAGCTGTCCGAGGGCGAGCACGGTCGAGCCGACGATCTTGCCGGCGAGCAGCTGACGGACCGAGATCGTGGAGGCGAGGATCTCGACGAGGCGGGACTGCTTCTCCTCGACCACCGAGTTCGCGAGCGCGATCCCGAAGAGCAGCGAGGAGATGTAGAAGAGGAACGCCATGCCGAAGCCCAGCAGGTCGGCGAGCTGGCTGCGGGTCGCGTCGCCCTCGAGCTGTCCGGTGGTGACCGTGGAGCCCGCTTCGAGCCCGGCGAGGTCGACACCCCCGGCCGCGGCGTTCGCGGCCAGCACCTGCTGCTGCACCGACTGACCGAAGGCTGCCTCGAGGCCGCCGTCGACGGCACGCAGACCCACCAGGCGGAAACCGTCGTCGGTGGGGGCGAGCCAGGCGTCGGCCGCCTCGTCCCGCACGAGGGTCCGGGCGGCGGCGGGGTCGGCCGCTCGGCGGACGTCGACGACGACGTTCTCGTCGATGTCGCTGGTCGGGCCCGCGGCCGCCTCGGCGATCGCGACCGTCTGCGGTGTCGCGGCGACCGTGAACTCCTCGGTGCGGTCGGCGAGCACCGCCTGCACCGCCAGCACGGCGGCGAGCAGCACGAGCATCGCCAACGTGCCGAGCACGAACGCCTTGTCGGTGAGCTTCACGATCACCTCACGCTGGGCGACCAGCGCCCAGGCGCGACGGGGAGGGGAGGGCGGGTTCGCCAGGTCGGGGGAGACGCTGGTGCTCATGCGGTCACCTCGCGGTAGATGTCGGACAGTGTCGGGACGACGTGGGCGAGCTCGCGGACGCTGCCGCGGCGCAGCGCCTCGGTGAGCAGGTCGGCGCTGACCCGGTCGCGGGATCCGGGGTCGGCGGGCGGGTCGAGCAGGGCGGTGGAGCCCTCGACGTCGAGCACCTGCAGGTCCGCGACACCCGCGGCGTGGTCGCGGACCCAGCCGGCGTCGCCACCGAGCACCAGCCGCCATCGCATCGGTGCCGCGGCGCGGAGCTCGTCGACGCCGCCGGCGGCGCGGACACGCCCCCCGGCCATCACGACGAGTCGGTCGCAGAGACGGTCGACGAGATCGAGCTGGTGGCTGGAGAACAGCACGGGCACCCCGGCGGCGGCGTGCTCCCCGAGCAGTTCGGCCATGTCGTCCACGGCGTCGGGGTCCAGGCCGGAGAACGGCTCGTCGAGGACGAGCAGGGGAGGCGAGGAGATCACGGCGGCGATGACCTGCACGCGCTGCTGGTTGCCGAGCGAGAGCTTCTCCAGCGGATCCTCGGTGCGGTCCCCGAGGCCGAACCGGCCGAGCAGGGTCACGGCCCGCGACCGGGCGTCCGTCTGCGAGAGGCCCTTGAGGCGCCCGAGGTAGACGAGCTGGTCGACGACCTTCTGCTTCGGGTAGAGCCCTCGCTCCTCGGGCATGTAGCCGAAGGTCGTCCGGTCGGCCCAGGTCACGGGTCGTCCCTGCCACGAGACCTCTCCGGCGTCGGCGGCGAGCAGACCCATGGCGAGCCGCATCGTCGAGGTCTTGCCGGCGCCGTTGCCGCCGACGAAGCCGGTCATCACACCGGGCGGCACGTCGAAGGACACGTCGTCGACCGCGGTCAGGTCGCCGAAGCGGCGGACCAGGCCGCGCAGCTGCAGGCCCGGGCCGAGGTCGGTCCGTCCCGTGGAGCGTACGGGTGCGTCGGTGAGACTCATGAGGGCAACGCTAGGGACTCATCGGCGCCGGCGGATCCCCCGTGGGACCGATCTTCGCGGGGCCCGGCCCCGCTCGTGAGGCCGGTGCCTCATCCTTCCGGAGGAGACACCAGTCCTGCCTCGTGGGCGAAGACGACCGCCTGCACGCGGTCGCGGACGCCGAGCTTGGCCAGCACGTGCGACACGTGCGTCTTGACCGTGGTCTCACCGATGACGAGAGCGCGGGCGATCTCGGCGTTGGAGAGGCCGCTGCCGAGCAGTCCGAGCACGTCGCGCTCCCTGGCCGTGAGGTCCGCGGGGAGAGGCCGTCGGGCGGCGGGGGTGCCCGACGTGCCCGGGGCCTGCTCGACCATCTGCTCGATGACCCGGCGGGTGACCTCCGGTGCCAGCAGCGCGTGCCCGGAGGAGACCCGCCGGACGGCGTCGACGAGGTGGTCGGGCTCGGCGTTCTTCAGCAGGAAGCCGCTGGCGCCCGCGCGCAGCGCGGCGAAGAGGTAGTCGTCGCGGTCGAACGTGGTCAGCACGACGACGCGGCCGAGGTCGCGGGCGACGATGTCGGCGGTCGCGCGGATGCCGTCCGTGCCGGGCATCTGCACGTCCATCAGCACGACGTCGGGGCGCAACCGGTCCGCCTCGCGGACGGCGCCGGCCCCGTCGGACGCCTCGCCGACGACCTCGATGTCGTCCTCGACCGAGAGGATGAGGCGGAACCCGCTGCGGACGAGGTGCTGGTCGTCGACGAGCAGGACGCGTACGGGGCTCGGCGCGCTCATCCGACCCCGCCCAGGGGGAGGCGTACGCGGACCCGGTAGCCGCCGACCGGTCGGGGACCGATGTCGACCGTGCCGTGGAGCGAGCGGGCCCGTTCCCGGATACCGAGCTGGCCGAGACCGCTGCTGACGGACTGACCGGCGGCCCGCGGCCGGCCGTCGTCGGTGATCTCGACCTCGACGGTGCCGCGACCGGTCTCCTCGTTGCTCACGCGCAGGGCGACCTGGGCGTGCCGGGCGGTACTGTGGCGTGCCACGTTGGTCAGGGCCTCCTGAGCGATGCGGTAGACGGCGAGACCGTGACCGGGTGGGACCCGGTCGCCGGCGCCGGGCGGGTCCTCGACCAGCGTCAGCGCCACCTCGAGCCGACTGTCCTCCCAGGCCCTGACCAGCTCGGCCACGTCCGCCAGGCGCGGCGCCGACCCGACGTCGGGCGAGGCGGCCTCCGCCTCCGCCGGTGTCTGCCGCAGGGCCCCGAGGAGCTGCCGCATCTGCTCGACGGCCTCGCGTGTGGACTCCTCCACCTGGTGCAGGGACTCCCGGGCGGCGACCGGGTCCTTGTCCATGACGCGCCGTCCGGCGGCGGCGTGGATGCCCACGACGGAGACGTGGTGGGCGACGACGTCGTGCAGGTCCCTGGCGATCCGGAGCCGCTCGGAGACGACGGCCTGGTCGCGCAGGCGGTCCGCCTGCTCGGAGATCGTGCGCGCCTGCTCAGCGAGCCGGGTGCGCTCGCGGGCCCGCCACCAGGCCGCTTGTCCGAAGCCGACCGCGCCCCCGAAGAACAGCGCGTTGATCAGCAGGGTCAGCAGCACGCCGGAGGTCAGCGGTCCGAGCAGCGCAGCCGGGTCCTGCTCGGCCGCGGGGACGGTGAACTGCTCCTCCAGCGACCGTCCGACGGCGAAGGAGAGAGCGATCCAGGCGAACATGAACACGACGATGCTGCCGACCACCAGGACGGTGGTGGTGCGGTTGCGGGCCCACGCGACGCCCGAGTAGATGGCTGTCGCGTAGACGACCTGCAACATGAACTGGCCCATGACCAGCGGCATGACCACACCCACGACGAACAGGTGCACCGCGGCCAGCGTGGCCACCGTGAGCGGCAGCCGACGGCGAGCGATCAGCAGCAGCGGGGCGGAGACGGTGGCCAGCTGCTGCAGCCAGACCGGCTGGCCCACCTCACGGAGCACGCCCCCGGCCCGCACCAGCTCCAGCGAGAGCGAGGCCAGCACGGCCAGACCGACGGCCACGAGCACGTCCGACCGACCGATCGCGGCGGTGGGCCGCTCCCACGGGTCGTCCAGCGCCAGATACCTGCGGATGCGGGCGGTCGCCGTCATGGACTCACGATAGGCGCGGCGCTCCGGACGCACGACGGCCCGGCGCCCCCCTCGGGCGCCGGGCCGTCGTCTGCTCGGGTCCGTGGCGGACCCGGGGTGCTGCTACTTCTTCTTCTTCGCAGGAGCCGGCTCGCGGGAGGAGCCGCCGCGCGTACGCTGCTCCTCCTCCTTGGCGAACCGCTTCTGTGCCTCGCGGATCTGCTTGTCGGTCAGGTCGCCCTGCTCGGCCTTGGGACCGGCGGACATACGGGCGTACTCGCGGAGTCCCGCGAGCGGCTCGGGCTCGACGATCTTCGGCGAGCTCATGTCCTCACCCAGGAGCGACTTGTAGAGACCCACGCCCATGACGATGAGCACCAGGCAGAGCGGAAGCCCGGCTGCGATCGAGGCAGCCTGGAGCGCGCTGAGTGCCGCCGCCGGGTCGTCGGGGAAGGCGAGGGCGCCGGCCACGAGCAGGATCGCCGCGACAGCACCCTCGGTGACCGCCCAGAACAGGCGCTGCTGCCACTTGGGGTTCGGGTCGCCACCGTTCGTGAGGATGTCGACCACGAGCGAGCCCGAGTCCGAGGACGTGGCGAAGAAGAGCACGACCACGACCACCGTCAGCACCGAGGCGGCGGTGACGAGGAAACCGGGCAGCGGCAGCTGCTCCAGCAGCAGGAAGATGCCGTTGGCCGGATCGTCCGCCGACTGCGCGACCGGGTTGTTCGGGTTGTCGAGCAGGCGGTTCAGCGCCGAGTCCCCGAAGACCGTCAGCCATACCGCCGAGGCGCCGACCGGGAGGAACAGCGCACCTCCGACGAAGTTGCGGATCGTGCGGCCGTAGGAGATGCGTGCCAGGAACATGCCGACGAACGGTGACCACGAGATCCACCAGCCCCAGTAGAAGAGCGTCCAGGCGTCCTGCCACTCCTGGCCCGACTGGCTGTTGGGGAACGTCTCCAGGCTGAGCCCGGGGAGCGCGGAGATGTAGTTGCCGACGTTGCTCGCGAGCGAGTCGACGATGCCGAGCGAGCTGCTCACGACGAAGACCAGCACCATCAGGCCGAAGGCCAGCCACAGGTTCAGCAGCGACAGGTTGCGGACGCCCTTGTCGATGCCGAGCATGATCGAGACCACGGCGATCGAGGTGATCGCGGCGATGATGACCACCTGCACGAAGGTGTTGTTCGGCATGCCGAACAGGGTGTTGAGACCGGAGCCCACCTGCTGGGCGCCGAGGCCGAGCGAGGTCGCGAGCCCGAAGATGGTGCCGAAGACGGCGATGAGGTCGACGAGGGCGCCTTGCCAGCCGTAGATCTTGTCGCCGAGCAGGGAGTACAGCGCGGACGCCGGCCGCAGGGGGAGACCGCGGCGGTAGGAGAAGTAGCCGAGCGCCGTCGCGAGCAGGATGTAGATCGCCCAGGGGTGGAAGCCCCAGTGGTAGAAGGTGTAGACCATGGCGTTCTCGGCGGCCTCGGGGGTGCCTCCCTGGCCGGTCGGGGGGCCGGTGAAGTGCGTGACCGGCTCCGCGACTGCGTAGTACACGAGCCCGATGCCCATGCCTGCGGTGAAGAGCATCGCGAACCACGAGAGGTTCGAGTACTCCGGCGTCGAGTCGTTGGGCCCGAGCTTGATGCGGCCCAGGCGGGACGCCATCAGCACCAGGACGGCGATCAGGAAGCCGGTCGCGGAGAACAGGTAGAGCCAACCGAACTTGTCGGAGATGAACGACAGCGTGCCGTTGGCAGCGGTGCCCAGCTGGGCAGGCGCGATGACGCCGTACAGAAGGAAGGCGAGGGTCAGGCCCGCCGCCCCCAGGAACACCGGTGGGTTCGTGTGCTCCTTGAGATATTCACGCATGAAGAGACCTTCCGGCGTTGTGTCCAGGACCTGTCATCTCTTTCCGGTCGCCGGGACCGCTACACCCGCAAGGGCCCGACGTGACCGGTTCGTGACGTGGGGGCTGCCTGGCCCGGGCGTGACCGCAGGGATGGGAGGATGGGGCGATCCAGCTCCCCCGCACCGAGAGGCGACGTCACCCGTGAGCACCACCGTGCCGGCCGGCCACGCCGCCGTGGCACCCCAGCCAGGCAGCACCGACCCGTCGATCCTGCGCAACTTCTGCATCATCGCGCACATCGACCACGGCAAGTCGACGCTGGCCGACCGGATGCTGCAGCTCACCGGCGTCGTCGACGAGCGCGCGGCCCGCGCGCAGTACCTCGACCGCATGGACATCGAGCGCGAGCGCGGCATCACGATCAAGTCGCAGGCCGTCCGCATGCCCTGGACGGTGCAGCCCGACGGACCGACCGAGGCCGCGCCCGGCACGTACGTGCTGAACATGATCGACACGCCCGGGCACGTCGACTTCACCTACGAGGTCTCCCGCAGTCTCGCGGCCTGCGAGGCTGCGATCCTGCTCGTCGACGCCGCCCAGGGCATCGAGGCGCAGACGCTGGCGAACCTCTACCTCGCGATGGCCGCGGACCTCCACATCATCCCGGTGCTCAACAAGATCGACCTGCCGAGCGCCCAGCCGGAGAAGTACGCCGCCGAGCTCGCCGGGCTCATCGGCTGTGACGTCGCGGACGTGCTGCAGGTCTCGGCCAAGACCGGGCTCGGGGTCGAGCTGGTGCTGGACGAGATCGTGGCGCAGACCCCCGCCCCGGTCGGCGACCCCGACGTGCCGCCGCGGGCCCTGATCTTCGACTCGGTCTACGACACCTACCGCGGTGTCGTCACCTACGTGCGCGTCGTGGACGGCCACCTCTCCCACCGCGACCGCATCAAGATGATGTCGACCGGCGCGGTGCACGAGATGCTCGAGGTCGGTGTCATCAGCCCCGAGCCGGTGAAGACCGACCGCATCGGCGTCGGCGAGGTCGGCTACCTGATCACGGGAGTGAAGGACGTACGCCAGTCGAAGGTCGGTGACACCGTCACCGCCCAGCACGGCGGCGCCCAGCAGATGCTCGGCGGCTACAAGGAACCCGTGCCGATGGTGTTCTCCGGTCTCTACCCGATCGACGGCGACGACTACCCGGTGCTGCGCGACGCCCTCGACAAGCTGCAGCTCAACGACGCGGCCCTGCGCTACGAGCCCGAGACCTCCGGCGCGCTCGGGTTCGGGTTCCGCTGCGGGTTCCTCGGCCTGCTCCACATGGAGATCACCCGCGACCGCCTCGAGCGCGAGTTCGGGCTGGACCTCATCTCGACCGCGCCGAACGTGGTCTACGAGGTCGCGATGGAGGACGGCACCGAGCACACGGTCACCAACCCCTCGGAGTTCCCCGAGGGCAAGATCGCCGAGGTGCGCGAGCCCGTCGTCAAGGCCACGATCCTGAGCCCGAGCGACTACATCGGCGCGATCATGGAGCTCTGCCAGTCCAAGCGCGGGCAGCTCCAGGGCATGGACTACCTCTCCGAGGACCGTGTCGAGATGCGGTACACCCTGCCGCTCGCGGAGATCGTCTTCGACTTCTTCGACGCCTTGAAGTCGCGGACCAAGGGGTACGCCTCGCTCGACTACGAGCCCATCAGCGACCAGGCCGCCGACCTGGTGAAGGTCGACATCCTGCTGCAGGGCGAGCCGGTCGACGCCTTCAGCGCGATCGTGCACCGCGACGCGGCGTACTCCTACGGGGTCATGCTCGCGGGCAAGCTGCGCGAGCTCATCCCGCGGCAGCAGTTCGAGGTGCCCATCCAGGCAGCGATCGGGGCGAGGGTCATCGCGCGGGAGACGATCCGCGCGATCCGCAAGGACGTGCTCGCCAAGTGCTACGGCGGCGACATCAGCCGCAAGCGCAAGCTGCTGGAGAAGCAGAAGGAGGGCAAGAAGCGCATGAAGATGGTCGGACGCGTCGAGGTCCCCCAGGAGGCCTTCATCGCCGCGCTCTCCACGACCGGACCGACCGGGGACAAGCCGAAGAAGTAGGCCTCAGACGGCGCCGCCGAGGCGCCGGCCGAGGTCCACCAGGCGCCGGTCGTCGCCGCGACGACCGGTCAGCATCATGCCGACGGGCATCCCGTCGTCCTCGCTGCGGCCGACGGGCACCGACAGCGACGGCAGCCCGGCGAGGTTGGCCACGACGGTCCAGCAGTCGGTGTACGGCGCGGTCAGCGGGTCGGCGACGTCCACCGTGGGCGGGCCGGCCGGGGCGAACCCGGGGGCCGTGGTCGGCATCGTCGGCGACAGCAGGGCGTCGCACTTCCCGAGCGCGACGGCGCACTGGTGTGCCAGGCGCTCGCGCAGCGCCTGGGCGTCCGCGACGCGGTCGAGGTCGTCCCGGAGCAGCGCCGTGGCGAGCCGCGTACGCCGCACCACCTCCGTGCCGGCGCGCCCGGTCGCCAGCCAGGGACGCAGGTGCGGGAGGCACTCGACGGAGGTCAGGGTCATGTAGGCGGCCAGCGCCCCGGGCGCGTCGGGCAGCGAGACCTCGACGACCTCGACACCGGTCCGCCGCAGCGACGCGACGGTGGTAGCCAGGGCGGCGCGGACCCCTGGGCGGTTGGGCTCGCCGGCCAGCTCGGTGACCAGTCCGATCCGCGCCGGCGTCGGGGCGGGGGCAGGATCGGACGCAGCGGAGGCGGACCCGGCCATCACGTCCCACGCGCGGGTCAGCAGCGCAGGGTCGAGAGCCATGGGTCCCACCCGGTCGCACGACGGCGCGAAGGGCACCACGCCACCGGTCGGCACCAGTGCGGGTGACGGCGCCAGACCCCAGATGCCGCACTGGGACGCCGGCTCGCGGATCGAGCCCCCGGTGTCGGTGCCGATGGCCAGGTCCGCGAAGCCGGCGGCGACAGCGGCCGCGCACCCGCCGCTGGACCCGCCGGGTGACCGGGTGTGGTCGTGGGGGTTGCGGGTCGCGCCGTGCACCGACGTCGCGGTCGAGGCGCCCATCGCGAGCTCGTCCATGTTGGCGCGGGCGAGCACCAGGGCGCCCGCGCGTCGCAGTCGCGCGACCACGGGGGCGTCCTCGCCCGCGGGGGCGGAGCCGCGGGCCGGCGAGCAGCAGCCGGTGACCTGGCCGGCGACGTCGATGTTGTCCTTCACCACCGTCACCACACCGTGCAGCGGACCCCGATCGCGCTCCGCGACGCGGTCGAGCGCCGCCGCGGCACGACGAGCCTCGTCCTGGTCGAGATGCACCAGCGCACGCAGCCGCCGGTCGTGGGCCGCGATCGCGGCCAGGCGGGACTCGAGTCGTGCGAGGACGGACTGCTCAGGCATGGGCGAAGCGGCCCAGCACCTGCTCCGCGCGTACGCCGCCGAGGTGAGCGGCGAAGATGCGCTGGTAGCCGAGCTCCTCGCGCGTGCGGGCCGGCGGGAGCCCCTGGTGACGCTCGGCCTCCCAGTCGGCGTCGCTGACGATCGAGGCTGCCTGCCGGGCCATCACCTCGGTCGTGCCCGAACCGTCACCGAACTGCTCCTTGCGGCGCCACAGGACGGACTCGGGCAGCCACCCCGCGAAGGCCTCCCGCAGCAGCGCCTTCTCCTGCGCCTGCTCCTGACCGTCCTCGCCGAGGAGCTTCCACTCGACCGGCACGCGTACGGCGCTCTCGATCACCTGCCGGGCCAGGAAGGGGACGCGGGCCTCCAGGCCGTGGGCCATGCTCACGCGGTCGGCGCGCTGCAGGTTGAGGTGGTGCAGCACCTCGATGCCCTCGACGAGGGCCGCGTCGAGCTGCTCGGCGTCGAGCTCACGCAGGTGGTGGTAGCCGGCGAAGAGCTCGTCGGCGCCCTCGCCGGTGAGGACCACCTTGACGTGACGGGCCGCCAGCTCGGCCAGCAGGTAGTTCGGCACCGCACTGCGCACCAGCGAGGGCTCGAAGCTCTCCATGCTGCGCACGACCGCGGGGAGGGCGTCGACGACATCGGCGTCGTCGTACACGCGCTCGTGGTGCTCCAGGCCCAGGTGGGCGGCGACCTCACGGGCCGCGACGAGGTCGGCGCTGTCGGCGGTGCCCGCGGCGAAGGAGCGGATGACCTGGCCGGGTTCGGCGTGCCTGGCCATCACCGCCGCCACGATGCTCGAGTCGAGACCGCCGGAGAGGAAGACCCCGATCGGCACGTCGGCCATCATCCGCTCCCGCACGGCGGCGACCACGGCCCCGCGTACGCCCTCGAGCGCGTCGTCGCGGTCGGTGTGGGGAGCCCCGAGCCCGCCCCGGCCCATGGGGTCGGTGAAGAGGTCGACGAACGGACGGAGACCGTCCTCGGGCGTCCAGACGTGCCCGGGCGGGAACTCCTCGACGTCGCGGCGCACCTCCTCGTCGAACGCCGCCAGCTCGGAGGCGGCCAGCACCCGGTCGTCGACGCGTGCCCAGTAGAGCGGCTTGATGCCGAGCGGGTCGCGGCCGAGCACGACCTGTCCGTCCTCATGGGCGAGACCGAAGGCGTACATGCCGTGCAGGTCCACCGTGGCACCGGCTCCGCGGTGAGCCACCAGGTGCAGGACGACCTCGGAGTCCGATCGCGTACGGAACGGCCCGGGCAGCCGGTCACGCAGGGCCTCGTGGTTGTAGACCTCGCCGTTGGCGACGACCCACCACCCGGCGGTCTCACCGGCCGCTGCTCCGCTCATGGGCTGGGCCCCGCCGGCGAGGTCGACGATGCTGAGCCGCGTGTGGCCGAGCCACGTGGCGCCGACCCGGCGGGAGCCCTCACCGTCCGGTCCGCGGTGAGCCAGGCACGGCAGCATCCGCTCGCCGAGGCGACGTCCCTCCTCGAGGCGCTCGGGCGTGGGGGAGAAGTCGTGGACGACGGCGATTCCGCACATGGGTCGATCCTGCTCCGTGAGCGCCCGGGGAACCCTGCACGACACGTGACAGTCTCGGCGCGTGATCCCGGTCCCTGCCCGCCCGCTCGCCGAGAGGTCGTCCTCCGCGGCGTTCGCGCGGTGGCTCGAGGGCCTCCCCGCGCTGGTCGAGCAGGTGCGGACTGAGTGGGGACTCCGCCGCGACGGCGAGCCCGTCGCCACGCCCGGTGCCCTGGCGCTGCCCGTGCGTGACGAGACGGACGTCGCAGCGACGCTCAAGCTCGCCTTCGCGGACGACGGCGGCGCGTACGAGCACCTGGCGCTGCGTCACTGGGCGGGCCGCGGCGCGGTGACAATGCTGCGCGCGGACCCGCACCGTCGCGCGCTGCTGCTGGAGCGGCTGGGCGAGGAGGACCTGTCGGCGGCGTGGGACATCGAGGCGTGCCGGCCGGTCGGGGGCCTGTTCGCGCTGCTGCACAGGCCCGCGCCGCCACAGCTGCGGGCGCTCTCCGATGTCGTGCGTGGGTGGCGTGACGACCTGGCCTCGCTGCCGCGCGACGCCGGGCTGCCCCGGCGTCTGGTCGAGCAGGCCCTGTCGATCGCCGCCGGTCTGGTCGAGGACCCGGCCACCGACGGCACCCTCGTGCACACCGACCTGCACTACGGCACCGTCCGTACGCGCCCGGACGGCGAGCACGTCGCGACGGACCCCCGACCGCTGTCGGGGGACCCCCACTGCGAGCCCGCCCCGATGCTCTGGCACCGCTGGCGCGAGGTCGGTGACGACGCCGGTGCACTGCGCTGGACGATGCGTGAACGGCTCGACGTGCTCGCCGAGGTCGGTGGCCTGGACGTCGACCGGGCCCGCGCCTGGACCGTGCTGCGGCTCGTGGTGCGGGCCCGTGCGCTGGCCGATGCAGGGGAGCGCGAGGAGGTCACGGCCCTGGTGCGGATCATCAAGGCCGTCGCCGAGCCGTGAGGGACCGCGGCCGGCTCACTCGGCGAGCAGCGCCCGGAGGGCCGACCGGTGTCGGGCGTACGCGTCGCGCCCGAGCCGTGTGGCCCGGAAGGTGGTCGTGGCTCCCCGCCCCCGTCCGCGCTTGGTGACGGCGACGTAGCCCGCGGCCTCCAGAGCCGACATCTGCTTGGACAGGTCGGAGTCGGAGATCCCGAGGTGCTCGCGCAGGAACCCGAAGTCGGAGGAGTCGGTGCCGATGAGCACCGCCATCGCGGCGAGCCGCTTCGGAGCGTGGATGACGGCGTCCAGGTCCTCCAGCCTCGCGCGCCCCGATGGTCGCTCAGCGGACACGCGACGTCGTCCCCAGTCTCGCCGCGGTGCGGCGACTGGCCCGGGCGTACGCGTGGTCGTACCACCACAGCACCCCCGCGACCGCCACGGCGACGACCGGTACGCCCACGGCCGGCCCGAGCGACGCCGTCAGCCCGAGCCCGCCGATGAAGAGGACCACCATCGCGGCGGAGAAGACGGTCGCAGGCCCCACGAACTCCGGGGGCATCGAGGACAGTCGCGGCCACGTGCCCCACCGGCGGCGCGCCCACCAGAAGTACGCCGCGGCGAGCGCGAAGAGCACGACCAGGGGCAACGGCTCTCGCGACCCCTCCCGGGCGCTGGCGGCCACGAGGGCACCGAACCACGCCCCGCCGGCCGGCGCGTACCACCAGGGGTTGGCCGGGTAGTCGAGCCAGGGCGCGACCTCGGCGCGCTCGGCGGACGCCTCGGCCATGCGGATCTCATCGCTTTCCATGGCGGAAACCATAGATGTCGCTTTCCAAGTCGGCAAGCGATCGGTGACGCTGGTTGGATGACCTCATGAGCACGGACCGACCTCACGTACGCAGCGTCTGCGTCGGCCGGGCGGCCGACGTGCAGCACCCCGGCGGCGTGGAGCGCACCGCCATCGGCAAGGAGCCGGTGCAGGGGCGCGTACGCCTCGAGCCGGCCGGCCCCCTCGGCGAGGCCGGCGCCGTCGGCGACGAGATCGTCGACGACGCCTTCCACGGCGGCCGCGACCAGGCGGTCTACGCCTACGCGCGCGAGGACCTCGACCACTTCGTCGAGCTGCTCGGGGTGCCGGTCCCGGACGGCTTCTTCGGCGAGAACCTCACCACCAGCGGCATCGACCTGAACGCCTGCCTGGTGGGCGAGCGGTGGCGTCTGGGTGAGGGCGGGCCGCTCCTGGAGGTCGCCTCGGTGCGTACGCCCTGCCGGACGTTCGCCCTGTGGCTGACCCACCACGGCATCGACGCCACCAGCTGGGTCAAGCGCTTCACCCGCGAGGGACGGTCGGGCGCCTACCTCCGGGTCCTCGAGCCCGGGACGGTCGGGGCCGGGGACGGCATCGACGTGGTCTCGCGCCCGGGCCACGACGTCGACGTGGCGACGATGTTCCGGGCGATGACGACCGGACGCGATCTGCTGCCCCGGCTGCGGGAGGTCGAGGACCTCGCCGTGGTCGCGCGTGAGCGGCTCGAGGCGTACGAAGCATCCCGCCGGTAGGGACCCGTCCCACACCTGAGGACCTACGACACGGTTCGGCCATCATCGGCCACCGGCCTGTCGCGTTGTCGTGCGCGTCACATAGTCTCTGCGCGAATACCCTCCCCGGCCGCAGCAGAGAAGCAGGAGCCCATGACCGCGATCAGCTACGACACCTCGAAGATCGAGAACCGCGCCGACAACGTCGCCATCCAGTTCCGCGAGCGCGTGAAGTCCAGCGGCACCAAGGAGGCCTACAGCTGGCCGGGAGCCGACGGCGGGGCCTGGCACACGCAGACCTGGGGCGAGGTGGGCGAGAAGGTCGAGCAGATGGCCGCGGGCCTCATCTCCATCGGGGTCACGCACGAGCAGCGCGTCGGCATCGCCTCCGAGACCCGGGTCGAGTGGATCTGGGCCGACCTCGCGATCATGTGCGCAGGCGCTGCGACCACGACGGTCTACCCCTCGACCAAGTCCGAGGACGTCGCCTTCATCCTGTCCGACTCCGAGTCGGTCGTCTGCTTCGCAGAGGACGCCTCGCAGCTGGAGAAGCTGAAGGAGCAGCGCAACGAGATGCCGCACCTGAGCAAGGTCGTCCTGATCGACGGCCAGGGTGACGGCGACTGGGTGATGAGCCTCGACGACCTCCTCGAGGCCGGCAAGAAGCAGCTCGCCGAGCACGCCGACTGCGTCGAGCAGGCCGTCGCCAAGATCTCCGGCGAGGACCTCGCCACCCTGATCTACACCTCCGGCACGACCGGTCGCCCCAAGGGCGTACGCCTGCGTCACTCCTCGTGGACCTACGAGGGCACCGCCATCCAGGCCCAGGGCATCCTCACCGAGGACGACAAGCAGTTCCTGTGGCTGCCGATGGCGCACTCGTTCGGCAAGGTGCTGCTGACGACCCAGCTGGCGATCGGCTTCCCCACCGCCGTCGACGGCACGGTCGAGAAGATCGTCGACAACCTGGCCGTGGTGAAGCCGACCTTCATGGGTGCGGCACCCCGCATCTTCGAGAAGGCGCACGCCCGCATCGTCACGATGACCCAGCAGGAGGGCGGCGCGAAGGAGAAGATCTTCACCAAGGCCTTCGCCGTCGGCAAGGAGGTCGCCGAGCGCAAGCGCAACGGTGAGTCGGTGCCCTTCGGGCTGAAGGCCCAGCACGCGCTCTTCGACCGCCTCGTCTTCAGCAAGGTGCGCGAGCGCTTCGGCGGCAACGTGCGGTTCTTCATCTCCGGCGCCGCGGCGCTCAACCGCGACATCGCGGAGTTCTTCGACGCCGCGGGTCTGCCGATCCTCGAGGGCTACGGCCTGACCGAGACCTCGGCGGGCGCGTTCGTGAACCACCCCGACAAGTACAAGTTCGGCACCGTGGGTCCCGTGCTGCCTGGCGGCGAGGCCAAGATCGACCCCGACACCGGGGAGGTCATGATCAAGGGCCCGAACGTGATGGACGGGTACCACAACAACCCCGAGGAGACCGCCAAGGTCCTCACCGACGACGGCTGGCTCCGCACCGGCGACAAGGGCGAGCTCGACTCCGACGGCTACCTGCGCATCACCGGCCGCATCAAGGAGCTCTTCAAGACCTCCGGCGGCAAGTACATCGCCCCGCCGATGATCGAGGCGAAGTTCAAGGCCGTGTGCCCGTACGCCTCGCAGTACATGGTCTTCGGCAACGAGCGCAACTACTGCGTCGCGCTGGTGACCCTCGACCCCGACGGCATCATGGACTGGGCGGCCCAGAACGGCATGGAGGGCAAGTCCTACGAGGAGGTCGTCAAGGCCGACAAGACGCGCGAGATGGTCGAGGGCTACGTCGAGGAGACCAACAAGAAGCTCAACCGGTGGGAGACGGTGAAGAAGTTCCGCATCCTCGACCACGACCTCTCGGTCGACTCCGGTGAGCTCACCCCGTCGATGAAGGTCAAGCGCAGCGTGGTGGAGAACAACTACGAGCACCTCATCGACGAGATGTACGCCGAGGGCAAGTGACGCCTCCTGCTCGTGACGGAGGGTCCTGCTGAGTCCCTCCCAGCTCCCTGACGGCGAGCCCGTCCCGACGGACGGTTCCCTCCCCGACGCCTCGGCGTCGCGGGTGGGGGACCGTCCGTTCGGCGTGTACGTGCACGTGCCGTTCTGCTCGGTGCGCTGCGGCTACTGCGACTTCAACACCTACACCGCCGAGGAGCTCGGACCCGTCGACGGGCCTCCGGGCGCCTCGCGGGGGTCGTACGCGACGGCGGCGCTGGCCGAGGTGCGCCTGGCCGCAGACGTGTTGGACGGGTCGGCGCGCCCGGCCTCGACCGTCTTCGTCGGCGGGGGCACCCCGACCCTGCTCGACCCGGCCGACCTGGTGGCGGTGCTCGGAGGCGTACGCGA
This sequence comes from Nocardioidaceae bacterium, assembly GCA_018672315.1. Taxonomy (NCBI): domain Bacteria; kingdom Bacillati; phylum Actinomycetota; class Actinomycetes; order Propionibacteriales; family Nocardioidaceae; species Nocardioidaceae bacterium. Next base: position 756,343 of record CP076053.1, on the reverse strand, counting down.
CCACCTCGGGCTCGAGGCCGACGCGGAGGTGACCACGGAGGCGAACCCGGACTCGGTGACACCGGCGTCCCTGGCGGCCCTGCGGGCGGGGGGCTTCACACGCATCTCCTTCGGGATGCAGTCCGCGGAGCCGCACGTGCTGGCGGTGCTGGACCGGACCCACGACCCCGCCAACGTCCCTCGCGCGGTGGCCTGGGCACGCGGGGCGGGCTTCGAGCAGGTCAGCCTGGACCTCATCTACGGCACGCCGGGGGAGACGGTGGGCGGCTGGCGGCACACCCTGCACACCGCGCTCGCCTCCGAGCCGGACCACGTGAGCGCGTACGCCCTGATCGTCGAGGACGGCACCGCGCTGGCGCGCCGTGTGGCACGCGGGGAGGTGCCGGCGCCGGTCGACGACGAGCAGGCGGAGAAGTACGAGGTCGCCGACGAGGAGCTGACCGCGGCGGGTCTGGGCTGGTACGAGGTCTCCAACTGGGCTCGCGACGAGGCTGCCCGGTGCCGTCACAACCTGGCCTACTGGCGCAGCGACGACTGGTGGGGTGTGGGCCCGGGGGCGCACTCGCACGTGGCGGGCACCCGGTGGTGGAACGTCAAGCACCCCACCGCGTACGCGGGCCGGCTGGCCCAGGGCGTCTCGCCGGCCTACGCCCGGGAGGTGCTCACCGAGGACGACGTGTACGCCGAGCGCCTCCTGCTCGAGGGGCGCATTCGCGACGGGCTGCCGATCAGTGCCCTTCGGGAGGGTGCTCGTCCGAGGGTGGCCGCCCTGGTGGCCGACGGGCTCCTGGACGGACGAGCGGCACTCGGGCGGGGGACCGTCGACGGACAGCCACGTCTGGTGCTCACCCGCCGCGGTCGGCTGCTGGCCGACGCGGTCGTGCGCGACCTGCTCGACTGACAGAGGACGCGTCCCGGCTTAGGGTCTCGGCATGACTGCTGTGCCGCCGCGTCCCCCGTCCCCGTCCCGGCCGGACCCGGCTGCCCGCCGAGGACATCGGCATGCTGTCGGGGACGGACTTCGCGAGGCCGCTGCACCCCGATGCCGCACGGTCCCTGGCCGCGCGTGCCTTCCGGCTGCTGCGGCTGGCGCTCATCGGCGTGATCGTGCTCGCGGTCGTGCTGAGCTTCTGGCTCAGCTCCGTGTTCGTGCTGCTGCAGGGACTCGCCGTCGCGCTCATCGGGGTGCCGGCGTTGGCGGCGCTGCGCGTGCTGCTCGATGCGGCGCTCACCGTGATCGCCGAGCTGCACGACGAGAAGGCGGGCGGGACGCGGTCGGTCAGCTGACGAGCCGGATGGTCAGCGGGTAGCGGTACATCTCGCCGTTCGAGGCTTTCACCGTCGCCAGGATGACGACGACGAGGTAGAAGATCGCCACCGCCGCGAGCATGAGGATGCCGACGAAGACGAGGATCAGCACCGCGCTGACGATGATGTAGACCAGCGCCGAGAGCTGGAAGTTCAAGGACTCGACGGCATGGGCGCGGATGTAGGCCGACTCCTTGCCCTTCACCAGCATCACGATCAGCGGCGCGATGAACCCGAGGGCAACGTACGCGGCGACGAAGCTGCCCGCGTGGGCCGCCATCGCCCAGTTGCGCTCCTCCGAGGTGGTGCTCGCCGGGCCCTGGTAGGGGCGCTGCTGGATGCCGCCGTACGCGGGCTTCGGGCCCGGCTGCTGCCAGCCCTGCTGTGGGTCGGGCTGCTGCGGGTCGGGCTGCTGCTGCCAGCCCATGTCGTCGCCCGGGCGGCCGTACGGGTCGGAGGGTCCCTGCTGCTCACTCATGCGTCGAGCGTACGGACCGCGGCGGTCGCAGGCGCGGATCGTCCACAGGGGGTGGTCCGAACCCGACCGTGACCTCCGGCACTCTGCGTCGTTGTGTCCCGCATCGACCGGTCCGTCCCGTCCGACACGGGACGTCCCGCTTCACCCGGCACGACGGGACGAGGGGCGAGCGGCCGGCGGCCAGGAGGATTCGCGTGACCTCACGCCTTCGCCCGACCCGACGTGCCCCCCTCGCGGTGGCAGCAGCCGCGACAGCGGCGCTGACCGCGCTCGCCACGGGGCCAGCCCTCGCCGAGGAGCCGGCCGCCCCGCTGGCGCCCGTCTCGGACTTCCTCGCCGGCACGCTCGGCTCGCTCACGGGCTCCAGCACCGTGCTGGTGCACGGTGAGACGCTCGCCGACGCCCGAGGCGCCGTGGCGGCGACGGGGATGAGGACCACGCTCACGCTCGAGCGCATCGGCGTCGTCGCGGCGCGCGGCACGAAGGCGCAGATCCGTGCCGTACGCGCCGAGCCCGGCGTGACCTACGTCGAGGGCAACGAGCCGATCGAGGTGCTCGACGACACCTCCAACACCGCCACGCGCGGCGACGTGGCCGTCTCCGACCTCACCGGCGCCGACGGCACGGCGCTGAACGGCTCCGGCGTCTCGGTGGCCGTGATCGACTCCGGTGTCGACCCGACCCACCCGGCGTTCCGTGGCCCCGACGGCCGCGCGGTCGTGGCGAACCTGAAGACCGTCTGCGCCACCGACGCGCTGTGCACGGTCCAGCGCGTCCCGAACTTCCTCGACACCGACACCCTGAGCGCCGGCGGCCACGGCACGCACGTCTCCGGCATCGTCGCCGGGCGCCCGAAGACCCTGATGGACGGCACCACCCAGACCGGCGCCGCACCGGGCGCCGACGTCGTGTCGCTCTCGACCGGCGCGGTGCTCTTCATCCTGGGCGCCGACGCGGCGCTGGAGTGGGTGCTGGAGAACCACGAGGCCCCGTGCGGCGAGGGCGTCCCCGCGGCGGAGTGCCCGCCGATCAAGGTCACCAACAACTCCTACGGCCCGACCGGTGGTGGGGAGTTCGACCCCGACTCCGCGACCGTGAAGCTGCAGCGCGAGCTCGTCGCCGAGGGCGTCGTGACCGTCTGGGCCAACGGCAACGACGGCGGCGACGGGTCGCAGAGCCTGTCCAACCCGCCCGGTCAGGACCCCACGGGGGGCATCTTGAGCGTCGCCTCCTACTTCGACCAGGACACCGGCACCCGCGACGGGGTCGTCTCGGAGTTCTCCAGCCGGGGCGAGGCGGGAGACCCCTCGACCTACCCCGACATCTCGGCGCCGGGTGAGGCGATCACCTCGGCCTGCCGGCCGTACCTCGTGATCTGTGCGACCGGTCTGGACTTCCGCAACGGCCCCGGTCTGCTCGACGTGGGCACGTACAACACGATCAGCGGCACCTCGATGGCCGCCCCGCACATCGCGGGCATCGTCGCGCAGCTGTTCCAGGCCGACCCGACGGCGACACCGGCGGAGATCGAGCAGGCGTTGAAGTCCTCGGCCCACAAGTACACCGACGGCGCGGCGTACGAGCCGGCCCCGTTCGGGTCGACGTCGTTCGACAAGGGCGCCGGCCTGGTCGACGTGCCGGCCGCCGTCGCGGCCCTCACGGGCGGCTGAGGCTCAGCCGCTCCCCGGAGCGGTGACGAAGTCGATCAACTCCTCGACCCGGCCCAGCAGGGCCGGGTCGAGGTCGTTCCAGCCCCGCACCTTGCCGAGGATGTGCTTCCACACCCGGGCGACGTCCGCCTGGTCGCGGTGCGGCCAGCCGAGTCGCTGGCAGGTGCCCTTCTTCCAGTCCTCACCGCGGGGCACGGCCGGCCAGGCCGGGATGCCGACGGACGAGGGCTTGACGGCCTGCCAGATGTCGATGAAGGGGTGGCCGACGACCAGCACGTGCGCGCCGATCGGCGACCGCTGCACGGCCCCCGCGATGCGCGCCTCCTTCGACCCCGGCACCAGGTGGTCGACCAGCACGCCGACGCGCCGCTGCGCCGTCGGCTCGAAGTCGCGCAGGTGCTCGGCGAGGTCGTCGACACCGTCGAGGTACTCCACGACCACCCCCTCCACGCGCAGGTCGTCGCCCCAGACCTTCTCGACCAGCTCGGCGTCGTGGCGGCCCTCGACGAAGATGCGGCTGGCCCGGGCGACTCGTGCGGGTGCGTCCGCGACCGTCATCGACCCCGAGGCCGTACGCGTCGGCTTCGCGGGGGCCTTGCGGCTCGGTGGACGCACGATCACCGGCTTGCCCTCGAGCAGGAACCCCGGGCCCATCGGGAACACCCGGCGGCGGCTGCGACGGTCCTCGAGCGTGAGCGTGCCGAGGTCGCGGTCGACCTTCACCACCTCGCCGCACATGCCGGTCTCGACCTCCTCGAGCACCTCGCCGACGGAGGTCTCGTGCTCGACGGCGCGCCCGTTCTTCGGTTTGCGCCAGTCGGAGGAGAGGACGTCGCTGCCGTACCTGTCGTGGGGGGAGGTCACCGGTCAACGCTAGGTCAGCACCGGGTCACCCCGGGCGTACGTGGCGCCCGGCGCGCCGTCCGCCTCGGCCGCCCCGGCCGCCCCGTCCTGAACGCCCGCGTATGCGGGCGTCCTGGACCTTGTGCGGCGCTGCACACCCGCGCAGGCACGGGATCACCCGCGTACGCGGGCGTTCAGGGGGCCGTGGACGTCGCCGTCAGGCCATCGGCAGCTGGCGGCTGCCGCGAGGGAGGTGCTCCCAGGCGCGGCGTACGGCGTGGTCCAGCACCTCGACCGGGTACGGCCACTCGCCCGCGGCGAGCACGTCCTCGAAGCGCGTCCCGGAGACCGCGAGGGCGCGCACCTGCTCGGCGACCTGCCCGACGGCGTCGCGCTGGTCCTCGACGAAACCGCGGTCGACCAAGGCGCCGTGACCGGGGACGACGACGTCGCCGGGCATCGTCAGCTGCAGCACCAGGTCGAGGGTGCCGGGCCACTCCAGCGGCCAGGAGTCCGGACCCCACACCGGCGGCGCCGACTCCTCGACGAGGTCGCCGGTGACGACGACGGCGCTCCCGGGGCCCTCGACACCGCCGACGCGGACGACCAGGTCGCCGTCGGTGTGCCCCCTGCCGGGGTGCACGACCTCGACGAGCCGGTCGCCCAGGTCGTACGCCCACACCGCCGAGAGCGTGCGGCTCGGCTCGACGATCGGCGAGGCCGCCTGCAGCCGGAGACGCTCACGCTCGACGTCGGTGAGCTCCGCAGCGGCGTCCTCGGCGCGACGCGTCGCGTCGGCGGCGTACGCCTCGTTCTCGGCGACCAGCACCGCGGCGGCGCGCTCGTGGGCGAGGTAGTCGACGCCCGGCCAACGGTCGAGCACCGCGGAGGCCCCCAGCACGTGGTCGTGGTGGCTGTGACTCGCGACGACGGCTGAGAGCGGCCGGTCCGTCACGCGCTCGATCTCCGGGAGCAGCGCGGCCATCGAGGCCGCCGAGGCGTGGGTGTCGACCAGCAGTGCGGACTCCCCGCCCACGACGAGCGTCAGGTTCGCGTCGAACCACTCGTGCCGGGCCACCCACACCCGGTCGCCCACCTCGGCGAAGGACGGCGTACGGAAGGGCAGGGGGGAGGACATGGTCCGAGGCTAGGGGCACGGTCGAGTCCGGCGCGCCGGCCACGGGTGAGGAGCGCGACCCCCGCTCGGCTCGGCTCGCACGGGTGGTCCCGCGTAGACTGGCACTCGCCATTCATGAGTGCCAGCACGCGACCCGGGAGGTGCGATGTCGGAAGAACGCCGCCTCGCGGTGCTCCGCGCGATCGTGCAGGACTACGTCGACACCCACGAGCCCGTCGGCTCCAAGGCGCTGGTCGAGCGTCACGCGCTCGGCGTCTCCAGCGCCACGGTGCGCAACGACATGGCCGTGCTCGAGGACGAGGGCCTGATCCAGCAGCCCCACACCTCCGCGGGTCGCATCCCGACCGACAAGGGATACCGGCTCTTCGTCGACCGGCTCTCCGGCGTCAAGCCGTTGTCGGGTCCGGAGCGCCGGGCCATCACGACGCTTCTCGACGGGGCCGTGGACCTCGACGACGTCGTGCAGCGCAGCGTCCGGCTGCTCTCCCAGCTCACCCGGCACGTGGCCGTGATGCAGTACCCGACGCTCTCGCGCTCGACGGTGCGCCACGTCGAGGTCATCTCGTTGACCGGCAGCAGGCTGATGGTCGTGCTGATCCTCTCCACCGGCCGGGTCGAGCAGCGCGTGGTCGACATCGGTGAGGCGCCCAGCGAGGAGGACCTGCTGCTCCTGCGTACGGCCGTCAACCGCGCCGTCGTCGGCGAGACCATCGCGGACGCGGCGGCGGCACTGACCGGGGTCACCGCGACCGTCCCGCCGACGTTGTCGGTGGCGGCGGACACGATCGTCGGCACCCTGGTCGAGGCGATGAGCGACCACCGCTCCGACCACCGCGTCGCGGTGGGCGGTGCGGCCAACCTCGCGGCGTACGGGGAGAGCTTCGACTCCGCCATGCGTCCGATGCTCGAGGCGCTCGAGGAGCACGTGGTGCTCCTGAAGCTGCTCGGGGAGGCCTCGAGCCCGGCGGCCGTGACCGTGACGATCGGCCACGAGGGACCGGTGCAGGAGCTCAGCTCGACCTCGGTCGTCTCCACCGGCTACGGACCTGGGCCGGAGGCCCTCGCCGCGCTCGGCATCGTGGGCCCGACCCGCATGGACTACCCGGGCACGATGGCCGCCGTGCGCGCGGTGGCCCGCTACGTCTCCCGCATCCTCGACGAGCAGTAGCACCGCAGACTGCTCCCCCCGCACGCTCACCACGACGATCCGACGAAAGAGAACCCGTGGCCCAGGACCTGTACGAAGCGCTCGGCGTCAGCCGTGACGCCGGCCCCGACGACATCAAGAAGGCCTACCGCAAGCTGGCCCGCCAACTGCACCCCGACGTCAACCCGGACCCCGCGACGCAGGAGCGCTTCAAGGAGGTCTCGGCGGCGTACGAGGTGCTCAGCGACCCCGACAAGCGGCAGCGGTACGACGCGGGCGGCAACCCGTTCGGCCAGGGCGGCTTCGGCGGTGGTGCCCAGGGCCAGGGGTTCAGCTTCAACGACATCATGGACGCCTTCTTCGGCGGCGCCGGCGGAGGTGCGGCCGGCGGGCGGGGTCCGCGGCCGCGCGTACGCCGTGGCCAGGACGCGCTCATCCGGCTGCAGGTGACGCTGGCCGAGGCCGCGTTCGGGGCGGAGAAGGAGCTGAAGGTCGACACGGCCGTCGTGTGCGGCCTGTGCCAGGGCGACGGTGCGGCGCCGGGCTCGAGCCCGCAGACGTGCCAGACCTGCCACGGACGGGGCGAGGTCTCCCAGGTGCAGCGCAGCTTCCTCGGCGAGGTGCGCACGATGCGTCCCTGCCCGGCGTGCCGCGGCTTCGGCTCGATCATCCCCGAGCCGTGCCGTGAGTGCTCCGGCGACGGACGGGTGCGGTCGCGCCGGTCGCTGACGGTGCAGATCCCCGCGGGCGTCGACGCCGGCACGAGGGTCCAGCTCGCCGAGCAGGGCGAGGTCGGGCCGGGCGGCGGCCCGCCCGGGGACCTGTACGTCGAGCTCGACGTCGAGCCCCACGAGCGCTACGTCCGCGAGGGCAACGACCTGATCTGCAGCGTGTCGCTGCCGATGACGGCTGCGGCGCTCGGCACGAAGATCACCCTGCCGCTCCTGGAGGCCGACGTCGTCGCCGACGGCGACGAGGCCGCGACCGACCTCGAGACCCAGGTCGAGGTCGAGGTGCGCGCCGGGACCCAGTCGGGCACCGAGCAGCGGCTCCGCGGCCGCGGGGTGCCGGGGCTGCGGTCCTCCGCGCGCGGCGACCTGATCGTCCGCATCGTCGTCGACACCCCGACGCGGCTCGACGCGAGGCAGGAGGAGCTGCTGCGCGAGCTGGCAGCGCTCCGTGACGAGGAGTCGCCCGACGGCGAGCTGGCGCAGCCGCACCGGTCGGTCTTCGACCGGCTGCGCGACGCCTTCAAGTGAGCCTGCCGGTCTTCCTCGTCCCCGAGCAGCCGGGGCTCCCGGCGCCGCATCAGGCGCAGGGGACGGTCGTCGAGGTGACCGGCGCGGAGGCCCGGCACGCCGTGGTGGTGCGGCGTACGACGGTCGGCGAATCCGTCGAGCTGGTCGACGGGTGTGGTCGTCGCGGCGTCGGCGAGGTCGTGTCGGCCTCGAAGACGGTCATGGGCGTACGCCTCGCCTCGGTCGTCGACGAGCCGGCCCCGGTGCCGCGGCTGACGGTCGTGCAGGCCGTGCCCAAGGGTGACCGCGGCGAGCTGGCGGTCGAGATGCTCACCGAGGTCGGCGTCGACGTCGTCGTGCCGTGGGCGGCATCGCGCTGCGTGGCGGTGTGGAAGGGCGAGCGCGCCACCAAGGGTGTGGCCAAGTGGCGGACGACGGCGCGGGAGGCCGTGAAGCAGTCGCGGCGGTCGCGGGTGCCGGTGGTGGCGGAGCTGGAGCGGACGACCGAGCTCGTGGATCGCGTTCGCCAGGCGGTCACCGGCGGGGGACTGGCCCTCGTGCTGCACGAGGGGGCCGACGAGCGTCTGACGGGCGCCCTCGCCGCCGTCGACGCACCGACGGACGTGCTGCTCGTCGTCGGCCCCGAAGGTGGGGTGTCGCCCGAGGAGATCGAGGCGCTGGTCGACGCGGGTGCGACGTCGGTGCGGCTGGGCGACGAGGTGCTGCGTACGTCGACCGCCGGGGTCGTGGCGTGTGCGGCGGTGCTGGCCGCGACGAGGTGGCACTGACGAGTGGCGAGCAACCGCCGCCGCGTCCTGGGACGGGCACGCGCTCAGCCGCGCGACCCGGCCACCTCGATCGACACGCTGTAGCCGGCGAGCCCCCGGCCGAGCGCCCTCTGGTCGGCGGTGAGGCCGATCTGCAGCCGACCGTCGATGTCCGGGACCGGCACGTCCACCTCGAAGTAACGCCGGTCAGGATCGCCGGTCAGCGGACGGAGGGCGACCTCACCGCTGCCGAAGGTGCGTGGCTCGCCGGCGCAGTCGACCCCGCACCCTTCCATCAGGTCGTACGTCAGACCCTGCACGCGGTTGTCCACGACACCGGAGACCCTCACGACCTCGCCGGCCACGAATCGTTCGCCGTCGGCCGGGCTGGCGATCTGCACGGCGTCGAGGGAGTCTGCCTCCGGGGCCACCTCGCGCACGGCCCCGTCCGGACCTTCCACGCTCAGGCGTACGGGCTCCTGAAGGACCGAGCGCGCCGTCCAGGCCAGCTGCTGCAGCGCGGCGTCCTCGGCACCCGTCACGTCGCGGGACTCAAGAGCGAGGTCGCCCACCCGGACCGAGACCAGCGTGGGAGCCGACGTCCCGGTCTCCGAGCCGTCCACGCTGGTCAGCTCGACCTGCTCGAACGCGGGGAAGCCGAGATCCGTCCCCGAACTGTCGATCTCGGCCGCGTACGCGCCGCGAAGCAGGTCCTGGTCGCTGCCGTCGCTGGTCACCGAGAGGAGTTCCGCGCGCAACGAGGTCGTGACGGGGTCGCCGGTCGTACCCGCGGGCCCGACAGCGAGCAGCCGGTAGACCGGCACGACCCACCGGTCCCTCCCCGCAACGGACTGGGGTGCGAACGGGTCCGCGCCCGGCACCCCGAGATCCGTGTCGCCGGGCGTGGGAGCTGCTGAGGGGGAGCCGCCGGCGGACGGAACCGGTGTGTCGGGCCCGGCGGAGGCGACCGGCGGGGCGACGCCGTCAGGGAAGAGATCCTCCACCAGGGCGGCGCCGCCCACCACCACCGCAGCCGCCGCGGCGGCGGCCAGCGCGGCTGCGACCGGGCGGCCGACACGTCTCGAGGCGCGGCGGGACTCGCGTCCCGCCCCGAGGACCTGCTCGAGGTCGGACCTCGGACGTACGTCGTCGACCGCACCGTGCAGGAGGGCGCGCAACGCCGGGTCCACGGGATCGTCCTGCTCGTGAGGGCTCATGACTCTCCTCCCAGCCTGGCACGCAGCGCCGCGGCTCCCCGTGAGGCGTGGGTCTTCACCGACCCGCGCGAGATCTCGAGGACGGAGGCGATCTCCTCCTCCGACATGTCGCGGTAGTACCGCAACGTCAGCACCTCGCGCTGCCGACGCGGCAGGTCGGCGAGCGCATCGAGGACACGGTCGCGCCTCTCGGACGCGAGCACGGCGTCGTCGGCCCCCGGAGCCAGCGACTCGCGGGGGTCCTGTCGCTGGATCCACCGCGTCGCGACCACCCGACGACGCTGCGCCGAGCGACATCCGTTCACCACGCTGCGGTGCAGGTAGCCGACGGCGCCCGCGGGATCGTCCAGGCGGTCCCACCTGCGGTGCAGGGTGATGAACGCGTCCTGCACGACGTCCTCCGCGAGCAGCTGGTCGCGCACCAGGAGCACCGCGAGACGCACCATCTCGGTGTGGTGCGCGGAATAGAGGTCGGTGATCGCCTCGTCGGCGTTCATCACGACGCCGTTGCCTCCACGGAGGCGCACGCTACCGGCGGTCCTGCTCCACGACGGAGCGCTCACTGCCGGCGCGTACGACACTGCGATCTCCTCCCGCTCTCCGTGACCACCACGCGTTGCCGGCCGCTGCGGTTGACACCGCCGCTCGACTTCTCGGCGAGCGGATGGGCAGGCTGGGGGACATGAGCGACACCGACTGCCTGTTCTGCACGATCGTCGCCGGCGACGTCCCCGCGGACGTCGTGGCCGAGACCGACGCGTGCGTAGCGTTCCGCGACATCAACGCCCAGGCCCCCACACACGTGCTGGTCATCCCGCGCGAGCACCACGAGAACGCGGCAGCCCTGGCGGCCGAGGACCCGGATGTGCTCGCCGACCTCGTGCGTACGGCCCACCAGGTCGCCGCCGACGAGGGCCTGACCGACGACCTCGACGAGCGCGGTTACCGGCTCGTCTTCAACACCGGCGCGGGCATCGGGCAGAGCGTCTTCCACGTGCACCTGCACGTGCTCGGCGGACGCCCGATGAGCTGGCCGCCGGGGTGAGGGGCATCGCGTACGCGGCACCACGAGACGGAAGAAGCGGCCCTGCGCGCGCGTTACGTACCATGAGAGCCAGAACGGCCCAGTCCTGCTCACCCACACAGGAGGCAGCCCCCTCGGGGCATCCATGAGCGCAGCGAACCGACACGCAGACTCCCCGCGACACTCCTTCACCGTCCCGAACAGCATCAACATGGTGTCCCTGCTCGGGCCGCGTGACGAGCACCTGTCGCTGATCGAGCAGGCCTTCGACGCCGACGTGCACGTGCGCGGCAACGAGTTCACCGTGCGCGGCGAACCCGGTGAGGCCGCCAGCGTCGAGCGGCTGGTCGACGAACTCGTTACCATCCTCCGCACGGGGCAGGGCCTCACCACCGAGACCGTCGAGCGGGCGGTGGAGCTGATGCGCACCGAGACCCAGGAGCGACCCGCCGACGTCCTGAGCCTCAACATCCTCTCCAACCGCGGCCGCACGATCCGGCCCAAGACGCTGAACCAGAAGACGTACGTCGAGGCCATCGACAAGCACACGATCGTCTTCGGCGTCGGCCCCGCGGGCACCGGCAAGACCTACCTGGCGATGGCGAAGGCCGTGCAGGCGCTGCAGGCCAAGGCGGTCAACCGCATCATCCTCACCCGGCCCGCCGTCGAGGCGGGCGAGCGGCTGGGATACCTGCCGGGCACGCTGACGGAGAAGATCGACCCCTACCTGCGGCCGCTGTACGACGCGCTGCACGACATGCTCGACCCCGAGACGGTGCCGAAGCTGCTGGCCAGCGGCACCATCGAGGTCGCCCCGCTGGCGTACATGCGCGGACGTTCCCTCAACGACGCCTTCATCATCCTCGACGAGGCCCAGAACACCTCGCCCGAGCAGATGAAGATGTTCCTCACCCGCCTCGGCTTCGGCTCCAAGATCGTCGTCACCGGCGACACCTCCCAGGTCGACCTGCCCAGCGGCACCAAGTCGGGCCTGAAGGTGGTCGAGGACATCCTCGACGGCCTGGAGGACGTCAGCTTCCACAAGCTCACCGCCGCCGACGTCGTCCGCCACCGGCTCGTCGGCAAGATCGTCGCGAAGTACGACGAGTACGACGCCCGCCGCGAAGCGGCCCGGCTGCGCCGCGAGGAGCAGGCCGAGCGCGCGACGGCGCCGGAGTCGATCAGCGGCGGTCCGAGGCGCTCATGAACATCGAGGTCCTCGACGAGTCCAGTCCGGAGGGCGACGAACCCGGGTCTGCTGACCCGGGTGTCCTGGCCGACCCGGCCGATCGTGCTCCGTCGCCCGACGATGTCGCACGCCTGGCCGCGTACGTCATGCACGTTATGCGTGTGCACCCCGAGGCCGAGCTGGCCGTCCGTCTGGTCGAGCCCGACGTCATCGCCGCCCTGAACGAGCAGTGGATGGGCAAGGAGGGCCCCACCGACGTGCTCGCGTTCCCGATGGACGAGCTGCGGCCCGCCGCTCCCGGTGAGTCGCCGGAGGAGGGCGTGCTCGGCGACCTGGTCGTCTGCCCGGCCGTCGCGGCGCAGCAGGCCGAGACCGTCCGCGCCCAGGGCGACGCCGCGTACACGACCGCCCGTGAGGTCGAGCTGCTCGTCACCCACGGCATCCTGCACCTCCTCGGGCACGACCACGCCGAACCCGAGGAGCACCGCGTCATGTTCGGGCTCCAGGCCCAGCTGCTCGAGGCGTGGTGTGCAGGAGGCACCACTCCTGAGGGCTTCGACCCGCTCGCCGGACCCGAGGCGTTCCCTGCCACGACCACCTCGACCACGGCCTCGACCCAGGGCGGCAGCTCATGACCGCCGAGCTGCTGCTGATCGTCGCGACCGCCGTGCTCGTCGTGGCAGCCGGCGCCTTCACCACCACGGACGCCGCGTTCAGCGCGCTCTCGCGAAGCCAGGCCGAGGACCTCGCCGACGAGGGTCGCGCGGGCGCCAAGCGCCTCGTCGCGGTGCTGGACGACCTGCCGCGCCACCTCAACACCGTGCTGCTGCTGCGCATGGCGACCGAGGTCGGCGGCATCGTCACCGCGACCATCGCGGCCGTACGCGTCGGCGCCGGACCGATCGGTCTGATCGCGACGGCGCTGCTCATGGCGGTGCTGTCCTACGTCGTGGTCGCGGTCGCGCCCCGCACGTTCGGCCGCCAGTCCAGCGAGCGCGTCGGTCTCCTCGCCGCCGGTCCGGTCTCGCTCCTGACCAGCCTGCTCGGCCCGCTCGCCTCGCTGCTCATCAAGCTCGGCAACGTGCTGGCCCCGGGCAAGGGCATCGAGGAGGGCCCCTTCTCCTCCGAGGCGCAGCTGCGTGAGCTCGTCGACGCCGCCGAGGCCAGCCAGCTCATCGAGTCCGGTGAGCGGCAGATGATCCACTCGGTCTTCGAGCTCGGCGACACCCTGGTGCGCGAGGTCATGGTCCCGCGTCCCGACGTGGTCTTCATCGAGCGCCACAAGACGCTACGCCAGGCCATGAGCCTCGGTCTGCGCTCGGGCTTCTCCCGCATCCCCGTCATCGGCGACAACCTCGACTCCGTCGTCGGCGTCGCCTACCTCAAGGACGTCACCAAGCGTGTCTTCGACAACCGCGACGCCGAGTCCACCGAGAAGGTCGACTCGGTGATGCGGCCCGTGACCTGGGTGCCGGACTCCAAGCCCGTGGACGCGCTGCTGCGGGAGATGCAGGCGGAGCGTACGCACCTCGCGGTCGTCGTCGACGAGTACGGCGGCACCGCCGGACTCGTCACCATCGAGGACATCCTCGAGGAGATCGTCGGCGAGATCACCGACGAGTACGACGCCGCGCAGCCCGTGCTCGAGCACCTCGACGACGGTCGGCACCGCGTCACCTCGCGCCTGCCCGTCGACGACCTGCTCGACGCTGTGGGCGTCGAGGTCGAGGAGGAGGACGTGGAGACCGTCGGTGGTCTCATGGCCAAGCACCTCGGCAAGGTGCCGATCGCGGGCTCGGTCGTCGAGGCGCACGGGCTCCGGTTCGAGGTCGAGTCCACCGGTGGACGCCGCAACCAGGTCGCCACCGTGCTGATCACGGTGCTTCCCGACCCCGAGGTGGCAGGCGCGGTCGACGGGACCGCCCGGGTGCACAGGGCCGGCGGGGACGCAGTGCCCGTCGAGGAGAGCGAGTCGCGCGGGGTCCTACGCTGAGCCGCATGGCAGATCCCGCACCGCAGTCGGCAGGGCAGCCTGCACCCTCCACGGATGCCGGTCGTCTCGAGGACCCCGAGGACGCCAAGCTCGTGACGCTGGCCCGGTCCGCCCGGGCGCGTACGCGTGCCGCCCAGGGTGCCGCCGTGCGCGACCTCGACGGACGCACGTACGCCTCCGCGACCGTGGAGCTGCCGTCGTTCTCCGCGACGGCCGCCCAGGTCGCGGTGGCGATGGCCGTGGCCAGCGGGGCCCGCGGCCTGGAAGCCGTCGTCGTGCTCGACGACGGCGACGGCGGCCCGGGTGACGCCGACGTCGCCGTGACCCGCGACCTCGCAGGTGACGGCTGTCCCGTGCACGCGGTGACGGCGACGGGCGACCTGCGCGCCACGGTGACCACGTGAGCGCCCGATGAGCGTCAGGCCGGGCCAGCATGCCGGGCGCGTGGTGCAGCGCGAGCAGCTCTCCGCCCACCTCGTCCGTCTCGTCATCGGCGAGCTGGGCGGCTTCACCACCACCGGTGTCCCGGACGAGTGGGTCGCGCTGACCGTGCCGGGTCAGTTCCAGACCCGCTACTACACGGTGCGGACCTTCGACCCCGCGACCTCGACCATGGTGCTCGACGTGGTCGTGCACGAGCACGGCCTGGTCACCGACTGGGCGGCAGGGGACTGCGTCGGCGACGAGGTCGGCATCTCCTCGGCCAAGGGCTCCTTCGCCCTGCCGGAGGACGCCGGATGGGTCGTGCTCGCCGGCGACCTCACCGGTCTCCCGGCCATGGCACGCATCGGGGAGACCCTCGCGAACCTCGCGCCCACGGTGCCGGTGACCGCGTACGTCGAGTCACCCGAGCCCGCTGACGCCCTGCCCGACTACCTGCCCGGCACGATGCAGGCGCTCTGGTCGTCTCCACCCGACGTCGAGCAGTCGGGACTCGCTGACCTCGTCGCCGGCCTGACCTGGCCCGAGGGGCCCGGCTACTTCTGGATGGCGGGGGAGTCCGCGCAGATGCGGCGCATCCGTACGCACGCGCGGCGCGAGCTCGGCTGGAGCGGCGACCGGCTCGATGTCATGGGCTACTGGTCCGCCACCCGCGGGCGGCAGCGTCGCGCCGTCGACCCCGGCCCCATCTACGCGCGGGGCAAGGCGCTCGGCAAGTCCGACGAGGAGATCTGGGCCGAGTACGACGAGGCTCGCGACGAGGCCCGCGACGACAAGGACACGCGATGACACCCGGACCCCGCGGACCTGCTGCACCACCGCCGGAGATGCCGTCGTACGAAGGACACCGGTCGGGCTTCGCCTGCTTCGTCGGGCGCCCGAACGTCGGCAAATCGACCCTGACCAACGCGCTGGTCGGCACCAAGGTCGCGATCACCTCCTCCAAGCCGCAGACGACCCGCACGGTCGTACGCGGCATCGTGCACCGACCCGACGGGCAGCTGGTGCTGGTCGACACCCCCGGCCTGCACCGCCCGCGCACGCTGCTCGGCGAACGGCTCAACGACCTCGTCCACTCCACGTGGTCCGAGGTCGACGTCGTCGCGGTGTGCTTCCCCGCCGACGAGAAGATCGGGCCGGGCGACAGGTTCCTGGTCTCCGAGCTCGCGAAGGTGCGCCGCGGCCCGCGCGTGGCCGTGGTGACGAAGACCGATGCAGCCACACCGGACCAGATCGGCGAGCAGTTGCTGGCCGTGCAGGCGCTCGGTGAGGAGACCGGCACCGAGTGGGCCGAGATCGTGCCCGTCTCGGCACTGGAGGGTGAGCAGGTGGCGCTGCTCTCGGACCTGCTGCTCGGCATGCTCCCCGAGGGGCCTCCGCTCTACCCCGACGGCGACCTCACCGACGCCCCCGAGGAGCAGCTGGTCGCCGAGCTCGTCCGCGAGGCGGCGCTGGAGGGCGTACGCGACGAGCTGCCGCACTCGATCGCCGTCGTCGTCGAGGAGATGACGCTGCGCGAGGGCCGCCCCGAGGACAAGCCGCTGCTCGACGTCTACGCCCACCTCTTCGTCGAGCGCGACTCCCAGAAGGGCATCGTGATCGGCAAGGGCGGGTCGCGACTGAAGGAAGTGGGGTCCGAGGCCAGGCAGCAGATCACGGCGCTGCTGGGCACCCCGGTGCACCTCGACCTGCGCGTCAAGGTCGCCAAGGACTGGCAGCGCGACCCCAAGCAGCTGCGCCGCCTGGGCTTCTGACCCTCGCGCCTCCCCCGAGGGGTCACTTCCCGCGAGGGGTCCCTTTCGGCGAGGGGTCAGTTCCCGCGAGAGGTCACTTTCGGCGAGAGGTCAGTTCTCGCGGGACTGACGCTGACATGTCCGATGCGTACGACCCATGCCACCCCGCCCGGCGGCGTCGATCGCCCAAGAGCCTCGCGAGAGTCGACCTCTCGCGAGAACCGACGTCTCGCGAGAACTGACCTCTCGCGGTGTCAGGAGGTGGTGAGCTCCCCGCTGTCCATCTTGATCTCGGTGGCATCCCCGGCGAGAGCCTCGACGACCTGCTCGACAACCTTCCCAGCAGGCATCGGGTCGGGCATCTTCGGCGGCTCGGCCCCCATCGCGCGCTGCTCCAGCCCGGTATCGAGGTGCGGCGGCCGGATGTCGAGCACCCGCAGCTTCTTGCGGTTCTCCCGACGCAGCACCTGGAGCCAGACCGAGAGGGCCGACTTCGCCGCCGAGTAGTCGGCCATGCCTGCAGTCGGCATGTCGGCGAGGATCGCGGAGAAAACCGCGACCGTGCCCTTCTCCGCAAGGTGCGGCGCGGCGGCGCGTACGAGCGAGATAGGTGCGAGCACGTTGACCGCGAAGAGCTCCTCGGTCACCGCCGCTTCGGTGTCGAGCGCGGGGCCGAAGCCTGCGTTGCCGACGGTCACGACGATCGCGTCGAGGCCGCCCAGCTGGTCGGCGGCCTGGTCGACCGCAGCGCGGCAGGAGTCGACGTCGACGGCGTCGAAGCGTACGCCCTCGGTACCGCACCGCTCGGCGACGTCCGTGAGCCGGTCGGCGTCCCGCCCGCCAGGCACCACCTTCGCGTTCTTCTCGAGCAGCGCCGTCGTCAGCGCCCCACCCAGCTCACCGGTCGCGCCGGCCACCAGCACACGTGCTCCATCCAGATCCATGACCCACCTGTGCCCGGCACGCCGGTCGGCTATCCGGGCAGGAACGCGCTTCGCGGGAAGTGACCTCTCGCGGGAAGTGACCTCTCGGGGGAAGTAACCCCTTAGCGGGAGGGCAGCCAGCACGTGCCCAGACGACGCCCGTCGTTCCACTCGCCCCGCGACGGAAACTGTGCGCTGTAGCGGAATCGCACCGTGCCCTGCTCTCGCTGCGCGACGCGCTCGCACGCCGTGCGGGTCGTGGCGGCGACGGCGCCGCGTCCCGGGTACGACGCCTGCTCACCCCTGGCCCCTGCCGGCGCGACCGGCACTGCCGCGACCGCACGCCAGCGGTGCGCCCTGCTGCAGACGACCTCGCGCGAGCGTTCCGCGCCAGGCACGCCCGTCGAGCAGCGACCCACGCGACGCGGCGGGACGGCCGCGCCGTCCAGCGCGCCGCGGATCCCGCCGGGCAGCGGAGCGAGTCGTCCCTCGCGGCCGAGCAGAACGACGTCGCAGCGGAACCAGGACGCGCCCTCCAGGTACGCCTCGAAGCTCGGAAGCACCCAGACCGGTCGCAGCAGGGTCAGTGACCGGGTGCGTTCGGTGCCGCCGACGCGGTCGTCGAACGTCGCCTCGCACGACCGCGCCGCGTCGGCCTGCACCGCCGGGGCGTCGAGGGCGAGGAGGTGGCCGTCGGCGTACGCAGCGAGCCCGCCGACGGCCAGCGTGGTCGCGGTGTGGTCGCTTCCGCACGGCACGGGCCGCTGCACCGGCACGGTGCCGGTCGCGGCGACGGCCGCGCGGAACCCGTAGGCCCAGCAGTCACCCGTCTCGGGCGACACCGCCGCCTCCGCCGTCTCCGTCGCTTCGGGCGACGCCGTCGAGGGCACCGGTGACGGGGTCTCCACGGCCACCGAGGGCGTGCCCGGGACGAGAACGGCCATCACCGCCATCACCAGCACGGCCATGGCCGCGACGGCCATCGCGCGCACGAGCCGGAGCGAGGAGAGCACCCGGTGAGCGTACGACTCAGGCGCTGGAGCGGGCCCAGCAGACGGCGACGCGGTTGCCGGCCTTCCACTCGGCCTCGTGGAACCAGGAGTAGGCGAACTCGTACTCCGGCTGGTAGTCGAGATAGTCCGCCACCTGGTCCGAGCAGCCGTCGCGGGCCCGCGAGGCGACGATCTTGTCGCCGGGGTACTTCTCCTTGGGCCCGTTCGTCACCTTCACGAAGCGGATCGCGCGCCAGGTGTGCTTCTCGGTGCACGGGGTCGCGGGTGCCGAGGTGATCGTGGGGCCGTCCACGCACTGCATCCACTGCTCGACCGGCCCGCGGGCGAAGAGCCCCTTCGCGTCCCGCGGCAGGGGTGCGTACGACGCCGCGGCCGGGGTGCCGCCGACGATGTCGCAGCGGAACCAGCGGGCGCCGTCGGCCCACTGTTCCTCGGTCGGCCGGAACCAGGCCCACGAGACCAGCGAGCGCAGCCTGATCGACTCGTCGCCGCCGACGAAGGCGGCGAAGCGCCGGGTGCACTCGTCGTAGATGTAGGCGCCGAGCGCCGGGGAGTCCCACGCGGTACCGCGGGTGACGCGCTCGGGGAAGCTCCCCACGACGAAGGTCTGCGCGGTGTGCTTCTCGGCGCACGCGACGGGGTCGGTGTCGTCGGCCGGCTGGGCGACGTCCTCGGGGGTGAGGTCGCGGCAGGCGCCGAGCTGCGGCGCGTCGGCCAGCGCTGGGGCGTCGGACTGCTCGATCGCCCCGCCCGACCCGTCGGCAGCGTCTGAGGTGGGCGGGGACGACTGCCCGGCCGCCGAGGCGGACGGCGGGGTCTCGACGGGGTCGTCCTCGGAGCCGCCGCACGCTGCGAGGGGCAGGAGCAGCGCGAGCGACGCAACGGTCAGTCGGACTCGGGTCACGCGCAACCTCGCACTCGTGGCATTCGTCGCATCAGGGACGGTCATCGTAGCCGCGGTCACACAGACCGACGGTCAGCAACGACGTGCGTTCACGGCATCAGCAGTGCCGCCAGGGTGCCGCCGAGCTCGTACGCCCGCTCGGTCGCGGCGTCGTCGACGTCGCCGATCACGCTCAGCACCTCCGCGGCCTGCGTCCAGGGCAGGGCGCCGACGATGGTCTGGACCGACTGCTCCGCGCCGGTGGTGTCGTAGCGGCCGTGGACGCAAAGGCCGTACGGCTTCTTCCCGCCGCCACCCGCCGACCCCTCGCCACTGCCGTCGTCGGAGAGCGCGCCGCCGATGTCGAGGAAGGTCCGGTCGAACATGTCCTTGACCATCCCGGCCATGTAGCCGAAGTTCGCGGGCGTGAGCAGCAGCACGCCGTCGGCGTCGATCAGGTGCTCGGCCTGCACGTCCGCGACGGAGCGTACGTCCACCTCGACGCCCTCGATCGCGTCGTCGGTCGCGCCCGCGTGCAGGGCGTCGCGGAGCGCGGCGACGTGCGCGGTCGGGGAGTGGTGGGCGATCAGGAGCGTGGTCATGCGGACGAGCCTGCCTTGTCGGGCCCGCGCGTCACAGCAGACGATGCCCGTCCGGGTCCACCCCGACCGCGCCGTGCTCGTCGAGGAGCGTGCGCAGCCGCACCGCGTCGGTCTCACGCAGCCGAAGCACGGCCAGGTGAGGGTCGAGCGAGTCGATGTCGCGCACGAGGCCGGCGTCCTCGAGCGCCCTCACCGCATTGTTCAGCGGTCGCGTATCGGCCATCCACGCCGGATCGAAAGATCGCTGGCGGCGTGCCAGCTGCGTCATCGCATCGGTCAGCGACTCCGGTCGGGTTCCGACCCAGACGGCGAGACGCGAGATCGTCGCCGGCGAGAAGGCCCGCTTTGGTGCACCCGCCGACTCCCAGCACTCCTCCACCTGCGGATCCCACACCGTGACGCCATGTGCGGCAGCCGCACGCCGGATCACGGCCTCACCACGTTCGACGCCGTCGAACGTCATGACGATCTCGACGACCCATCCCTCGGGCTCCAGGGTTCCGCTCATGGCCCAGGGCGGTGGGGGCTCGACGTCGAAGGCGGCCGGGTCATCGGGCGCCTCGGCGCGCACGGCCGTCACGAAATCCAGCAGCGCCTGCGGGGGAGCGTCCGAGCGCCGCGCCAGGTCGTCCCAGATCTCCTCGGCGGCGTCGGCGTCGACGGGAGCGCTTCCGATCCAGCACCCCACGTCGTAGGACATGCGGCGAATCTAGCCCTCAGCACCGGCCGGGTCGGGAGGCCTGACTTCCGGCGTACGCGTCATCCGCGTAGGGTGAGTGTCCTCATGAAGATGCGCAGCCTCCTCCTTCGCTGCCGCAGCGGGGCCTGACCGACCGGCTCCCTCGCTGCGGAGTCGCGTGATGCCCGGTCAGCCCATCCGGGGCACGTCCCCGTCACGACCAGCACCAGCGAGGAACCCATGAGCGACTACATCTCCACCCAGGCCCCCAGCGGCATGCCCTTCGGCCGCTACGCGCCGTTCGACCCCGTCGACCTGCCTGACCGCACCTGGCCCGACGGCCGCATCACCAAGGCCCCCCGGTGGCTCTCGACCGACCTGCGCGACGGCAACCAGGCGCTGATCGACCCGATGACGCCGGCGCGCAAGATGGCGATGTTCGACCTGCTGATCCGCATGGGCTACAAGGAGATCGAAGTCGGCTTCCCCAGCGCGAGCCAGACCGACTTCGACTTCGTGCGGCAGCTCATCGAGGGTGACCGGATCCCCGACGACGTACGCATCTCCGTGCTGACGCAGGCGCGCGAGGACCTCATCGAGCGCACGGTGCAGAGCCTGGTCGGCACCGACCGCGCGACCGTGCACCTCTACAACGCGACCGCGCCACTGTTCCGCAGCGTCGTGTTCGGCGTCGACCGCGACGAGTGCCGCGCGATCGGCGTCCGCGGCACCGAGCTGGTCGTGAAGTACGCCGAGCAGCTGCTCGGCGACCAGGTCTCCGCCGGGCAGTTCGGCTACCAGTACAGCCCGGAGATCTTCACCGACACCGAGCTGGAGTTCGCCCTCGACGTCTGCGAGGCCGTCAGCGACGTGTGGCAGCCCGAGGCGGGCCGGGAGATCATCCTGAACCTGCCGGCGACGGTCGAGATGAGCACGCCGAACGTGTACGCCGACCAGATCGAGTTCTTCAGCCGCGGACTGACCCGTCGCGAGCACTCGGCGATCAGCCTGCACCCCCACAACGACCGTGGCACGGCCGTCGGCGCCACCGAGCTGGCCCTCATGGCCGGGGCGGACCGCGTCGAGGGCTGCCTGTTCGGCCACGGCGAGCGCACGGGCAACGTGTGCCTGGTGACGCTGGGCATGAACCTGTTCAGCCAGGGCGTGGACCCGCAGATCGACTTCTCCGACATCGACGAGATCCGCCGCACGGTCGAGTACTGCACCCAGCTGCCGGTGCACCCGCGTCACCCGTACGCCGGCGACCTCGTCTACACCGCCTTCTCCGGCTCCCACCAGGACGCGATCAAGAAGGGCCTGGAGGCCCTCGAGGTCGAGGCCGCCGCCGTCGGTCACCCGGTCTCGGAGCACCCGTGGAAGGCGCCGTACCTGCCGATCGACCCGAAGGACGTCGGACGCACGTACGAGGCCGTCATCCGCGTCAACAGCCAGTCCGGCAAGGGCGGGGTGGCCTACATCCTGAAGTCCGAGCACAAGCTGGACCTGCCGCGCCGGCTGCAGATCGAGTTCTCCCGTGCGGTCCAGCAGGTCACCGACGACTCCGGCCTCGAGATCACGCCCGCGCAGATCTGGGAGCACTTCCGGGGGGAGTACCTCGACCGCACCGCCCCGCTGGAGGTCACGGCCGTCCGCTCCACCTCGACCGCCGACAGCGCCGACCACCTCGAGGTCGACATGGTCGTCGACGGTGAGACCCGCACGATGACCGGCACCGGCAACGGCCCGGTGGCCGCCTTCGTCGACGCGGTCAACGAGCTCGTCACCGAGCGTCAGGAGGCGGGCGACGCCGACTGGCTGCGTCGCGGGGAGGTGCGGGTGCTGGACTACACCGAGCACGCGATGAGCGCCGGAGGTGACGCGGTGGCCGCAGCGTACGTCGAGTGCGCCGTCGGCGACAGGGTGCTGTGGGGCGTCGGCATCGACGCCAACATCGTGACGGCGTCGCTCAAGGCGATCCTCTCGGCGGTCAACCGCTCCTGAGCGGGCCGGGCCGCAGCTGACGTTGCTGCGGGAAGACGACGTCGACCTGGGTGCCGGCGCCCTCGGTGGAGCGCAGCACCAGCTCGCCGCCGTGCAGTCGCAGGATCGTCTCGGCCAACGACAGGCCGAGCCCCGGCCCCTGGATGGCGTGCTCGTTGGCGTTGCGCGCCCGGTAGAAGCGCTGGAAGACGTGCTCCACCTCGTCGGCGGGGATGCCCATGCCCTGGTCGCTGACCCTGACCCGGATGCCGTCCTCGTGCGGCTCGAGGCACACGGTCACCTCGGCGCCGTCGGGGGAGAACTTCAGGGCGTTGTCGACCACGTTGCCCAGGGCACGGCGCACGTGCTCGCGGTCGCCCTGCACCCGGCAGGGCGTGGTCTCGTCGAGCAGGTCCTGGAAGACCAACGACTGGCAGCGCGTGTGGGCGGTGGGTGAGAGATCGGCGAGCACCCCCTGCAGCTGGGTGCGCAGGTCGACGGGGCCGGTGTCGGTGGCACCGCCCTGCTCGAGGTCCGAGAGGGTCACCAGGTCGTTGGCGAGATCGCGCAACCGGTAGCCGTTGCGGGCGATGGCGTCGAGCAGGCACCGGGTGGCGTCGTCGGTGACCTCTTCGCGGACGACCTCGGCGTAGCCGACGATGCTCGAGATGGGCGTACGCAGCTCGTGGCTCACGGTGGTGACGAACTCGTTCTTCGCCCGATCCAGCGACCGCAGCCGGTCGACGGCCTGCCGTTCGCGCTGCAGGGCGGCGAGCAGGATCTCCTGCGAGCGCCGCCGTTCGGTGACGTCGCGGGCGACGACGAGGTAGCCCGTACGACGGCCGGCGCCGTCGGTCACCTCGTCGAGGGTCTGGCTGACGGCGACGCGCTCGCCGTCCGCGCACTCCCACCACCAGTCGTGCGCGGGACGCTCGGGCCCGGTGCCGAGCACGTCGAGGATGCGCGCGGTCTCGGCGGCCGGGGACGCCGCCGGGTCGATGACGACCGAGCCGTCGCAGGTGCCACGGGCGATGAGGGTGGTGAAGGCGGCCCCGAGAGCGTCGTCGGCCTCGAGACCGAGCAGGTCGACGGCGCCGCGGCTGAAGACGGTGATCGTGCCGTCGGGGTCGAGCCCGATCGTCGCCGTGCTGGAACCGGCCTCCAGCATCCGGGCGAGGAGGTCGCCGGTGTGGCGCTCGTCGGTGACGTCGATGCCCGTGAGGACCACCGACCCGGGCTCGCCGGGGCCGGTGTCGAACGCCGAGGCCGTGAGGCGTACGCGGCGCACCTTGCCCGAGGTCGTCGCCAGCTCCCGTTCACCGCTGAGGTCTGCCTCGGCGAGGCGAAGGCCCTCGGCGAAGGCCTGCTGGGCGAGCGCTCGGTTCTCCGGAGGGGTGAGCGTCTCCCAGATCGGACGCCCCTCCAGGTGCGCGGCGCTGAATCCCGTCGCCCGGGTCACGGCGTCGTTGACGAGCAGCACCGTGCCGTCGGCGGCCACGACGGCCGTGAGGGCGTCGGTCGACCGCAGCACGGTGCGGGTGAAGTCGGCCTCGCGTCGGGCGGCCTCGGCCGCGTCACGCTGCTGAGCACTGGCGGTGGCCACCACCAGCGCGGTGAGGGCCAGCGCGCTGAGGTAGAGCTGCAGGGCGATGGTCGCAGCGGTCCAGTCGGGGTAGGTCCCGCCGACCCCGACGGTGAACGGGCCACGTCCCACGCTGAAGGCCAGCACCGCCACCACGGCGACGACGGTCGACTGGATGGCGGTGGCCCGCGGGCTCTGACGGACGGCCCCCCACAGCAGCACCGGCAGGAGCGCGACGGCGACACCCGCGCCGCTCGCGGTGCCGAAGACCCAGAGCTCGACCGCCACCAGGACCGCCCACTGGGCGTACTGCTCGCGGGAGCGGCGCCAGGCGCCGGCCGGGGTGAGGAACAGCGGCCCGAGGCACAGCGCCGCGGTGACGTGGCTCAGCGTGGTCTGACCGACGAGCTCGAGGTAGTCCGCCTCCGGCAGGAACACCATGAGCGGGGCCAGGCCGGCAGCGAAGACGACGGCGCCGGCCAGGTCGGCGAGCAGCAGCCGTCCCACCGCACTGACCGAGGTGAGCAGGGCGCTGCCGGGCAGCCCTCGCAGCACGAGTGCGATCACCAGGCTCTCGAGCGCGGTGAGGAGCCCCATGCCGATGCTCAGGTCGACCTGGCGTTCGGCGAGCACCTGGCCGAGCGTGATGGTGCCGGCCACCACGGGCACCAGCACCACCCACTGGCGGCGCGGTGCCTGCAGCAGCAGGCCCACCCCGACGAATGTGGCGGGCCACCAGATCGCCAGCGAGGACTCCGGCGGGCTGATCACCACCGCTCCGAGGGAGGCTGCGAGCAGCCAGCCCAGGAGCCACAGGTGGCTGCTGGGCCGCAGGTCGTCGGCGCCGGGGTCGACGTACCCGACGGGATTGCCGAGCCTCCCCACGCGGTGGGACCGCCGCACCCGCGGCGCGCCGAGAGGCGCGAGCGCACGGGGTGCGGTGGTGGCCATGGGCACATCCTGGCGCGCCTGAGGGTCGGGTGGATGCACTACGGGTCAGGTGAGGTCTTTGGTCCCCTCTTGTCCGTCTCCTCGGCCCTGCCCCACTCGTCCCTTCGTCCTAAGCCTCCCGGTGAGGCGCCGCGATTCCCCTACCCTGAGGATCATGAGTCTGGTGTCCGAGCGCGTCGGTCAGTTCTTCTGTGACGGCGACCGCCTCGAGTTCACCGAGTACGGCGGCGGGGACCGTTGGGTGGTGCTGTTGCACGGCCAGCTCATGCCGCGGCGCATGTGCCAGCCGCTCGCCCGCGTGCTGGCGGCCGCCGGGCACCACGTCGTGGCGCTGGACCTGCTCGGCCACGGGCGGTCCGACCGACCCGCCGACCCGACGCTCTACTCGATGACGGCGTTCGGGGAGCAGGTCATCGCGCTGCTGGACCACCTCGGCGTCGAGCAGGCGGTCGTCGGCGGCACGTCGCTGGGCGCCAACGTCTCGCTCGAGGTCGCCGACGCCGCGCCCGAGCGCGTCCGCGGCATCATCGCCGAGATGCCGGTGCTCGACAACGGCCTCGAAGCGGCCATCGTCGCCTTCGCGCCCCTGATGTTCGTCGGCCGGCTCGCGCCGGTCCCGGTCAGCGCGCTGCGGCGGGCCTCCCGCTCGGTGCCCCGGGGCCTGGTGCCGTTCTGGGCCGGCATCGTCCTCGACACCCTCAACCAGCGGCCCGCCCCGATGGCCGCCGCGGTGCACGGGCTCTTCTTCGGTCGCGTCGCACCCCCCAGCGCGCGGCGGCGCGCCATGCAGGTGCCGGCGCTCGTCGTCGGGCACCGCCGCGACCCGATCCACCCGTACGCCGACGCGGCCCTTCTCGCCGAGGAGATGCCCCGCGCCAGGTTCGTCCCGGCGAAGGGCATCCTCGAGTGGCGCTTCTCGCCCGAGCGACTCGACGAGGCCGCGGTCGAGTTCGTCCGCGACTGCTGGACCGAAGCGGAGCAGCGACCGCACCTGGTCCTGTCCTGAGCGACATGCACGACAGGTCCGACCACGATCGGCTCCCGACCGCCCTGCAGAGGCGGTCCAGCACGATCGGGCAGGGCCCCGAGCTGCTGGTCCACCTGCTGATCATGGCCGTGCTCGGGGCCGAGGTGCTCGCGCGGGCGGTCACGGGGGAGGAGCCCGGGGCGCTCGCGCTCGCGGCCGGGGTGGTCGCGGCGATCGACACCGTGCTGATGGCGGCGGCGACGCGAAGCACCCGGGGACCCCGCGCCCAGACCCTCGCCTTCGTCGCGGCCCTCGGCAACCTCCTGGTCTTCGGGCTGCTGCTGGCCGCCGTACCCGATCTGGTCGCAGGGGCCCTGGTGCTCCTCACCCTCGTCTACCTCGGTCGGCTGCGACACCGTGCCGGGGTGCACGCCGCGGCCGGGGGTGTACTGCTGCTCTACCTCGGGCCCTCCCTCATCGCGGGACGCTCGGACGTGGCCGGTGCTGCAGGTCTCGCTGCCGTGGGCCTGCTGCTGGCGCTGTTCGTCGCGGTGGCCACCCGCGCCTGGGACGAGGACCGCGCCCGGCTGGACCGCCAGCGATCGGTGGTCGAGACGCTGATCCAGACCGTCGACGTCGGGCTGGTGCTCATGGACGCCGGGGGACGCTACGAGCTGATCAACCGTCGCCATGAGGAGTTCATCCGCCTCGCCTACCCCGACGGTCGCGACGACGAGGACGGGCCGCTGCCCGGTCACGTCTACGCCGCGGACCGCACCACCTGGCTGCCGCCCGCCGCACGGCCCTCGGTGCGTGCCGCGGCGGGGGAGGAGTTCAGCGGCGAGGTCATCTGCATCGGCCCGCGGGGCTCGGTGCAGCAACGGGCCGTCGCGGTGTCCGCGCGCGCCGTCCACGACGAAGCGGGCGTACGCCAGGCGACGGTGCTGGCGTACCACGACATCACCGAGGCGCTGCGTGCGCTGCACGCGAAGGACGACTTCATCGCGATGGTCTCCCACGAGCTGCGCACCCCGCTGACCTCGATCCTGGGGTACCTCGACCTCGCCCAGGACGCACCCGAGGTGCCGGCGCAGGTCCGCAGCCACCTCGACGTCGCCGAGCGCAACGCCCACCGACTGCTCGGACTCGTCGCCGACCTGCTCGACTCGGCCAGCCACGGCGACAGCAGCATCGAGCTCGCCATGCAGACCCTGCGGCTCGACCGGCTCGTCGCCGAGACCGTCGCCGAGCTCGAGTCGTATGCGCGGGAGCACGACATCGAGGTGCGCTGCGACCTGGAGGAGGTGCCGCCGCTGGTCGGTGACGGGCTGCGCCTGTCCCAGGTCGTCGCCAACCTGGTCTCCAACGCCGTGAAGTACGCCGACAGCTCCCGCGTCGTCGACGTCTCCGTCCGTCGCCACGAGGGTCACGCCCGGCTCGTCGTCGTCGACCGCGGCCGCGGCATGAGCCCCGAGGAGCTCGAGCAGGCCTTCTCGCGCTTCTTCCGGTCGCCGTCGCTGGCCGACCAGTCCATCCAGGGCGTCGGGCTGGGCCTGCCCATCACCCGCACCATCGTCGAGCGGCACGGCGGACGCATCAGTCTCGAGAGCACCCCCGGACACGGCACGACCGCGACCGTGGACCTGCCGCTCACCGTCGACCGGGCAGGCTGAGACCGTGCCCCTCTACCGCGACGAGGCCGTCGTCCTGCGTACGCACAAGCTGGGTGAGGCCGACCGGATCCTCACCCTGCTCACGCGACGCAGCGGTCGTGTCCGCGCCGTGGCCCGCGGCATCCGGCGCACCACCTCGAAGTTCGGTGCGCGTCTCGAGCCCTTCAGCCACGTCGACCTGCAGCTCGCCGAGGGCCGCACGCTGGACGTGGTCACCCAGGCGGTCACCCTGACCCCGTTCGCCCTGCGCCTCGGCGGTGACTACGAGCGGTACACCGCCGGCACGGTGATGCTCGAGACCGCGGGCCGCGTCGTGCCCGAGGAGGGCGAGCCCGCCACGGCACAGCACCAGCTGCTCGTCGGCGCCCTCCGTGCCCTGACCGGCGGGGAGCGTACGGCCACCGAGGTGCTCGACTCCTACCTGCTGCGCGCGCTGGCGACCGCCGGCTTCGCGCCCAGCTTCGAGGCCTGCGCACGGTGCGGCGAGCTCGGCGACCACCGCGCGTTCTCAGCGATGGCCGGCGGGATCCTGTGCACCGGCTGCCGGGTGCCCGGGGCCGCGCACCCGCAGCCGGAGACCGTACGCCTCCTCGGCGCGCTGCTCACCGGCGACTGGGACACCGCCGCGGGTGCCGACGCGCGCCATCGCCGTGAGGCGTCCGGCCTCGTCGCCGCGTACGTCTCCTGGCACCTCGAACGCGGCCTCACCTCCCTGGCCCACCTCGACCGCGGCTAGGTTGCGCCCGTGCCACGTCCCGTCCGCGAACCCCACCCGCACCCGTCCGGGGCCACCGCCCCGAGGCTGCCCGCCGACCTCGTCCCGCACCACGTCGCCGTCGTCATGGACGGCAACGGCCGGTGGGCCAAGGAACGCGGTCTGCCCCGCACCGCCGGCCACGAGCGCGGCGAGCACGCGCTCTTCGACGTCGTGGAGGGCGCGATCGAGGTGGGGGTCAAGGCGATCAGCGCGTACGCGTTCTCCACCGAGAACTGGTCACGCAGCCCCGACGAGGTGCGGTTCCTGATGGGCTTCAACCGTGACGTCATCCGCAGGCGCCGCGACGAGATGCACGAGCTCGGGGTCCGGGTGCGCTGGGCCGGGCGACGTCCGCGGCTCTGGCGCTCGGTCGTCAAGGAGCTCCAGGTCGCCGAGGAGCTGACCGCAGCCAACACCCGGATGACGCTCACGATGTGCGTGAACTACGGCGGACGCGCCGAGCTCGGCGACGCGGCCCGCGCCCTCGCCCAGGACGTCGCCGCCGGCCGGGTCGACCCGGACCGGGTGACCGAGAAGACCCTCGCGCGCTACCTGTACGTGCCCGAGCTCGCCGACGCCGACCTCGTCTGGCGCACCTCGGGCGAGCAGCGGCTCTCGAACTTCATGACCTGGCAGAGCGCGTACGCCGAGTTCGTCTTCTCCGACGTGCTGTGGCCCGACGTCGACCGCCGCGACCTGTGGCGAGCGGTCGAGGAGTACGCGCGGCGCAACCGGCGGTACGGGTCGGCCTGAGAGCCGGACGCGGGGGCGCCGGTCCGTGAACCGGAGACGGCGTGCGACCCAAGCGTCAAGCGGCTTGGCCGCGGCGCGGCCCGGCGGTCGCAACCCCCGGGACGGCCGTGGCCGCGACGCGCCGCCGCAGCGCAGGGCGTACGCGGTCGCAGGGACGCGGATCAGTGCCCCCGCGGCCCCTCAGGCCTGCCCGCAGCTGGCGCAGATGCCGAAGATCTCCAGCGTGTGGGAGACGTCGGTGAAGCCGTGCTCGGCCGCGACCGCGTCGGCCCACCGCTCCACCGCCGGCCCCTCGACCTCGACCGTCTGTCCGCACGCGCGGCAGACCAGGTGGTGGTGGTGGGTCATGCTGCAGCGGCGGTAGGCGACCTCGCCGGACTCGGTGCGCAGCACGTCGACCTCGCCCGCGTCGGCGAGGGCCTGCACGTGGCGGTAGACGGTGGCGAGACCGACGTTGTCGCCGGACCGTGAGATCGCGGCGTGCAGCTCCTGCGCGGTGCGGAAGTCGTCGAAGGACTCCAGGGCGGCGGTGACGGCGCGACGCTGACGCGTGGGACGCCCGCCCCCGTCAGGGCGCTGCTCAGTGCTCGTCATAGTGCTCTCCGTGCGGTGCGTGACGGTGGCCGTCGTGAACGTAGTCCACATGGTCGCCGTGCACCACCGCCGGGTGACCGCAGTCGGGGCCGTGGCGGTGGGGGTGCTCCCCGGTCTCGACGTGCTCCTCGTCGTGGGCGTGGGCCGCCGGGAAGGGCGTCCGGGCGCGCGCCCGTCGCCGCATCACGTAGCCGACCGGCCAGCTCAGCATGAACATCGCCAACGCCAGCAGCACGATCGTCGCGCCGGTGGCCACCTGCGCGTCGTAGGTCACCGACAGCCACGCAGCCACCAGCAGCCCGCCGACCGAGGCGATCACACCGAGCACCACCGCGAGCGCGAGCGTACGCCGGAAGGTCCGCATCACCTGCTGGCTCGTCGCGACCGGCACCACCAGCAGCGCGGAGACGAGCAGCAGTCCGACCGTGCGCATCGCGACGGTGACCGTCACGGCGGCGAGCACCGCGACGAGGAGGTTGTAGCGGCGTACGTCGAGGCCCGCGACGCGTGCGAAGTCGGGGTCCTGGGCGACGGCGAACAGCTGCGGTGCGAGGCCGATGCCGAGGGCGACGACCAGGACGGCCAGCGCGATCGTGAACCACACGTCTGCTGCCGCGAGCGTGGTCAACGACCCGAAGAGGTAGGAGTTCAAGGTGCTGGCGCTCTGACCGTCCAGCCCCGTCAGCAGGATGCCGCCGGCGATGCCGCCGTAGAAGAGCAGTGCCAGGGCCACGTCGCCGCCGGTGCGGCCGCGCTCCCGGATCAGCTCGATGGTGATCGCACCCAACGTCGCGACGACCACCGCCGTCCACGTGGGCGCGAGCCCCGTGACCAGTCCCAGCGCGACCCCCGTCACGGCCACGTGCCCGACCCCGTCGCCCATGAGGGCGAGACGGCGCTGCACCAGGTACGTGCCGACCACCGGCGCAGCCAGACCGGTGAAGACGGCCGCGATGAGCGCGCGCTGGAAGAACTCCAGGGCGAACAGGTCGATCACGGGTGCTCCTCGTGGCCGGACCGGGCCAGGTCGAGCGGGTGGTCGGCGGCGGAGCCGAAGGGGTGCGCGACGTGCGGCAGGTGGTCCACGGGCGTACGCGGTGCGTGGTGGCCGTGGTGGGTCTCCCCGGCCAGGTCGGCAGCCGCGCCCTCGCGTCGGACGCGACCGTCACCGAGCACGACGGCCCGGTCGATGAGCGGCGTCAGCGGACCCAGCTCGTGCGCGACCAGCAGCACGGTGACGCCGCGGTCCGAGAGCCTCTCCAGGGTGCGGGCGAGCGCCTCCTGGTTCTCCGCGTCGACGCCGGCGGTGGGCTCGTCGAGCACCAGCAGGTCCGGACGAGCGGCGAGCGCCCGCGCGATGAGGACGCGCTGCTGCTGCCCACCCGAGAGTGAGGAGACGGGCTCCTCGGCGCGGTGCGAGAGACCCACGGTCTCGAGCGCCTCGTCGACGGCCGCGCGGTCCTCCGCGCCGAGCCGCCGCATGATGCGCCGGTGACCGAGGCGACCCGAGGTGACCACCTCGTGGACCGAGGCCGGCACACCGGAGCCCGCTCCTGCTCGCTGCGGCACGAAACCGACCCGTCGCCAGTCGTGGAAGCGCTCCACCGGCTCACCGAACAGCTCGACCCGGCCCCGGGTGGTGGGCAGCAGCCCGACCACGGTGCGGACGAGGGTCGACTTGCCCGACCCGTTCGCGCCCAGCAGGGCCACGAACTCACCGGACCCCACGCGCAGGTCGATGCCCCGGAGCACGGGTCGCCCCTCCAGGGCGACCGCGACGTCGTCGAGGGCGACTGCGGGCGGGTCGGTGCGCGGGTCGGCGGGGTCGGGGCTCAGCATCCGTTGGCGCGCTCCAGGGCAGCGAGGTTCTCGCGCATCAGGGACAGGTAGTCCTCGTCGGCGGTCTCGTCGGTGAGGCCCTCCAGCGGGTCGAGCACGGCGGTCTCGACACCCGTGTCGGCGGCCAGGACCCGGGCGGTCTGCGGGCTCACGAGTCGCTCGTAGAACACGGTCGTGATCCCCTCCTCCGCGATCAGGTCCTGCAGCCGCGCCAGGTCTCCGGCGGTCGGCTCCGCGTCGGGCGAGATGCCCGTGACCGGCTCGAACTCCAGACCGTAGCGCGTGAGGTAGCCGAAGGCGTCGTGGTTCGTGACCACCACGTCACGCTCGCACCGGGCGAGTCCGTCGGTGTACGCCTGGTCGAGCTCCTCCAGGGAGGCGACCACGCGGTCGGTGTTGGCCTCGTAGGCCTCGGCGCCGTCGGGGTCGAGCGCGGCCATCCGCTCGCCGACCGCCGACGCGAGCTCCGCCATCCGAGCGGGGTCCTGCCAGAAGTGCGGGTCGAGGTCGCCCAGGTCACCGTGGTCGTGGTCCTCCCCGGCGTGCTCCCCGGCGTGCTCGTCGGCGTGCTCGTCCGCGTGGTCCTCCCCGGCGTGCTCGTCCGCGTGCTCCTCACCGTGCTCCTCGCCGTGCTCCTCGAAGGGCTCGAGCTCCACGACCTCGGCGACGTCGAGGGCCACGCCGTCGAGCTGCTGCGCGATCGCGGCGTCGACGGCGGGCTGGAAGCCGGCCTCGTACACGACCAGGTCGGCGGCGGAGACCTCAGAGGTCTGCTGGACGCCGAGCTCGAGGTCGTGCGGCTCGCCGCCGGGTGTGGTCAGGTTGACGACGTCGGCGCGGTCGCCGGCGATCTGCTCACTGACCCAGGCCAGCGGGTAGAAGGCCGCCACCACCTGGGGGGAGCCCTCGACGGGCGCGATCTCCCCCGCGGACGCGCTCGAGACCCCGGTCGTCCCCTCATCGTCGGAGAGTCCCAGTGCTCCGCAACCGGTGAGCGTGAGGCAGCCGGCGGTCACGGCCGTGGCGAACAGGGACAGGCGGGGTGCTCGAGACGTGCGCATGAGCCTCATTCTCAACCGAATGAGAATGAGAGTCAAAACGAGCGGGTCACGTGGCCCGCGGCTGCTCGCGGTTCAGCTCGTGCCCGGGCGCCACGATCTCGTACGCACTCGGCTCGTCCAGGGCGCGCGAGAGCAGCGGCACCGCGCCGAGCTTCACCTCGTAGGACGACAGTGCCCGCCGGTAGGCGCCGACGCTCTCCCAGCGCGTGGTCAGGGTCCACAGCACGGGGTCGTCGACATTGCGGCCCACGTCGCCGTGCAGGTATCCCGGTCGCGCCGCCAGCAGCGCGTGGGCCGCGGCGAGGCCGTCGCGGAAGGTCTCGGCCTCGGCCGGGGGGACGTGGAAGCGGGTCACGACGAGCACGGCACGAGCGTACGGAGGTCGCGGCGCGGCCCGGTGGGCGATCACCTGACGGGACTCGCCTACCCTGGCTCCTCGGCCGACCGGCCGACCGACACCGCCAGCCAGGCGGTGCGCCCCGAACGCCCGAGGATCTCACCAGTGGCCAAGAAAGCCCCGTCCACCCTCGACCAGGTCGTCTCGCTCGCCAAGCGCCGGGGGTTCGTCTTCCCGTGTGGCGAGATCTACGGCGGCACCCGCTCGGCCTGGGACTACGGACCGCTCGGCGTGGCGATGAAGGACAACATCAAGCGTCAGTGGTGGCGCTCGGTGGTGCAGGCGCGTGAGGACGTCGTCGGTCTCGACTCCTCGGTCATCCTGCCCCGCGAGACGTGGGTGGCCTCGGGTCACGTCGGCACCTTCTCCGACCCCCTGACCGAGTGCCAGAGCTGCCACAAGCGGTTCCGCGTCGACCACATGCAGGAGGCGGAGGCAGACAAGCGCAGCGCGAAGTCCGACGAGGAGGTCGACCCCGACTCGATCGACATCGCCGAGCTGGCCTGCCCGAACTGCGGCAACCGCGACACCTGGACCCCGCCGCGCGAGTTCAACATGATGCTGAAGACCTACCTCGGCGTCATCGAGGACGAGTCCGGGCTGCACTACCTGCGTCCCGAGACCGCGCAGGGCATCTTCCTCAACTTCGCGAACGTCGTCACCACCGCTCGCAAGAAGCCGCCGTTCGGCATCGCCCAGATCGGCAAGAGCTTCCGCAACGAGATCACCCCCGGCAACTTCATCTTCCGCACCCGCGAGTTCGAGCAGATGGAGATGGAGTTCTTCGTCAAGCCCGGCGAGGACGAGGAGTGGCACCAGTACTGGATCGACGAGCGCACGCGGTGGTACACCGACCTCGGCATCAGCCCCGAGAACCTGCGACACCTCGAGCACCCGGCCGAGAAGCTCAGCCACTACTCAAAGCGCACCGTCGACATCGAGTACCGCTTCGGGTTCGCGGCCGGCGAGTGGGGAGAGCTCGAGGGCTTGGCGAACCGTACGGACTTCGACCTCAAGAGCCACTCCGAGCACTCCGGCACCGACCTGTCCTACTTCGACCAGGCGGCCGACGAGCGCTACACGCCGTACGTCATCGAGCCGGCGGCGGGCCCGAATCGCGCGATGATGGCGTTCCTCGTCGACGCCTACACCGAGGACGAGGCGCCCAACGCCAAGGGCGGTGTCGACAAGCGCACCCTGCTGCGGCTCGACCCGCGACTCGCCCCGGTCAAGGCCGCCGTGCTGCCGCTGTCGCGCAACGAGGACCTCACCCCCAAGGCCAAGGGGCTCGCGGCCGAGCTGCGCCAGCTGTGGGACGTCGACTTCGACGACTCCGGCGCCATCGGACGTCGCTACCGCCGCCAGGACGAGATCGGTACGCCGTACTGCATCACCGTCGACTTCGACACCCTCGAGGACGATGCCGTGACCATCCGCGACCGCGACTCCATGGAGCAGGTGCGCGTCGGTCTCGGGCAGGTGCGCTCCTGGCTCGGCGAACGCCTGCTGGGTTGCTGAGGTCACGCGGGCGTCGACGTTGGTCGACTCGACCGCGTTGGGCACAATGACGCCCGTGACGACCCTCGTACGCGCCTCCGCCTCCCGCCCCCGCGTCCGCCTGCGCGCCCTGGCGCTGACCGCCGCGGCCGTGATGCCGCTGGTGCTGGCCGGATGCTCCTCGGAGACCGACCCCGACGCGGACGCCACCGGCTCGGGCTCGGTGTCCCCGACGCCGTCGGAGGCGGCCGCCGCGCCGACACCGACCGGCTTCGAGGTGCCGGAGGGCGTCGAGCTGACCGAGCCCGGCAGCGAGCTGAGCCTCGGGGAGGCCGCGCAGGTGGCCGTGGAGCCGAGCCGGGCGCGCGGCACCGTGCTGTCGATGACGGTGGAGGAGATCCAGCGCGGGCGCACCGAGGACCTCAACTCCTACGTGCTCACCGAGCGCGCCGAGAGCGCGACGCCGTACTACGTCGACGTCAGCGTCACCAACGAGGGCCCGGGCAGTCTCGGCGACTTCGCCGTGCCGCTGTTCGGTCAGTTCGACGACACGGCGCTGGTCAGGAACACCACCTTCGCGACCACCTTCGACCGCTGCCCCTCGACCGCGCTGCCCCGGCAGTTCGGTCCCGAGCGGACCGTCGAGCGCTGCCTGGTCTTCCTGGTCCCCGACGGCGGCGACCTGCAGGGTGTGGCCTTCGCGCGCGCCGGCTCGGACCCGATCGCCTGGTCGGGCTCCATCACCCCACCCCCGGACCAGACCGGCAACGGCAACAACGGCAATGGCGGTGGCAACGGTGGCAACGGCGGCAACGGCGGCAACGGCGGGGGCGGCAACGGGTGACCTCGGTCCTGGCACCTCCCGGGTCCGACGCGTCGCACCCCGCACCGGCCACGCCCACGCCCACGCCGGCAGGGCTCCCCGGTCCGCTCCGCCTGGGTACGCTGGAGATCCCCACACCCGTCGTGCTCGCCCCGATGGCGGGCATCACGAACGCCGCGTACCGCCGGCTCTGCCGTGAGTCCGGAGCAGGTCTCTACGTCTGCGAGATGATCACCAGCCGCGGCCTCGTCGAGGGCGACGAGACCACCCGGTCGATGCTGGTCTTCGACGAGCTCGAGGACGTGCGTTCGGTCCAGCTCTACGGCACCGACCCGCACTACGTCGGTGAGGCCACCCGCATCCTCTGCGGGGAGTACGGCGTCGCCCACGTCGACCTCAACTTCGGGTGCCCCGTCCCCAAGGTCACTCGCAAGGGCGGGGGAGCCGCCCTGCCGTGGAAGGCGGATCTCCTCGCCGCGATCCTCGGCTCGGCGGTCGAGGCGGCCGCGGCGTACGACGTGCCCGTCACCATGAAGACCCGGCTCGGCATCGACGCCGACCACCTCACCTACCTCGACGCCGGTCGGGCCGCCCAGGAGAGCGGCGCCGCCGCCATCGCGCTGCACGGGCGCACCGCCCAGCAGGCGTACGCCGGACACGCGGACTGGGAGCCCATCGGGGAGCTCGTGTCCGCCCTGGACATCCCCGTGCTCGGCAACGGCGACATCTGGGAGGCCGAGGACGCGCTGCGGATGACGCGTACGACGGGCGCGGCCGGCGTCGTCGTCGGCCGCGGGTGCCTCGGCCGCCCCTGGCTGTTCCGGGACCTCGCCGCCGCGTTCGCCGGCGAGGAGGTGCAGGTGACCCCGCCGCTGGGCCACGTCGCCGACACGATGCGTCGCCACGCCGAGCTGCTGGTCCGTCACACCGGCAGCGAGGAGCGGGGCTGCAAGGAGTTCCGCAAGCACGTCAGCTGGTACCTCAAGGGCTTCCCGGTCGGCAGCGAGGCCCGTCGCGAGATGGCTCTGGTCTCCACGCTCGCCGAGCTCGACGCGTGGCTCGCGACCCTGGACCGTGCTGCGGAGTTCCCGCGGTCCGAGCTCGGCACCCCGCGTGGGCGCCAGGGCAGCCCCCGACGGCGCGTCGCCCTGCCCGAGGGATGGCTGGACGACCGCGAGACGCCCGGACTGGACGCCGAGGACCTGGACTCCGGCTCCGGCGGCTGACCCTCCACCGCTGCGCCGACACCTCACCCGGACGTGAGGCGCGCCACTCCCGACCCCCCTCGAGTAGCGTCCGTTACCAATCCGTGATTGATTGTCGGGCGTTCCGGCCCACCTCGCCCCGGCCCCCGGCCGCGGCCGCGAGCGGAACCCCGTCCTGTCATCGACACCCCGAGGTGAGTTCCTCCGTGCCCCGGTACACCCCCAAGCACCGCGCCGCCGGCAACCCGCTGCGCGACGCCCTCGTCCCCGACGCCCTCGCCGGCACCTCACGCACCGCCTCCCGCGCTGCGATCTCCGCCGCCGTCACCCTCCCGCTCGCGACCGCCGTGCTCGGTGGCGGCACTGCCGCGTACGCCGACGACAGCGTGGGCAGCACGGGCGCCGCCGCCCAGTCCGCGTCCCTCCTCGTCCGCCCCGACAGCAGCACCGCGCTGCCGCCGGCGTACGCGGACGTCCGCACCCTCGTCCCCGGCGCCCAGGTCGCCGAGCCCGAGCTCGCCCCCCAGCCGGGACTCGTCGTCCGCGGCGGCATGGAGCTCGAGCCCCGCACCACCAGCCCCTCACGGTCCAGCGAGCGCGACGCCGCCGGCCCCGAGGTCGCCGCCACCAAGGTCGAGGACAAGCGCTGGGCCCGCGAGGACGTCAACCTGCGGCTCGGTCCCGGCGAACGCTTCAAGGCGGCGGGCGCACTCGACTTCCGCGACGGCGTCGGCGTCACCGGCTTGACCTCCGGCAAGTGGCTGCAGGTCAAGCGCGAAGGACGCTCGATGTGGGTCCACCGCGCGTTCATGGCCAAGGAGCGCCCGCCCAAGCCCGAGCCCGTCGTGGTCGAGAGCACCGGCACCAGCGAGTCCACCGAGTCCGCCACCTCCGGCAGCAGCGCCGCGCCCGCGTCCTCCGGGGTCTGCTCCAACGGCACGTCGGTCTCCGGCGGCGCCAACGTGATCGCCGTCCACAACGCGATCTGCGCGGCGTTCCCCTCCATCACCAGCTACGGCACGTACCGCGCCGACTCGACCTACCACGCCACCGGCCGCGCCATCGACGCCATGGTCTCCGGCGACCTCGGCTGGCAGGTCGCCGAGTACGTCCGCGCCAACGCCTCATCCCTCGGCGTCTCCGAGGTCATCTACGCCCAGCAGATCTGGACCGTCGAGCGGTCCAGCGAAGGCTGGCGCCCCATGGAGGACCGTGGCTCCGCCACCGCCAACCACTTCGACCACGTGCACGTGAGCACGTACTGATGGTTCGTCCTTCGGCCTCACTGTTGCTGCGCTAGGGACCTCGTCTTCCTCCCTGCGCGCGAACGCCGCCACCACGACTTCGTCGGGTGGCGGCGTTCGTGCTCGTCCGTCCAGACGAGGTCGCGCTCCGCAACGGGTCACACCCTGTGGCTCGGTGGTCGAGGTGCGAGACGATGGCCGAGCCGCGAGATCCCGTGAGCCGAGGTGCACGCCGGAGCACCCCGGTAGGGTGCGTGCGCCATGGGTGAGCGCTGGGACCATCTCTACTCCGAGGCCGACCGTGCGCGCCGCGTCGCCGAGCCCGTCAAGCGGGTCGACGCCCCCGAGCGCACGCCCTTCGAGCGCGACCGCGCCCGCGTGGTCCACTCCGCCGCCCTGCGACGCCTCGCCGACAAGACACAGGTGCTCGGGCCGCACCGGGACTTCGTACGCAACCGGCTCACCCACTCCCTCGAGGTCGCCCAGGTCGGCCGCGACGTCGCCCACGTGCTCGGCTGTCACCCCGACCTCGTCGAGACCGCCGCCCTTGCCCACGACCTCGGCCACCCGCCGTTCGGTCACAACGGCGAGGTCGTCCTCGCCGAGCTCGCCGCGACCTGCGGCGGCTTCGAGGGCAACGCCCAGACGCTGCGCCTCCTCACCCGGCTCGAGGCGAAGTCCGTCGACGCCGACGGCGCCTCCGCCGGCCTCAACCTGACCCGCGCCACCCTCGACGCCTGCACCAAGTACCCCTGGACGCGCGAGGCGGCCTCACCCCCGACCATGCGCCACGCCGACGGGTCACCGCGGGGCGTGCCGAAGTTCGGGGTGTACGACGACGACCTCCCCGTCTTCGCCTGGCTGCGCGACCGCGAGCCCGCCACCCGTACGTGCGTCGAGGCCCAGGTCATGGACCTCGCCGACGACGTCGCCTACAGCGTGCACGACGTCGAGGACGGTGTCGTCGCCGGCGGCATCGACCTCACCGTGCTCGACGCCGCCGACGCACGGCAGGCCGTGTGGGAGACGGTGCGCGACTGGTACCTGCCCGGCGCGGCGGACGACCGGCTCGAGGACGCCTGGGCCGCCCTGCGCGCCGTCGGGTCCTGGCCGGAGGCGACCTACGACGGCACCCGTCCGGCCCTGAGATCCCTGAAGAACCTCACCTCCGACCTCATCGGCCGCTTCTGCGGGGCCGTGGAGAGCGCGACGCGCGAGGCCTACGGCGACCGACCCCTCGTACGCCACGACGGCGACGTCGTCGTCCCCGGTGCGACCCTCACCGAGATCGCCGTGCTGAAAGGCGTCGCCGCGCACTACGTGATGAGTGCCCCCGAGCGGGTGGCCACGATGGAACGCCAGCGGCAGCTGCTCGCCGAGCTGCACGAGGCGGTGTCCGCCGGCGCCCCGGACACCCTGCTTCCCGACCTCCGTGAGGACTTCGAGGCCGCGACCGACGACGCCGCCCGCGGCCGGGTGGTGCTCGACCACGTCGCCTCCCTCACCGACGGGGCCGCCGTCCACAGCCATGGCCGGCTGACCGGTCGGCCCACCTCACGGCCGTAGACTCACCCCTCGTGGCACAGGGGCGGATCCGCAGCGAGGACATCGCCGAGGTGCGTGAGAAGGCGCGCATCGACGAGGTCGTCTCCGACTACGTCACGCTGCGCAACGCCGGGTCCGGTGCGCTGAAGGGTCTGTGCCCCTTCCACGACGAGAAGTCGCCGTCCTTCCACGTCACGCCCTCGCGCAACCTGTACCACTGCTTCGGCTGCCAGGCCGGCGGCGACGTCATCAGCTTCGTCATGGAGATCGACGGGCTCACCTTCACCGACACCGTCGAGCAGCTGGCCGGCAAGTACGGCGTGACGCTGCGCTACGAGGAGGGCGGGCCCACCCCCGAGCAGCGCCGCGAGGCGTCCATGCGACCGCGCCTGCTCGAGGCCCACAAGCTTGCCGCGGAGTTCTACGCCGAGCAGCTCGCGAGCCCCGACGCGCTGCCCGCCCGCCAGTTCCTCGCCGGTCGCGACTTCAACCGCGACGACGCCGAGCACTTCGGGGTCGGTTTCGCCCCCACCGGCGGACGCGACCTGGTGGCACACCTGCGGGCGAAGGGCTTCGACGACGACGAGCTCATCACCGGCAACCTCGCCAACCGCGGTCGCTACGACCGCTTCCAGGGTCGGCTCATGTGGCCGATCCGCGACACCTCCGGCTCCACGATCGGCTTCGGGGCCCGCAAGCTCTTCGACGACGACCGCATCGAGGCGAAGTACCTCAACACCTCCGAGACGCCCGTCTACAAGAAGTCGCAGGTGCTCTACGGCCTCGACCTGGCGCGCCGTGAGATGGCACGCACCCGCCAGGCCGTGGTCGTCGAGGGCTACACGGATGTGATGGCCTGCCACCTCGCCGGCATCACCACCGCCGTCGCGACCTGTGGCACCGCCTTCGGCGAGGAGCACGGCCGCGTGCTGCGCCGGCTGCTGCTCGACCACGAGGACAACCGCGGGGAGGTCATCTTCACCTTCGACGGCGACGAAGC
Source organism: Nocardioidaceae bacterium (assembly GCA_018672315.1). Classification (NCBI taxonomy): domain Bacteria; kingdom Bacillati; phylum Actinomycetota; class Actinomycetes; order Propionibacteriales; family Nocardioidaceae; species Nocardioidaceae bacterium. The sequence goes on along the minus strand of CP076053.1, from coordinate 716,189 downwards.
AGGTCAGCGGGCGGCACTGAAGGCCTTCGCGGGCGACCAGCAGTTCGCCTCCCAGACCTACGTCGCGGTCGAGCCCTCCGGCATGGACCCGTGCGACCTCCGCCAGGCACAGGGCGACGCGGCCGTACGCGAGCTCGTCGCCCGTCGCGAGCCGCTCTACCGCTTCGTGCTCGGCAACGTGCTGCGCCGCTTCGACCTCGACCGGGCCGACGGACGCATCGACGCCGTCCGCGAGGCCGCACGCCTCGTCGCCTCGGTCCGCGACCGGTCGAAGGTGACCGCGTTCGCCCAGGAGATCTCCCGCCTCGTCGGTGCCGACGTGGAGACCAACCAGGTGCTCGACGAGGTGCGCCGCGCGCAGCGTCGCGACGACGCGGGCGAGAGCGCCCCGGCCCCGGGAGCGCCGCGTACGCCGCCACGCACCGGTGGCCAGGACTCCGGGCCCGCAACCGAGGCGCCGCCCGTCCAGGCATGGCCCGACCCCCACCTGCAGCGGTTCGCACTCGAACGCGAGATGCTCCGGCTGGTGCTGCAGGCCCCCGCCGTCGCCGCGGAGCACACCGTCGAGCTCGACGCCGCCGACTTCACCCACCCGCTGCACGCCATGGTCTGGCAGGCCGTCGCCTCGCTCGGCGGGCCGGCCGCTGCGGGAGCGACCGAGTGGGTGCACCAGGTGCGCGCACGCACCACCGAGCAGGTCGTCTCCGGTGAGGTCGCGGCGCTGGCCGTGGAGCCGCTGAAGCTGCGCGGCGAGCCGACGGGCCGGTATGCAGCCCGCCACGCGCTCGGACTCCAGGAGCTCACGACGGTCCGACGCATCACCGACCTGAAGTCACGGCTGCAGCGCACCAACCCGGTGACGCAGCAGGCCGACTACAACCGCATGTTCGGCGAGCTCGTCGCTCTCGAGCAGGCGCGCCGTGCGCTGCGCGAGCAGGTCGTGGGGGAGGCATGAGGCCCCCCTGGAGCCCGTGGCGACGCGACACGGCCGCGCCGCCGCGTGACGTGCTCGACGCGGGCGGGGTCCGCAGCCGTGAGGTGATGGCCGCGGCCCCGAGCGGTCCGCTGTGGCTGGTGGCGACGCGTACGCGCCTGCTGCTCCTGGCCGCGGTCGGTGACGGCGAGCAGCGCACGGTCGAGCTGCTCCGCGACGTCGACTGGGTCGACCTCGACCTCGCGGACTGGGAGGCCGAGCAGGAGCGCCTCACGATCGTGCCGTCGGACGCCACCGTCGCTCCGTGGACGGTCGACCTGGCCGCGACCGACGCCAAGGACCTGCTGGTGGTGGTGCGCGAGCGCCTGAGCTCGACGATGGTCCTGGAGCGCCACGCCTCCCTCGACGGTCGCCGCGTGACCGCGGTGGGACGTCGTCGTACGCCCGCCGATCCCGTGCAGTGGCGCGTGCGCTACGCCGAGGGCACCGACCCCGACGACCCCGACGTACGCCGCGCCGCCGCGCGCCTGCTGGCGAGCGCCCAGGATGAGGTCGGGGGCTGAGGTCGGGCCGGAGCAAGGGCTGGGGCTGGGGCTGGAACCGGTTCGCGGGGGCGGGTGGCTGCTTGCTACGATTCATCGGCACCGCGCGAGCCGCGGTCATTCCCCTGTAGCTCAATTGGCAGAGCATTCGGCTGTTAACCGGAGGGTTGTTGGTTCGAGTCCAACCGGGGGAGCCACCCAGGGCCCGACACCGACGCCTCGCGTCGTGGTCGGGCCCTGTCTCGTCAGGAGCACCGCGCGTCGGCGCGGGTCAGTGGCTGCCGAGGCGTCCCGAGAGCCTGTCGTGCATCGACAGGCTGGCCTCGTTCAGGCCTTCGATGTGCACGTGCTTGCCGCGCGTCGCGTACGAACCCCGCACCGCGTCCAGCGCCGCCACGGTCGAGGCGTCCCAGACGTGGGAGTGCGTGACGTCGATGACCACCCGGTCGGGGTCCTCGTCGTAGGCGAAGCGCGTCGCGAGGTCGTGGCTGGAGGCGAAGAACAGCTCGCCGTGCACGACGTACACCGCCTCGGTCGCGCCGCCCTCGACCTCGACCAGCCGACGCTCGATGCGCACCTGCGAGGCCATCCTCCGCGCCAGGAGGCTGGTGGCCACGAGCACGCCGGCCGCGACGCCGAGGGCGAGGTTGTGGGTGAGGACGGTGACCGCGACCGTGGTCAGCATGACGGCGGTCTCGCTGCGCGGCATCCGCCGCAGCGTGCCGGGCCGGATGCTCTGCCAGTCGAAGGTGCCGACCGCGACCATCAGCATGACGGCGACGAGGGCGGCCATCGGGATGGTGGCCACGACGTCACCGAGGCCCACCACGAGAGCGAGCAGGAAGGCGCCGGCGAGGAAGGTGGAGATGCGGGTGCGGGCCCCCGAGGTCTTCACGTTGATCATCGTCTGGCCGATCATCGCGCAACCGCCCATGCCGCCGAAGAAGCCGGTGATGACGTTCGCGGCGCCCTGGCCCCACGACTCGCGGCGCGGGTCGGAGGAGGTGCCGGTGACGTCGTCGACGATGCGCTGCGTCATCAGCGACTCCAGCAGGCCGACCATGGCGATGCCGAGCGCGTACGGCGCGATGATCTGCAGCGTCTCCACCGTCCACGGGATCGACGGGATGCCGAGCGTGGGGAGGCTGTCGGGCAGCGCGCCCTCGTCGCCGACGTCCGGCACGGCCACCGACGCCAGCACGGTGAAGAGCGTCAGCGCGACGATCGCCACGAGCGGTGAGGGGACCACGGTCGAGAGGCGCGGCACCAGCACGATCGCGGCGATGCCGACGGCGACCATGGGGTAGACCAGCGCGGGCACGTCGACCAGGTACGGCAGCTGCGACATCGCGATCAGGATCGCCAGGGCGTTGACGAAGCCGACCATCACCGATCGAGGGACGAAGCGCATCAGACGCGCCACCCCCAGCAGACCGAGGACGATCTGGATCGCCCCGCCCAGCACGACCGCGGCGATGAGGTAGTCCAACCCGTAGTCGCGCGAGAGCGGTGCGACGACGAGGGCGATCGCCCCGGTCGCCGCCGAGATCATCGCCGGGCGACCCCCGAGGAACGCGATCGAGACCGCCATCGTGAACGAGGCGAACAGACCGACCCGCGGGTCGACGCCCGCGATGATCGAGAAGGAGATGGCCTCGGGGATGAGCGCGAGCGCCACGACCAGGCCGGCCAGCACCTCCGTACGCAGGGCACGGGGTGACCGCAGCGCCTCGCGCACGGTGTGGACCGGAGCCGGTGTGGCGGGCTCGACGGGCAGGTCGATGTCGGGGACGGCGTTGCTGATGGTGACTCCTCCGGGCGGACACAGCGGTGCGCCCTCGTCTGCGGTGAGAAGAACGGGGTGGCACGGCGTGGACCTGAACGGTCACCGCCTCCGGCGCGAGCTGAGTCGCACCATCGCGGTCACCGAGACTACGTCGTTCACACCGCACCGGCCGAGTCGAGCCCACGTGTGATCGGACACGTGGGCGTCGACCCCGTCCGACCCCCCAGCCCCGGCCCGGTCAGCCCGCGCGCAGGCTCCCGCCCGGCGTCAGCTCGCCGGAGTCTTGCACCGCGGCCTTGAACGACGGGGTCGCCTGCAGCGCCACGATGTCGCACGGCATCTCCACGCCGGCCTCGTCGAGGCGCTTCTTGACGGCGATGATCGCCGCCGACAGGGCGACTCGGGAGGAGTGCTGGTCGGGTGCGCACCAGAAGCGCACGTCGATGTCGACGGTGGAGGTGTTCAGCTCGACGACGAGCGCCTCGGCGTCGCGGTCGTGGTCGACCTCCTCGACGCCTGTCAACGCGCCGAGGATCAGGGCGCGCGCCTCCTCGGCGTCGTTCTCGTAGGCGATGCCGACGACGAAGTTCTGTCGCCGGTTCTCGAAGTGCGTACGCACCGTGATCGTCGCCTTGTAGACGTCCCGGTTGGGGATGAGCACCAGCTGGCCGTCGAAGGTGCGCAGCCGCGTCTCGCGGATGCTGATGGCCTCCACGGTCCCCGAGACCTCGCCGACGTCGATCTGGTCACCTGACCTGAACGGCTGGCGCAGGATCAGCAGCAGGCCCGAGAGCAGGTTCTCGAGGATGTCCTGGAAGGCGAACGCGGCCGCGACGGAGAAGAACCCGAGACCGGCGAGCATGTTGACCGGGCTCACCGAGGGGAACAGCATCACGATCGCCGCGGCGACCAGCAGGAGGCTGACGAACCAGCCCACGAGCTTGGAGATGACCCGGGCGAAGCTCGGGGTCTGCCGCGGCTTGAAGTAGGCGTGGAGCCCGGCCGCGACGAGCTTGCCCAGGGCGTACGCCAGCACGAGCAGCACCAGCGCGGCGATGACGCGGGTGAGCAGGAGGTCGAGACCGCCCATGAGGTCCGAGAGCCGCTCGACGACACCGGCGGAACCGCCCCCGGCGCCGGTCCCGTCCGCGACGCGGAAGAGCAGGAAGTCGACCATGACTCAGCCTCCCCAGCCGGTGTCGAGCAGCTCGAACGCCACGGCGTACCGCGTGCCCAGCCGCTGGCCGCTCTGCCGTGCCATGCCCTCGAGGAACTCCTCGGGGTCGAAGTCGTCCCAGCCCAGCCCCTCGATGTAGGCGCGGTGCTCCTCCAGGCTCGCCACGCCCGCAGCGAGGTGGTCGGTCACGTCGACACCGTGCCGGGCCTGGGGGGAGGCCGAGACGAGCACGCCGCGTACGCCGTCCCACTTCTCGAGGTCTCCGTCGGCGAGCTGCTCGGGGAAGACCCAGCGGTTGCCGGCGTCCCGGACCGCGTCGACGAGCGCCTTGCCGACGGCGATGTGGTCGGCCTGGTTGAGGTTCGTGCCCCCGAAGGTCTCGCGGTGGTTGATGGTGACGGCGACGTCGGGGCGGTGCTTGCGGACCACCGCGCAGATCTCGCGGCGCAGCGCGACGCCGTACTCCAGGATCCCGTCGGGGAGGCGCAGGAACTCGACCTCGTCGACACCCACGACGCGTGCGGAGGCGATCTCCTCGGCCTCACGCACCTCACGGCACTCCTCGGGGTCGAGACCGTCGATGCCCGCCTCACCGGAGGTGACCATGCAGTAGACGACCCGCTTGCCCTGCGCCGTCCACCGGGCGACGGCGCTGGCGGCGCCGTACTCCATGTCGTCGGGGTGCGCGACCACGCACAGCGCGGTCTGCCAGTCCTCCTCGACCGCGGTCAACGGGGGAGGAGCGTCCTGCTCGGTCGGCTCCGTGGGCTCGTCCGTCTCGGCCATGGGCCGCTTCTACCCCGATGTCGGGCCGGGCACCCGGGTCGCCGCCACGAGCGCGACCAGTCCGCGGCGCACCGCGAGGTCGAGGGCCGCCAGCGCCTTCAGCCCGTCGGCGCGGTCCCCGGGCGGGTCGTTCTCCATCGCTCGCGCCACCTCACCGACCTCGCGCAGGCCGATGTTGAGCGCTGAGCCGGCGAGCTTGTGGACCACGAAGCGGAACCGCTCGGTGTCGCCCGCCTCGAAGGCCTCCCGCGCGGCCATCACGGCTGCGGGGGCGCTGGCGCCGATGTTCTCGACGGTCCGGTCGAGGTAGGACCAGGCGGGCTCGTCCATCATCCTGAGCTCGGCCAGGCGTCCCTCGTCCAGCACGGGCATCGCCGTGGGCGGCGCGGAAGGCTCCGCGAGGTCGACGGGGACCGAGGGCGCGGGGATCGACGCGGCGATCGACGCGGCGATGTCGCCGCGGGCCGTCCCGTCGGTCCACCGGCTCACGGTGCGGGCCAGCAGGCGCAGGTCCACCGGCTTGACCAGGCAGTCGTCCATGCCGGCGGCCAGGCACTGCTCGCGCACCCCCGCCACAGCACCTGCGGTCAGCGCGACGATCGGCGTCCGGCGGGCTCCGGCGTGACGGGCTCGCAGGGCCCTGGTCGCGGCGTAGCCGTCCATGCGCGGCATCTGCACGTCCATCAGCACGAAGTCGTGGCGCTCGGGGTCGAAGACACGGACGGCCTCCTCGCCGTCCTCGGCGATGTCGACGGTGTGGCCGAGCACCTCCAGCAGGCGACGCGAGATGACCTGGTTGACGTCGTTGTCCTCGACCACCAGCACACGGCGCGAGGGCCCCGAGGCGGGGAGCTCTCCCGCCGCCCGGGCGGGAGCGAGGCCCCGGACGGCCTCCGGCGCGTTCTCGACACCGGACCGCGCGAGGTCCAGCGCATCGCCGAGCGCCACCGTGGTGGCGGGTTTGACCAGCCTGGCGGTGCCCGGGCGGTTGGCCAGCAGGGTCGCCACGACGGGCGAGTCGGGCGCGAGGACCACGAGCGGCACCTCGGGGGGCAGCGCCTGGAGCAGTGCGCCCACGGCGGCCTCCGCCCGGGTGGCCTGCAGCGGTAGGTCGACGACCAGCGTCGCCCGGTCGTCGCCCTCGTCGCCCTCGCCGTGTCGGCGGGTCCTCCGCAGCGCCTCGACCGGGTCCGCGTCGTCGTCGAGCGCGGTCACCTCGGCGCCGTGGTGGGCCAGCTGCCAGGAGAGCAGGCGGCGACGCCGCTCGCCCGGACCGGTCAGCAGCACCGGAGTGGGGCGTGAGCGTCCCTCGCTCGCGGCCGGTTCGTCACGGTCGAGGACGACCTCGGCGGTGAAGGTGCTGCCGCGCCCCGGTCGGCTCACGGCGGTGACGTCGCCGCCCATGGACCGCGCGAGCCGCCGCGCGATGGACAGGCCGAGGCCGCTGCCGCCGTGGGTGCGGGTCGTCGAGGCGTCGGCCTGGGTGAAGCTGTCGAAGAGACCGTCGAGGACCACGGGGTCGATGCCTGCCCCGGTGTCGCGCACGGCCACGGACAGGCGGACGCGCCCGTCGTCGTCGCGGGCCGTCACGGCGACGTCGATCTCGCCGGAGGGAGTGAACTTCACCGCGTTGGAGACCAGGTTCGTGACGATCTGCGCGAGACGTGCACCGTCGCCGCGCAGCGAGGCCGGCACCTGCGGTGCGCATGCGGTCGTCAGCTCCACGCCGCGCGACCTGGCCTGGGCCCCGAGCATCACGGCCGCCTTCTCGACCGTCTCACGCACGTCGAGGGCGGTGTTCTCGAGCACCAGGCTGCCGGCCTCGACCCGACTCAGGTCGAGCACGTCGTCGACCAGACCGATCAGGGTCGTGCCGGCGTCACGGACGCTCTGCACGAGGCGACGCTGGTCGGCGTCGAGCTCGCTGGCGCCCAGCAGCTCGGCCATGCCGAGCACCGCGTTCAGCGGCGTGCGGATCTCGTGGCTCATCACCGCCAGGAAGTCCGACTTCGCGCGCGAGGCGGCGAGGGCCTGGTCGCGGGCGGCTGCCAGTGCCGCCTCCGCGCTCTCGCGCTCCAGCACCCGCTCCAGCTGGGTCGCGGCCCGTCGCGCCACCTCGGTGGTGAGCTCCTGCTGCTCGGTCCGGACGTCGCTGTGCAGGCCGACCACGGCGTAGACCTCGCCCGCCAGGCGCAGCGGGAAGGCGAGGTCGGTGAGGGCCTCGTTCCACACCACCTCGCCCGAGCGCCACGCCCGCTCGGCCAGCGCCACCTCTTCGGGGCCCGGATCCTGCTCGGGCAGCAGGCTCGGCACCTGCATGGTCACCAGGCCGTCGGGGGCGGTGCGGTGGGCGTACACCTCACCCCACGCCGGGTCGGCCAGCACGATGGGGCGCAGGGCGACCAGCGCCTCCTCGAGCGTTGTCGCCTCGTTCGCCACCGTGGCGACCGCCTCGCTGGTGACGTTGACGATCACCTGCTTCTCGAGCTCGATCTCCAGACGCCGGGTGACGGTGACGTCCTGGATGGTGCCCCAGCGTCGAGGCAGACCGTCGACCACGTCGAAGCGCGAGCAGCCGCGGACCCACCGCCACGCCTGGCCGTGCGGTCCGGGGTCGCCGTCGGGGATACGGACGACGTACTCGGCCTGACGGCCGTGGGCGCGGGCAGGCAGCACCTGGGCGCGCAGCGCCGGCTGGTCCTCCGGGTGCACCACCGACATCCACGCCTCGGGGCCCGCGGCCACGACCTCGGGAGGGAAGCCGAAGAGCTCGGTCAGGCCCTCGGCACCGACGACCTCGCCGGTGACGGGGTCCTCGGCCCAGCTGACGAGGCTCGCCATCCGCTGCCCCTCGGCCATCGTGCGGTGGCTGCGGGCGAGGTCGTCCTCGCCGCGTGCTGCTCCCATGTGTGTGACCTCCTCGTCACATTCTGGCCGCGGGAGCGAGGACGTGTCAGGCGGATCGCCGGTTCTCCGGCGGCGCAGGTCAGGCGGCGCGGCCCCGCGCGTCCTGCACGTCCGACCCCGGGGACGCGAGGCGGGTCACCTCGGCGAACCGGCGTACGCCACGACGCGGTGACAGCGAGCCGAGCGCGCGACGGGCGCGGCCGGTGCGCTCCTCGACGAAGCTGTTCGGCAGCGACAGGCGCACGACCTTGGCCCAGGCGGACGCGACCTGCTTCGGCAGCGGACCGGTGACGTAGGGCAGGTCGTAGTCGCTGAAGATCTGCTGCACCTGCGGGGCGATCTCGGCGTACCGGTTGCTCGGGAGGTCGGGGAAGAGGTGATGCTCGACCTGGAAGGACAGGTTGCCCGTCATCAGGTGCATCGCCTTGGAGCCGGAGATGTTGGCCGCGCCGAGCATCTGGCGCAGGTACCACTCGCCCTTGGTCTCGCCCTCGATCGACTTCTTCTCGAAGGTGGAGACGCCCTCGGGGAAGTGACCGCACATGATCACCGAGTGGGTCCACAGGTTGCGGACCAGGTTGGCGACCACGTTGGCCGTGAGTGTCGTCGGCGCCGAGGGACCCGACAGCAGCGGGTGCACCACGTAGTCCTTGGTGGCCTGGCCGCGGATCTTGCGCAGGACCTCCTTGTAGCGACGCGTGAAGTCCGGGTCGTTGCGACGTTCCTTGGTCGACAGGTTCTTGCCGAGCTCGAGGTCGTAGGCAGCGATGCCGTACTCGAAGAAGCAGGCGTTGATGAAGTTCCAGAGCGGCTGGGCCAGGTAGAACGGCACCCAGCGCTGGTCCTCGTCGACGCGCATGATGCCGTAGCCGAGGTCGTTGTCCTTGCCGACGACGTTCGTGTACGTGTGGTGCAGCACGTTGTGGCCGTGCTTCCACTGCGACGACGGCGAGGCGTTGTCCCACTCCCAGGTGGTCGAGTGGATCTTCGGGTCGCGCATCCAGTCCCACTGGCCGTGCATGACGTTGTGGCCGATCTCCATGTTCTCGAGGATCTTGGCCACCGACAGCCCGGCCGTCCCGAGCAGCCACGCCGGCGGGAAGAGCGAGGCGAGCAGCACGACGCGGCTGCCGGCTTCGAGGCCGCGCTGGGCCTTGATCACCCGGTGGATGTACGCCGCGTCGCGCTCCCCGCGGTCGGCGATGACGTCGGCTCGGATCGCGTCGAGACGGCGGCCGATCTCCTCGACGTCCTCGGGGGTGAGGTGCGTGGTGGGGTCGGCGTCGGCGGGCTTCTTCTGCAGGACGGTCATGGTGCTCCTCGGGTGGGGGCGGGTCGTGGGGGAGTCGGGGTGGGGGTGGCCGGTCAGCGGTCGATGACGCAGTCACCGGCCGCGGCGCTGATGCAGGTCTGCACGTCGACGCCGTCGGCGGCGGTGATCACGTCACCGGTGCGGAGGTCGCGTACGGCACCGCTGCGCAGGGGCGAGACGCAGCTGAAGCACACGCCCATGCGGCAGCCGGACGGCAGCATCACGCCGGCATCCTCGCCGGTGACCAGCAGCGGCGACCCGCCGTCGTTCTCGGCGGTCACGCCTGAGGCGGCGAAGGTGACGGTGCCGCCCTCGCCGACGGCGACCGGCTCGACCCTGAACTGCTCGACCAGCAGATCGAGGTCGCGGGCGCCGTGGTGGGCGTCGAGGGCGTCCAGGAGCCCGGCGGGCCCGCACGCGAGCGTCGTGCGCTCGGCGAGGTCGGGCACGAGGGTGGTGAGGTCCTCGAGGTCGAGGACGCCGTGCACGTCGTCGTGGCGGGCCAGCAGCCGTACGGCGCCCGCAGCGTCCAGGGCGCGCAGGTCGGCGAGGAAGATCGAGTCGGCCTCGGTGGGTGCGACGTGCAGCACCACGATGTCGAGGTCGGCGCTGCGTGTCGGGCGCACGACCCCCTCGTCGGTGACGGGGAACAGGTTGCGCAGCATGCCGATCACGGGCGTGATGCCGGAGCCCGCGGTGACGAAGAGCAGCTTCGTCGCGTCGGTGGGCAGCACGAACGCCCCGGCGGCCTGCTCCAGGTGCAGCAGCGTGCCTGGTCGGGTGCGGTGCACGAGGTAGGGACTGACCGTGCCGTCCGGCACGGCCTTGACGGTGACGCTGATGAGGCCGTCGGCACGCGGGCCGTGGGTCAGGGAGTAGGCGCGCCACTGGCGCACCCCGTCGACGTCGACGCCGAGGCGTACGTACTGCCCCGGCACGTGGCCCTCCCAGGAGCGACCGGGCTGCAGGAGGAGCGTGGCCGCGTCGGCGGTCTCGTGGCGGACGGCGACGACGCGGGCGCGCAGGTCGGCGCCGGCGCGCAGCGGCGCGACGAGGTCGAGGTAGTCGGCCGGGACGAGCGGGGTGACAGCGGCGCGGACGACCCGTCCGGAACCCCGGCGCAGGCGGTCGGCCACCGTGCCGCGTCCGCCGGACGCGCGTCCGGAACGCGGGGAGCCGTCGTGGATGAGTGCCATGAGTTCACTCTCCCCGCACCGGCACTCAATGTATTGAAGGATCGAGGTGAAGTTGTGACAGGATCTTGTGCGTGAGTGATAAATCCATCGACCAGGACGACAGTCTGCAGGTCTCCGGTCCAGTGCTGCACGCACACGTCGTCGAGGCCCTCCGGGGTTCGCTCCCGCGCGTGGGCGACGACGTCGTGCGCGCGATCCCCGACCAGGTCCCGGCGTACGCCAGCGCACTGTCGGGGGAGATGGGAGCCACCATCCGGGAGGCCGTGCGCCAGGCGCTCGACGGGTTCCTGCGCCTGGCGTCCCAGGAGACCGGCGAGGGCGCGCAGCTCGCCGTGCCGATGACACCGGTGCGCGAGGCGGCGTACGCGCTGGGGCGCGGCGAGGCCCGCTCGGGGCGCACGGCGGACGCCCTGCTCAGCGCCTACCGCGTCGGCGCCCGCGTCTCGTGGCACGAGCTCTCCGCCACCGCGGTCACGGCGGGGGTCGGGACCCTCGAGCTCGCCCGGTTCGCCGAGCTCGTCTTCGCCTACATCGACGACCTCTCGGCGGCCTCGGTCGCCGGTCACACCGACGAGCTGGCGGCGACCGGGATGCTCCGGGAGCGCCAGCTGCGGCGGCTCGGGGCCCTCCTGGGACGCGGCGCCGACGAGGACGCCCTGCGCGATGCGGCGCAGACCGCCGGCTGGGAGCCCCCGGACACGCTGACCGCGGTGCTCGTCGGGTCCGCGCACGTGCGCACGGTGCTGGCACAGCAGGACGACCGCACGCTGCGTCTGGACGGCGACGAGCCGGGCACGACGTGCCTGCTCGTGCCCGACGTCGGCGGCGCGGGTGGGCGCCGGGCCCTGCTCGCGGGTCTCGGGGGATCCCGGGCGACGGTCGGGCCCGAGCGTCCGTGGCAGCGCGCCGTCGACTCGCGGACCCGCGCCGAGCGCGTACGCACGCTCGTCGGCGTCCCGGGTGCGGGGGTGCACGACGCCGAGGACCATCTCGTCGAGCTGGTGCTGACCGCCGACGCCGAGGCGCTCGCCGACCTCACCACGCGCACCCTGCGGCCGCTGCGCGAGGAGACCGCGGGCAGCCGGGAACGACTCGTCGCCACGATGCGCGCGTGGTGGGAGCACGGCGGTCGTCGTGCGGAGGTGGCCGAGGCGCTGCACGTGCATCCCCAGACGGTGCGCTACCGCATGGGCCGGGTCCGGGAGCTGTTCGGTGACGCCTGGGAGGACCCCGCCGTGGTGCGGGCGCTCGGTGTGGTGCTGGCCGCGCCGGTCCCCGCGGACGTCGACGCGACCGTCTCGTAGGCCGGGCGGGGCTCGAACCCGCGACTGGGCGATTATGAGTCGCCTGCTCTAACCGGCTGAGCTACCGGCCCGTGTGCCCGCCGGGGGCGGACCCGGGTGAGGATACGCCGTACGCCTCTCGCCGGGTCACGGCGCGTTCGGCTGTGCTCTGCCACCGACACTGGCAGTATCGGGCGCCGGGCGCCCTGCCCGGTCCTCCCACCACCCTTGGAGCTCCCGTGCGCCGTCCTGCCCTCCTCGTCTCCTCCGTCCTGCTGGCCGCCGGCCTGTCCGCCTGCGGCGGCGACGACGTGGCCGCCTACTGCGACCAGGTCGAGCAGAGCGCCGACCTGCTGGAGTCCTCACCGACCGAGGCCGAGGACGTCGAGCAGTTCTTCAGCACCTTCGAGCGTCTCGCGGAGGCGGCCCCCGAGGAGATCTCGAGCGAGTGGCAGATGCTGAACGAGTCCTTCCAGGGCCTGCAGCAGGCGATCGAGGACAGCGGCTTCACCACCCAAGAGCTCGCCGACCTCGGTGGCAACGCCCAGGACGTCGACCCCGAGCGGCTGCAGACGCTGCAGGAGAACATCGCCGAGGCCGAGCAGGAGTTCAGCGGGCCGGAGTTCGACCAGGCCTCCGAGCGCATCGACAGCTTCACCCAGGAGAACTGCGGCGTGGAGCCCTTCTCGGGCTCCTGACGCGTCCCGAGGGGGCTCCACGCGTGGCCACCGCGGGCGTACGCTGCCCTGCATGGCCACAGGACTCGACGACGGGGGAGACCCCCTCGACGGTGACTACGAGCTGATCACGCCCGAGCACTTCCTGCCCGGGAGCCGGCTGCCGGACGCCGATCGTCGGATGGGCATCGACCAGTGGACGGGCGAGGCCGGTCTGATCTCGCTGGCGGCCTCGATGGACCGACGCAACCCGGTGCACCTGGCGGCGGCGTGGCTGCTGCTCGGGGTGCTCGTGCTGCCGACGGTCTTCCTGATGTGGATCGTGCTGCACGGCTGAGCGCCCTCGCGCTTTACAGGGTTGCCAATAATGTCAACCTGAGCGCATCATGGTGGTCATGAGTGTCGCCAGCGCCGCCACCGCGTCCACCGGCTCCACGCCCGTCCGGGGGCTTCCCGACCCGGGAGAGCGCGTCCCACCGGTCGCGTGGCCCACCGTCGCCCTGATGGTCGGCACCCTCGTCCTGCTGGCCGCCGAGGTCGCGCTCTTCGTCGCCGGGGCGCCACTGTGGGTCACGGTGCCGATGGGCACGGCGGTGACCTTCCTGGCCTTCTCGGTGCTGCACGAGGCGACGCATCACGCGGCGAGCTCCGACACGCGTCTCAACGACGCACTCGGCCGACTCTCGGTGGTGCTCGTGGCGCCGTACGCGTCGTTCCCGATGATCAGGTTCATCCACATCGAGCACCACCGCAACACCAACGAGCCGAAGGCGACCGACCCGGACGCGTGGACCTCCGAGGGCCCCGCGTGGCAGCTGCCGCTGCGGTGGCTCACGATCGACCTCTGGTACGCGGTCTTCTACGTACGACGCCTCGGCTCGAGGCCCCGGGCCGAGAAGGCCGAGACGCTGGCGGTGCTGGCGCTCTTCGCCGGCGCGCTCCTCGCCCTGGGCCTCGGAGGCGTCCTCGCCGAGGCCGCGCTGCTGTTCTTCCTGCCGCAGCGGCTGGGCCTCGGGGTGCTCGCCTGGTGGTTCGACTACCTGCCCCACCACGGACTGACGGTGACCCAGCGGGAGGACAGGTTCCGCGCCACCCGCGTGCGGGTCGGCGGCGAGCGCGTGCTGACGCCGCTGTTCGTCTACCAGAACTACCACCTCGTGCACCACCTCCACCCGAGCATCCCGTTCTACCGCTACGTACGCGCCTGGCGTCGCAACGAGCAGGCGTACCTCGACCGCGACGCGGCGATCGCGACCTGGTTCGGCACGTCCCTGACGCCGGCGGAGTACCGTGCCTGGCGCCGCATGACCGACCCCGTCGACGGGGTGCCCCCGGTGGGCCGCAAGGCCTTCCACCAGCTGCGTGTCGCCTCCGTGGAGCCCCAGGGCTCCGAGGGCGTCGCGGTGGACTTCGAGGTGCCGGAGGACCTGCGCGAGGCGTACGCGTACGAACCCGGCCAGCACGTCACCCTGCGGGTCCGGCTCGACGGACGGGAGGTGCGGCGTACGTACTCGCTGTGCGACGCCCCGGCCCCGGGACGTCTGCGCGTCGGCATCCGGCAGCACCCCGAGGGTCTCTTCTCCACCTGGGCCAACACCCGGCTCGGGGCCGGGGACGTGCTCGACGTGATGACACCGAACGGCGAGTTCGGCGACCTGCCCGACGGCATCGGACACGGCCATCTCGTCGGCGTGGCGGCCGGATCCGGCATCACGCCGGTGAAGTCGCTGCTCGAGGCCCACCTGGCCGCCGACCCCGCAGCCACCGCGACCCTGCTGCTGGGCAACCGCACCCCGCAGACGGCGATGTTCCGCAGCGAGCTGCATGAGCTGGCGCGTACGCAACGTCTCAGGCTCGTCGAGGCCTTCGACGCCGGCGACTCTGTGGACTCTGTCGAGGGGCTGCCTGCCCGCCGGGTGGACCCGGACCTGGTGGACGAGGTCTGCGACGTTCCCCGCGGTGCCGTCAGCGAGGTCGCGGGGTGGCTGCTGTGCGGACCCGCGCCCATGGTCGAGGCAGTGCGCGACCACCTGAGGACGGCGGGGGTGCCGGAGCAGCGCGTACGCACCGAGCTGTTCGCCGCAGCGACCTCGACCGACGCCGGGGACGTCGACGGGGACGTCGACGGGGACGTCGACGTGGAGCGCGTGGTCGCCGACGTCGAGATCCGCCTGGACGGCCGCTCCCACCGCGTCGAGGTCGACAGCACCCGCGGCACGGTGCTCGAGGCGGCACTCGACGACGGGATCGACGTCCCCTACTCCTGCGCCGGTGGCGCGTGCGGCACCTGCCGCGGGAGGTTGCTCGAGGGGCAGGTCGCGATGGACCAGAACCACGTGCTCGACGACGACCAGGTCGAGGGCGGTGCGGTGCTGGCCTGCCAGTCCCGACCCCTGACCGAGCGCGTCGTCCTCGACTTCGACTGAGCACCCCTCTCGGCCACGCCGGACCCTCTCGGCCACGCTGGCCCCTCCCGCCGACTCCTGAACGCCCGCGTATGCGGGTGTCCAGGTGCTTCTGCGGGTCTGTACGCCCGCGCAAGCACCCAGGAGGCCGCGTACGCGGGCGTTCCGGAGGCCCGGGGACCGGCATACTGCGAGGGGTTCGACGTCGTGATCGCACCCGCACCCGTAGTCGTACCCGTACTCGCACCCGTTGGAGGCACCCCGTGGCCGGAGGACTCTTCGCCCTGCTCGACGACGTGGCGGCCCTCGCCAAGCTCGCGGCCGCCTCCGTCGACGACGTCGGCGCCGCCGCGGGTCGGGCGACCGGCAAGGCGGCCGGGGTGGTCATCGACGACACCGCGGTGACACCGCAGTACGTGCGCGGGGTCGCCGCCGAGCGCGAGCTGCCGCTGGTGCGCCGCATCGCGACGGGCTCGATCAAGAACAAGCTCGTCTTCATCCTGCCCGTGCTCCTGCTGCTCTCGGAGTTCGCGTCCTTCCTGCTCACCCCGCTGCTGATGCTCGGCGGCCTCTACCTCGTCTTCGAGGCCGGGGAGAAGATCTTGCACGCCTGGAGCCACCGGGGTTCGCACGCGCCGGATGCGGCGGAGTCCGCCGAGCCGGCTGAGCCGGAGCCCGCGGACGAGGACACGATCGTCTCGAACGCCGTGCGCACCGATCTGATCCTCTCGGCCGAGATCATGGTCATCGCCCTGGACTCCATCGACTCCGAGAGCTTCTGGTCCCGGCTGGTGATCCTGTTCGTCGTCGCGGTCGCGGTGACCGTCGGCGTGTACGGCGTGGTCGGCCTCATCGTGAAGGCCGACGACGTGGGGCTGCGTCTGGCCGAGTCCTCGCGAGCCGTCGTCGCGAAGGCGGGTCTGCGCCTGGTGGCCGCGATGCCTGCTGTCATGAAGGCCATCTCGGTCATCGGTACCGCCGCGATGCTGTGGGTCGGCGGGCACATCCTGGTCATCGGTCTCGACGAGCTCGGCTTCACCCTCCCGTACGACGCGGTGCACGCGGTCGAGGAAGCCGTACGCGACGCCCTCGAGGGCGCCGGTGTGCTCGCCGGTGTCGCCGCGTGGGTGGTCGACACCCTCGGCTCCGCCGTCGTCGGCGCCGTCGCCGCGGTTCCCCTCGTGGCGGCCGCGACGTGGTGGCACGGCCGGGGCTCGCACGAGGGGGCCGACCACGGGGCCACCGCGTGAGGGGCACCTGGGAGGACGTGAATCGCCGCGTCGTCGGGTCGCTGCTGGCCCTCGACCTCGAGGACAAGCTGATTCTGCGCGAACGCGTGCCGAGCCCCCGCAAGAAGCTCTTCGGCAGGACCCCCGACCGCCCGCCCCATCGGTGGGTCGCCGTCACCGCCCAGCAGAGCCTGCTCTTCGCCGAGTGCGTGGGGGCCACGCGTCACGGTGGGGACTGGGACATCGACGAGGCGACCGAGGCGCGACTGAAGCGATCGGGGTGGCAGCCGCCGTGGAGCGACGAGTTCAGCGAGTACACGCTCGAGCGCCCGCTGATCCAGGCCCCGGAGGTCGCGGTCGCCGTGGCCAGGGCGCTGCGCGACCTCGGGTGCGAGGTGGCCGACCTCGAGGTGGAGCTGACCCGCGAGGACCCCGACGCCGGGCTCTACTAGCCCGACGCCGGGGTCGGTCGACTCAGGCGTCGACGAAGATCGTCTTCGCGTTGACGAACTCCCGCATGCCGGCCTCGCCGTGCTCGCGGCCGTAGCCGGAGTCCTTCACGCCACCGAACGGCAGGTGGGGCTTGGCGAGGTTGAACCCGTTGATGTTCACCATGCCGGTGTCGAACTCCGTCCGGGCGAGCTCGGTCGCCCGCTCGACGTCGGCGGAGAAGATCCCGCCGCCGAGGCCGTAGCGCGAGTCGTTGGCGATGCGCATCGCGTCCTCGTCGTCCGCCGCGCGGATCAGGGACGCCACCGGACCGAAGAGCTCGTCCTCGTACGCCGGCTGGCCGGGGGCGACGTCCTCCAGGACGGTCGCGGGGTACCAGGCGCCGGCGCGGTCGGGCACCTCGCCGCCGACGGCGATCCTCGCGCCCTTGCTCACCGACTGCGTGACCTGCTCGTGCAGTTCGTCGCGAAGGTCGGTGCGCACCATCGGGCCGAGCTGGCATCCCTCGTCGGTCGGGTCGCCGAGCTCGACCGCGCCCATCGCCTCGACGTACGCGTCGCGGAACGCGTCGTAGACGGAGTCGACCACGATGAACCGCTTGGCCGCGACACAGGTCTCGCCGTTGTTGGCGATGCGCCCCTGCACCGAGGTCTGCACGGCGTGCTCGATGTCGGCGTCGGAGAGCACGACGAAGGCGTCGTTGCTGCCGAGCTCGACGACGGTCTTCTTCAGGTGCTTCGCGGCCAGCGAGGCGACGTACGACCCGGCGCCGTCGGAGCCGGTCAGCGTGACGCCGCGGACCTCGGGTCGCGCGATGACGTCGTCGGACTGCTCGATGCTGATCTTCAGCACGCGGAACGCGTCGGTCGGGACACCGGCCTCGTGGTACAGCTCCTCGAGGCGCAGCGCCGAGCCCCACACGTCGGGCGCGTGCTTGAGCAGCACGGTGTTGCCGGCGACGAGCTGGGAGACGCTGTAGCGGATCACCTGGTAGAGCGGGAAGTTCCAGGGCTGGATCCCGTAGATGACACCGGTCGGCTGGTAGGTGACGATCGCGTGGCCACCGTCCTTGTCCTTGCGCTCCTCGGCGAGCGCGGCGGGGCCGTTGTCGGCGGTCCACTCGCAGATCGCGGCGCACAGCTGGACCTCGTCGGAGCCCTGGGAGATGGGCTTGCCCATCTCGGCGGTCATCAGCTCGCGCAGCTCCTGCTCGTTCTCGCGCAGCACGGTGGCGAGACGGCGCGCGACCTCGGCGCGCTCCTGGATCGGGCGGCGGCGCCAGGCGTCGAAGGCCGTGTCGGCGGCCTGGACGATCTCGACCACCTCGGCGTCCGTGTGGTGCTCGTAGGTCTGCAGGTCTTCGTTGGTGGCGGGGTTGCGCGTGGTGGTGCTCGGCATGAGAGGTCCTCTCCGGACGGGTGGCTCCCGCGGTGCCGCGGGTGCGCCAGCCATCTACCCAGGCGACGGGATCCTCGACACGTGCGCAGCGGGGTGAGCAGACGCACCCGGCGCGGAGGAATGCTCGGGGTCGACCGCGCGTCGCCGGCGCGTCATCGGGCACCCTGCGTCCATGAGCGCGCGGGTGGTCGTCTGCATGGGGGTGAGCGCCACCGGCAAGACCTCGGTGGCCGCCCGGCTCGCCGAGCAGCTGGGATGGGCGTTCGAGGAGGGCGACGACCACCACCCGCAGGCCAACATCGACCTGATGGAGGCGGGGACCCCGCTCGTCGACGAGGACCGGTGGCCCTGGTTGGAGGAGCTGGCGCGCATCGCGGCCGCGTCCGTCGAGGAGGGACGGGACCTCGTCCTCACCTGCTCGGCGCTCAAGCGGAGCTACCGCGACGTGCTGCGCTCCCGGGTGCCGGCGGGGGCGATGTTCTTCGTGCACCTCGCGGGCGCCCCCGACCTGTTGCGGGCGCGCATGCAGCAGCGTACGAAGCACTTCATGCCCACCTCGCTCCTCGACGACCAGCTCGCGACCCTCGAGCCGCTCGGACAGGACGAGCGGGGAGCCGTGGTCGACGTGGCGCCCTCCCTGGAAGAGGTCGCCGATGCGGCGTACGCAGCCGTCATCCGAGGTCTCGAGATCGAGCAGTCGGCCTGATCGAAGGACCTCAGTGGTCGCCGTCGTGGCGCACCATGCGGCGTTCGAGGCCGACAGCGTCCTGCTTGGTGGCCCCGTCCGCGACGAAGCCGTGCTTCTCGTAGAAGCGGATGGCGCGGTGGTTGCCCTCGAGCACCCACAGGTGCGCAGAGGCCCCGCCGATGGCTGCCTGCAGGAGGGCGAGTCCGACTCCCTGCCCGTGCGCCTCAGCCCGCACGTTGAGCGCTTGGAGTTCCGTGTCGGGGATCAAGGCCTGGGTGGCGTCGCGGCCAGGTCCGCAGGAGACAAAGCCGATCAGACGCTCACCGGAGCGCACGACGAGGAACCGGTCGCGGTCACCACGTGCCGCCGCTGTCAGCGTCTCGCGCCACCGCTCCACCATCCGCTCCCTCCCGGACCGTCGCCGCGTCAGGAGCTGCGGCGGGAGCAGGTCGCCGTACGCCTCCTCCCACACGTCGAGAAGGAGGTCGGCGAGAGCCTCGGCATCGTCGATTCTCGGTGGGACAGGGGCAGTATCCGCCCACGGTGCGTCGCTCACAGCCCCGGCAGCGCGTGCACCAGGCCTCGCACCAGGTCGTAGGTCTCCCGGTCACCGGCGGCCACGAGCCCGGCGCCGTCGTCGGTGCGCTGGGGGGCGTACGCGTCGCCGGTGAAGGTGCCCACGACTCCTCCCGCCTCGGCGAGCAGCAGCTGTCCGGGGGCGTGGTCCCACGGCTTGGCCTTGGCGAAGAGCGCGTAGTCGGCGGCACCCTCGACGAGCTTCGGGTAGTCGACCCCGCAGCAGACCCAGGTCAGCTCCAGGGCCCGCAGCGTGCCGATCGCACGGCCCAGCCACGAGCGCCGGGACGTGACACCACGCAGGTCCTCGGCGCGGGTGTCCGTGCGGTCGGGTCGCGTCAGTCGTTCACCGTCGCGCCAGGCGCCGGCACCGTGCTCCGCGACGTACGCGTGCTCGTGCTGCGGCTGCCAGATCCACGACCGCACCACCGCACCGCCCTGCAGCTCGGCCGCCATGACGGCGTGGTCGGGGGAGCCCTTGACGAAGTTCTTCGTCCCGTCGACCGGGTCGACGGTGAAGGCGTGCTCGGCCTCGGCGAAGCGGGTCAGCAGCGACGCGTCGGCGGCCACGGCCTCCTCCCCGAGGACCATCGCGTCGGGGTACGCGGCACGCAGCCGCGCAGTGATGAGCTCCTCGGCCTCCCTGTCGGCGACGGTGACGAGGTCGCCGGGGTTCTTCTCACTGACCTCGTCCTCGTCCAGCGCACGGAAGCGCGGCGTGACGACCTCCGCGGCGACTTCCTGGAGCATCGCCAGGACCGCGTCGGTGTCCATCCCGGCCGCGCCGCTCACGGCGTGCCGTCCGCGAGCCCCAGCCGGTCCAGGATCCAGGCGAGCGTGAACGCCCGATCGGCCCAGGACTTGTAGCGACCGGACACGCCGCCGTGCCCGCCGTCCATCTCGGTGCGCAGCAGCACCTCCGGCCGCCCGTCCGCGGCGGTCGCGCGCAACCGGGCCACCCACTTGGCCGGCTCGACGAACATCACCCGGGTGTCGTGCAGCGAGGTCGTCGCCAGGATCGGCGGGTACGCCTGCTCGGTGACGTTGTCGTACGGCGCGTACGCCGCGATCCACTCGTACGCCTCGGGGTCGCCCTCGGGGTTGCCCCACTCCTCGTACTCGGTCACCGTCAGCGGGAGGCTCGAGTCGAGCATCGTGGTCAGGTTGTCCACGAACGGGACGGCGGCGGCGATGCCGTCGAAGGCGTCCGGCGCCTGGTTGGCGACCGCCCCCATGAGCAGTCCGCCGGCCGAGCCGCCCTCGGCGACGATGCGACTCGACCAGCCCTCGGCTCGCAGGAAGCGTGCGACGGCGACGAAGTCGTCGAAGGTGTGCTGCTTGGTCTCCATCTTCCCGTCGTCGTACCAGCCGCGGCCCATCTCGCCGCCGCCGCGCACATGGGCGATGACGAAGGCACCTCCGCGGTCGAGCAGGGAGAGCCGGGAGGTGGAGAAGCCGGGGTCCATCGAGGCCTCGTAGGAGCCGTAGCCGTACAGCAGCGTCGGCGCCGGGCGCGCCGCGTCGCTGCGCACCACCAGCGAGGCGGGCACGAGCACCCCGTCGACCGAGGGCACCCACAGCCGGTGCTGCTCGTACGCCTCGACGTCGAACTCGCCGGTGAGCTCGTTGCTCAGCACTGGGGTCTGCTTGAGCAGGGTGAGCTCGCCGGTGCGTACGTCGTACTGGTGCAGCGCCGGGGGATGACGCAGCGAGGTGTGGGCGACCTGCAGCACGGGGGCGTCGAAGACTCCCGGCCCGCCCGCGTGCACCGTGTGCACCTCGCCCTCGAACTCCACGAGCCGGTCGTCGACGACGCCGTCGACGAGGTCGAGTCGCAGCACGCGTACGCGGGTCAGCCCCCCGCTGCGCTGGTGGACCAGGAGGTGACCGGCGAAGGTGTCGACCCCCTCGATCCGGGTGCCCGGCGTGTGCGGCAGCAGGTCCGTCCAGTCCTCCGGAGCCGTCGGCTCGACCGGGGCCAGCGAGACCGCTCCGTCGGGACCCGTGAGGTTGTGGGTGACCACGAAGCAGTCCTCGCCGCCGATGACGGCGTGGCCGACGGAGTACTCGAGGTCCTGACGACGCTCGGCGAACACGCGCCAGCCGAGGTCGGGCCGCTCGGTGTCGAGGAAGCGGATCTCCGAGGTCGACTTGGACTCCGCCCCGATCACCAGGAAACGGCCCGACCGCGACCGGCCGACACCGACGAAGAACCGGGCGTCGGGCTCGGCGAAGACGACCTCGTCGTCGGCCTGCTGCGTGCCGAGCACGTGGCGGTGCACGGTGTCGGGACGCCAGGACTCGTCGACGGTGACGTAGTAGAACGACTCGCCGTCGGGCGCCCAGGTCGCGCCGCCCATGAGGCCGGTGAGCTCGTCGGGGAGCAGCTCGCCGGTGCGCAGGTCCTTGACCCGCAGCGTGTAGCGCTCGTCGCCGACGGTGTCGACGGCGTACGCCAGCAGGTGGCCGTCCAGCGTCACCGAGGCCCCGCCGAGCGAGAAGAACTCGTGTCCCTCGGCCAGCTCGTTGAGGTCGATCACGACCTCCTCGCCGGGCAGGGCCGGGGTGTCGGGGGCGACGTCCTCCGCGGGACGGGGCGGGGTCCAGTCCTCGGGGTCCGTCACCGGCACGCGGCAACGGGCGCCGTACTCCTTGCCGGCGAACGAGCGCGAGTAGTACCACCAGCCGTGCAGCCGCGACGGCACCGAGAGGTCGGTCTCCCGGGTGCGCAGCCGGATCTCCTCCACGAGCCGCTCGCGGAGGTCGGCGAGGTGGGCGGTCGAGGCCTCCGTCCAGGCGTTCTCCGCCTCCAGGTGTGCCAGCACCTCCGCGTCCTCGGGGTCACGCAACCAGTCGTACGCGTCGGTCCGCTCGTGCCCGTGCCAGGTGCGGGTGACGGGACGGGCGGGCGCCAGCGGAGGCCGGGCCGGCGAGGAGGAGGCGTCGGGAGAGGTCACCCGACGACCCTATGCCGCTCCGCTGCCGACCCTCGGCCGCCTCTAGGACCGACGCCGTGGCGCGGTGAACAGCCACCCGGCCACCCGCCACCGCTGCTGCAGGCGGGCCACGACGGCACAGGTGAGCAGCGTCGCCCCGAGCACCAGGACGAGCGAGAGCCACGGCTGCTCCCGGGGCTCCAGCGCCACGTCGACCGCGGCGTACCAGGCGCCGATGACCAGCCAGTGCGCGACGTAGAAGACCAGCGACTGACGACCCACCCACGCCAGTGCCCGCTCGCCCGGCCGGCCTCGCGACGCGCGTGCAGCCAGCACCAGCAGCACCATCGCGGCCGACGCCGGCACCAGCGAGAGGGGCGTGTACCGCGTGGGGTGCAGCACCACGGCCCACCACAGCAGCGGCGAGGCCAGCACCAGCAGGGCCAGGAACGTGGCGGGTCTGCGCAGCGGTGAGGTCCACAGGCGGGTGAGAGGAGTGGGGAGCCCGCGCTCCAGACGTCGGGCGAGCAGGTCGCCGGCGAGGAAGAAGGTGGCCAGGCACAGGGCCCGTTCCAGGTGCGGTGACTCCCCGAGCGAGCTGAGGAGCCACCCGGTGCCGGCGAGCGTGAGCAGGTGTGCGGGGCGCGCGTGGGGGATGCTCAGCAGCAGCAGCGCGAGGAGGTACAGCCCGACGAGAAGGTGGAGGTACCACAGCACCGAGACGGGCGAGACGATGATGTCGGTGAGGCCGTGCGTCCGGTGGAAGCCGCCGTCGACGTGGGGGAAGAGCTGCCACGTGCCGAGGTAGACCAGCGACCACACGACGTACGGCCACGCGATGCCGCGCAGCTTGCCGGCGGTGAAGGCGCGCGGACCCTTGGCGATGGACCGGCTGAGCAGCATGCCCGAGAGCAGCATCAGCAGCGGGATGCGGATCGGTGCGAACGTGTCGACGAGCAGGTTCAGGGGCGTCTCGTCGATACCGAAGAGCCGCCACCCCTGGGCGCGGACGTGGGTGAGCACGACCAGCACGATGGCCGTGCCTCGCAGCACGTCCATCCAGGCCTGGCGAGGCGGTCGGGTGGCAGCAGTCGGGGCGCCCGGGGCGCTCGCCGGGACGGGTGCGTCCGACGTCGTCCGCGGCACCGGCGGCGCGACGCGCAGCACCTGCGTGACGGCCTCCCGCGTACGACGGGCCTCGCCCTGCAACGGGGAGAGCGACCTGACGTCGCGCGATGATCCGGTGTCCACGGTATCGAGAATAGGTCCGCCCAGACCCTGCTCCGGCGGCTCACGCGGCCGATGTGACCCGGGTCAAGATCAATCGTGACCACGGCGTGACCGACACCCGTCACGCCCCACCCGGAGGGGTGCCCGTACGCGCTCTGTCAGGATGAGTCGCATGGGCGCTCGCATCCTCGGTCTCGGCGTGGCCGTCGGCCTCCTCGTGCTCGGCGTGCTGCTGACCGCCTTCGCCCTCGGCTGGGTCGGCGGCACGGCGATCGAGGGCAGCAGGACCTACGCCGTCGTCGGTCCGTTGTTCGCGGGCCTCGGGGTGGCGCTGGTCGTGGTCATCGCGCAGAACCGTCGCTGAGCGGCCTCAGTCCGTGTCGCGCTCGCGCGGCCTCGCCCGGCGGAAGCGTCTGGCCTTCTCGCTCTCGTCGAGCTGGTCGAGCTCGTCGGCCTTGCGCTGAGCCTTCTCGGTCTCCTCCCGGGCCTGCTCGCGACGCTCGCGCTGGATCTGCTGGCGGCCGTCGGCGTTGCGCGCCGAGGGTTCGGGGGAGAGGCGCTCCTGCATCGCCTGGCTCCGCTCCTCCAGCAGACGGTCCTTGCTGCGGAGCAGGCGGAGACCGGTGACGAGCACCAGCCCGCCGATCATGTTGCCGATCAGGACGTACCAGATCCAGCCCAGCCACGTGCCGTAGTCGAACGGGGCGTCCCCGGTGTGCAGGGCGCCGAAGATCAGCAGCGAGTCGAGGATCGAGTGGAACAAGCCGGTGCCCACGAGCAGGAACGCGATCGCGATCGCCGCTCCCATCTTGCCGGTGATGTCGCCCGTGCCCGCCTGCATCCGCGTCAGGAGCGTCATCGCGGCGCCGGCCAGCACCGCGAGCGCCATCCCGCGGGCGCCGAAGCCCACCAGCACGTACTCGCTGGCCAGCTCGATCAGACTCTCGTGGAGCCCCGGGAAGGCGATGACCACCAGCCACATCACCAGCCAGCCCCCGAGCAGGTTCATCACGAGCACGCCGCCCCACAGCTTGGCGAGGTGGATGGGCCGGGCCCTCCGCGCGGCCACGGCGACGATCGGGATCATGAATCCCTCGGTGAAGAGCTCGCTGCGGGCCAGCAGCAGCGAGAGGAACCCGATCGAGAAGGCGAGCCCGCCCAGCAGGTGGCTGCCGGTCTCGCGGTAGACGGCGACGAAGGCCAGCACGCCGAGGGCGACCTCGGTGCCACCGAAGAACCCGGTGACCAGCACCTCGGTGGTGGTGCGACCCAGCCGTTGGGCGCCCTCCTCGACGAGTCGGTCGAAGGCCGCGTCGAGCTCGTCCTCCAAGGGTCCCTGGTGGCGTCCGCGATCGACGTCCCCGCCGGCGGCGGGGACGTCACCGGGTCCGCGTACGGGGTCGTGGTCCTCGTCGGCGGGGAAGCTCAAGCCGAGGCTCCTCTGCAGTAGGTCAGGCGTCGTCGCGCCGGTGCGGCCCGGCCTCCTTGAAACGGTCGGCCTTCTCGTCGTCGTCGAGCTCGCGCACCTTGCGCTCGGCCTCGCGGTTCTCCTCCTTGCGCTGCTCGCGGCGCTCCCGCTCGATCTGCTGACGGCCGTCGGCGTGGTTGGCGACGGGCCCGGGTGTCAGCGACTCCTTGAGGACCCGGTTGCGCTCCTCGCCGAGCCGCTCCTTGCTGCGGATCAGGCGCAGCATCGTGACCAGCACGAGACCGCCGACCATGTTGGCGATGAGCACCCACCAGAACCAGCCGAGCCAGTCGACGTAGGAGATGTCCGGGAAGCCGATGTGGATGCTGCCGAACAGCAGCAGCGAGCCCACGATCAGGTGGTAGAGGTGGCCGGCGCCGAGAAGGAAGCCGACCGCCACGGCCGCGACGATCTTGGGCAGCATCTCGGCGCTGCCGCTCTGCATGCGGGTCATCAGCGTGATCGCGGCTCCACCGAGCAGCGCCAGCGACACGCCCTCCAGGGACAGGCCTGCCTCGAGGTATCCCAGCGCCAGCTCGTTGATGACGTCGTGCATGTCGGGGTAGGCCCACACGATCAGCCACATCATCGCCCAGCCGCCGACGAGGTTGGCCACGAGCACGCCGCCCCAGAGCTTCGCCAGGTGCACGGTGCGGGCGCGCTTCGCCGCGACCGAGATGATCGGTACCAGGAAGGCCTCGGTGAACAGCTCGCTCCGCGCCAGCAGCAGCGCGATGAAGCCGAGGGAGAACCCGAGGCCGCCGAGCAGGATGTTGTCGGTCTCGTAGTAGATGAGCACCAGGGCCAGCACACCGACACCGATCTCGGTGCCACCGAAGAACCCGGTGATCAGCACGTCGGTCCAGGACCTGCCCAGACGCTGGGTGCCCTCGTCGACCAGTCGGTTGAAGGCGGCGTCCAGCTCGTCCTCGAGCGGACCCTCGGTGCCGTCACGCTGAGGCTTCCTCGCGCGCGCGTCCGCGGTGGCGTCGGCGTCGAGCTCGGACGCGTGCTTCGCGTGCGGGTCGCGGTCCTCCGGGGTGGACTGCGGCGGGGTCGCGAGCGTCATGACTCCTCCTCGGAGGCGGGAAGGATGCCGGATGACATCTCGGTATCTATGCCCACCCGGCGACCGAGGATGCCTCCTCGACGCGCGTCGTCCGCCTGTGACGGGCCTCGCGTGCCCGCGATTCGGGCCAGGAGCCGTCGAGGCCCTACCCTGGGGGGATGCTGTGCGAGACGCTCCGTGACTGATCCCCAGACTCCGGACGCCGCGCCGGTCGACTTCGCCTCGCTGGGCCTGAGCCGTCCTGTGCTCGAGGCGTTGACCGAGGTGGGCTACGAGACCCCCTCCCCGATCCAGGCGGCCACGATCCCGGCGCTCATGGACGGCCGCGACGTCGTCGGTCTGGCGCAGACCGGCACGGGCAAGACGGCCGCGTTCGCGCTGCCCCTGCTCTCCCGCATGGAGGTCTCCCGCAAGGGCGGTCGCGCGCCCCAGGCGCTCGTGCTCGCGCCGACGCGCGAGCTCGCCCTGCAGGTCGCCGAGGCCTTCGAGCGGTACGCGGCCCACGTGAACCTGCAGGTGCTCGCGGTCTACGGCGGTCAGGCGTACGGCGTGCAGCTCTCCGCCCTGCGTCGCGGCGTCGACGTCGTCGTCGGCACGCCGGGTCGCATCATGGACCACCTCGAGAAGGGCACGCTC
Organism: Nocardioidaceae bacterium; assembly: GCA_018672315.1. Taxonomy (NCBI): domain Bacteria; kingdom Bacillati; phylum Actinomycetota; class Actinomycetes; order Propionibacteriales; family Nocardioidaceae; species Nocardioidaceae bacterium. The sequence continues at coordinate 689,504 of CP076053.1, read as the reverse complement.
GACCTCACCGAGCTCCGCTACCTGGTGCTCGACGAGGCCGACGAGATGCTCAACATGGGCTTTGCCGAGGACGTCGAGACGATTCTGGCCGACACCCCGGGTGACAAGCAGGTCGCGCTGTTCTCCGCGACGATGCCGCGCACCATCCGCCGGCTGGCCCAGCAGTACCTCACCGAGCCCGCGGAGATCTCCGTCAAGGAGAAGACGCAGACCGCGACCAACATCCGGCAGCGCTGGCTGCTGGTGTCGTGGCCGCAGAAGGTCGAGGCGATGACGCGCCTGCTCGAGGTGGAGAACTTCGAGGGCATGATCGTCTTCGTCCGCACCAAGCAGGCCACCGAGGAGGTCGCCGAGAAGCTGCGGGCCCGCGGCTTCTCCGCCGCGGCGATCAACGGCGAAGTGCCGCAGAACCAGCGCGAGCGTCTGGTGAAGTCGCTGCGTGAGGCCAAGCTGGACATCCTGGTGGCGACCGACGTCGCTGCCCGAGGTCTCGACGTGGAGCGCATCACGCACGTCGTCAACTTCGACATCCCCACCGACACCGAGTCCTACGTGCACCGCATCGGGCGTACGGGCCGCGCGGGCCGCGAGGGCGACGCGATCAGCTTCGTGACGCCCCGCGAGCGTCACCTGCTCCGCATGATCGAGAAGGGCACGCGGCAGTCGATCACCGAGATCGCCATGCCGACCGCCGAGGACGTCAACGACTCGCGCGTCCGCGGCTTCACCGAGGCGATCTCCACGGCGCTGGAGTCGCCGCAGGTGAGCTCCTTCCGCGACCTGATCGCGGCGTACGTGGACGAGCGCGACGTGACACCCGTCGACGTCGCCGCGGCGCTCGCCGTGATGGCACACGACGGTCAGCCGCTGCTCCTCGAGCCCGACCCGCCGCCGGCGCCGAGGGCCAAGCGGGCCGACCGCCCGCCGCGTACGGACCGGGACGACCGGTCGCCCCGGGGAGACAGGGGAGCCAAGGGGTCCAAGCCGCCTCGGCAGGTGCCGTCGGGGCTGGCGCGCTACCGCATCGAGGTCGGCAAGCGTCACCACGTGCAGCCGCGTCAGATCGTCGGCGCGCTGGCCAACGAGGGCGGCCTGGGCCGCAACGACTTCGGGCACATCGACATCCGGGTCTCCTACAGCCTCGTCGAGCTGCCCCGCGACCTGTCGGCGGAGACCGTCGACCGGCTCCGCGGCACGCGCATCTCGGGTCGCCTCATCGAGCTGAAGCCCGACGCCGGGCCGGCACCGCGCCGTGACGGCGACGGCGGGCACCCACACCGCTCCAAGAAACCGCGCCACAAGGACTGAGCGGTCCGGCGAGGGTCATGCTCCGGGCCCTTCCACGCGAGGGTGTCCGGGGCCGTTCCGCCCATTCCGCTGGTCAGGCGCGACCCCGTACGTCACAATGGTCGGACACAACTCCATCACCGCAGGTCCGGACGCCCAGGTGTCCCTCCTCCCGACGAGCCGCTGGGGAAGGCGTTGCTCGACGCCGGGATCAAGGAGGAGCCACTCATGACGCGTACGACCACCAGGGGCGTGCTCTACGTCCACTCCGCGCCGTCTGCGCTGTGCCCGCACGTCGAATGGGCCGCCGGCGGCGTCCTCGGCGTGCACGCACAGCTGTCGTGGACGCCCCAGCCCGCGCAGGTCGGCACCTACCGCACCGAGCTGTCCTGGACGGGCGCCCCGGGCACCGGTGCCGCGCTCGCCTCGGCCCTGCGGGGGTGGGACCGGCTGCGCTACGAGGTGAGCGAGGAGCCGACCAGCTCCACGGAAGGCAGCCGCTACGCCTTCACCCCCGACCTCGGGGTCTTCCACGCGGTGACCGGTCTGCACGGCGACGTGATGGTGCCCGAGGACCGCATCAAGGCGGCCGTGCTGCGCGCGCGTCTCGGTGAGTCCGACCTGACCGCCGAGCTCGACAGGCTGCTCGGCAAGGCGTGGGACGACGAGCTCGAGACCTTCCGGCACGCTGGCGACGGTGCGCCGGTGCGCTGGCTGCACCACGTGGTCTGAGCCGACCTGCGGGTGAGGTCGCCTGCCCAGGCGCGGCACCCCGGCGGAGACTGCGTACGGCACTAGGCTCGGACCGTCCGCGGACGATGGCCCGAGGAGGAGCACGTGCGAGCAGTCCGTTCCGGCGTCGGGATGCGTCGGCGTACGGCGGTCCTCGTGTCGACCCTCCTCGTCGGCGCAGGCGGCCTCGTGGCCGCCGGACCCGACGTCGCGCCCGCCGTCGCCACCGAGACGGATCCGCCGCTGGACGCGCGCTGCGCCGACAGCACCGTCATCGACCTCGCCGACGCGGTCGGGGACCGGCGGCTCCGCCAGGTGGCGAGGGACTTCCCTCGACGTGCCACCGTCAAGGTGCTCACCTTCGCGGACCGGGCGGACGGCATCGACGTCGACCTCGCGCTGCGTGACGCGGCCGACGCCTGCGGGGACTGGGGCTACGAGCCCGGCGAGCGACGCTCTCTGTTCGTGCTCGGCCTCGACACCGCTGCCGGTGCGATCGGCACCGTGTTCGACGGCCGCCTGATCATCCCCTTCGAGGCGACCGAACCCCTCGCCGAGGCCGCCGCGAGCGAGGCCCTCGCGCAAGGACGCGACACAGCAGCGCTGCTGCAGGCGCTCCGCACCTACCGCGACGCGGTGGAACCTCAGGGCGAGTTCCGGGACGGGGAGGGCTCACCGGGACCCGCCGAGCAACCGACCCCGCCTCCCGCGGCGGACGACGGGGCCGAGGACGGCATCGACGCGGCCGCAGCGGACACCGCCGACTCCACGGACTCGGGGTCGATCTGGGGCCCGGTGCTGACGGTGCTGCTGGTGCTGGCCCTCGTCGCTCTCGCCGTGGGCGGACTGCTGATGTCGCGTCGCGCGGCGCGGACGCGTGCGCAGCAGGCGCGCGCCGAGCTGCGCGCAGCCCGCAGCGCGGCCGCCGCCGAGATCTCCTCCCTCGGTGTGGTCGCCCGGGCCACGGCGGACAGGGTCGCCACGCTCCCCGATCACGAGGACCCCGCACTCGAGCAGGTACGCACCGCGCACCGCGCGGCGGTCGCCCAGGTCGAGGCCGTCGACCGCAGCTGGCGTCAGCTCGCGCTCGAGCACCCCGCTGCGCCGGCCGTCGACGCCCCGCCCTCGACGACGGCGACACGGCCACCGGAGGCAGGGCAGCCCACGCCGCAGCAGGTGAGCGCGGCCGCCACGGCGTACGCGACCCTGCGGCTCGACGTCGCCGAGGCCTCGACCGCCCTGGCCGAGGTCGAGCGGCGGGTCGGCGACCTCGACCACGAGGCGGCGATGCTGCCCGAGCGCCTGGCCTCGGTCCGGCGCCGGGCCGACGACCTCACGCAGGACCTGCACGACCTGCGGCAGCGCGGCTACCGCACGGCCGACTTCGACCACGTGCCGGACGCCGTACGAGCCCGGCTCGACACCGCCGCCGACCTGGGCGCCCAGCGCCGGGTGGGAGAGGCGGTCGGTCTGCTGACGTCCGCCGAGCAGGACCTCGTCGAGGCCGACCGCCGGCTGGGCAGCCTCGATGCCGAGCGGGCGGAGCTCGAGCGTGACATCGAGGCGGTGGGCCGCCGCACGCCGGCGCTCGACCGTGACCTCGACGCGGCGTACACGCTGCTGGAGGAGCTCGAGGACTCGCTCGCCCCCGTCGTGACCGAGGGCCTGCGCGCCGGCCTCGACGAGGGGGCCGAGGCGCGCGCGGCCGTGCCTCGCCTGCTGCGAGCGGCCACGCAGGAGTGCTCCGTGGAGGTCCAGCAGCTCGACCGGGCCAGGCGGCACCTCGAGGAGGCCGAGGTGCTCTGCGACACCGCCCGCATCGCCACGAACCAGGTCGCCGCTCGACTCGCGGAGCTGCGGCAGGTCGCCGAGCAGCTGCCGCTCAGCGCCGACCGTGCTGCCGCGCGTGCCCAACGGCTGGCCGAGCGGGTCGAGCAGCAACGTCCCGCGGTCGAGGGAGCGGTCGCGAGCGGGGAGTGGCACGACCCGCACGCCCTCGGCGAACGCGCACGGTCACTGGGCGACGAGGCGCGGGGGCGTACGCCGGACCTGCTCGACGTCGCCGAGCGGCTCGACGGGCTGCGGTCCGAGCTCACCGCCGCCGAGCAGCGGGTCGAGGACCTCGTCACCGCCTACGCCGGCCGCCGGCTCGCCCTCTCAGCCGCGCAGGAGGCGCTCGCCGCCGCCGGGCGCAGCGACGATGCCGACGCGGCCAGCCTCGAGCAGGCCGCCGACCTGCTCAGCCGTGCCGAGCAGGAGCCGGACCACGAGGTCGCGCGGCAGCTGGCCGCTCAGGCCGAGGCGCTCGTGGCGCCGCGCACGTAGCTCTCGACGTCACCGACGCGACGGAACGTACGCACCGCCTCGGTCGGGATGCGCAGACCGTGCTCCTCCTCGAGCATGACCACGATCTCGATCATCGCCAGCGAGTCGACGCCGAGGTCGGCGACGAACTCCTTCTCGGCGGTGACGGTCGAGGGTTCGATCTCGTCCGCGACCTCGCTGACGACACGGCGGATCGAGTCGGTGACCGAGTCGGTGACCGGGTCGGTGGTCGGGTCCTCGGTGGTCACGGATCCTCCGGCGGGCTGGGGAGACGACGATGGCGAGGCCCAGCATGACAGCGGGTGCGACACAGGCCGTCGTCCTCGACACGCAGACGGTTGCGCGGCACCATCGTCACCAGTTGTCCGCCTGCGCGTCACCTGCCGGTGTCGCGCATGCCACACTGAGGTCCAGACAGACCCCAGCATCGCCGTCCGTTCCGAGGGGTACGGACGTCGCACCCCACTGTCAGGAGCGGCGCATGCCCAGCACCTCGCTCGAGCTGCAGCACGTCACGATCCACGGTCATCGTCGCGCCTACGTGAAGGCGGGCTCCGGTCCCGCGCTGCTGCTGCTGCACGGGCTGGCGTGCGACCACACCACCTGGCTCCCCGTCATCGAGCAGCTCGCGAAGAAGTACACGGTGATCGCTCCTGACCTCCTCGGCCACGGGGAGTCCGCGAAGCCGCGCGCCGACTACTCCGTCGGCGGCTACGCCAACGGCATGCGCGACCTCCTGACCGTGCTCGGCATCGAGCAGGCCACCGTCGTGGGGCACAGCCTCGGCGGCGGGGTGGCGATGCAGTTCGGCTACCAGTTCCCCGAGCGCACCTCACGCATGATCCTGGTCGCGCCCGGAGGCATCGGCCCCGAGGTGACCGCAGCGATCAGGCTGCTCACGGTGCCCGGCGCCGAGTCGTTCCTTCGGCTCGCGACGATGCCGGGCGTACGCCACCTCGGGGTGCACGCGATCCGCCGCCTCGCCTCCGTGCGCTCGGCGCACTCGCGTGACCTGGCGGAGGTGGCCGACATCTTCGACTCCTTCAAGGACCGCCACGCCCGGGCGGCCGTCCGGCACGTGATCCGCGCCGCCATCGACTGGCGGGGCCAGGTCATCACCATGGCCGACCGTGCCTACCTCACCTCGGCGATGCCGATGTGTGTCATCTGGGGCGCCGACGACATGGTCATCCCCGTGCGGCACGCGGCCATCGCCCGCGAGATCGCCCCGTCGGCCCAGGTCGAGGTGATTGCCAACGCCGGCCACTTCCCCCACAAGGACCACCCCGAGCGCGTCGTGAAGATCATGAAGGACTTCATCCGCAGCACCGAGCCCGCCGTGCACGAGCGCGAGATGTGGCGCGACCTGCTGCTGCACGGCCCCGGTGCGCCCGCGGTGCGCGAGGGCGCGGGCGACCGCCCGCTGACCCCGGTCAGCCCCATCGCCGCCCGGCGCAGCGGCGTCACCGCCTGACCCCGGAGAGCACCCCTCCCGGCATAGGCTCGGTACGAAGAACGCCCCTCCCGGTCCGAGGACCGGGAGGGGCGTTCTGCTGTGTTGTCAGACGTCAGCCGACGGGCTGCACGTCCGGAATGCCGTTCTCCGGCGGGGCGTCGTTCGCCTGCTCGGACGCGTCGGCCTCGATCGGGGTGCCCTCGCCGAGGTCGGTCGTGAGCACCGGGGTCAGCTCGTTGCTCTCGGTGCCCTCCAGCTCGATCATCCGCATGCCGCCGATGCCGAGGTGGGAGTCGGCGGAGTAGCGGAAGGGCGCCAGCTGCGGCCCCTCGAGGCTGCCTCCGACCTCCTCGAGCGCCGAGACGATGCCCTGACGCGTCAGGTCCTCACCTGCGGCCTGCAGGGCCTGGACGAACGCGTACGCCTGGCTCATGCCGTAGATGCGGTAGTTGGTCAGCTCGCCCTCACCGCCGTGCTCCTCCCACACGCGCTCCCACAGCTGCACCCACGGGTCCTCGGGGGTGTCGACACCGGGGATGTACGCGGTGGTGAGCACGCCGTCCAGGGCGCTCGCGCCCTCGTCGACCGCACCTTCGGAGAAGTTCGCCAGCAGACCGCCGACGAGCGCCGGGTCCGACCCGACGTTGGTGTAGATCCACTGCGGGTCGAACTGCGTCTGCAGAGCCACCAGCTGGCTGAGCGCGGTGTAGGACGGCGTGTTGAACCCGATGACCAGGTCTGCGCCGTCGGACTGCAGCTGGGTGATCTGCGGCGCGACGTCGGTGTTGCCGGAGGTGTAGCGGGCCACCGAGACGATCTGGTCGTCGATGAACTGGCGCAGGCCGATCTCGCCGTCGGCACCCAGGTCGTCGTCCTGCAGGAACAGGCCGACCTGCGCGTCGGGGAAGTTCTCCGCGACGTACTGACCGATGATCTTGCCCTCGATCTCGTAGTCGGGCTGCCACCCGAAGGTGTACGGCTTGGCCTGCGGGTCGTCGCCCCAGGCGATGGAGCCCGAGGACACGAAGAGGTCGGGCACCTCCTGCTCGTTGAGGAAGTCGACGACGGCGCCGTGCGTCGGGGTGCCCAGGCCGCCCATGATGCCGAAGACCTGGTCCTGCTGGACGAACTCACGCACGACGTTCGTCGTGTTCGTGGGGTTGTAGGCGTCGTCCTGCACGGCGTACTCGATCGTGCGGCCGTTGACGCCGCCGTTCTCGTTGACGAAGTCGAAGTAGGCGGCCGAGCCGGTCGGGATCTCGGAGTAGCCCGGTGCGGCGACGCCCGTCAGCGGCATGTGCGTGCCGATGGAGATGGTCGAGTCGGTCACGCCGGTGGTGTCGCCGGCCTCGCCGGAGTCGGTGCCGGAGCCTCCGCCCTCCTCGCGACCGCCGGCGCCGCAGGCGCTCAGCATCAGGCTTCCGGCCAGGAGGCCGGCAGCCACCATGGTCGGACGGGTCGTTCGCTTCATTGTGTCTCCCTTGGTCGCGGCGGCGAGGATCGTCCGCCGTTGGTGGGTTCGGGGGTGGTGGTCAGGCGGTCTTCGGGGTCTCGGCGGCCTTGGCGCGCTTGACGGCTCGGCGTACGGCGCGGCGTCGCAGCACCTCTCCCATCAGGCCCGAGGGCGCGAGCAGGATGACCACGACCATGACGGCGCCGAAGACCAGCGGGGCGATCTCTGCGGCCTTGAGCGAGCTGAGGCCGAGCGCTGCGCCGGCGTCGGTGGCGTAGCCGGGAAGGTAGGTCAGCAGCGCGGCGCCGATCAGAGCACCCGAGAGCGTGCCGAGCCCGCCGAGCACGATGGCGGTCAGGAGCAGCAGGCTGAGCTCGAGGCGGAAGTTGCCCGGTGCCGCGAGGCTGGTCGCGAGGGCGAGGAACGCGCCGGCGATGCCCGCGGCGCCGCAGCTGACGACGAAGGCGACGACGCGGTCCTTGCCGAGGTCGATGCCGACGAGCTCGGCGGCGACCTCGTCGTCGCGGACGGCGGCCCAGCGGCGGCCGACGCGGGAGGACTTGAGGTTCGCCAGCATCACGAAGACCACGATGAGCACGATCCAGGTGAGGTACGCGAGGTACTGGTTCGTGCTGAGCTCGCGGCCCAGGATGAAGAAGTGGACGTCGGCGACCCAGGTCGGCACGTCGACGGAGCCGAGCGTGAGGCCCTGCTCGCCGCCGAGGGACCGGACGGCCAGGGGCACCTGGGTCGCGGCGATCGCGAGGGCGAGGGTGGCACCGGCGATGTAGGGCCCCGACAACCGGGCGGCGGCCACGCCCACGAGGGCGCCCACGACCAGGGTGGTGAGCACCGAGGCGACGAGCACCAGCAGCAGCGGCGTCGCGCGGTCGTCGGTCAGCAACAGCGCCGCGGTGTACGCCCCCACGGCCATGAACGCCCCGTGGCCCAGGGAGAGCTGTCCGTTGATGCCGGTCAGCACCGTCAGTCCGGCCGCGGCGATCGCGTAGTAGCCGAAGCGCGTCATCTCGAAGCTCGCGAAGTCGCTGGTCGACTCGATCACGACGACCACCACGACGAAGGCGGCCAGGGCGAAGATCAGGTGCCGTGCGCCCGTGTGCGCCATGGCGCGCGCCCACAGGGCGCGGCCCCGGTCGGCCACGGACCGGTCGCTGTCACCCGAGGTCTGCTTGCGCTTCTGCTCGGCGCCGGAGACGACGGGCGTCTCCTCGGTGGTGTCCTGGCTGGTGCGCTGGCTCATCAGACCCGCCTCGCCTTGGTCGTGGAGAACAGTCCGCCGGGCTTGAGCGTGAGCACCAGCATCAGGATGACCAGCGCGGTGAGGGCCTGGTAGCTGTCGTTGAGGTAACCGCCGACGAAGCTCAGCGCCATGCCGAGGATCAGTCCACCGACCACGGCGCCGAAGGGGCTGTCGAGTCCGCCCAGCACCGCGGCGACGAAGCCGAAGACCACGATGGCGTCCATGTAGTGCGGGAACACCAGGCCGCCGCCGGCGATGAGGATGCCGGCCAACGAGCCGACCATCGCGGCCAGGGCCCATCCCAGCGTCAGCATCGCGCCGACGCGTACGCCGAGCAGCCTCGCCGTCTCCTGGCTGAAGGCCGAGGCACGCATCCGCAGGCCGATGTCGGTGAAGCGGAAGAGCGCGACGAGCGCGACGAGCACCACCATGACGGCGATGATCGAGAAGATCTGGAACGGGGTGATCGCGATGATCAGGTCACCGGCACGGAATCCCCGGACACCGAACGGGCCGGTCGGGAACGACCGGTAGTCGCTGCCGAAGATCACGCCGGCGAGGGCCGTGAAGGCGATGAAGAGCCCGAGGGTGAGGATCACCGCGTTGATCTCCGGACCGCCCTCGACGTGTCGCACGATCAGCCGCTCGGTCACGGCGCCGATCGCGAGACCGCCGAGGAGGGCGGCGACGAAGGCCAGCCACCACGGCAGGCCCGCGTCGAGCACGACGAACGCCAGGTAGGTGGTGAGCATCGCCATCGGGGCCTGCGCGAAGTTCACGATGCGCGTCGAGCGCCAGATGAGCACCAGGGCGAGGGCGAAGGCGGCGTACACGGCACCCAGCACGATGCCGTTCAGGGACAGGGTCAACAGCTGTTGCACGGGTGTCTCCTCAGAATCCCAGGTAGGCGCGGCGGAGCTGGTCGTCGTCCGCCAGGTCGGCGGCGGGCGCGTCGGCGACGACCTCGCCGAGGTTGAGCACGACCCCGTGGTCGGCGACCGAGAGGGCACTCTTGGCGTTCTGCTCGACGAGCAGCACGCTCAGGCCCTGGTCGTCGACCAGCCCGCGGAGGATGCCGAAGATCTGGCTGACGATGCGCGGCGCGAGGCCGAGCGAGGGCTCGTCGAGCAGGAGGAGAGTGGGGGAGGCCAGGAGGGCGCGCCCGATGACGAGCATCTGCCGCTCACCGCCCGAGAGCGTGTGCGCGGTGTAGCTGCGCCGTTCGCCGAGGATGGGGAACTGCTCGTAGATCTCGTCGAGCGACCGGGCGTCGGCACCCTTGCGGCGGCCCAGGGCTCCGAGCCGGAGGTTCTCCTCGACCGTCAGCTCGGTGATGACGCCACGGCCCTCGGGCACCTGCGAGAGACCCATGCCGGGCAGACGCTCGCTGCTGGTGCGGGTCACGTCCTCGCCGTCGAAGGTGATCTCCCCGGACGCCGGTCGGACGAGGCCGGAGATCGTACGCAGCAGCGTCGTCTTGCCCGCGCCGTTCGCGCCGAGCACCGCCGTGAGCTGACCGGCGGGCACCTCGAGCGAGACGCCCTTGAGAGCGCGGACGGGCCCGTACGCGACGGTCAGGTCGCGCACGTGCAGCGAGCCGGCCGCACCGGTGGCGGCGGATCCGTCTCCCGACGTGTGGGTCGTGGGAGTGCTCATGCGGCCGACTCCCCGAGGTAGGCGGCGATGACGGCGGGGTCCTCGCGGACCTCGTCGGGGGTGCCGGTGGCGATGACCTCACCGAAGTTCAGCACGACGATGCGGTCGCACACGCGCATCACCAGGTCCATGTGGTGCTCCACGAGCATCACCGCGGTGGTCTCCTTGACGGCGAGGATGCGGTCGCCCAGCGCCTCCATCTCGTCGGAGGAGAGGCCCGAGGCCGGCTCGTCGAGCAGCAGCACGTCGGGGTCCGAGACCAGCGCCCGCGCCAGGGCCACCTGCTTGCGCACGGCGTACGGCAGGGAGGGCGGGTACGCCTCGGCGTACGGGAGGATCTCGAGCTGCGCCATCACCCGGTGCGCCCGCTCGCGGAGTGCGGCCTCGTCCGCGCCGCTGCGGGCGAACAGGGAGGACCAGAAGCCCGCCGTGCCGTGACGGTCGGCGCCGAGCGTGACGTTGTCGAGCACGGTCAGGTGGTCGAAGAGGCCGAGGCCCTGCAGGGTGCGGGCGATGCCGTGGCCGGCGAGCTGGTGCGGCTTGACCCCGGTGATCGCGGTCCCGCTGCGGTGCAGGGTGCCGGCGTCGGCGGTGACGAAGCCGCAGGCGACGTTGAACAGGGTCGTCTTGCCGGCGCCGTTGGGGCCGATGATCCCCACCACGGTGCGGTCGGGCACCTCGACGGTCACGCCGTCGAGGGCGGTCACCCCGCCGAAGCGGACGGTGATGTCGCGCAGTGCCAGCGCGGCGGAGTCGGTCGGCACAGAGTTCTCCTGGGTGGGGGAGGAAGAAGACGAGACGACACAAGCCGTGACCGGAGTCACGGCCTGTGGTGCGCCGCACACTACGCAGACGTATGCGTGACGTCCACCTCGCCACGACCGCCCCCGTCAGTCCGCATCGAGTTGCGACACACTCGTGACATGCCACGGCGCGAACGGCGCGGGCGCACCTACCACGACGCACAACGGCACCCCGCCGTCCTGACGGGGTGCCGTGGGGCGGTGTGGACCGGGTCGGTCTCGGTCCGACTCAGGCGTCGGCGCCCTCCTGCTTCACACCCTGCATCGCCGTGGGGTCGTCGATGCGGTACTGCTCGAACGCCTTCACGACCACCTCGCGGTCGATGTCACCCTGGTCGGCGAGCGCGCGGAGCGTACGCACCACGAGGGACTCGGCGTCGATGTGGAACCAGCGCCGCGCCGCCGCACGGGTGTCGGCGAACCCGAAGCCGTCGGCGCCGAGGGCTGCGAACGGGCCCGGCACGTACGGCGCGATCTGCATCGGCACCGCGGTCATGAAGTCGCTGACCGCGACGGCGGGGACGCCCTCGTCGGCGAGTCCCTGCAGCTGGGTCGTGACCCACGGCGTACGCGGCTCCTCGCCGGGGTTCAGCAGGTTCCAGTCGCCGACCTCCTCGGCCTCGCGTCGCAGCTCGTTCCAGGACGTCACCGACCAGATCTCCGCGGCGACCCCCCAGTCCTCGGCGAGCATCTGCTGGGCCTCCCGGGCCCACGGCAGCGCGACACCGGAGGCGAAGAGGGCGGCCCGGGGTGCTGCGCCGTCCCCGTTGCGGGCCTCGACCTGCGGTGCGTCGGCGAAGTGGTACATGCCCTTGAGCAGGGCGTCCACGTCGAGGTCCTCGGGCTCGGCCGGCTGCTGGACCGGCTCGTTGTAGACCGTCATGTAGTAGATGAGGTCCTCGCCCTGCGGGTGCGCGTCGGTGACGGAGTACATGCGCTCCAGGCCCGAGCGCACGATGTGCGCCACCTCGTACGCCGTCGCCGGGTCGTAGTGCACGACCGCCGGGTTCGTTGCCGCCAGCAGGGGGGAGTGCCCGTCGGCGTGCTGCAGGCCCTCGCCGGTCAGCGTGGTGCGGCCCGCGGTGGCGCCGATGAGGAACCCGCGCGACATCTGGTCGGCCATCTGCCAGATCGAGTCGCCGGTGCGCTGGAAGCCGAACATGGAGTAGAAGAAGTAGAACGGGATCATCGGCACGCCGTGGGTGGCGTAGGAGGACCCGGCCGCGATCGTCGAGGCCATCGCCCCGGCCTCGCTGATGCCCTCGTGGAGGAGCTGCCCCTTCTCGGACTGCTTGTAGTTCAGCAGCAGCTTGCGGTCCACGGACTCGTAGCGCTGGCCCTGCGGGTCGTAGATCATCGCCGTCGGGAACAGCGAGTCCATGCCGAAGGTGCGGTACTCGTCGGGTGCGATCGGCACGATGTGCTGACCGAAGTCGTCGGCCTTCAAGAAGTCACGCAGCAGGCGTACGAGCGCCATCGTGGTGGCGACCTTCTGCTTGCCCGACCCCTTCTTCAGGGCGGCGTACGCGTCCTCCTTCGGCAGCGTGAGCAGCTTGGAGACCTTGACGCGGCGCTCGGGCAGCGGCCCGCCGAGGGACCGGCGACGCTCCTTGAGGTACTCGAGCTCCCTGCTGTGCTCGCCCGGGTGGTAGAAGGGCGCGATCGGCGAGTCCTCGATCTGGGCGTCGCTGATCGGCAGCCGCAGCCGGTCGCGGAACTTCTTCAGGTCGTCCTTGCTCAGCTTCTTCATCTGGTGGGTGGCGTTCTTCGCCTCGAGGGCGTCGATCGTCCACCCCTTGACGGTGTGCGCCAGGATCACGCTGGGCTGCCCGACGTGCTTGCTGGCCGCCTTGAACGCGGCGAAGACCTTGCGGTAGTCGTGGCCGCCGCGGGGCAGCGCCTCGAGCTGCTCGTCACTCATGTGCTCGACGAGCTTCTTCAGGCCCGGGGAGTCGAAGAAGTGCTCTCGGATGTAGGAGCCCGACTCGGTGGCGTAGGTCTGGAACTGGCCGTCCGGCGTCGCGTTCATCTTGTTGACGAGCTCGCCGTCGACGTCCTTGGCGAGCAGGTCGTCCCACTCACGGCCCCACACGACCTTGATGACGTGCCAGCCGGCACCGAGGAAGATCGACTCCAGCTCCTGGATGATCTTGCCGTTGCCGTGCACGGGTCCGTCGAGCTGCTGCAGGTTGCAGTTGATGACGAAGGTGAGGTTGTCGAGCTCCTCGCGGGCGGCGAGGTGGATCGCGCCGAGGGTCTCCGGCTCGCTGGTCTCGCCGTCGCCGAGGAACGCCCACACGTGCTGGTCGGAGGTGTCCTTCAGGCCGCGGTTCTGCAGGTAGCGGTTGAAGCGCGCCTGGTAGATCGAGCCGATGGCGCCCAGCCCCATGGAGACGGTGGGGAACTCCCAGAAGTCGGGCATCGATCGCGGGTGCGGGTAGGAGGAGAGTCCCTCGCCCTCACCGTGCTGCTTCTCCTGGCGGAAGCGGCCGATCTGCTCGGTGGTGAGGCGACCCAGCAGCCACGCGCGGGCGTAGATGCCCGGCGACGCGTGGCCCTGGATGTAGACCTGGTCGCCGCCGCCGGGGTCGTCCTTGCCGCGGAAGAAGTGGTTGTAGCCGACCTCGTACAGGCTCGCCGCGGAGGCGTAGGAGGCGATGTGACCGCCGACCTCGAGGCCTTCGCGGTTGGCGGCGGAGACCATGACGGCGGCGTTCCACCGGATGATGCGGCGTACGTTGCGCTCGAGCTCCTCGTCGCCGGGGAACCACGGCTCCTTCTCCGGCGGGATGGAGTTGAGGTAGTCGGTGCTGCGCAGCCCGGGCACCCCGACGCTGCGCTCGCGGGAGCGCTGCAGGAGCTTCAGCATCACGTAGCGGGCCCGCGCCGGACCGCGCTCGTCGACCAGCGCCTCGAGAGCGTCGAGCCACTCCTCGGTCTCCGCGGGGTCGATGTCGGGAAGGCCGGTGGGCAGGCCGCCGGTGATGACCGGGGGGCCGGCGACGAGGTTCTTGCCGGACGAGGACTCGTTCTCGGACAAGGCGAGGTCTCCTAAGCGTGGTCACGAAGGCCTGGGATCACGGTGGTGACGAGGCCGTGTGCGGGCGGGCGAGGTGGCCCGTCGCACCCTCCTTCCTACCCCGTAGGGCCACCTACTGCCCAGTCACAAGCGGGGCAGTCGCGGCCGGTCGGCGGGGCAGGGTTGCCAAGCCGCCGCGACTCCGCTGGACTGGCCGTGCACACGAACGCAGAGCGTGGCCGCATCGCGCGGCCGCTGACGGATCCGGAGGGTGACACGTGAGCGCGACCGCGGGTGGGGACACCACCCACACAGTCGGTGAGAAGCTGGGCCTGAAGAAGGGCATGCTCGTCCAGGAGCTCGGTTGGGACGAGGACGTCGACGACGGCGTACGACGCGAGGTCGAAGACGCGATCGACGCGGACATGATCGACGGCGGCGACGGTTCGGTCGTCGACGTGGTGCTGATGTGGTGGCGTGACGGTGACGGGGACCTGGTCGACGACCTGGTCGACGCGCTCACCGACCTCGGCGAGGGCGGCGCGGTCTGGCTCGTGACCCCCAAGGTCGGGCGGCCCGGCGCGGTCGACCACGCCGACATCACCGAAGCGGCTCCCGTGGCGGGTCTGTCGACGACCTCGACGGTCGTGGTGAGCGACGGCTGGTCGGCGACCTGCCTGGTCGCCCCCAAGCAGGGACGCTGAGGAGCATCCTTCCCGCTGCCCGCTGATCCGTCCGACGTGAGCGCGGATGGTTGCGTACGCGTGGACGGGGCAGTCAGTGGTGCACGGGTGTGCTCCCCGGACGCCCCCGCTGAGTCAGAGCAGTGCGGCGCGGCCGCGTGAGCAGAACAGGAACTCGATGTCGAAGATCAGCGAGACCGTCAAGGTCCAGGTCAACACCCTCGTCTCGCTGGGTCGCGCCGGCGTCGTGCGTCCGTACGGGCCGAAGACGCTGGCCGGCCTGGCCAAGGTGCTCACGCAGCACGGTGTCGGCTTCGCCGGCGGGTTCGGCTCGATGGCGCTGCGCGGATCCGACGAGACGGCGGTCATCGACGAGCTCGGCTCGCTGACCTGGGGCGAGATCGACGAGCGTACGACGCGGCTGGCCAACGGGCTGCTGCGTCATGGGGTGCACGAGGGCGACTCGGTCGCCGTGCTCTGCCGCAACCACCGCGGTTTCATCGACATCTCGGTGGCGCTGGCAAAGATCGGCGCCGACATCCTCTATCTCAACACCGCGTTCGCCGCGCCCCAGATGGGCGAGGTGTGCGCGCGGGAGAAGCCGGTCGCGATCGTCTACGACGAGGAGTTCACCCAGCTCGTCGACGACTCCGGCGTCGAGGTGAAGCGCGTCGTCGCGTGGGTCGACTCCGCCGCCGACGACCTCGACATCCCGACGCTCGAGGGCCTCATCCAGAACGGCTCGACCGACGCCGTGCCGGTGCCCCAGCACACGACCGCGCCGGTCATCCTCACCTCCGGCACCACGGGTACCCCCAAGGGCGCCCCGCGCAGCGAGGCGGGCATGGACGCCGCCGGTGCGATCCTGTCCAAGATCCCGCTCAAGTACGGCTGGACCTGCCACATCGCCGCGCCGCTGTTCCACACCTGGGGTTGGGCGCACCTGAACCTCGCGATGCTGCTCGGCACGACGATGGTGCTCACGCGCAAGTTCGACCCCGAGCACTGCATGGAGCTCGTCGAGCAGCACGAGTGCGACTCGCTCGTGGTCATCCCCGTGATGCTGCAGCGCATGATGCGTCTCGACGACGCCGTGCTCGACAAGCACCCCATGAAGAGCCTCGAGGCGGTCTGCGCGTCCGGGTCGGCGCTGCCGGGCGACTTCGCGATGGCGTGGATGGACCGCTTCGGCGACAACCTCTACAACATCTACGGCTCCACCGAGGTGGCGTGGGCGACGATCGCCCAGCCCTCGGACCTGCGTACGGCACCCGGCACCGCCGGCAAGCCGCCGTACAACACGGTCGTGAAGCTCTTCGACGAGAGCGAGAACGAGGTGCCGCAGGGCGAGGTGGGACGCATCTTCGTGGGCAACTCGATGCTCTTCGCCGGCTACACCGGTGGCACGGAGGAGTCCAAGGAGGTCATCGACGGGCTGATGAGCTCGGGCGACCTCGGGCGCTTCGACGAGCACGGGTTGCTGCACATCGAAGGCCGTGACGACGAGATGATCGTCTCCGGCGGTGAGAACGTGTTCCCCAAGGAGGTCGAGGACACCCTCAGCCGCCACGACGCGGTCGACGACGTGGCCTGCATCGGCGTCGACGACGAGGAGTTCGGCAAGCGGCTGCGGGCGTTCGTCGTACGCAAGGGCGAGGTCGACGAGGACACGCTGAAGAAGCACGTCAAGGACAACCTGGCGCGCTACAAGGTGCCCAGGGACTTCGTGTTCATGGACGAGCTGCCGCGCAACGCCACCGGCAAGATCCTGAAGAAGGACCTCAAGGACCTCGACGAGAACGGCGAGCAGAAGGAAGAGGCGTCGGCCTGAGCTCGCCACCCGAGACCGGCGGACTGCCGCCGGCGGTCGGTGAGCGGGCGCCCGTGCTGGACCTGCGCGACCAGCACGGTCTGGCGCGGTCGCTGGCCGGGCTGTCGGGTCCGGGCGGCCTGCTGCTGGTGTTCGTGCCGTTCGCGTTCTCGCCGATCTGCAGCGACGAGGTGGGCTCGCTGGACGAGCTCGCCCCCGCCGTCGCGGACGACGGCGTCGGCGTCGCGGTGGTCTCCTGCGACTCGACCTTCGTGTGGCGCGCCCAGGCGGACGCACGCGGATGGTCTCTGCCGCTGCTGAGCGACTTCTGGCCGCACGGGGCGGTCAGCGGGGCGTACGGCGTGCTCGACCCGGCGCGGGGCGCACCGCGGCGGTCGTCGTACGCCATCGACCCGGGCGGCACCGTGCGCTGGTCGCTGCACCACGGGGTGGGTCGGCCACGCTCGGTCGAGCAGCACCGCGAGGGAGTCGCGGCCCTGCTGGCGTCGGGCTCGTCCTGAGGCTGTCGTAGGGTGCTGCCGCGTCGGGGCGTATAGCTCAGCGGTAGAGCACCTGCCTTACAAGCAGGTGGTCGCAGGTTCGATCCCTGCTGCGCCCACCGATCTTTTGAACCCTCGGACCTCGGGCGAGCGAGCACAGCGAAGGCGGGCGCCGGACCCACTCCAACGCCCGCCCTGTGCCGCTCGGCGGCGCGACATCCGTCCTGTCAAGCGGTGTCGCGAAGCCGATCGAGCGCTGACCCGACCGGCGACCTGTGAGCGACAACCTATTCCAATACCTGTGGGATCACAAGACCTTTAGCCCGACTTGTCCGATTCGGGACCTTTGGGCATCGATGCGGTCAGACCAGGAGCCGGGCCGTGGTGCGGGTCACATCGATGGGACTAGGGTGAGGTCGTCCGTCGAGTGCCCCTGTCGAATCCTGGCCCCGGGAGGTTCTGTGTTCGTCCCCCTGACCCTGCGTGACTTCCTGCACCGCGCCGAGACCGTGTACGGCGACCGCGTCGGCATCATCGACGAGCCCGACCAGCCGGCCGCACCGCTGCCGGAGATGACGTACGCGGAGGTCGGCCGCCGCGCTCGGGCCCTCGCCGCGAAGCTCGACGAGCTCGGTCTCGAGCCGGGCGACCGGGTGGCGTTCGTGACGCAGAACTCCGCGCGGTTGATCACTGCCTTCCACGGGGTCTGCGGCTGGGGTCGGGTGCTGGTGCCGATCAACTTCAGACTTCGACCCGACGAGGTGCGCTACATCGTCGAGCACAGCGGCGCGCGCGTGCTCTTCGTCGACCCGGAGCTCGACGAGGCGCTGGCCGACGTGACCTGCGAGCACCGCTACGTGCTCGGTCGCGACGAGGACCTCTACCTCGACGACACCGCACCGCGCGACTGGGAGCCGGACGAGAACGCCACCGCCACCATCAACTACACCTCCGGCACCACCGCTCGCCCCAAGGGCGTGCAGCTGACGCATCGCACGCTGTGGGTGAACGCGACGACCTTCGGGCTGCACGTCGCCGGCACCGACCGTGACGTCTACCTGCACACGCTGCCGCAGTTCCACGTCAACGGGTGGGGCTTCCCGTTCGCGGCGGCGGCCTTGGGGATGAAGCAGGTGATGCTGCGCAAGATCGACGGCGCGGAGATACTGCGACGCGTACGCGACCACGGCGTCACGATGATGTTCTGCGCGCCGGCCGTCGTCGCCGCGGTGCTCGAGGCGGCATCCGAGTGGGAAGGCGAGATCCCGGGGCGGGACCGCGTACGCGTCGTCGTCGCCGGCGCCCCGCCCCCCACCAAGACGATCATGCGCGTCGAGGAGGAGCTGGGCTGGGAGCTCATCCAGATCTACGGCCTGACCGAGACCTCGCCGCTGCTGACGGTCAACCGTGCGCGCGCCGAGTGGGACGACCTCGACCCCGAGGAGCGCGCCGGCCTCCTGTCGCGGGCGGGGGCGCCCGCGCTCGGTGTGCAGCTGCGCATCGACGACCACGGCGAGGTGCTCGCGCGGTCGAACGTGGCGCTGGAGGGCTACTGGGACAACCCCGAGGAGTCCGACCGGGCGCTGGCGGGCGGCTGGTTCCACACCGGCGACGGGGGCGAGATCGGTCCCGACGGCTACCTCACCATCAAGGACCGTAAGAAGGACGTGATCATCACCGGCGGTGAGAACGTCTCCTCCATCGAGGTCGAGGACGCGATCTTCTCCCACCCCGCCGTCGCCGAGGTCGCGGTCATCGGGGTGCCCGACGAGAAGTGGGGCGAGACCATCAAGGCTCTCGTGGTGCCGGCGGCGGGGGAGTCGGTGACCGAGGCGGACGTCATCGCGTGGTGCAAGGAGCGGCTCGCGGGCTACAAGGCGCCCACCAGCGTCGAGGTGCGCGAGGAGCTGGCGCGTACGGCGACCGGCAAGCTGCAGAAGTTCAAGCTGCGGGCGCCGTACTGGGAGGGCCACGACCGCCTCGTCAACTGACGCAGCCGGTGGTGGGGGTGCCAGGCGCCGGCCGAGCGTCTCGACACCACACTCGGCATCAGTCGCGCGCGACGGCGTACCGGGTCGAGGTCATGCCGGCGTCGTTCGTCGACGTGCCGAGGTGGACGAGCCGCGCCTCGCGCTCGAGGTCGTGGAACAGCGGCAGGCCTCGACCCAGGATCACGGGCGCACGGTGCAGGTAGAGCTCGTCCAGCAGGTCGGCCTCGAGGAACGCGCTGACGACCCGCCCGCCGTCGACGTACACGTCGGTGGCTCCTGTGTCGTCGAGTGTTGCCACGGCCTCGGACAGCGACCGGACGACCGAGATGCGTGGGTCGTCGTCGCTCATCGTCGTGCTGAGGACGACCACGGCGAACCGGTCGTACGGCCAGGCGGGGAACGAGGCGACCTTCTCGTACGTGCCGCGCCCCATCACCAGGTGGCTGACGGGCGCGGTGAACTCGTCGTAGTCGGCCGGCGGCGTCGGTCCGGCGTGGCCGGCCACATGGCGCGGTTCCGCCGGCGGGTCGGTCAGCCACTCGATGTCGCCGTCGGGCCGGGAGATGAAGCCGTCGAGGCTGGTGGCGATGAAGGTGCGGGCGCGCCAAGCGCGCGTGGTCGTCATGGGGCGATCTTGACCCGTACGTCTGACAGGTCGCTGGTCTCCGCGAGGTGACAGGCGCACGGGCGAAGGCGCCCAACCGCCGAGAGGGCACAAAGTTCCGCCGAGAGGGCACAAAGTTCCGCCGAGAGGGCACAAAGTTCCGCCGAGAGGGCACAAAGTTCCGCCGAGAGGGCACAAAAAGACGCAGTTCTGTGGCCCCGCGGCGGCCGTCGCAGTTCTCGTTCTCGAGCTGGACGACGGGAGATTCGACGAGCTGGCCCGAGGCTCAGAGCCCAGGCGGTGCAGGTGCGATTCGCGGGACGCGGTGCTTGCCCGACTCGGACAGCTCGGCGACGCGCCGCTGCTGCATCTGCAGTTGTGAGGCAACCCGGCGCCGCGTTCGCGACTATCTAGGGCATGGGAGGTCGGGAGCGCGCGGGGTTCGACGCGTGGGTGGACGCGGACCGCGTACGCCTCCAGCGCCTCGCCCGTGCCCTGACGCGCGACGACCACGACGCCGAGGACCTGCTCGCCGAGACGTGGTCCCGGGTGTTCGACGCGTGGGGACGCATCGACGGACGCGGGCCGGGGGCGTACGCGACCACCGTGATGGCGCGCCTCGCTCAGCGGTGGCGGGTGCGGCACGCGATGGGGCAGGTGCGCGTACGCGATCGCGCAGTGCTCGACGGGACCGGCGTGACCGCTGGCGACCGTGAGGACCACCTCGTCGTACGCGCCGGCGTGCGCGACCTGCCGCCGCGCCAGCGCGCCGTGGTGGTGCTGCGCTACCTGTGCGACCAGTCCGTCGAGGACACCGCCGCGGCGTTGGAGATCTCCGCCGGCACCGTCAAGAGCCAGACCAGCAAGGCGCTGCGGACGCTCGCGTCGCAGCTGGCCGCGCTCGATCCTGCGTACGAGAGGGAGCACCGATGAGTTCAGAGGATGCCAGCCTGGCCGAGATCGAGCGGGTCGAGCGCGTGCTACGCGAGGGGGAGTGGGTGCGCCCGGAGACCGGACCCGACACGTACGCGGCCGCCGCCGACGTGAATGCTCTCGACGATCGGCGACGGCCGGCGCGTCTCGCCCTCGCCGCTGCGGCAGCTGCCGTCGCGGTCGTGAGCGGCGGCATCGGTCTGGCACAGATCGTCGGGCCGCAAGACAGCGAGGTAGCCGGGCCGCCGCCGACTTCGACGCAGCGCTCGAACGAAGACAGGGCCGATCGTCCGATGCCGGACGCCGAGCCGGGTCGATCCGGAAAGCTTCTGGTCCGCAACGTGCGTGACGTAGAGCTGGGAAGGGCCATGAACTTCAGCGAGGGGACGCGCAGCATCTCGTTCGGGGCAACTATCGAGAACCGGTCGTCGGAAGCGGTCCAAGGCACGAGCTGCACTACGGACGTCACTCGCGTGGTACGTCCCAGCCAGCGCGGCGGACAGGAGTCGGCAAGGATCGAGAGCAGAAGCGACTGCGCCGAGTTCGAGCCCATGCTGGCGTTCGGGGCGAGCAGTCTCTCTGCGAGTGCGAAAGTGCCCTCGGCGGGGCGGCTTTACGGCTCCTCCATCCAGTGGTCGCTGGCCGATCACCCGGAAGCCACGGTCACGTTCGTGATGTCCACGAGTACGCCGCTTCGCGTGGTCGGGGTGTTGACGGTCGAGGCGCCGCCGACAACAGCGGACGACACGTTCGTTCTCACGTACGAGAACCTCGACGACCGCACCTCGCCGGGTTTCCCTTGCTCGCCGGCTGTCGTGCAGCCGGGCGGCGCTGCCGGACTGGTAGTCGGCGAGGCCTACGTGGACACCCCTCCGAACGCACGATGCTCCGGATCGGCGGTGCGCGCCGGCGGGCTGGACGTCAGCGAGTTCGACCTCGATCTGCCCGACGGCACCGATCGCGTACGCGTCGTCGGTCCTCTCGGCAGCGAGATCACCGTGCCGGTGACACAGCCCGCCGACGAGCAGACGGCGCGCGCCGAGGGCATGGATGCCGGACACGTGGTCTTCGACGACGTCGAGCGGATCTCGGTCGAGCCCGGTCCCGCGACGACCGTCGGCTTCTGGGCCTCGATGCGCAACATCACAGAGCTGCCGATTGCGAGAAGCTCGTGTGCCGACACGACGACCGAGGTCGTGAACATCAACGGGCGCCGGGTCCCGAGCCAGACTCCTCCGCTGGACTTCGCGGGTCGCTGCGGCCTGCTTCCCATCGCCCCCGGAGCCACCTCCGTGTATGCGTTCTTCTCAGCAGACACGGGCCTGTCCCTACCTCGGCTGCTCGGCACCAGCGTCCGTGTCGTCGTCGACACCGACCCCGGGGCGACGGCGACCTTCGTGATGTCTCAAGAGGCCCCCGTGCGCGCCATCGGCGTGCTGACGATCGAACAACTCCCGTCGGCGGGCGACGACTCGTTCGTGCTCGCGTACGAGAACGTGAGCGACATGCCGACCGAGGGCTTCAGCTGCAGGCCGACGGTGCAAGAACCGCCGGACGGCCCCTCGTCACCGGGCGAGGCCTACGTCGACAGCAGCCCGTTCGTCGACTGCGTTCCGACGACCGTCGCGCCCGGCCAGCGGGTGCGTACGCGCTACGACCTGAACCTGCCGCCCGGCGCCGAGCGCGTACGCGTCGTCGGTCCTCGTGGCAGCGAGATCGTCGTGCCACTGGCGTGATGGCAATGCGCGGCACCCGGAGAGCCCTTTCCCGCTGACCAGTGCGGACGGCAGCCTTGACTGGTGCGTACGTCAGCCATGGAGACGCCGTGGCCTGACGTACGCACCAGTCAAGGGCTGCCTCTGCGAGAAGTGACCCCTCGCGAGAAGTGACCCTTCGCGGGGAGTGACCTCTGCGGGAAGTGACCCCTCGCGGGAAGTGACCTCTCGGCGGTGGGGGGCGTGCGGAGGCGTACGCGTAGGTTGCGGCCATGCAGCTGCGTGACGTGCTCCGCCAGATCGAGAGCTGGTACCCGCCGGCCACCGCCCACTCCTGGGACAAGGTGGGCCTCACTGTCGGCGATCCGACCGCGGACGTACGCACGGTCCTCCTCGCGGTCGACCCCGCCCCGGCCGTGGTCGACGAGGCGCTCGCCATGGACGCCGACCTGGTCGTCACCCACCACCCGCTGCTGCTCCGCGGGGTCAACTCGGTCGCCGCGACCGGTCCCAAGGGACGCACCGTCCACCGCCTGATCCAGGGCGGCTGCGCCCTCTACACCGCCCACACCAACGCCGACGTCGCCCCCGGGGGCGTCAACGAGGCCATGGCCCAGGCGCTGGGTCTGACCGACACCACGCTGCTCGACGTCGACGACCCCGCGCCAGGGGACCGTCCCGACAAGCTCGTCGTCCTCGTCCCCGTCCCCGATGCCGAGCGCGTACGCGAGGCCATGGCAGACGCGGGGGCCGGGTCGATCGGCGAGTACGACCGCGCCAGCTTCTCGAGCACCGGCCAAGGACGCTTCCGCCCCTCCGCGGAGGCGGATCCGCACATCGGTCGGGCCGGGGTGACCGAGACCGTCGAGGAGGTCCGCATCGAGGTGCTCGTGCGGCGCCGCGACCGCACCGCCGTCATCGCCGCGCTCCTCGGCGCACACCCGTACGAGGAAGTGGCCTACGACCTCTACGAGCTCGTGCAGCTGCCGTGGCGCGCCGACCGCGGCATCGGACGCGTCGGCGAGCTGCGTACGCCCCTGACCCTGCGCGACTTCACCGCCCATGTCGCAGCCGCCCTCCCGGCCACGCAGCGAGGGGTCGCAGCCGGCGGCGACCCCGACCGGATGATCCGCACGGTCGCCCTCTGCTCGGGCGCGGGCGACTCCCTCCTCGACGTCGCCCGCCGCACCGGTGCCGACGCGTACGTCACCTCCGACCTGCGCCACCACGTCGCCTCGGAGTTCCTCGAGCACCCCGGCGCGCCCGCCCTGCTCGACGTCTCCCACTGGGCTGCGGAGTGGACCTGGCTGCCGGTGCTCGCCGACCGTCTCACCGCTAGGTTGGGGGACTTGGACGTGCGCGTCTCCACGGTGGTCACCGACCCCTGGACGGTGCACGCCGCCTCGCCCTCCCACCCCGCCGCGCGTCCCCATCAGGAGCACTCATGAAGGCCGACCCCGCCGACCAGATGCGGCTGCTGGACCTCCAGGCGCTCGACTCCCGTCTCGACTCGCTCCAGCACAAGCTGGCCTCGCTGCCGGAGTCCGCGCAGCTCGCCGAGCTGGTCAGCCGGCGAGGGGACATCGACGCGCAGGCCCGTGACGCAGCAGTGCTCGCCGACGACCTCGAGCGGGACCGCAAGCGCGCCGACGCCGACGTCGAGCAGGCGCGTACGCGCCGCGAGCGCGACCAGCAGCGGCTCGATGCGGGGTCCGCCTCGCCGAAGGACCTCGAGCGCATCAGCCACGAGATGGTCAGCCTCAAGCGCCGCATCGACGAGCTCGAGGACGCCGAGCTCGAGATCATGGAGCGCCTGGAGGCGGCGACCACGATGCGCGACGACCTGGCGGGTCAGCGCGACGATCTCGACGAGCAGATCGAGGCGCTGCGCCGCAGCCGCGACGAGAAGGCCGGCGAGGTGCAGGTCGAGGCCGGTGCCGTCCAGTCCGAGCGCGCCCGCATGGTCGCTGAGATCCCCGACGACCTGCTCGCCCTCTACGTGAAGCTCCGCGAACGCCACGGCGGCGTCGGCGCCGCGGCCCTGCACCGCCGCGCCTGCGGCGGCTGCCGGCTGACGCTGAACTCCGCCGACCTCGCCGACATCGCCGCCGCAGCCCCCGACCAGGTCGTGCGGTGCGAGGAGTGCGACCGCATCCTGGTGCGTACGCCCGAGTCGGGGATCTGAGCGTGACCACCCCACGCGCTGCGGCCGCCGCGCGCGACGAGCGCGTCGTCGTCGAGGCCGACGGCGGGTCACGGGGCAACCCCGGGGACGCGGCGTACGGAGCAGTGTTGAAGGACGCCTCCGGCACGGTGCTCGCGGAGGCCGCGGAGAGGATCGGGCGCGCGAGCAACAACGTCGCGGAGTACCAGGGCCTCCTCGCGGGCCTGCGTCTCGCCCTCGAGCACGCCCCGGGCGCCGACGTCGAGGTGCGCATGGACTCCAAGCTCGTCGTCGAGCAGATGGAGGGCCGCTGGAAGATCAAGCACCCCGACATGCAGCAGCTCGCCCACGAGGCGCGCGGCCTCGAGAGCGACCTCGCCGGCCGGGTGTCCTACACCTGGGTGCCGCGCGCGGAGAACGCTCACGCCGACCGGCTCGCGAACGCCGCGCTCGACGGCGACTTCGAGGGCGTACGGGTGGCCTCGGGAGCCGACGAGACCCCGCAGACGGCGCAGACTCCCGCTCA
Organism: Nocardioidaceae bacterium; assembly: GCA_018672315.1. Classification (NCBI taxonomy): domain Bacteria; kingdom Bacillati; phylum Actinomycetota; class Actinomycetes; order Propionibacteriales; family Nocardioidaceae; species Nocardioidaceae bacterium. Next base: position 664,586 of record CP076053.1, on the reverse strand, counting down.
GGCTGGGGATCAGACGCCGTCGCGCGGCTGGTCCGACGACACCGACACCGTGCTGACGACGGTGGTCCTCGTACGCCACGGGGTCACCGAGCACACCGCCGAGAAGCGCTTCTCCGGCGGGCTCGGCGGCCTCAACCCCGGGCTGACGGACGACGGCCGCGAGCAGGTGCGCCGCACCGCCCGCTGGCTCTCGCCGATGCTGGGCGACGTCGACGTGCTGCTGACCTCCCCCGTACGTCGGGCCCAGGAGTCCGCCGACATCGTCGCGGCCGTGCTGGGCGGCGAGGTCGACGGCGAGAAGGCGCTGGAGCCCGCGGTCGAGATGGGGCTGGCCGAGACCGAGTTCGGCGCGTGGGACGGGCTGACCTTCGGCGAGGTCGACGACCGCGACCCCGAGGGGATGCGTCGCTGGCTGGCCTCCCCGGACGTGCCCGCTGGCGGCGACGGGGAGTCCTTCGCGACCGTCGCTGACCGCGTACGCGCCGGCCTCGGCCGCATCCTCGCCGTCCACGCCGGCGGCACCGTCGTGGCGGTCAGCCACGTCACCCCCATCAAGATCCTCGTGGCCGAGGCGATGGGACTGGACCCGCTGCGCGGCGATCTGCTGCGACGCATGGAGCTCAGCCCGGCGTCGGTGTGCGTGATGACGTTCGTGACCGACGCAGACCAGCCCGGCACGGTCGTCTCGGGTTCGCTGCGGCTCTTCAACGCGACGCCGCCTGCCTGAGGAACCTGTCGCTGCGCAGAATCTCGACGAGGCGGGCAACCTCTGGCGCCGGTCGCGGCTAGACAGAGCACGTGAGGAAGCACAGCGACGCCATCGAGGCGTACCTCCGAGACGAGGAGGTGCGCTTGCGGCGCCTCGCTCACGCCCTCACACGCAGCCGTGAGGACGCCGAGGACCTGCTGCAGGAGACCGTCGTACGCCTCGGGCAGGCCTGGGACCGCATCGACGATCGGGGCCCCGGGCCGTACGCGACGACCACGATGGTGCGGCTCTCCCAGCGCACCTCGATGCGTACTCTCCGCCGCCGGCACCTGATGGTCGCCCAGGCGGGCGACCCGACTTCGAGTCCTGACGCTGCGATGCGTACGCACGACCACACCGAGTCGCTCGCGCTGCGGGAGGCGGTGCGGGCTCTCCCACCGCGGCAGCGCGCGGTGATCGCGCTGCGCTACCTGTGCGACCAGTCGGTGGAGGACACCGCAGCGACGCTCGAGATTTCCACCGGCACGGTGAAGAGCCAGACCAGCAAGGCACTACGGACGCTCGAGGCGCGGCTCGCGTACCTGCAGGCCGACGGTGGGTCCGCGGCTGATCGGCTGACGACAGAGGGGCAGCGATGAACGACAAGGGGCGAACGCAGGGCCTTGGCGACGATGCGTCGCATCTCGAGGAACTTCTGCGGCTGGGCGACTGGGCGGACCCGGGCGACGGTCGGGTGCCGCTGGAGCATTACCTGGATCGGCCCTCCCCACGCCGAGTCGGCGCGGATTCGACTCGCGAGCGGCGGTGGTCAGCGGCCGTCGCGGTTGCTGCGGTGGTGCTCGGTGTCGTCGGTGTTGCAGGTGTGCTGAGCGACAGCGTCCGCGACCGCCAGGTGGCGGGGCGTGGGGTCGATGGGGACGGTTCCCAGGACGCGGCAACCGGCCTGCTGCCCCCACAACTGTACGGATCCGTCGTGTCGGTCCAGGTGGACGATCGCAGCCCTCGGGCGCTGCAGATACGGCTCGCGCTGGTGAACGAAGGCGATCGCGGCATACGAGTTCCGGGGTGCCTGCGGCTCGTCATGCGGATCGGAGTGCGCCAGTCGCTGAGCAGCGGGACTATCGAGGGCGCGTCGTGCGTCGACCGACAATTCACCGAGCAGGGGCAACGCTCCCGTGTGCTCGCCCCTGGCGAAGAACTCGCGGCCGAGTTCACCGAGCGTGCATTCACCGAGGTCGAGCTGCGTCGCAGCGTGCTGAGCTACCGGCTCGACGGCTTCGATCTGGTCGCCGGGTTGATCGAGCTGGGTGAGGGCGCGGGATGGGTGACTGCTGCAAGCAGCTCGCTCGAGCTGAGCGGTCCCCCGAGCGTGGACGAGGACCGCCTCACTGTCCCGCTCGTTCGGCGCAACCTCACCGAGACCCTGCTGCCCGACTCGGCGTGTGACTGGCGGATTCTGATGCTGGCACCGAATCAGGTGGACGCGGTGCGGCAGGACTGTTCGGAGAGTGAGTCTGTGCCGGCATTCGAGTCTCGCGACGCGTCGATCGACGTAACTCGAGAGCGCGGCACGTGGCCCGACAACGTGCTGGTGAGGTTGCAGAAGAACGGAACCGCGATGCGGATGCCCGTCGCCCGTGATGAGACCGGGCTCGAGGAGTGCCGCGTGCTCGATCTGCGCTCGCTCAACGGCCTCGACCTGACCGTGGCCGGGGACGTGGATGCCTGCGTGGTGAATGCCGATGACGTCGAAGTCGAGTCGAACGGATTCAGCGGTCGGCGTGACCTGGCTCGGCCGGACATCCGAGGCAGTGAGCCGGGCGTGGACGAGGTGCGGCGTGCCGTGCTCACTCCTGGTGGTCGCCCGGTCCCGCTCGCGGTGGAGAGCTCATACGGCTGCGGGAGCGATGACAACCTCGCCCCCCCGATCTACGTGCTGTACGACGGGAGACGCGTACGCCGCCAAGGCTCCAATGTCATCGAGGGTTGCGACCCGACCTTTCGCGGCTTCTACGACTACGTCGACCTGCGGATCGGCGTCGGCGGCCTGAGCATGCCGCCTGAGCCAATGCTCGTCGTCTCAGGCGACAGCACGCTCACCGCCGTGCAGGTCGGAGTGGCCCGCATCGACGACGGCCGTCTGAAGGCCGCCGTGAGCGTACGCAACATCTCCGGCGGCAAAATCACCCTCGGCGGCACCTGTGGAACCTTCTTCGCGGCGCAGCAAGGGGAGACGGTGGTTACGGGTTACAACCCGGCGTGTCGCGGTCCTGCGCGCATCCTGCTGCCCGGCGACACCTACAGCGAGGAGGTCGACCTGATGCTGCCGTCTGGCGGGGAAGAACAACCCGTGGTGCTGCTCGGTCAAGCCGGCGGCGGTATTCGGCTGCCCCTGATTGTGCTCTGAGGCTGCGACGACCACTCCTGCGACCTCGATGCCTGTCGGTAGTCACGCGCAGGGCGGCCGTTTGACGGGTGCGTCAGTCCCTCTCGCATCATAGGTTGAGAGCATGCCGCGCAGACCCCTCGCCGCCCAGCCGGGCACGGCGGCCGAGCGGCTCGCCGCCGGGGTGCGCAGGCTCCGCGAGGAGCAGCGTCTGCCGGACGGGTTCGACCTCGACGTACGCCGCCGTGCGAAGGAAGCTGCCGCCTCACCGCGGATGCCTGACCGCGACCGCACCGACATCCCCTTCTTCACCCTCGACCCCGAGGACACCCGCGACCTGGACCAGGCGATGCACCTCGAGCGCGACGGCGAGGGCTATCTCGTCCGGTACGCCATCGCCGACGTCTCCGCCTTCGTCTCGCCGGGCGACCCGGTGCACGAGGAGGCCTGGCGCCGTGGCACCACCTGCTACGGCGCGACCGAGAAGATCCCGCTGCACCCGCCGGTCATCTCCGAGGACGCGGGCTCGCTGCTGCCCGATCGCGACCGCCCCGCCGTCCTGTGGACCATGCGCCTCGACGCCTGGGGACACCAGATCGCGGTGCACGTCGAGCGTGCCGTGATCCGCAGCCGTCGCGCGTTGTCCTACCCCGAGGCCGAGGACCTTCTCGATGCCGAGGACCACGGACTCCCGTGCGCACCTGACGACGAGATCCTGCGTCCCTGCCTGGACCTGCTGCGCGAGATCGGCCGGATGCGGCTCGCCCACGAGGCGGAACGGCGGGCGATCAGCCTGCCGATCCCGTCGCAGGAGGTCGAGGTGCAGGACGACGGCACCTGGTCGCTGCGCGTACGCCCGGCCCGTCCCGTCGAGCAGTGGAACGCGCAGATCTCCCTGCTCACCGGCATGTCCGCCGCGCAGATCATGATCGAGGGCGGGATCGGGGTGCTGCGTACGCTCCCGCCGCCGGTGCCGCCCGACGTCGACCGGCTGCGGCGTACGGCCCTCGGGCTCGGTCTCGACTGGCCTGCCGACATCGACTACCCGGCCTTCATCCGCACCCTCGACCCCGAGGACCCCGCCTCGAACGCGGTGGTCATCGCGGGCACCCGTCTGCTGCGCGGGGCAGCGTACGCAGCCTTCGACGGCGAGCTGCCCGAGTTGACCGTCCACGCCGCGATCGCCGCGCCGTACGCCCACGCCACCGCCCCGCTGCGCCGCCTGGCCGACCGCTACGTGCTCGAGACCTGTCTCGCCATCCGCGCCGAGGCGCCCGTCCCCGACTGGGTGCGGGACGGCCTGCCCGAGCTGCCCGCCGCGATGGCCGCGGCCGGCCGGCGTGCCGCGGCCTTCGAGAACGCCGTGATCGACCTCGCCGAGTGCCTGGTGCTCGCCGGCCGCGAGGGCGAGGTCTTCACCGGCGTCGTCGTCGAGCGCGACGACGACGCGCCGCACTGCGGACGCGTGCAGGTGCCCGACCCGGCGATCGAGGCGACGATCGAGTGCCCGCCCGGCGCCGAGCTGCCGCTGGGCCGTCGCATCGACGTACGCCTGGTCGAGGTCGACGAGACGCTCCGCCGGGTGCGGTTCGAACGCGCCTGAGGCGTACGCTTCTCCCGCAGAGAGGTGGGCCGGGCGGCCGCGTCCCCTCACCCGCGAGGGGGAGGGGCCGAGGAAGGTCCGGGCTCCACAGGGCGCGGTGGTGGGTAACGCCCACCCGGGGTGACCCGCGGGACAGTGCCACAGAGAACAGACCGCCACCGCAGCTGCGGTGGTGAGGGTGAAACGGTGGTGTAAGAGACCACCAGCACCCCGGGTGACCGGGGTGGCTAGGCAAACCCCACCGGGAGCAAGGTCAAGAAGCCGTCCGCAGCGATGCGGGCGGCGCGCGGATGATCGAGGGCGGCCCGCCCGAGTCCGCGGGTAGACCGCAGGAGACCGCCGGCGACGGCGGTCCGGAGATGGATGGTCGCCGAACCGGGAGCCGCGAGGCCCCGGGGAACAGAACCCGGCCTACAGGCCCACCTCTCTGCACCCCCGTGGTCGGGCCTTCCGGCCCGAGACGGCGACGGCGCTCCGGGCGTACGCTCCCGCCGTGCCGACGGACGCGACCGACTCCGGATCCCACCCCGCCGACGACCACGCGCTGATCCGCGTACGAGGCGCGCGCGAGAACAACCTGCGGGACATCTCGGTGGACCTGGCGAAACGTCGACTGACGGTCTTCACCGGCGTCTCCGGCTCGGGCAAGAGCTCCCTGGTCTTCGGCACGATCGCGGCGGAGTCCCAACGCCTGATCAACGAGACCTACAGCTCGTTCGTGCAGGGCTTCATGCCCTCGGTGGGTCGACCCGACGTCGACCTGCTCGAGGGGCTGACGACCGCGATCGTGGTCGACCAGGAGCGCATGGGCTCCCACCCGCGTTCCACGGTCGGCACCGCCACCGACGCCCACGCGATGCTGCGGATCCTCTTCAGCCGACTCGGTGAGCCCCACGCCGGACCGCCGAACGCGTACTCCTTCAACGTGCCCTCGGTGTCGGCCTCCGGCGCGATCGAGGTCAAGCGGGGCGACCGGACGATCAAGGAGAAGGCCAGCTTCGAGCGGCTCGGCGGCATGTGCCCCACCTGCGAGGGTCGCGGGCAGGTCAGCGACATCGACCTCACCGCGCTCTTCGACGAGGACAAGACGCTCGACGACGGGGCGCTCACGGTCCCCGGCTACTCGATGGACGGGTGGCAGGGGCGTCTCCTGCGCGGCAGCGGCGTCCCCACCGACAAGCCGATCAAGAGCTTCACGAAGAAGCAGCGCCACGACTTCCTCTACAAGGAGCCCACCAAGATCAAGGTCGAGGGCATCAACCTGACCTACGAGGGGCTGGTGCCGAAGATCCAGAAGACGATGCTCGCCAAGGACCCCGAGGCGATGCAGCCGCACATCCGGCGCTTCGTCGACCGGGCGGTGCGGTTCGGGGACTGCACGGACTGCGAGGGCACCCGCCTGGCCCCCGAGGCTCGGGCCTCGCGCATCGACGGCGTCAACATCGCCGACGCGTGCGCCATGCAGATCACCGACCTGGCCGCCTGGGTGCGTACGCTCCACGCCCCGTCGGTGGCGCCCCTGACCGAGGCGCTGCGTGACCACCTCGACGCGTTCGTCCAGATCGGGCTGGGCTACCTCTCGCTCGACCGGCCCTCCGGCACGCTGTCGGGCGGTGAGGCCCAGCGCACCAAGATGATCCGCCACCTCGGGTCGCCGCTCACCGACGTGACCTACGTCTTCGACGAGCCCACGATCGGTCTGCACCCCCACGACATCGGCAACCTCAACGACCTGCTGCTCGCATTGCGGGACAAGGGCAACACGGTGCTGGTCGTGGAGCACAAGCCCGAGACCATCGCGATCGCCGACCACGTCGTCGACCTCGGGCCCGGCGCCGGCACCGACGGCGGGGACGTGGTCTTCTCCGGGACGGTCGACGAGCTGCGCGCCTCGGGCACCGAGACCGGGCGCCACCTGGACCGGCGGGCGACGTTGAAGCCGTCCGTACGCGAGCCCTCGGGTCGACTCGAGGTGCGCGGAGCCTCGGCGCACAACCTCCGTGATGTCGACGTGGACCTGCCCCTCGGTGTGCTCTGCGTGCTCACCGGGGTCGCCGGGTCGGGCAAGAGCTCGCTGGTGCACGGGTCGGTGGAGGGCCGCGAGGGGGTCGTGGTCGTCGACCAGTCGCCGATCAAGGGGTCGCGGCGCAGCAACCCGGCGACGTACACGGGGATGCTCGACGGCATCCGAAAGGCCTTCGCCAAGGCGAACGGGGTGAAGCCGGGCCTGTTCAGCGCGAACTCCGAGGGCGCCTGCGCCGCGTGCAACGGCGCCGGCGTCATCTTCACCGACCTGGTCACGATGGCCGGGGTCGCGACGACGTGCGAGGCGTGTGGCGGGCGACGGTTCCAGGCCGAGGTGCTCGACTTCCTGCTCGCGGGACTCTCGATCGCCGACGTGCTGGAGATGCCGGTCGCCGAGGCCGCCCGCTTCTTCGGCCCGGACCAGGAGCAGGCGGAGGCGCGCATCCCCGCCGTCGCGAAGGTCCTCGGCCGGCTGCTGGACGTGGGCCTGGGGTACGTACGCCTCGGTCAGCCTCTGACCACGCTGTCGGGCGGTGAGCGGCAGCGCCTGAAGCTGGCCGACCAGCTCGGGAAGGAGAGCGGCCTCTACGTGCTCGACGAGCCCACGACCGGCCTGCACCTGGCCGACGTCGAGAACCTGCTCGGCCTCTTCGACCGCATGGTCGACGCGGGAACGTCGCTGCTCGTCATCGAGCACCACCAGGCAGTCATGGCGCACGCGGACTGGGTCGTCGACCTGGGGCCCGGGGCCGGTCAGGACGGTGGCCGCGTGGTCTTCGAGGGCACCCCGGCGCAGCTGGTCGAGGCCGACACACTGACGGGGCAGCACCTGGCGGCGTACGTCGGCCACGGGGTCTGATCAGCACGAGGTCGTGCGTGTCACGACGACCTATGGCTCGTCGTGACACGCACGACCTGTGCGGGGGACCCCGTTCGCGCTGAGATCGTGGGCAAGCTGATCCGGGTAGTCGCGGATCTCGCGCGCGGTGGCCCGCAGCACGATGCGTGTCGGCGTGGTGAGTGCGCGCTGTCGCTGGATGTCGTCCTCCCACTGCTCCGCAGACATGTGGAACGCGCCGTCCACCTCGAGCACGAGCACACGGCCATCCGGCAGGTCCCACTCGCAGTCGGTGTAGCGGAGACGCCCCGCGGCATCACGTCGCCGCGTCTGTCGTCGAGGGCGCGCGAAGCCGAATCGGTCGCAGAGACGCCCGATCTCGACCTCGCTGAGCGACTGCGCGCCCTCGGCCAGCTCGCACACCAGCCGTCGGAACAGGCGGGCGCGACGCAGAGGCGAGAGCCGGTCCAGCTCGCCCGCGAGACGCTCCGGCGTGGTCAGACGCTGCTGGACGCAGGCGGCGAGGAGTCCCTGGGCGGACCTCTCGGACGGAGCCGTGGACGCCCAGAGCAAGGCCGCCGGCTCGACGCGCAGCGTGGGGAGAGACCAGCGCCTCGTGCACAGCGATCGGAGGTCGCGACGGGTCCGGGTCACAAGCACCCCGGGGAGCGCACCGACAGTGCAGGAGGCGTGGTGCACGATCTCGATCTGCTCCCGGTCCCACCCCCGCAGTCCGTGTCTGGCGGTGGCGCTCAGACCCGCCACCGCGGCCGTCGATCCGCCATGGAGGACGGCGAGCCACTCGCGCTGCGGCCGAATGAGCTCCCCGGTGGAGAGTGAGATGACCGTGGGACTCCGAGCGCTCCATCGCCCTGTACGGATGCGGTGGCGGACAGCGTCGGAACTGACGCCGGCCTCTCGGAGCTGTCGGCGCGTCAGAAGTCCGGCTTGGGCAGCGGCCAGGTCCCGAACGTCCATGCGGACACTCTGGGCGATGCCGGGACGGCGCTGCCTCCGTCATCCACAGGGGAGGAGTCAGGGGAGGGTGAGGATCTCCGCACCGTCGTCGGTGATGAGAATCGTGTGCTCGAACTGCGCGGAGCGACGACGGTCCTTCGTCACGACGGTCCAGTCGTCGGACCACATGTCCCACTCGTGGGTGCCGAGGTTCAGCATCGGCTCGATCGTGAACGTCATGCCGGGCTGGATCACGGTGTCGTAGTGCGGGTCGTCGTAGTGCGGCACGACCAGGCCGGAGTGGAAGCTCGGACCGATGCCGTGGCCGGTGAACTCACGGACGACGCCGTAGCCGAAGCGGCGGGCGTACGTCTCGATCACCCGACCGATCACGTTCAGCTGCCGCCCGGGGCGCGCGGCCTTGATGCCACGCATCATCGCCTCGTGGGTGCGCTCGACGAGCAACCGGGACTCCTCGTCCACGTCGCCGGCGAGGAACGTCGCGTTGTTGTCGCCGTGCACCCCGCCGATGTAGCCGGTGATGTCGATGTTGACCAGGTCGCCGTCCTGCACGACGCGGGAGTCGGGGATGCCATGGCAGATCACCTCGTTGGCGCTGGTGCACAGCGACTTCGGGAAGCCGCGGTAGCCCAGCGTGGAGGGGTACGCCCCGTGGTCGCACAGGAACTCGTGCCCGATGCGGTCGAGCTCGTCGTGGGTCACGCCCGGCTGCACGGCCTTGCCGCACTCGGCGAGTGCCTGGGCGGCGATGCGTCCGGCCGTGCGCATCCTCTCGATGGTCTCGGCGTCCTTGACCTCCGGGCCGGGGTCGCCGGTGGGTGCGGGCTTGTCGACGTACTCGGGGCGGACGATGTGCGAGGGCACCGGACGGCGCGGGGAGATCGTCCCCGGCTCGACGGGCGCGGTGGCGGTGCTGGAAGCCATGCCTGCGAGTGTAGGAGCCTCACCGCGCGGGGACGGGGACGGCGAGACGCCCGTCACGGGCACGCGAGAGGAGACGGTCGTGAGCGACGACTACGAGTCGGACAAGAAGTGGTACTACTGCACCAAGCACGGCACCGTCGAGCCCCGCAAGGGCTGCAAGGCCATCCATCGGCTGGGTCCGTACGACACCCGCGAGGAGGCCGCCCGGGCCCTCGAGATCGCCGAGAAGCGCAACGAGGCCTGGGACGACGACCCCGACTGGAACGACGACGTCGCACCCTCGGGTGACGACCCGGGCGACTGAGGTCAGCCCGCCGGCGACGGGCTCGAGGACGGGCTGGGCGAGGGAGTCAGCGACGGTGGTGGCGTCGGCGGGTCCGGGAACGGGTCCACGGTGGGCTGCTCGCGCAGCTGCCCGGTGAACGCGAGCACGAAGACCACCGCGAACCACGCCAGCAGCAACCACGCCGGAGCCAGGAGCACTCGCCGCGGGTGGGTCGTGAACCAGACCGCCCCGCCGGCGCGCATCAGCACCAGCCACACCAGCACCAGCGGGACGACGGCCCACCACGGCACGAACGTCAGCGACGCGAGGATCACGAAGCCGACGGCGGTCAGCAGCGCCATGCCGAGGAACGAACCGCGCAGGCGGCGTACGTTCTCCGGCGTCAGACGGTCGCGTCGCGGGACGCTGCCCGGTTCGTCGTCCTCGGGCCGCCGGGACGGGTCGAGGTCGCTCATCGAGAGCGGCTCACTGGCTGGAGAACGTGTGGTCGGGTCCGGGGAAGGTGCCGGAGCGGACGTCGTCCGCGTACGCGACCGCCGCGTCGCGCAGCACCGAGCGCACGTCGGCGTACTGCTTCACGAAGCGGGGCATGCGACCCGCACGCAGCCCGAAGGCGTCCTGCCAGACCAGCACCTGGCCGTCGCACCCCGCACCGGCGCCGATGCCGATCGTCGGGATCGAGAGCGCAGCCGTCACCTCCGCGGCCACGTCGCCGGGCACCATTTCCATCACGACCGCGAACGCGCCGGCGCCCTCGACCGCCTTCGCGTCCGCCATCAGCTTCTCGGCGCCCGCCCCGCGGCCCTGGATGCGGTAGCCGCCCAGGCTGTGCTCGCTCTGCGGCGTGAAACCGATGTGGGCCATCACCGGGACGCCGCCGTCGACCAGCTTCCGGATCTGCGGAGCCATCTCCGCGCCGCCCTCGAGCTTCACGCAGTGGGCGCCGCCCTCCTTCATGAAGCGGACGGCGGTGTCGTACGCCTGCTCCGGTGAGCCCTGGTAGCTGCCGAAAGGCAGGTCGGCGACGACGAGCGCGTACGTGCTGGCGCGTGCGACCGCCCGTGTCAGCGGGATCAGCTCCTCGACGGTGACGGGGAGGGACGTCTCGTTGCCGAGCACGTTGTTGGACGCGGAGTCTCCGACCAGCAGCACCTCGACGCCGGCCTCGTCGAAGATCTCGGCAGTGAGCATGTCGTAGCTCGTCAACATCGCGAACCGCTCGCCGCGCTGCTTCATCTCGCGCAGGTGGGCGGTGCGGACACGGCGTCGTCTCGGGGTAGCCGTCGCGCCCGCGGGCACCCCCGGGTCGGGCACCGCGTTGCCGCCGTAGGGGGCAGGCTGCTCGCTGCTCATGTCCTCAGACTAGGCCCGCTTGCCGTAGGCGCGAGTGACTGTGGCGACGCGCACGCGGTAGTCGGCGTACCAGTCCTGGCGGCCGCGCTCCTGCGCGAGGAGGTGCGCGGTGACCTGCTTCCAGGCGACGGCCGCGGCGTCGTCGACCCAGTAGGAGCACGTGATGCCCTCGAGGTCGTCACCGCGGGCCGACTCGACGCCGAGGTAGCCGGGCTGCTCGGACGCCAGGATCTCCATGCGCGCCGACATACGGTCGTAGGCCGCCCGCGCGTCGTCGTCGAGATCGCTGCGCAGCCGCGAGGTGAAGACGACCACCGTGTACGGCGGCTCCGGCAGATCGATCGGGCTCACGCAGCCATCCTCGCCTGAGCGTGACCACGCGCCTGACGTGCGAGGATCGTGTCGTGGACTTCACCAACGTGTACGCCCACGGGTTCGCCCGGGTCGCCGCGTGCGCGGTCCCGGTCGCGATCGCCGACCCGGCGACGAACGCCGAGGCGGTGCTGGCGCAGGCGCGCACCCACCACGACGACGGGGTCGCCGTGGCGGTCTTCCCCGAGCTGTGCCTGACGGGCTACGCGATCGACGACCTGGTCCTGCAGGCGACCGTGCTGGACGCCGTCGACGACGCGCTCGACCGCATCGTCGGGGCGTCCGTCGACCTGCGTCCCGTGCTCGTCGTCGGCGCCCCGCTGCGCCACGGGATGCGCCTGCTCAACTGCGCCGTCGTGATCCACCGCGGCGAGGTGCTCGGTGTCGTCCCCAAGAGCGCGCTGCCGACCTATCGCGAGTTCTACGAGCGTCGCCACTACGCGCCGGGCGACGACCGACGCGGGACCACGATCACCGTGGCCGGGCGCGACGTGCCGTGCGGACCGGACCTGCTCTTCGTCGCCGACGACGTGCCCGACCTCGTGCTCGGTGTCGAGATCTGCGAGGACATGTGGGTCCCCGTGCCACCGTCGGCCGAGGCAGCACTCGCCGGGGCGACGGTGCTCGCCAACCTGTCCGGGTCGCCGATCACGGTCGCCCGCGCCGAGGACCGGCGTCTGCTGGTGCGCTCGGCGTCCATGCGGTGCCAGGCGGCGTACGTCTTCGCGGCCGCGGGTGAGGGCGAGTCGACCACCGACCTCGCCTGGGACGGGCAGGCGATGGTCTACGAGTGCGGTGACCTGCTGGGCGAGACCGAGCGGTTCCCCGACGGCCCGCGCGCGACGGTCGTCGACGTCGACCTGGGTCGCATCGCTGCGCAGCGCGTACGCCAGGGCACCCTCGACGACAACCGGCGTACGCACGCGGCGCGCACCGAGGACTTCCGTCGCGTCGGGTTCACGCTCGACCCGCCCGCCGGCGACGTGGGCCTGCGTCGTGACGTGGCGCGGTTCCCGTTCGTGCCCGACGACCCGGCGCGCCTGGCCCAGGACTGCTACGAGGCCTACTCGATCCAGGTCTCGGGACTCACCCAGCGACTCGGCGCGATCGGCGGTCCCGACGTGGTGATCGGCGTCTCCGGCGGCCTGGACTCCACGCACGCCCTGATCGTCGCGGCGCGTGCGATGGACCTGCTCGGGCGGCCGCGCAGCGACATCCACGCCGTGACCATGCCGGGTTTTGCGACGGGAGCGGAGACGAAGGACCGCGCGACCCGGCTGTGCGCAGCGCTCGGGGTGCGCTTCGAGGAGCTCGACATCCGTCCGGCGGCGCAGCAGATGCTCGCGGACCTCGACCACCCCTTCGCGGGCGGCGAGCCGGTCTACGACGTCACCTTCGAGAACGTGCAGGCCGGGTTGCGCACCGACTACCTGTTCCGGATCGCCAACCACCGCGGCGGCATCGTGCTCGGCACCGGCGACCTCTCCGAGCTCGCGCTCGGGTGGGCGACGTACGGGGTGGGCGACCAGATGAGCCACTACGCGGTGAACACCGGCGTGCCCAAGACCCTGATCCAGCACCTGATCCGCTGGGTCGCCGACTCAGGTGAGCTCGGTGCAGCGGCAGGCGACGACGAGGTCGCCGACGTGCTGCGCGAGATCGTCGCGCAGGAGATCACCCCCGAGCTCGTGCCCGCGGGTGAGGACGGCTCGGTGCAGTCCACCGAGCAGCAGATCGGCCCGTACGCCCTGCAGGACTTCACCCTGTGGCACACCCTGCGCGACGGTGCGAAGCCGTCGAAGATCGCCTTTCTCGCCCTGCACGCCTGGGGCGACGCGACCGCGGGCCGGTGGCCTCCGGGCTATCCCGAGGACAAGCGGCAGGCCTACGACCTCGCGGGGATCCGCCGGTGGCTGGAGGTCTTCTGTCGGCGGTTCTTCGGGTTCAGCCAGTTCAAGCGCTCGGCGCTGCCGAACGGCCCGAAGGTCTCACCCGGCGGGTCGCTCAGCCCTCGCGGTGACTGGCGGGCGCCGGCCGACGGCAACGCGAGCGTGTGGCTGGCGGACCTGGACCGTGTGCCCGACGACGCGGGCGTCGAGTGGCACGCGTAGAGGCTCGCTGCTCAGCCGTCCGAGGGTGTCTGGGTGTAGAGCGCCAGGCGCCACGGCCCGGCGCCGGCCGGTGAGGTGCGTACGTACGTGCTGCTCATGCGAGCCGTGAATGTCTCCTCGCCCCGGTGGCCGACACCGAGGTAGACCAGCACGGCGACGTCGGCCCCGGGCGTCACGAGCTTCTCCTCGCTGATCTCGAAGGTGTCCCAGTGGCTGACCTCGCCGAGTGAGCCACGCACCTCCTCGCGGTCCATCACCCGGCCGCCGGCGAGCACCATGAGCCCGTCCTCGGTCATGAGGTCGGCGTAGAAGTGGCCGCCGGAGCCGCCGCACAGGGCCCGCCACCCCCGGTGCTCGAGGTCGCTGATCTGCTCCCAGAGCAGGTCGCGCTCGTGCTCGGTCAGGACCTGTCCACGCTCACCCATGCCGCCACGCTAGGTCGTCGACCGGCCGCCGTCACGCGCCCGCAACCTGCTCGCGATAGCGTCGGGCCGTGCCAGCAGGTGGCACGGCTGTTCCCCTCGTCCGGCGACGGCGCCGGCACCGTCAGGAGGCACCAGATGGGCAAGCAGGAGGACTTCGTCCTGCGGGCGCTGGAGGAGCGCGACGTGCGCTTCGTCCGGCTGTGGTTCACCGACGTGCTCGGTTTCCTCAAGTCGGTCTCGGTGGCGCCCGCCGAGCTCGAGGGCGCGTTCACCGAGGGCATCGGGTTCGACGGGTCGGCGATCGAGGGATTCGCGCGCACCAACGAGTCCGACATGCTCGCCCACCCCGACCCGAGCACCTTCCAGATCCTGCCGTGGCGCGGCGAGGGCCCCTCGACGGCCCGCATGTTCTGCGACATCCGGATGCCCGACGGCTCCCCGTCGTACGCCGACCCGAGGTTCGTGCTCAAGCGCACCCTGGACAAGGCGGCCGAGCAGGGGTTCACCTTCTACACCCACCCCGAGATCGAGTTCTACCTCTTCAAGGACGTGCCGAGCCCCGGTGAGGACCCGCGCCCGGTCGACCGCAGCGGCTTCTTCGACCACACCGCCCAGTCGCGCGGCTCGGACTTCCGCCGCGAGGTCATCACCATGCTGGAGTCGATGGGCATCAGCGTCGAGTTCAGCCACCACGAGGGCGGCCCGGGCCAGCAGGAGATCGACCTGCGCTACGCCGACGCACTCAGCATGGCCGACAACATCATGACCTTCCGCACCGTGGTGCGCGAGGTGGCGCTGGGCCAGGACATCTGGGCCAGCTTCATGCCCAAGCCCTTCACCACGCACCCGGGCTCGGGCATGCACACGCACGTCTCGCTCTTCGAGGGCGACAACAACGCGTTCTTCGCACCGGGGCAGCAGTACTCGCTCTCCGACACCGGGCGCCACTTCATCGCCGGTCTCCTGCACCACGCCAGCGAGATCACCGCGATCACCAACCAGTGGGTCAACTCCTACAAGCGCCTCATCGGCGGTGGCGAGGCCCCGGCGTACATCTGCTGGGGTCACAACAACCGTTCCGCGATGGTGCGGGTGCCGATGTACAAGCCCAACAAGGGGCAGTCCACGCGCGTCGAGGTGCGCACCATCGACCCGGCCTGCAATCCCTACCTCGCTTTCGCGGTGATCCTCGCCGCCGGCCTGAAGGGCATCGAGGGCGAGTACGAGCTGCCGCCGGAGGCCGAGGACGACGTGTGGGCGCTCAGCGAGGGCGAGCGTCGCGCGCTCGGCATCAAGCCGCTGCCGACGAACCTGTCCCAGGCCATCGAGGTGATGGAGGAGTCCGAGCTGCTCGCCGACTGCCTCGGTGAGCGGGTCTACGACTTCTACCTGCGCAACAAGCGCACCGAGTGGAACGAGTTCCGTCAGTTCGTGACCAGCCACGAGCGCGACATGATGCTGCCGGTGATCTGAGGCGGGTCGACGCATGGACGAGGTGCGACCGACGGTCCTCGTGGTCCAGCACGAGGACGCCGTGCCGCTCCGCCTGCTCGGCGACTGGTTGGGCGCGGAGGGGTGCGACCTGGCCGTCGTACGCCCCGACCGTGGCGAGCCGCTCCCGGGTGAGGGGGCTCCCGAGGTCCTCGAGGCGTACGACGCGCTCGTCGTGCTCGGCGGCACGATGGACAGCTGGGACGACGCGGGGCACCCGTGGTTCGCCGGCACCCGCGCGCTGATCCTCGCGGCGGGGCGCCTGACGATCCCCACCCTCGGCGTGTGCCTGGGCCACCAGCTGGCCGTCCAGGCGTACGGCGGGCAGGTCGGCCGCAACCCGCACGGCCCCACGGCCGGCGTCGTGCCCGTCGGGTGGAGCGACGCGGCCACCGACGACGCCCTGCTGGGCCGGATCGCCCGACGGTCGGTCGACGACTCCGCGCAGACCGTGGCCGTGCACCACAACAGCGACGTCGCGACCCGCCTCCCCGACGGCGTCGCCCTGCTGGCAGAGGCCCCGGACGGCAGCCCCGAGGCCGTACGGTTCGCACCGTCGGTGTGGGGTGTGCAGTGCCATCCCGAGGCGGACGCCGGGCTCGTACGCCTCTGGGAACGGGTGCGCGAGGGCGACCCCGACCCGGTCGTCGTCGCCGAGGTGCTGGCCGCCGAGAAGACGCTGGTGGAGACCTGGCGGCCGCTGGCCACCGCGTTGACCGACCTGGCGCACGCCCGGCGTGCCGCTCGCCTCAGCGAGGCGCTCGACCTGCCCGAGCCGCGCCCGTGAGCCCGCTGCGACAGGTCTCGCCGCGCATGGCGCTGACCCGGCTCGGCTTCACCGACACCGAGGCCACCCTGACCGCGATGGAGCGCATCGGCGTCGAGGTCAGCTCACCGCTCGCGCCGATCCTCGGGCTCGCGGCCGACCCGGACCTCGCCGCCCGCCGCCTCGCGGACCTGGCCGACGCGGTCGCGGCGTCGTACGCGGAGATCGACGGCCCCGGGGACACCTCGACCGAGGCCGAGCGCGAGGAGCTGGCCGCGAGGTGCCGGGCCGAGTTCCTCGACGCCGTGGCGGGCGACGAGGGCACGGCGATGCGGCTGAGCGCGGTGCTCGGGGCCTCCGACGCCCTGGGCGAGCACCTGCTCCGCCACCCCTCCCACTGGCGCGAGCTGACCGACCCGACGCTGGGGCGTACGCGGGCCGCCCGCTGGTACCTGCGCGCCTGCCTGCTGCTCGCCGTGGGTGCCGACCCCGACCACGAGTCCGCGATCGCGACCCTGCCGGACGCGGAGGCGGTCGACGCGCTGCGCGTGGAGTACCGCCGGCTGCTGCTGCGCCTGGTCGCCCGCGACCTGGCCCACCAGGTCGCCCTCGACGACGTCGCGGCCGAGATCTCCGACCTGGCCACCGGCACGCTCGAGGCGGCCCTGGCCGTCGCCCGGGCCCGGGTGGCCGAGGGTGCGCACACGTGCCGGCTCGCGGTGATCGCGATGGGCAAGTGCGGGGGACACGAGCTGAACTACGTCTCCGACGTCGACGTCGTCTTCGTGGCCGAGCCCGTCGAGGGACAGCCGGAGCAGGTCGCGATGCGGGCGGCCACCCAGCTGGCGAGCCACCTGATCCGCATCTGCGGGGACCACACGGCCGAGGGCACGATCTGGCCGGTCGATGCCAACCTACGGCCCGAGGGCAAGCACGGCCCGCTGGTGCGCACCCTGGGCTCCTACGTCGGCTACTACGAGAAGTGGGCACGCACCTGGGAGTTCCAGGCGCTGCTGAAGGCGCGGCCGGTCGCGGGGGACGCGGCCCTGGGGCAGGCGTACGTCGACACGCTCCGCCCCCTGGTCTGGAAGGCCTCACGACGGGAGAACTTCGTCCGGGAGACCCAGGCGATGCGCCGTCGCGTGCTCGAGCACATCCCCGCAAAGGAGCGGGACCGCCAGCTCAAGCTCGGCTCCGGTGGACTGCGGGACGTGGAGTTCGCCGTGCAGCTGCTGCAGATGGTGCACGGCGCCGGGGACGAGGACATCCGCGAACCGACGACGCTCTCGGCGCTCGACGCGCTCACCAAGGGCGGCTACGTCGGGCGCGAGGACGGGGCGGCGCTGCACGACGCGTACGCGTTCCTCCGGTCGGTCGAGCACCGGCTGCAGCTGGTGAAGCTGCGCCGCACCGCGCTCATCCCCACCGACACCGACGAGCTGCGCCGCCTCGCGCGGTCGTTGGGGATGCGCCGCGAGCCGGTCGAGCAGCTGACCGAGGCCCTGCGCGAGCAGCGGGTGGTGGTGCGGCGACTGCACGAGAAGCTCTTCTACCGCCCGCTCCTGGACTCGCTCGCCACCGCCGGCCACGACGCGGCGCTGCTGAGCTCGAACGTGGCGACCGACCGGCTCGCGGCGCTGGGGTTCGCCGACCCGGCGGCGGCGATGAGGCACCTCGATGCGATGACCACCGGCTTCTCGCGCAGCGCGAGGATGCGCCGGGCGCTCCTGCCCGCGATGCTCGCGTGGTTCGCCGACACCCCCGACGCCGACGCGGGCCTGCTCGGGTTCCGCTGGCTGTCCGAGGAGCTCGGCGGCTCGCCGTGGTACCTGCGGATGCTGCGCGACGAGGGCGAGGTCGCCCAGCGGCTGGCGCTCGTGCTGGGGTCCTCCCGGTACGCGGGCTCGCTGCTGCGCCGCGAACCCGAGGGCGTACGGCTGCTGTCCGGGCAGGGCCTCGAGCTGCTCGGCCGGGAGACGCTGCAGATCGAGATGCTCGCGACGGTCGGTCGGGCGGGCGACGCCGCAGCCGCGAGCAGCGCCGTCCGCGCGATCCGTCGGCGCGACCTGGTGCGCGTCGCGTGCGCCGACCTGTGCGGCCTCGTGGACGTGGTGGAGGTGGCCGAAGGCCTGACCGACCTGACGCACGCGACGCTGGAGGCGACGCTCGCCGCCGCCACGCGGGCGGTCGAGGCCGAGCGCGGCGAGGAGCTGCCGACTCGCATGGCGCTGGTCTCGATGGGGCGTCTCGGCGGCCACGAGATCGCGTACGGCTCCGACGCCGACGTGATGTTCGTCCACGACCCCCTGCCGGGTGCGGACCCGACGAAGGCGTCGCGCGCGGCGACCGCGGTCGCGAACGAGATGCGCCGCATGCTCGCACAGGCCGGCCCCGACCCGTCCCTGGAGCTGGACGCCGCGTTGCGTCCGGAGGGCAACCAGGGCCCGCTGGTGCGTACGCTCGATTCCTACGCCGCCTACTACGGCAGGTGGTCAGCGGTCTGGGAGGCGCAGGCGCTCCTGCGCGCCGAGGCCGCCGTCGGCGACGCGGACCTGTGTCGCCGGTTCACCGAGCTGGTGGACCCGCTCCGGTGGCCCGCGGCCGGGCTCTCCCCGGCCGAGGCCACCGAGGTGCGACGCATCAAGGCACGCGTCGACAACGAGCGGATGCCCCGCGGCGCCGACCCGAAGATGCACCTGAAGCTCGGCCGCGGCGCGCTCACCGACATCGAGTGGACCGTGCAGCTGCTGCAGATGCAGCACGCCCACGACGTGCCGGGCCTGCGGACCACCCGCACGCTGCCGGCGCTCCGTGCCGCCCGCGAGGCGGAGCTGGTGACCCCGGAGCAGGCCCGCTGCCTGGAGGAGTCCTGGCTGTGGTGCAGCAGGGCCCGCAACGCCGTGGTGCTCGTACGCGGGACCCCCGACGACCAGGTGCCGCGCGAGGTGCGCGACCTCAGCGCCGTCAGCGAGGTGCTCGGCTACGAGCCGGGCGAGTCCGAGGACATGCTCAACGACCTGCGGCGGGCGCTGCGTCAGGCCCGTGGAGCCGTCGAGGAGATCTTCCGGCCTTGACCCGGGTGCCGTACGCCGCGGCGGGTAGTGCCCCTGCATGACGACCACGAACCAGGGGAGCGACGGCGGCGGAGAGATGCCCGCGCGGGGTCTGGTCGCGCGCGAGGTGCGCGTCCACGGCACGGTGCAGGGGGTCTTCTTCCGCGCGACCTGCGTCGAGGAGGCGCAGCGGGCGGGCGTACGCGGATGGGTGCGCAACGAGCCCGACGGCACGGTCAGCGCCCACTTCGAGGGCGCTCCGGACGCGGTGGAGCAGATGGTGCGCTGGTGTCGGGAGGGCTCACCGCAGGCCGAGGTCACCGGGGTGGAGGCGACCCAGGCGACCCCCGAGGGTCTCGAGAACCTCGAGAGCTTCGAGCAGCGGGGATGACTCCGGTGCGGGTGGGGACGGTGAGGACATGACTGAGGCATCGACCCCCGGGACCGAGATCGACCTGTCGGAGACGCACGCCCGCCAGGTGCGCGTCAGCGGCCCGCGGGTCCAAGACGTGCACTTCCGCGAGCACTGTGCCGAGCGTGCCGCTCAGGCCGCGGTGACGGGGTGGGTGTCCAACGAGCTCGACGGCACCGTCGCTGCCCGCTTCGAGGGCACCCGGGGCGCCGTCGAGGATCTCGTGGCCTGGTGCCGCGACGGGTCGCCGGAGGCCGAGGTCGCGGAGGTGTCGGTGGAGACCGTCGAGCCCGAGGGCCTCACCGAGTTCACGGTGCACGACGGCGTGGCCTGAGCTGGCCGGTCACACGACCTGGTTCTCGCCGCCCGTCCGCGCCGCACGGAACGGCCGCCTGGGACGGCCGACCTCCCCGAGCCCGGCACGCCAGCGCACCGTCTCCTCGTCGTCGACGGCGACGAGCACACCGCGCAGCGCCATCAGCAGCGACCCGTACGTCGGCCACAGCAGTCCGGGGAGGTCCTGGGTGGACATGTCCTCGGCCAGCCGGTCGAGGTCGTCGCGTACGGCGGTGACGCTCTCGTCGAGGTCGGCGACGCGTCGTCCCGTCTGGTCCAGGAGCACCAGCCACCGGTCGCGGAAGTCCTCGTCCCACGCCTGGCTGGTGCCGACGCCGCCCGCCACGACGCGCGCGATCGTGCGGGTCTGACCGACGGCGTCCTCGAGGCCGGCGAGCAGGTGGTCGTACACCGCGGGGGCGCCCGCGTGTCCGGAGATCAGACGGCGAGGGTTCAGCGTCTGGGTCTCCCGGGTCCACCGCACCTGCTGCCGGGCTCGGTCGAGGTCGTCGTCGAGCGTCCGCGTCACCTGGCTCCAGTCCGTCGCGGCCTCGTCCTCGGCCGGACCGCTCTCGAGCTCGGCGGCCATGCGGCGGAGAAGTCCGCCGAGGTCCCCGAGGATCCCCTGCAGGGTGCGCCCGGCGGCCCGGTCGTCGAGCGGGGGGAGCAGGACGGCGTTGACCGCCACCCCGATGCCGGTGCCGAGCACGACGGCGCCGAGCCAGCTGATCACGGTGTCGGTGCTCGTCGGGTCGGCGGCGACGAGGATGAAGATCGCGTACGTCGCCACGGCCACGCCCTCGAGCCGCAGCACCGGGACCCGGGAGGCGAGGAGCCCGACGACGACGCCGACAGCCAGTGCAGGGGCACCCGAGAGCGGGGACAGCGCGATGCCCGCGGCGAGCAGGATCCCCAGGGAGGTCGCCACCACGAACTGCGCGCCGCGCACCATCGAGCGGTGCACGGTGGCGTGCACGACGAGCAACGCCGACCAGGCGGCCAGGAACGGCTCCGCGAGGTCGAGCACCGCGGTCGCGACCAGCCATGCGGAGGCCGTCGCGAGCGCGGCCTTGACCACCTGAAGCAGATCGGTGCGCACCTCGGGGAACCGCATCAGGGTCGGCAGCCGCCGCACCGCGGCGCGTGCCCTGCGCGCGGCGTCCCGTACGCGCGCGGACGCCGGGGCACTCATCCGGCCGGGTGCGGCCGGGCCGCCTCGGGGATCTCGTCGAGCAGGTCGGGGTGACCGAGCAGCCCCGGCAGCCCACCGGAGTGCAGCAGCACGACGGGGCCGTCCGGGAGCGTCCCGGCGCGTGCGGCCGCGGCCAGTCCCGCGGCGGCGCGGCCGACGTACGTGCCGTCGACGATGACCCCCTCGGTGCGGGCGAGGAGGCGTACGGCGTCGTGGACGCCGTCGCTCAACCTGCCGTAGCCCTCACCGACCTGGTCCTCCACGAGGCGCAGGTCGTCGGCGTCGACGTGGTGACCGGCGGCATCCAGGAGGCGGTGGACGGCGGCGCGGCCGTCGGAGGTCGCACCGGTGTCGACCCCGACGACGCGCGCGGGGCCGAGCACGGACACGAGCCCGGCCATCGTGCCGCCGGAGCCGACGGCGCACCAGACCTCGGCGAGGTCGCGGCGGGTGGCCAGCAGCTCGTGGGCGCAGATGGCGTAGCCCGCGATCGAGGTGGCGCTCGAGCCGCCGTACGGGACCAGGAACGGCCGCGCGTCCTTGACCGCCAGCGCCGCGACCGCCTCGTCGGCTGCGACCGCGAGCGACCGCTCGCCGGCCCAGAGCACGGTCGCGCCGCAGAGCTCGTCGATGAGGAGGTTGCCGCGGGCCGGGTGCTGCGGGGGGTGCCCCGCCAGCACGAGCACGACGTCGAAGCCGAGGCGCGCGCCGACCGCGGCGGTCGCCCGGGCGTGGTTCGACTGCGCGGCACCGGTGGTGACCAGCGTGCGGGCGCCCGCGGCGGTGGCCTCGGCGCAGAGGACCTCGAGCTTGCGCAGCTTGTTGCCGCCCGCGCCCACCCCGCCGAGGTCGTCGCGCTTCAGCAGCAGCTGGTCGGGGGCGAGCCCGAGCGCGGCCGCCAGCCGGGGGGCCTCCTCCAGCGGTGTCGGGGTGGCCATCAGGCGGACGGGCCCCGGGGTCGTGCCGGGCTGCAGGTCCGTGTCGTTCGTGCCGTTCATGGTCGCGCTCCTACCCGCGTACGGGACGGGGCCGAACGCCCCCCTGCGGGCCCCCGGGCTCGCGTACGCGGCCCCTGAACGCCCGCACCTGCGCGCGTACCCGTGCTCCTGTGGGCCTGCAGTCCCGCAGATGCACTGGAAAGCCCGCATGTGCGGGCGTTCAGGGGGCCGAACCGGGAGGCGGAGGCGAGAGGGAGGGGGGTCCGGGGCGGCGGGGCTCAGGCGTCCTGGATTCGCCGGAAGGGTCGTTCGGCCTCCAGCTCGTACGCCAGCTCCAGCAGGGTGCGCTCGTCGCCGTGCGCGGCCGAGAGGTGTACGCCGATGGGCAGGCCGGTCGTCGTCGCGCCCAGCGGCAGCGAGATGCCGGGTCCGCCGGAGGCGTTGTTGGCCGGGGTGAACGTGGCCCACTGCGTGAGCCGCTCGAGCTGCTGCGCGGCCGGCTGGTCGGGGCCGAGGAAGCCCAGCGGCGGGGCGGGGTGCGCCAACGTGGGGGACAGGATGGCGTCGACCCCGGCGAAGGCCTCGGCGTAGACCGCCGCCGACCGCCGCAGTGCGAGCAGTGTGCCGGGCAGGCAACGCCAGCGGCGGCCCATCTCTGCTGCCAGCGTCGTCGTCAGCTGCTCGGTGGCCCGCGCGTCGAAGCGACGACCGGTCACCACCCGCCCGGCGTGCTGCACCCCCCACGCCAGCATGGCCCAGTAGGTGAGGAAGTGCTCCCGGAAGTCCTCGTCGACGGGCGGGTCGACCTCGACCACCTCGTGCCCCAGGCTCTCGAGCAGGTCGGCGGTCCGCTCGACCGTGGCCCTGGTCTCCGCCTCGGTGGGGTCGCTGGCGGGGGCGTCGAGCACCAGCCCGATGCGGCGGCGGGGGCCCGGTCCCTCGACCAGGCCGACGTCGGGCAGGGTCGCGTCACGCTGTCGACCGTCCAACCAGGCGACCCACGCGGCGGTGTCCCGCACGGTGCGGGTGAGGACGCCGTTGCCGACGATGTCGACCGGCAGGCCCTTCGCGGCGAGGCCTGCTGCCTCGCGGCCGCGGGTGGTCTTCAGGCCGACGAGACCGCAGCACGCCGCGGGGATCCGGATCGACCCGCCGCCGTCGTTGCCGTGCGCCAGAGGCAGCGCACCCGAGGCGACCAGGGCGGCCGACCCGCCCGAGGACCCGCCCGGCGTGTGGTCGAGTTGCCACGGGTTGCGGGTCGCGCCGTGGGCTGACTCGGTGCTCGCGTTGAAGCCGTACTCCGGCAGCGTGCTCTTGGCGAGCACCACGAGCCCGGTCTCGAGCAGCTGGCGTACGACCGGCTCGCTCGCCCGGGCCGGTGCGGCGGTGAACGCGGCCGATCCGTGCTGGGTGGGCACGCCCGCCAGGTCGACGTTGTCCTTCAGCACGGTCGGGACGCCCACGAACGGGCCGTGCCCGCGGTCCCGGCCCGCGGTCGTGGCGCGGTCGATCTCCTCGGCCCGGGCGTACGCGTCGGCGTACGTCGTGAGCACCGTCGCCCCGAGATCGGGCTCGACCGACCGGATGCGGCGTACGGCGGCGTCGACGACCTCGTGGGCGGAGACCTCACCGGCCGCGATCGCGGCGGCGACCCCCGTGGCGTCGTGGTCGCCCAGCGCGTCGTCGGCGACGGCGCAGACCCGTGTCCGCCCCGTGCTACCCGCGCTACCCGTGCTCCGGGTGCTCCCAGTGCCCATCGGCTCAGCGGCGACCCGAGGAGAACGACGAGGCGCTGTGGGAGCCGCCGGAGCCGCTCGTGCTGCGCCGGCGCTGGCCGGACGGGCCGCCCTGCTTGCCCCGACCGCCGGCGCTGCCGCCCTGGCCGCCGCGACCACGCGAGCCCTGCGCGCCACCGGCCGAGCCGGCGCCCGAGCCCGACCCCGAGCGCCGACGCCGTCCCTGGCCGGGCTTGCCCTGCTTCTGCGGCCGCGGCTGCGCCACGGGCTCGACCGGGTCGCCGTAGACCCGCTCGCCGGGCGCGATCTCGGCCAGCAGCGGGTGGGTCACGGTGACCGACGTCGTGGTCGGCTTGATGCCGGCCTTGCGCGTCAGGTCGCGCACATCGCGTCGCTGGGCGTCGGTCATGATCGTGACGACGGTGCCCTCCGAGCCCGCGCGGGCGGTGCGACCGGAACGGTGCAGGTACGCCTTGTGCTCCACCGGCGGGTCGGCGTGCACGACGAGGCCCACGTCGTCGACGTGGATGCCGCGGGCGGCGATGTCGGTCGCGACCAGCGTGCCGGCGGTGCCGTCGGAGAAGGCGGTGAGGTTGCGCGTCCTCGCGTTCTGGCTGAGGTTGCCGTGCAGGTCGACGGCCGGGACGCCGGCCGCGTTCAGCTTGCGGGCCAGCGCCTTCGCGCCGTGCTTGGTGCGGGTGAAGACCACGGTGCGACCGGGGGCGGCCGCGAGGTCCTTGACCACGGCGAAGCGGTCGGCGTCCGCGACGTGCAGCACGTGGTGCGTCATCGTGGTCACCGCCGAGGTGCCCGGGTCCACCGAGTGGGTCACCGGGTCCTTGAGGTACCGCTTGACCAGCACGTCGATCGCGTTGTCGAGCGTGGCGGAGAACAGCATGCGCTGACCGCGCGAGGGCGTCTTGTCCAGGATGCGCTTGACCCCGGGCAGGAAGCCGAGGTCGGCCATGTGGTCGGCCTCGTCGAGCACGGTGACCTCGACGGCGTCCAGGTTCACGTGGCCCTGGCCCATGAGGTCCTCGAGGCGACCGGGGCAGGCGACGAGCACGTCGACGCCGTTGCGCAGCGCCTTGACCTGCGGGTTCTGGCCGACGCCACCGAAGATGGTGAGCGTACGCAGCCCCAGGGCCTCGGCCAGCGGCTTCACGGTCGCATCGATCTGGGTGGCGAGCTCGCGGGTCGGTGCGAGCACGAGGGCGCGCGGCCGGGTGGGCGTACGCCGGGCGCCCGAGGCGCTCAGCCGTGCGACCACGGGGAGCGCGAAGGCGACGGTCTTGCCGGAGCCGGTGCGCCCTCGGCCGAGCACGTCGCGACCGGCGAGCGAGTCGGGCAGCGTGGCGGACTGGATCGGGAAGGCGGTGGTGATGCCGTCGCGGGCCAGCACGTCGGCCAGCGCGGCGGGGACGCCGAGGGAGGTGAAGGTGGGAAGGGTCGCGGAAGAGGGGGATGCAGTCATGGTGGTGGCACCGCGAGTCGCGGCGCGCGTCTCCTGAGGAGTCGAAGGGGTCGTCCTGCCCGGCGCGAGCGGAGCTCGCGGCGCACGGTCCGTGACGAGTCACGCCGGCCCGAGGCAGAACGGATGGGGCCGGCTCGTGAGCACCAGCCTACGGGCTGGGGGCCTCGGTCAGCGAACCGACGAGGCCTTCGGCGGTGTCGCGTGCGGCACGTCCGACGCCGATCAGGGTCGCCGAGGCGGGACCGCACCAGTCGCCGTACCCGAGGAACCAGACGTCGGGGTCCGACGCCGACCGGGTCGGGTACGCGCCGGAGGCCCCGGTCGTCTCCGGTCTGCCGTCCCGGTGGGCCAGGTCGAGGTGGCGCAGATGACGCAGCGCGGGCCGGAAGCCGGTCGCCCACACCACGGTGTCGAGCCGCACCTCCTCGCCGTCGGCGAACCGCGCGCCGTGCGCGGTCAACGCCGTCAGGCCGACGCGGGCGGTCATGCCGAGGTCGTCGCGGGCGTGACGCACCGCGGGCGTCGCCACGATGTCGCCCAGCGAGGCGACACCGCGGGCCTCGCGTCCGGCGGCGCGGTCCGCGAGTGCCTGCGTGGCCGTCTCGAAGAGGACCCGCCCGTCGACGTCGTCGGCGAGGTAGCACGGCGCCCGGGTGGTCACCCAGTGCACGGCGTCGGGCGCGGGGCCGCCCTGCTCGCGTGCGCGCTCCTGCGCCTGCAGGAGGTCGGCGGTCACCTGGGCCCCGGAGTTGCCGCCGCCGACGACGAGCACGGACTCCCCGGCGTACGCGGAGGGGCGCCGGTGGTCCACGACGTGCAGCTGCCGGCCGCCGAAGGAGCCGGCGCCGCGCACGGCCGGCACGAACGGCTGCTCCCAGGTGCCGGTGGCGTTGACGAGATGTCGCGTGGCGAGGGTGCTGCCGTCGTCGAGGTCGAGGCGCAGCACGCCCTCGTCGCGCTTGTCTCGGTGCACCGCGGTGACGCGTACGCCGTGCCTCACGGGCAGGTCGTAGCGACGCTCGTAGTCGGTGAGGTAGTCCACGACGGCCGAGGCGGGAGGGTTCGCCCCGTCCGCACCGCCCGCACCGCCCGCTCCGGATGGCATGCGGTGCCCGGGGAGCGAGGAGAACGCGGCAGGGCTGAACAGCCGCAGGGAGTCCCAGCCGTCCCGCCACGCGCCGCCGGGGTGGTCGCGGGCGTCGAGCAGGACGAGGTCCAGCGGGCGCCGGCCGTGCCTGGAGACGTCCCGGTTGTGGCGCCACAGGTGGTAGCCCAGGGCGAGGCCGGACTGGCCCGCCCCGACGACCACCACGTCGAGAGCCGCTGTCGTCACGTCATCCTGTCCCCGACTGGTCTAGGCGTCTACCGTGGCGGTATGTCGTCGCGCGAGGCCGCCGTGCGCGCGGTCGTGCGCGCGATCACGGTCATCGTGCCATTCCTGCTGCTGGTGGCGGTCGGTGTGGGCTGGTGGCTCAAGGGCGCCCAGCCGCCGTCGCGGGTCGGCGCCCTCGGGGTGCAGGTCAGCGGGCTGCGCGTCGTCACCGTGCCGGACCCCGACGACGAGAGCAGGCTCGAGCGGGCCGCTGCGCGGGTGGCGCCGGGGCTCCGGGACGGGCGGTTCTCCCAGATGGACCACCGCCGCGCCCAGTACGCGGTGGCCCGCGTGACGGTGCCGAAGCGCGCCGAGGTGCCCGAGGGGTCCCACCTGTTCCTGGCGGTGACGCAGCAGGGGACGGCCGACGGGGAGCCCGGGCTGCTGACGTCGTCGTGGACCTGGGTACAGGACGGGGCGAGCGCCGGGACCCCCGGCACGACCATCGGGTGGTCCGACGAGCTGGGGGAGGCCACCGACGCGGTCGGGTGGCTGAGCGCACGGAGCACCCAGGGCACCGCGAGCCCCGCGGCGGTGGAGCTGCACCCGGGCGACGACCTCTTCGTGTACGCCGGCCTCGCCGAGGGCGCCCGCGTCGCGGCCGAGGAGGTCACCGTGGGCCTGGTCTGGCTCGGCCCCGGCGGCGGCCTCTGGGACAGCGCGCCCCTGGCCTGATTCCGTCCCGCCCGCCCCGGCCTGAACGCCCGCGTACGCGGGTCACCCCGTGCTTGCGCGGGTCTGCAAGCCCGCAGAAGCACCCGGATACCCGCGTACGCGGGCGTTCAGGGAGGAGCGGCCTCAGGTGAGCTGCACCGAGCGCTTGGAGTTCGTCAGCTGCGTGCCCTCGATGACGGTGCGCGCCGGGGCGCCGGCGTCGTCGGCCGCACCGAGCGCGACGAAGAGCGGCACGTAGTGCTCGACGGTGCGGTGCGCGTACGCGACCCCCGGTGCCCGCCGGAAGTCGGCGAGGGCGTCCACGTCGCCCGCGTCGAGACCTGCCGCGGCCCAGGCGTCGAACTCGGCGTTGAAGGCAGGCAGCACGTCGAGCGGCGCGCCGGTGGCGAAGCCACCCATCCAGTGGGTGAGGAAGCCCGACCCGACGACGAGGTACCCCTCGGCCCGCAGGGAGCGGAGCCTCCGCCCGAGAGCGAGCAGCTCCTCGGGCCGCAGGCTCGGCATGCTCACCTGCAGCACGGGCACGTCGGCGGCGGGGTACATCGCCATCATCGGGATGAACGCCCCGTGGTCCAGACCCCGGGCGACGTGCTGGTGCACCTCGGTGCCCTGCGGCAGGGCGCCGACCACCCGGCGGGCGAGGTCGCTGCTGTCGGGCGAGGGGTAGCGCAGCCTGTAGTAGGCGGGATGGAACCCGCCGAAGTCGTAGAAGAGCGGAGCCGCCGCGTCCGTCGCGGCGACCGCGAGCGGCGCGTTCTCCCAGTGCGCCGAGACGACCACCACGCCTCGCGGCTTCGGCATCGACAGCGACCAGTCGTGGAGCTGGCGCAGCCACACCGGGTCGTCCAGCAGCGGCGGCGCGCCGTGGGCGAGGTAGAGCGAGGGCGTCGGCCCGTCGGCGGGGGTCCAGGCGCGGTGGGCGGCCGTGAGCGTACGGCGCTCGGCGACCAGGTCGGCGTACGCGCCGGCGGGGACGGCGGGGTTCATCAGGTCGACGGTCATGGTGGTCCTCTCGGCGGTCTCACCAGGGCAACGCTTCACGCGTGAAGTGTATTCCGAGACCCGCGACGGGCGGGAGGAGGCGTACCGTTCTCCCGTGGCCGAAGAACCGCGGTGGCTCGACGACGACCAGCAGGATGCCTGGCTCCCGTTCGTGCAGATGCTGATGCGGCTGCCGGGGGCCCTGGACTCCCAGCTCCAGCAGGGCGCGTCGATGAGCCACTTCGAGTACCTCGTGCTGGCCGTCCTCTCGATGCGCGAGGACCGTCGCTGCCACCTCCGCGACGTCGCGCGTATGGCCGGCAGCTCCCTTCCGCGTCTGTCCAACGTGGTCACCCGGCTCGAGCAGCGGGGCTGGGTGGTGCGCGAGGGCGACCCGGTCGATCGACGCAGCACGTACGCGGTGCTCACCGACCAGGGGGCGGCGCAGCTGGAGGCTGCCGCGCCGGTGCACGTGGCCGGCGTACGCGCCCTGGTCGTCGACCGTCTCACCCCCGCTCAGCTGCGGACGCTGGGCGAGGCGGCCGAGGCGATCCTGGCGGCCGTCGACGGCTCGGTCGATGGGGCCGGCTGAGCCCGGCTGAGCCGGCTCTGCCAGATGAGGCGGCCAGGACCTACGAGGCGCGTGAGCCCGGTGGCTCGCTCAGCACCCGCAGGGCGAGGTCGGTGGTCTCGGGACGGCCGAGGAAGCCCACGACGCGGGCCACGGTGACGGCGTCGAGCGGCAGCAGCCCGGCCGAGCCGGGCACCTCGGGGGTCAGCCCGAGGTCGACGTCGGTGTGCCCGCGCATCAGTGCGTGGTTGAACTCGAAGCGCTCCCGGGCGTCCGGCGCAGCCAGGTGTGAGACGACCGTGCGGCCGGCCCGGGGTCGCCCCAGCTCCGCGCAGAGGTCGTCGACCGCCGCGGCGACGGTCGCGCCGTCGCAGGCGGCGAGGTCGGCCCAGACCTCGGTCATCGGACCGACCGCGGCCACGAGCAGTGCCGCGGTCTTCTCCCCGAGTCCGCGGACGCCCGGCAGGTTGTCGCTGGCGTCACCGCGCAGGGCGGCGTACGTCAGGTAGTGCTCGGCCGGCACGCCGTACATGCTCTGCAGCCGCGGCGGCGTCAGGAGGGGTGAGTTTGCGATGCCGCCGGAGATCACGCGCAGCACGCGGCAGTGGTCGGAGACGTGGGCGAAGGCGTCGCGGTCGGAGGTGACGAGCACGCAGTCCCAGCCCTGGCGCCCGGCCCACACCGCAGCGCTGGCCGAGACGTCGTCGGCCTCGAGTCCCGGCGGGGTGACCGCGTGCAGGCCGAGGGCGCTCAGCAACGCCTGGGCCCGCTCCAGCTGCTCGACCAGGGTGTCGTCCTTCTCGGCACGTCCCGCCTTGTACGCCGGATAGGCGTCCTCGCGCACGGACGCGCGGCGGTCGTCGATGCCGAACACCACGGCGTCGGGAGCGAACCGGTCGAGCACCTCGAGGATCTGCCGCAGCATGCCGTGCAGCGCCCACGCTGGGCGTCCTGCGGTGTCGCGCAGGTCCGAGGAGCGTCGGGCGTGGTGGTTGCGGTGCAGCAGCGAGGGTGCGTCGACGCAGAGCAGGAGCCGTCGACGTGCCGTCGTCCCCCCGCCGTTCACGCGAGCACCGTACGCTCACCGAGCGTGACGGACTCCGCCCGGTCAGAGGTTCCCCAGGTCGTCTTCGCCTGCGTACGCAACGGTGGCCGCTCGGTCATCGGACGGGTGCTGACCGAGCACTACGCGCAGGGTCGGGTCGCGGCCGTCTCCGCCGGGACGCAACCGGGGGAGCACATCCATCCCGAGGTCGCGGACGCCCTCGGGGCGCTGGGTCTCGACACCTCGGCCGAGACGCCGGAGAAGCTCACGCGGGAGACGATCGAGGCCTCGACGGTCGCGATCACGCTCGGGTGCGGCGAGGAGTGCCCGTACGTCCCGGGCGTCCGGTACGTCGACTGGCCCGTCGCCGACCCCGGTGGTCAGGACCCCGCGACCGTGCGTGCGGTGATCGCCGACATCGACGCACGCGTACGCGACCTGCTCGTAGAGCTGGTGCCGGGTCTCGACCTGCCCCGTTCGGTGCTGGGCTGAGGTGACCGGACCGCCTCAGGTGTGCGCGCGTCGTCGCTGATGGGCCGCGCCCTCGAGGCCCGCGGCGACCAGCAGCGCAGCCACGCCGGTGAGCGCGAGAACCATCGGCAGGCCCAGCGGTCCGAGGGCCGCACCGGCCACCGTCGGGGAGGCGATGGACACGATCGCGCCCACCACGAGGGCAGTGGTGAACGACTCCTCGGGCACGTCCGGTGAGGCCTCGGCCGTCCAGACCGACAGCACCGACGAGCCCACCATCAGGGAAATCCCGAACACCACCGCGCCCCCGAGGACGGCCACGAGGGAGTCGCCTCCCCACGACAGGGCCAGCAGGGCGACGCCGCTCAGGGACAGGCTCAGGCTGCCGACACGCCCCGTGCCGAGGCGGCCTGTCAACCGCGCGGTGAGGAGTGCGACGAGTCCGCCGAGACCCACGAGCGCGAAGAGGATCGGCGCTGCCACGGCCGCCAGACCCCCTTGTCGCGCGGCGTCCGCGGCGTAGGTGAGGTAGACGGTGACGGCGGTGAAGAAGGCCGCGGAGAATGCCAGTGGTGCGATGAGACCTCGTCTGCGGACGACGTCCCGGGTGCGTACCGGAGCCCTCGAGCCCGACTCGGCGCCGGCGTCCACGAGATCCTGGGGCGCCGAGGCCGGCCACGGGTCTCCCGGCTTGAGCCGCGGCACGAGGCGCAGGTTCACCAGTGCGCCGACGAACGCCGCCACCGCGATGCCCGCCCAGGTCGCCCGCCAGGACGTGGCGGCCCCGACGAGCCCGAGGCCGGCGACGAGCAGCAGGCCCGCACTGGTGCCCGTGGTGATGACGGCCAACAACGTGTTCTGGTCGCGCCGGGGCGTCGAGCTGGTCACGATGTCGGAGTACGGCGCCCACACCCATCCGGCGGCCGCACCGCTGAGCACGGCCCCGACGCCCAGCACGAGCCCGTTCGGTGCCGTCGCCACCGTCGCGCAGCCGAGCACGGCGCAGCCCGCCCCGATGGTCGTGGGCGCTCGCGGGCCTCTGCGGTGGGCCAGCGGGGGCACCGCGAGGAGCCCGAGCAGGTAGCCGACGAAGGTGCCGCTCGCGATGAGGCCGAGGAGCACCTCGGAGAGGTCGAACTCCTCCCTGAGATCGGGGAGGGTCAGGCCGTACGCGTAGCGCGCCATGCCGAAGGCCACGCCGACGACGGCAGCGCCGCCTACGCCGACCTTGATCGAGTTGCGGTCCACTGGTGCCCCCCTGTCGTCCTTGTGTCTCGGAGCCCGGGTTCCCGGGAGCGGACGTGTCAACCGGTGAGTTCCACGCCGGACCCGCGACTCGCGGGCCGATCGGTCGAGATCTGTCGGTGGTCGGGCGCAGCATGGAACCCATGAGCACCTCACCTCTCGACACCGACCCGGCGATCACCCTCACCGCCGACCTGGCTGCGCTGAGCCGCTGCGAGTGCGTCCTGTGTGACCACTCCGACTCGGCCGCCCACGACGACGCGGCGACGTGGCGGCTCGTCTGGGAGTTCAGTGACGACGCCGGCGACAGCCTCGGCGAAGACACCCTGCTGCTGTGCGAGCACTGCTGCGGCGAGTGGTTGCAGACCCCGGAGACCTTCGGCGGTCAACCGCTGCGGGTGGTCCCGGCATGATGCCTGATTGAGACAGGCAAGTCTCGTGTGAGACATTGGTGTCTCACACGAGAGGAGTCGCCATGTCGCACCGTGACGACGTGCTGTCGGCCTGCCTGCAGGCGCTCAACCGGGACGCGACAGCCTCGATGGCCGACCTGGCCTCTGCAGCGGGCATCAGTCGGGCCACCCTCCACCGGCACGTGGACTCCAGGGACGCCCTGCTCGTCGAGCTCGGCACCCGTTCGCTCGACCGGTGGGAGCAGCGACTCGACACCGTCGGCGTCGAGCAGGTCGCCGCGAGCGGCGACGCCGACACGGTGGTCGCGGCGCTGGAGTCCCTCGTGCTGGCGTACGTCGAGGACGCCGACGACTACGGCTTCGCCCTGACCGACCAGGTGATCCTGGCCAATGCCGACCTCGAGCGCCGCACCCAGCATCTCGCCGATCGTGAGACCGCTCTGTTCCGTGCTGCCCAGGCCGTGGGGGTGCTCCGCGCCGACCTGCCCGCGGCCTGGATGGGCCACGCCGTGTACGGCCTCCTGGTCGCCGTGCGCGAGGCGCGCCGCGTGGGCGACGTCGCCCCGCGCGGCGCCGGTGCCCTGGTGCTCGAGACCTTCCGCCGGGGGGTGGGGGCATGACCAGCCTGCAGCCGGGTCGTCCAGCGGTCGAGGCCGCGGACCCGCGCCGCTGGTGGGCGCTGGCCGTGCTCGCGAGCAGCCTGCTCGTGGTCGTGATGGACATGACGATCCTCAACGTCGCGCTGCCCGCGATGGTGGCCGACCTCCGGCTCGACGCCGTCGCGCAGCTCTGGGTCGTCGACGTCTACGCCCTGACCCTCGCTGCGTTCCTGGTGCCGGTGACGGCACTCGGCGACCGATGGGGACGCCGGCGCATGCTCGTGGCCGGGTACACGGCCTTCGCCGTCGGCTCCCTGGGCATCCTGCTCGCCGACTCCGCTGCTGCCGTCGTCGCCGTGCGTGCCGTGCTGGGCATCGGCGGCGCGATGATCATGCCGTCGACGCTCTCGCTGATCCGGTCGACCTTCGCCGACCCCCGGGAGCGGACGCTCGCCCTGAGCATCTGGGGCGCCACGGCGGCGCTCGGCGCCGCCGTCGGGCCCGTCGTCGGAGGCGCGCTGCTCGCCGCCTTCAGCTGGCACGCGGCGTTCCTGCTGAACGTGCCGCTGATGGTCGTCGCCGCCCTGGGTGCGCTCTGGCTGCTCAGGGAGAACAGGTCGAGCCGTCCCGGGCGCCTGGACCCCGCCGGCATCGTGCTCTCGGCCGGTGGTCTCACGGCCACGGTCTACGCGATCAAGCTGCTCGGCAAGGAGGGTCCGACGCTGCCGGTGCTCACGGTCCTCGCCGTGGGCGCGGCCGCCCTCGCCGTGTTCGCCCGGCGCATGCTCACCTCGCAGCGGCCGATGCTCGACGTACGCCTGTTCGGGTCGCCCGTGCTCCGCGCGGGCGTCATCGCGGCGCTGGCGAGCTCGGCCGCCATGGTCGCGGTGCTCTTCGTGGGTAGCCAGTGGCTGCAGTTCGTGCAGGGCTGGACGCCGCTGCAGGCGGGTCTGGCGCTGCTGCCGTTGGCGGTCGGCGCCCTGGTCGCCTCACCCTTCGCCCCCGCGCTGGCGGCGCGCACGAGCCCACGGCTGGTGCTCACCGGCGGTGTCGTGGTGCTCGCGGTCGGGCTCACCCTGCTCGCGGTCGTGCCCGCGGTGTACGTCTGGGTGGCCGCGGCCTTCGCCGTCATCGGTCTCGGCACGTCGGCGCTCGGCCTCGGCTCGGCGCTGATCATGGGTGCCGCCGACGACGCCCGGGCCGGCACCGCGGCGGCGATGGAGGAGATCACCTACGAGCTCGGCGCGGTGCTGGGCATCACCGTGCTGGGCAGCGTGCTCGGCGTGGTCTACCGGGCGTCGCTGCCCGAGGCCACCGACGCCGCCGTGCGCGAGTCCGTCGCGGGTGCGATCGGCACCCCCGGCTTCGACGCGGCCTCCGACGCGTTCGTGAGCGGCTTCGCTGCCGTGGGGCTCGCGGGGGCGGTGCTGACCGCGGCGGCGGCGTACGCGGTCTGGAGGCTCGTGCCCGCCGACCTGACGATCGACGACGTGCAGCACTGAGCGAGCTCGCTGCCCAGCGGTCGGACCAGCCGGATCAGCCGGGGCCGCACGCGGCCCGTGCCACCACCGTGCCAGGGATCGTCGTGCGTGCCGTCGCCCGCGCGGGGCCGCGGCAGGTCAAGCGGGCCGGCTCGCTCGTGCCCACCACCACCTCGACCTCCACCTCGAGGTGGTCCGCCTCGAGGAGCACGACCGCCGTGCCGGGCACGCGCTGGGACACCTCCCGCACGCTGAGTGCATCGCGTCGGGGCAGGTCGAGCTGCTCGTGGGCGGCGACCAGCGCGGTCTGCACGACGGGCGGCAGTCCCATGCGCCCGCGCAGCCACCGGGTGGCCACCTCGCCGCGTTCGACCGCGGAGACGAGCGCGGGGGAGTCCTCGGGGCGTACGCGGCCGTAGGTCTCGCCCTGCGGCACGACCAGCACGTTCGCGGCGAAGCGGTCGCCCCCGATGTGCGTGGTCTCCCAGACCTGGCCGGGGCGCACCCTGTGCAGGGCCTCGGCCAACGGGCGGCCCCGGATGGCGCAGCAGGCGTCGTGCCGGCCGTGCGTGCAGACGAGGTAGAGGGGCTGGTCGAGGTCTCGCACGTCGTGCCCGGCGGGCACCAGACGTTCCCGGGCGAGGGCCGGATCGGGATCCGCGGCGGCACGCTGGGAGTCCCGCAACGCGCTCAGCGACGGCACGGTCCAGGACCGCACCCGGCCCGTCACGGTGTCGACGACCGCCACGAAGTGGTCGCGGTCCCCGTCGTCCGCGTGACGTCGCGGGCGGCGTACGCCCTGCAGACGCAACCCGGCCGCCGCCGCGAGGTGGTCGATGTCGTCGGCCACCTGCGGGTCCGCCCGGCTCTCCACCAGACCCCGAGGCCCCCAGGGCCCGGGCTGCTCGACCAGCAGCAGACGAGCGTGGGAGAGCGCCGTGCCCGCGAGCGGCTCCTCGCGCAGCTCGGCGACGACCGAGCACCGGTCGGCCGCCTCGCGGGGCACGGGACGCGCGCTCACGCGTGCCCCGCCGGCACGACGAGCCCCTCGCGGAGAAGACGGGCGACGAGCACGCGTGCGTCGGCCTCGTCGAGGCCGGGCACCGAGGCGGGGGTGAGCACGTCGCCGCCGAGCAGGTGGCGGACGCCGTCCTCCACGGCGCCGGGCACACGGAGCGTACGACCTAACGCGCGCACGGCAAGACGTCCGTCGCTCTCGGCAGCCGCGGTCCACCGCAGCCCGGCCCGCACCCTCACCCGGGTGCCCGCCTCGACCGAGGTGCCCGCGCGCAGCTGGGCGAGGGGGCTGATCGGCTCGGGGCGTACGCGGGACGCCACGTGGCGGGCCAGGGCGTCCGCGACCGCGGAGACCTCGAGCCGGTCGACGGCGGCGTGCAGGGCCTCGCGCGTCGCGGCGAGGTCGTCGGCGACCGCAGCGGGGTCGCCGAGGTCCACCCCGGCGGGCAGGGACCGCCGCAGCTCGCGATCCTCGCCGAGCAGGTCGAGCACCTGCGAGGCCACCGTGGCGCGCGTGACGGCCTGCACGCCCACGGTCAGGTGCGCCGACACCTCGCCCAGGGCGGTGGCGGCGTGCAGGTAGCCGCGCGGCAGGTACAGCGCGTCACCCGGCTCCAGCGTCACGTCGAGGAGCGGCTCCTCGGCCGCGCGAGCAGCGACCTCGTCGGCGCGTGCGTCCCACGGCTGGTCGCGGAGCGGGTCCACCAGCACGGGCTCGTGCACGCGCCAGCTCTTGCGCCCCGCGAGCTGCAGCACGAAGACGTCGTGCACGTCGTAGTGCGGCGCGAAGCCCGTGCTCTGCGCCGGCGTGACGTACGCGTTCACCTGCGTCGGGTGCCCCAGCGCCCGGGCGAGTCCGCCCGCGAGGTCGACCACCGGCGGCCACACCCGGTGCAGCCCCTGGAGCACCAGCGTCGCGCCGGACCCGATCTCCGCGAGCACCTTGTCGTCGGCCAGCTGGTCGGCGATCTCGGCGCCCGCTCCGCCACCGCCGGTGAAGCGGGTGGTGGCGAGGACCTGTCCGTCCTTGGCCATACGGGCAAAGGGGGTCCGCAGGCCGCGCATGGAGACGAGCTCGTCGACCGCGTCGAGGTCGAGCAGGTCGGCGAAGCCGACGCCCGGCAGCTCGTGCGCCCGCCGTAGCAGGGGACGCCGCGACCAGGTGGTCGAGGCGAACTCGGCTGTGCTCATGCCGGAGACCCGGAGCAGCGGGTCGACGGGATCACGGGGCGTGCTGGTCATCGTCCTCCTCTGCGGCGCTCGCCCGTCGGTGACGGGGTGGTGCGGGCAACGGAAGGACGGGGCGGCGGACCCGAGTCCGCCGCCCCGTCCGGGCGTGTCGGCGTCAGGCCTTGTCGGCGCCACCGTCCGCGCCACCGTCCTGGACGCCCGGGGTGCCCGAGGCGCCACCGTCGGCGGGACCCTCGGCGCCACCGTCGGCGCCACCGTCCTGGACGCCCGGGGTGCCCGAGGCGCCGCCGTCGGCGGGACCCTCGGCGCCGCCATCGGCGCCACCGTCCTGGACGCCCGGGGTGCCCGAGGCGCCGCCGTCGGCGGGACCCTCGGCCCCGCCGTCGTTGCCGGTCGTCATGTCGTCGTCGTCGAGCATGTCGCTCCTCTGCTGGTCGAGTCTGCTGGTGTGGACGGCGGAGTGCTCCGCCGCCCGGTCGTGCGCTGGCAGGTGAGGGAACCCTAAGTTCCCCTCGTCCTCACGTTGCCCAGCCTCGGGACGAGCCATGCCCGCCCCGCCCGGTCGAGGACGACCAGGGGGACGGGCACGGTCCGGTTGGGGCGGGGCGGCGTCAGCCCAGGTTGACCGCCAGCTCGTTCGGTGCCGCGTCGAGCGTCACCGAGGCGGTGACCTCGCCGGTGGTCAGGTCCACGGCGTGCACCTGGTTGCGGGCGGGGTCACCGACGTACGCCGTGTCGTCGTGCACCGTGAGGCCAGGGTGCGGCACCTGCCAGTCGTCGGGGCCCTCCCAGGCCTCGATGACCGGCCAGGACTCACCGAGCTCGCCGGTGGCGGGGTCCATCACGTGGATGCTGCCGTCGGTGCCGAGCACGAACGCCTGGTCCGCGGGGCCGCGCACCACGCCCCGCCAGGTGTAGGCGACGCCGTCGGGCAGCTCGGCGGTGGAGAAGCTGCCGGACTCGGTGTCGATGAGCGCGACCTCGGTGAGCTCGTAGCCCTCGTAGTCCGGGTCGGCCTGGTAGTCGCCCACGACCAGCGGGCTGGACTCCGAGACGTACGCGTTGCCCATGCGGCCGTACTCGTCCTCGGCCTGCAGCTTCTCGAAGGACCCGTCGCGGTAGAGCAGCGCGCCGTCCTCGCAGCCGAAGACGACCGCCTCGCCCGCGGCGGTGCCCTCACCGTGGACGCCGGGGCACTTCTCGTTGCGAGCGATCTCGCTCCACGAGCCGTCCTGCTCGGCCAGGGCCATGGCACCGGAGCGACTGTCCTCGTCACCGAGGGTGGTCAGCAGGGTGCCGTCCTCCAGGACGATGGACACGCCGTGGTGGGCCTCATCGGCCTGGTAGGTGGCTGCGCCGGCGTCCTGGGCGTCCTCCGGGTCACCGTCGCCCTCCAGGAGGGCATCGGTGTCGAGGATGGTCGTCTCGCCCGTACCGTCCGCGAAGAGCACCGTCCGGTTGGCGTGGCGGACGACGTGGCCCGCCGCGTCGGCCGCGAAGACGGTCTCGGTCAGGGCCGGCTCGACGGTGTCGACGACCTGGAACCCCTGGCTCGTGGTCAGCAGCAGGTGCCGGCCGTCGCCGAAGGCGTTGAGGCGGGTGAACTCCTCGGTGTCGTAGGTCTCGAGCACCTCGAGGGTCTCGCCGTCGAGGATGGCGCCGCCGTCCTCGTAGGTGACCGCGACGCGGGACGGCGTGGCCTCGGTGGCGGAGCTGGTGGTCTCCTCGGCGGACTCCGAACCGGTGCCGGTCTCGTCGGACTGACCGGCGGTCGAGCCGCCTCCGCAGGCGGCCAGCGTCATGCCGAGCGCTGCGCTGACGGCGGCGGCGGCCAGCCCGTGCCGGCGGTGTCGGCTCCGGCGACGTACGGGGGAAGGGGACATGTGCTTCCTTTCGGGTCGGGGCCTCACGGGGCGAGGCCCTGGGTGATGCGTCGGGTGTCGACGCGCTGCATCTGCAGATAGGTGGGGGCGTCGCCGTCGGCGGCGGTCAGCGACTCGGTGAACAGGGGCACGACGTCGACGTCGACGCCCGCCTCGTCCGCGAGCACCTGCACGAGGCGGTCCGGGGAGGAGGACTCGGCGAAGATCGTGGGTACGCCGGCCTCGCGCACCGCCGAGGCGAGACCGTCGAGGTCCGACGCGCTCGGGGAGGCCAGGGTGGTGCCACCGGGGATCACCGCACCGACGACGCTGAAGTCGAACCGCTCGGCGAGGTAGCCGAACACGTGGTGGTTCGTCACGAGGTCACGTCCCTCGTCGGGGATGGACGCGAACGACGTCGTCATCGCCGTGTCGAGGTCCTCGAGCCGTTCCCGGTAGTCGGCGACGGACCGGTCGACGAGGGCGGGGTCGACACCGGGCATCCCGGCGAGCTCGGGAGCGAGGGCGTCGACGACGTCGAGCATGCGCGCCGGGTCCGTCCAGAAGTGCGGGTCGGGCGAGCCCGCGTCGGCGCCGGGTGTCTCGGAGACCTCCGGCCCGTACGCCAGCACGTCGACGTGGTCGCCCGCGACGAACTGCTCCGTACCGGACTCCGCGGCCCGGTCGAGGTTCTGCTGGAGCCCCTCCTCGAGGCCGAGGCCGTTGGAGACCACGAGGTCGGCCTCGGCCATGAGCGCGGCCTCCTGCGCCGAGATCTCGAAGGAGTGCGGGTCGGCGTTCGGGCGCATCAGCACCGTCACGTCCGCGGCGTCGCCGACCAGCTCGCCGACGACGTCGCCGAGGATGTTGGTGGTCACCACGATCTGCGGGTGGTCCGACGTGGGTCCGCCGGCACCGCAGCCGGTGGCGAGCAGCACG
Source organism: Nocardioidaceae bacterium (assembly GCA_018672315.1). NCBI lineage: Bacteria > Bacillati > Actinomycetota > Actinomycetes > Propionibacteriales > Nocardioidaceae > Nocardioidaceae bacterium. The sequence continues at coordinate 625,316 of CP076053.1, read as the reverse complement.
AGGGCCGCGGCGAGCACCGCGACGGGCCGGTGGGCGATCATCGTCCGGTCTCCACGACGAAGGCGGGGGAGGTCGGCGTACGCAGCTCACGGGCCACCCGTGCGCCGTCGGCGTAGTCGATCTCCAGCACGAGCCCGCGGCCCGGTGCGTTCAGGTAGGCGCGCTCGCGGTCGACGGTGAGCTGGACCTCTCCGTCACCTCTGCCGCCATCGTCGACCCCGCCTCCCAGCAGCGGTGGGCTCTGACCGACGCGTTCGCCGTCCTCGGCGGAGTACACCCGGACGCGGCCGTCGCGGCCCAGCGCCACGACGTGGCCGTCCTCGTCGTCGGAGGCGACGACCTGGCGCATGGGCTCCTCGACCCGCCGCAGCGCCCACGTGCCCTCGCGGGTGTCGAGCAGCCAGAACGCCCGGGGGCCCGCCAGGGCTGAGACGGTGGGTCGCCCCTTGCGGCCGGTGAACTCGCGGGCGGGCGGGGCGTCCGCCCGCTCGGGGTACGGGATCCGCTCGACGTCCGGGCCGTCCTCGTCCCCGTCGCCGCCCGTCCACAGCAGGGCGCCGTCGGCGCAGCCGACCACCAGGCCGACGACGGTGATGATGGTGCCGGCGGCGTCGCGGCACCGCGTACGGCTGCCCGGCACGGGGTCGCCGTCGGCGTCGAGCCGGCGGACAGCCGCCACGTCCCCGTCCGGGTCGGGGATGCTGACGACGGCTCCGTCGCCGAGTGGCGCCAGCAGTCCGTCGTGCGGGGTCGTGCGGACGCGGAAGCGCTCCTCGATGCGTCCGGCGGCCAGGGCACCGTGGTCGAGCAGCACGGCCTCGCCGGTCCGCCGGAAGAACACCCCCGTGGCCCCTGCGGTCGACAGGGCGGTGTACTCCAGCGTCACGGGACCCTCGCCGGGCAGCGTGCCGACCAGGCGGGGCTGGGCGTCGTAGTAGTGGGAGTGGTCGCCGTGCGACCACGTCCAGGTGCCCGAGTCGAGCACGGTGAGGCCGCCGGGCACGGTGACGAACGCAAAGCGGCCCTCGCTGGAGATGCTGCGCGGCGCCTCGACCGCCTCGAGCCGTCGGGTCTCCTCGGTCAGCAGGTCGAGCAGTCCCACGGACCCGCTCGCGTCGACGCTGAGCAGCTGCAGCTGGGGCTCGGCCACCTCGCGGGCGCCCGCGACGGCGCCGTGGTCCTCGCCCGTCGCGTCCTCGGAGGTCTCCCCGGACGGCTGGGGGGAAGGCGCGGGGGCGGGCGCGGAGGTCGCTCCCGCGGCCGGGGTGCCGGCACCGGGTTCCGAGCACGCCGAGGTGAGGAGGAGGGCTGCGCCGAGGAGCAGGGGGGCGGGGCGGGGGATCACGAGGTCCTCTCGGGAGTGGATGTAGACGTGAGCCGTGCGGCGAGGGCGGAGACCGCAGCGGTCGTGACGGCGGCGTACGCGATCGTCGGTCCCGCCGCGGTGCCGCCGTGCCAGGAGACGAGGAGCCCCACCAGGACGCTCACGGCCCCGAGCGCCGAGGCCAGCGCCATCGTGGTGGGGATGCGGTGCGTCCACTGCCCTGCGGCCACGGCCGGCGCCAGGAGCAGGCCGAGCACCAGCAGCGTGCCGACCGCCTGGTAGGAGGCGACCACGGCGAGCGTGACGAGACCGACGAGTACGGCCTGCGCGAGTCCGGGCCGCAGGCCCAAGGTCGTCGCGACGCGTGCGTCGAAGGCCGCGGCGACGAACGCGCGGTGGAAGACGGTCGTCGCCACGAGCGTGACGACGAGCGCCACGGCCAGCGTCAGCAGGTCACGGCCGCGGACGGCGAGCACGTCGCCGAAGAGCAGGCTGGTGGCGTCGGTGGCGAAGCTCCCCGAACGCGAGACGATGATGACGCCGAGGGACAGCATCGCGACGAAGAGCAGGCCGATGGCGGTGTCGTAGGACAGTCGTCCGCGGCGCGACAGTGCGCCGATCGTGGCGCTCATCAGCACGGCGCTGAGCGCTCCGCCGAGCAGCACGGGAGCGCCGAGGAGGGTCGCGGTGGCGACGCCGGGGAGCATCCCGTGACCGACGGCCTCACCGAGGAAGGCCATCCCGCGGATGACCACCCAGGTGCCGACGACGCCGCAGATGACTGCGACGATCGTCCCGCCCGCGAGGGCGCGCTGCATGAACCCGATGCTCAGCGGGTCCAGCAGCAGGTGGGACAGCCAGGCCATGCCGCTGACGCTAGATGAGATTGATAATCATTCGCAAACTGGCATGATGTCGCCGTGTCCTTCTCCTCCACGCGGCTCCGCGGCCGCGGCCTCTGTTTCGCGCACGGCCATCACGAGGTCCTCCACGGCGTCGACGTGGACGTCGCACCCGGGGCGGTCACGGTGGTGTGCGGTCCCAACGGCGCCGGCAAATCGACGCTCGTCGAGCTCCTCGCCGGGGTGCGTACGCCCCGTGCCGGTCGGGTCGAGCGCGACGGCTCTCTCGCGCTGGTCGTGCAACGACCCACGGTGCCCGACGCGCTCCCGGTGACCGTGCGCGACGTCGTCGCGATGGGCACCTGGTCGCGCTCGACCCGCACGACGCGAGGGCGCCGTAGCGCGCACCGTGCCGCGGACGACGTGCGCCGCACGATCGACCTGGTCGGCCTCGCCGACCTGGCGGACCGCCCCCTCGCCGCCCTGTCGGGCGGCCAGCGTCAGCGTGCGCTGCTGGGTCAGGGGCTGGTGCAGGACGTGGACACACTGCTCCTCGACGAGCCCGCGGCGGGGCTCGACGCCGACAGTCGCGCCACGGTGCGCCGGCTGCTCGCCGAGACGGCCCGCGAACGGGGCACCGCCGTGCTCTGCGTCAGCCACGACGAGCAGAGCATCGCGGCGGCCGACCACGTGGTGCGGATCGTCGACGGGCGGGTGCGCGCGCCCCGGCCGCTCTGACTTAGGCTCGCCTTACCCGCGTCGCGCCTCCTCCGTCCCCGAGGCCTGCCGACGCACCGCCGAGACCGAGGAGCGAGCGTGCCCGACGCGGCCGACCGTCCGTTGCGCGCGCTCTGGGAGCGCCACCGCCGCTACCGTCGACGCTTCGTCGGCGCCGTGACCGCCTCGACCGTCAACAAGGTCGCCGACGTGGTGCCCGAGCTGCTCATCGGCGCGGCCGTCGACGTGGTGGTGCGCGGCGACGACTCCTTCGTCGGCGCGATCCTCGGGGTGGACTCCCGCTTCGCCCAGCTCGCGTGGCTCGCGGTCATCAATGTGGTCGTCTGGATCGTGGAGTCGATCTCGGAGTACGTCGCCGACGTGCTGTGGCGCGGCCTCGCCCAGGGCGTCGAGCACGAGATGCGCGTGGAGGCGTACGACCACGCCCAGCACCTCGACATGGCCTGGCACGAGAGCCGCGGGGGAGGACAGACGCTGGCGACCCTCAACGACGACGTGAACCAGCTCGAGCGGTTCCTCGACGTCGGGTTCCCGAGCATCCTGCAGACCGCGCTCAACGTGGTGCTCGTCGGCGTCGTCTTCGCGGTCGCGTCCTGGCAGCTGCTGCTCTTCGCGTTCCTGCCGATCCCCGTCATCGTGGTCGGGTCGCTGATCTTCCAGCGGCGGCTCGAGCCGCTGTACGACCGGGTGCGGGAGACGGTCGCCGACCTCTCCGAGGCCCTCTCGGCCAACATCGCCGGCGTCGAGACCATCAAGGCGTTCACCGCGGAACGCCGCGAGCGCGACCGCATCGCGAAGGCCTCGACGGCCTACCGCGAGGCCAACCTGGCCGCGATCCGGTCCTCGGCGGCGTTCGTGCCCCTGGTGAGGGTGGCGATCCTCGCCGGGTTCACCGCCACGCTGCTGCTGGGCGGCTTCGCGACGCTGCGGGGAGACCTCGAGGTCGGTCTCTACTCGGTGCTGGTGTTCATGACCCAGAGACTGCTGTGGCCGCTGACCGCGGTGGCCGAGGTGCTGGACCTCTACCAGCGCGGACGCGCCTCGACCGTACGCATCCTGTCGCTGCTCGCCGTGCCCGTCGCGGTCCCGGCGGGTGACCGTGCACTTCCGGCCCCGGTGCGCGGCCGGGTCGAGCTGCGGGGCGTCCGCGCGGGGTACGCGGACGGACCCGACGTGCTGCACGACCTCGACATCACGGTGCCGGCGGGGGAGACCCACGCGATCGTCGGGTCGACCGGGGCGGGCAAGTCCTCGGTGCTGCGGCTGGTGCTGCGGTTCGACGACCCGCGCGCCGGCACTGTGCTGCTCGACGGGGAGGACGTGCGCGACCTGCAGTGGGAGTCCCTGCGCGGGTCGATGGGCTACGTCGCGCAAGACGTCTTCGTCTTCGCCGGCACGATCGGCGAGAACATCGCGTACGGCCGCCCCGAGGCGACGCGCGAGGAGATCCGCGAGGCCGCGCGGGCCGCCGCGGCGCTGGACTTCATCGACGCGCTGCCCGACGACCTCGACGCCCGGGTCGGCGAGCGCGGCGTGACGCTCTCAGGCGGTCAGCGCCAGCGCCTGGCCCTGGCGCGGGCGCTGCTGCGCGACCCCGCCGTGCTGGTGCTCGACGAGGCCACGAGCGCGGTGGACAACGAGACCGAGGCGGCGATCCAGGAGTCGCTGCGCGACGCGGCGGCCACGCGGACGGCGATCGTCGTGGCGCACCGCCTCTCCACCGTGCGCCACGCGCACCGCATCTGGGTGCTCGACGCCGGCCGGGTCGCGGAGGCGGGCACGCACGAGGAGCTGCTGCAGCGCGACGGGGCGTACGCCGCCCTGTGGCGCGTGCAGACCGGCGACGCGCGATCCGAACGCGCCGGCTAGAGACCGGCCGCGGGCACCTCGACCGGGATCGCGAGGATCGAGGCCTCAGTGGCCTCGCGACGCGCGTGCTCGAAGAAGTCCGGCGCGCAGCAGGCGAAGAGCGTACGCCCGTCGTCGCCGCCGAGCGTGCAGGCGAAGACGCCGGTGCCGGGCTGGATCTCGGCCTGGACCTGCCCGTCGACGACCCGGACGAGGCGGCCGTTGACGGCGTCGGCGACCCACCAGCCGCCGGCGGCGTCCAGGGCGCCGCCGTCGGGCGCGAGCACCACCTGGGCGAGGGCCTTCTCGAACTCCCGCTCGGTGGGCGTCGGTGCGAACTCGGCCCAGACACGGTGGTTGCCGAGCGACCCGTCCGCGGCGACGTCGAAGGCGGAGACGCGGTTGCCGACCGTCTCGTTGACGAGAAGCGTGCTGCCGTCGTCGGTGAGGGCCATGCCGTTGGGGAACCAGAGGCCCTCGGCGACCACCGAGACCGAGCCGTCGGGGTCGACGCGTACGAGCGGCGCGAGCTCGATGGGTGCGCCGCCCATCAGGTCGAAGCCGAAGCAGCCGACGTACGCACGCCCCTCGGCGTCGACGACCATGTCGTTGGCGTGACCGCGTACGTGCCCGCTGAGGTCGGCGTGCTCGACGAGGGTGCCGTCGTCCTCGCGGCGCAGCACCAGCTGGTCCCGCATCGAGACGATCAGCAGGCGGCCGTCGGGCAGCCAGCCGAGGCCCGAGGGTTGGTTGTCCACGAGCGCCTCGACGCGGAAGTCGGAGCCGTCGGCGCGCACCGAGGAGACCCGACCGAGGTAGAAATCGGAGAACCACAGCCGACCCTGGTGCCAGCGGGGGCCCTCGGTGAAGGAGTGGTCGGTGACGACAGGCGTGATCTGTGGCATGGGTCACCGTCCAACGCTGTGGCCGTGGTGTCAAACGGGACCTCCCCGTCGGCGTCGCCGCATGATGGGCGTGTGAGAGATGCGTTGAGACCCGCCGCCGGCGACGTGCAGTGGCGCCGCCTCGAGCTGTTGCGGCTCGCATGGGGTGTGGCGATGCTGACCAGACCTGAGCCGGTGCGAAGCGCGGTCGAGACCGGTGGCGACCGCACCATGATCGTGGTGGGCCGCGCCCTCAGTGCGCGTCACCTCACCCAGGCGGTGCTCTCGGGCGCCCGCCCCACCCCCGAGGTGCTGGCCATCGGCGTCTGAACCGACGCGGTGCACGCGCTCTGCGCCGCCGGTCTGGCGGCGGCGTCGCCCAGTCGCACCGGCGCCGGCCTGGCCGACGCCGTGGGCGCGCTGGGGTGAGCTGCCTTCGGCTACCACGACCTGGTCAACCCGCGCTCGGTGGTGCCCAGCAACACACGGCGTCGCGACGCCATGGTTCGCTGGATCCTCGCGACGCTGCCCGGCGGCGGCGCACTGCGCCGTCGGGTGAGCACGAGCGGTCGCGTACGCCGGGGTGACCACCCGGCCGTACGGATGTCCGTGCTCGTCACCGGAGGCTTCGCCGGATCTCTCCAGGGGGAACGCCCGTTCCGCCACGCCGTCGCTGCGCCCGATTTATCCTCATCCCATGGCATCCGGGACGTGGCGCGCCCTGTCGGCCGCCGCGCTCGCAGCCGTCCTCACGGCCTGCTCGTCACTGCCGGGATTCGAGCCGTCGCAGCGTCCGACGAAGCACCTGGACGCGGCGCCGGTCGACGACGTGTCGGTGCCGGCGCGCGGCACCGCGTGGTTCGGGGCCTCGATCGACTGGGGCGAGGACTCCCTGGCTCGCTACTCGCGACGGCTCGGTCACCGACCGGCCATCGCCGTCGCCTTCGCGGGCTTCCCGATGACAGCCCAGGAGCGCGTGTGGACCGATCAGGCCGTCGACCAGGCACGCGAGGAAGGGAGCCGCATCCTCCTCACCCTGGAGCCGCACGACGGCTTGGCAGCGGTCACCGTGGCCCGGGCACGTTCCCTGGCCCGCCAACTGGCGGGCTACAACCGCAGCGGTGTCCCGGTCGTGGTCCGTTTCGCGCACGAGATGAACGGGTCCTGGTACCCGTGGGGACAGCAGCCGGAGACGTACGTCGCGGCCTTCCGTCGGGTCGCAGCGGCCATCCACACGCACGCGGCCGGGACAGCGGTCATGTGGGCTCCCAACTACGGCGGCGGCTACCCCTTCGCGGGCGGCGCCCATCAGGCCGATCCCGGATCCGGCGACGCGATGGCTCTCGACACCGACGGCGATGGCTCGGTCACCGAGGAGGACGACCCGTACGCGCCCTACTGGCCGGGACGCCGGTACGTCGACTGGGTCGGCATGTCCCTCTACCACTGGGGCGCGACCTACCCGTGGGGCGAGAACGAGGTGTCGGAGCAGGGCAAGTTCGTCGACATGCTGCGAGGCACCTATGACGGCACGGCCGGCGACGAGCTGGCGGTCCCGGACTTCTATCGCACCTACGGATCCGCCAAGCGGCTTCCCGTCGCCATCACCGAGACCGCAGCCCTGTACGTCCCGGGCGGAGACGGCGCCGACGAGCTGGAGATCAAGCAGAGCTGGTGGGAGCAGGTGCTGGCGCCCGGCAACGCCGCAGAGCTCCCGTGGCTCCGCATGGTCAACTGGTTCGAGTGGCGAAAGGTCGAGCCCGAGGTCGGTGGGGTCGTCGACTGGACCGCGACCAGCAGGGCGGATGTGCGGGCTGCCTTCACCTCGGCCCTGCCCGACTGGCTGCGCTACGGCCGGCCGCGAGGCTGAGCCTCGCTACACGACGAGAGCGGCCCCCGATCCCGCGTCTCCGCAGGTCAGGGGCCGTTCAACGACTACGACGCTCGCTCAGCCCGGATCCACCACCGTTGATTTGTGGTCGGTGATTCCGGTGGAGCCTTCGCGTCGCTTGGTCTCGGGGCGTGGCTGATCTGCCGGTCGGTGCCGGCTTTTCCACTTCGAGGTCCTCGGTCGCGCCGTCTCTGGCTGGGTGGTCAGGTCGTGACAAGGGCTGGTGGCCCGGACGCGGTCGACCACAACAGTTTCCAGCGCGATGCCCACGGCCAGTGGGTGGGAAGGTGCAGGACGAGGCGCCGGCCGGTGGTCGCGATCCGGCCGGGGATGTTGATGATCCGGGTGCGCAGGGTTGCCCAGCGGGCGGTGCGCATCGAGGCAGCGACCGCGGTAGCGCGGGCGATGTTGAACGCGATCACGGCATGGGAGACCCAGGCGGCGTTGGCCGCGTACTTCCCCGACGGCAGGTGCGCGAGCGGACCATCCTTGAGCTCGGCGATGACCTGCTCGACCAGCGCGTGGTCACGATGACGTTGATCAGCCTCGACGGTCGAAAGTGTGCTGTTGGTGATGAAGGCGTGGTGGCGGTAGGTCGCGAACAGCTCGCCCTGCTCGGTCCCGTCCGATGCCAGGGGCTGGAGTCGCTTGACCCGGCGCACGACCAGACGACACCGGACGTGCTCGCGCTTGCGGCGGCCGGTGAACGCCACGAAGGGAACTTCGGCGACCTCGGCGTCGCTGACCCAGCGTTGCTCGTCCTCGTCGTAGACCGCGTTGGGGTACTCGATCGGCTTCCAGGCACCTGCGTCGATGCTGGTGATCGCCGCGGTCACGCTCGGCGTCATCCGCGCGGTCACCGAGAACCACGTCTTGTGCCGCAGGGCGGTGCCGACGAACGCGTGCCCGTAGTAGGCGGAGTCCGCACGCGCCAGGATCCGACCGGTCACGCCAGCGGCGCGGGCGGTCGTGATCACCTGGGCCAACAACCTGCCGGCGCCCCTCGCGGAAGCGGTGTTGCCCTTGCGGAGCCGGGCGCGGGCGATGACTGGTGCTGCGGTCGGAGTCGAGATCGCCGCCAGCTGGACGTTGAGACCGCGCTGGCCGGTGTACCCGAACGCCGCTCCCTGCTTGGCGTAGCCGTGGACCTCGCGGACGGTGTCGTCGACATCAACGAACGCAATCCCGTCCGCGTCCGAACCGGCGAGCAGGCCGGGCACCCGGGTCGCGAGTCCGGCCAGCAGCCCGGCGTTGATCTTGTCGAGCTGCTGCACGTGCCCGTGGGTGAACGAGCGCAGGAACGTGCCCAGCGTCGACGGTGCCCGGACCCCGGCGAACAGTCGGCCCATCCCACCGTGGCGCAACAGGTCGAGGTCATCGATGGAATCCGCACCGGCGAGCATCCCGCCGACCACCGACGCGGTCTTCGCAGCAGCGTTCGGCGAGGCCACCGTCAGGTCGTCGAGAAGGTCGTAGAGCCCGGCCGACTCGGCCAGCCGCAGCGCCGGGACCAGACCGGCTGCCGACACCAGGTTCGGGTCATCGAACACAGGCCGGATCGTGTGAGAAGGTTTCACTTACGAGGTGCCCCTCTTGAGTGGTTCGGATCGGACGTCGCAATCCAGATCCTCCCTGCTCAGGAGGGCATTCTCGTTCTACGCCACGCTCACGCCACCACTCGACATCGGTGGATCAGGGCTCAGATGTCGTGCTCGGAGCTTCGCTCCTACGACGACATCATCGCTCGCGCCACGAACGAGCAAGCTCGCTCGGGCGCTCGCTCAGATGTCGTAGTTCTGACAATGGACCCGGTCTGACCTGCGCAAAGACTGCAACTCGCGCCGCTGGGGCCGCGCGTGGGCCGCACACCGTCCGCAAAGGGCGGAAGGTGTCGAGGTCAGGTCCAACCATTTCGAAGGTGCGATCCGAACGCTGGGCGGCATGGTGTTGGTCGCGGCGGAGCACCTGGAAGGTGTCAGCGCCATGACGCGAAGCTGGGGGACGACGGCAATTCGTCGGTCCGGTCGCACCTCACCGAGCTGGAGGACCTTCCGATGCCCGACGCGCGCCCTGTCGCCAACCCCGCCGCCAAGGGTGGCTCCCCGGCACGGTCCCCGCACTGCACCTGCGCGCACGAAACCCGGGGATGTCGTGGCAGAGGCCGTGGTGCGATCCAGCGCAGATGCGCGACCGCGCCACAGCACTCGCGGGCAGGCTCGAGTCGGCAGGGGATCAGTAGGTGGTTACGTGAACATGGTCGTAGTGGTTGGCCGTGACAGAGCCGCGGTCCTCCATGAATCGCCAGCCCTCTGAAGCCCGATCCACTGACCAGATCCGCTGCGCGTGGATCACATAGTTGACGCCGAGGTTGGAGAAGTTGGCCCGCACGAAGTCGGCGACTTCCTGTCCCCGGGACCCGCTGACGATGATGTCGACGGCAATACCTTGGGCGTGCTCGCCATCGCCGCGAAAGGTGCCGTACGTCGTGATCTCGGGAAAGTTGGCACACACGGCCTGGTGCACGGCCGCGATGTTGGGGCTGACCCCGCTCGGGAGCAATGATCAGAACCTGTGGATGGCTCTCGGCGGGGTGACGTGAAGCGGGCGCACCTCCCGAGCAAGATCGGAGCCGATGCTCAAGTTCGGATCAGGGTCGGCGTTGGCGCGCCGGCTCGGGAAGGTGCACCCAATGCTCAAGGTAGTTCACGACGCCGCGGCGTCCAATGAGGCGGCCGGTGGGTCGCTGCTTGATGAGATCGTCCGCGACGGCGCCCGGCAGATGCTCGCCGCGGCACTGCGGGCCGAGGTCGCTGCCTATGTCGAGGCGTTCGCCGACGAGGTCGACGAGCACGGCCGGTGTCTGGTGGTCCGTAACGGCCACCACAACGAACGACAGGTGACCACGGCAGCGGGTGCGATCACGGTCCGCGCGCCGAGGGTCAACGACAAGCGCACCGACGAGACCACCGGCGAGCGCAAGCGGTTCGCCTCGGCGATCCTGCCGGCGTGGGCCAGGAAGTCGCCGCGGGTCGCCGAGGTGTTGCCGCTGCTCTACCTGCACGGACTCTCCTCGGGCGACTTCGCCCCGGCGCTGACTCAGTTCCTCGGCTCGGCGCAGGGACTTTCGCCGGCCACGATCACGCGGCTGACGAAGGACTGGCAGGACGAGGCGGTCGCGTTCAACCGACGGTCGATGGGCGGCACCGACTACGTCTACGTGTGGGTCGACGGGGTCCACCTCAAGGTCCGCCTCGAGCAGGACAAGGTGTGCCTGCTGGTGATGATCGGTGTCCGTGCCGACGGTTCGAAGGAGCTGATCGCGCTCGATGACGGACACCGGGAGTCGACCGAGTCGTGGGCCGACCTGCTCCGCGACTGCAAGCGCCGCGGGATGCGGGCACCGGTCCTGGCGATCGGTGACGGAGCGCTGGGGTTCTGGGCCGCCGTGCGCACCGTGTTCCCCGAGACCCGCGAGCAGCGGTGCTGGTTCCACAAGATCGCCAACGTCCTCAACGCGCTCCCGAAATCCGCCCAGCCCGGCGCGAAGGCTGCTCTCACGGAGATCTGGAACGCCGAGGACAAGGATCACGCCACCGCCGCGGTGAAGGCGTTCGCCGCCGACTACGGGGTCAAGTGGCCCAAGGCGGTCGCGAAGATCACCGACGACCTCGACGTGCTGCTGGAGTTCTACGACTACCCGGCCGAGCACTGGGTTCATCTGCGGACCACGAACCCGATCGAGTCGACGTTCGCGACCGTGCGGCTGCGTCAGCGCGTCACCAAGGGCCCCGGCTCGCGCGCCGCGGGTATCGCGATGGCGTTCAAACTCATCGAGTCCGCACAAGCCCGGTGGCGTGCCGTCAACGCACCTCACCTCGTCGCGCTTGTCCGTGCCGGCGCGACGTTCAAGAACGGGGTCCTGGTCGAACGAGACGACGACCCGGCCGCCGAATCAGGAGGTGATCAACAAGTCGCGTGAACACGCCGTCCACAGGTCTTGACTATTGCTCACGACCGGCACCGGTGTCCCGCTTGTGGCTAGTGGCCACCGCGCTGATCCTTCGCTGTTGCTGACGGGGGTAGCCGCCGAGGCTCAAGGCCGTCGACGCCCGAGAAGTCACCGAGTGAAGCACTGACAGATGGAGACGTCAACTATGCGAGGTAGTAGATGCCTCAGGTCTGGCGACTGGTGGCCGATTCCGAGGTCGGGGGAGACGCATCACCGAGTGAGTCATCAGCCGGAAGTGGGAGAGAAATGGTCGACGCACAAGAGGCCGCAACTGAGGGGCGAAAGGGACTTCTGCGCAAGAAGCTGATCGTCGCGATGCTGCTTGTCGCCGTCGTCGGGGGAGCGGCGTACTGGCTCCTGCTCAGGCCGACTCCCGAGGTGGCCCCCGAGCCGGGCGAAGTGGTGGCCTTGGAGCCGATCCAGGTCAACCTGGCGGATGGTCATTACCTGCGAGTGGCGATCGCTCTGCAGGCCACCTTGGACGTCGAGGAGGAGGTCGACGGCAGCCCTGCCCTCGACGCGACCATCGAGGTCTTCTCGGGGCTGCCCGTCGATGAGGTCGCCAACACCAAGTCTCGAGACGCCCTCAAGTCGGAGCTGAAGGAGCGGATCCTGGAGCTGTACGAGGGGGAGCTGATGGACATCTACTTCACCGAGTTCGTCACGCAGTAGCGCCGAGGTGGCCAGCAGGCGCTGAAGACGGCTCCGCTGACGGGAGCCTCCGCTCCCCGGACGGGTCAGCGGTTGCTGACCGATCCTGCCCGCATCTATGGTCAGCGTGTGCTGACCATAGCTTCGAGGGTCGAGGTGATGACTCGTCTAGGGCGAGCCATGGCCGACCCGACACGTGCCCGGATCTTGATGAAGCTCGTGGAGGAGCCGGCTTACCCAGCCCTCCTGGCGGAGCAGCTGAGCCTGACGAGGACCAACGTCTCCAACCATCTGGCGTGCCTGCTGGGATGCGGCCTCCTGCTCGCGGAGCCACAGGGCAGGCGCACGAACTACCGCATCGCGGATCCCCATCTGGGTGAGGCCATCTCGCTGCTGCTCGATGTGGTGGTCGCGGTCGACGACGGTTCCGGGTGCTTGGGCGAGACCTGCCCGCTAGGCTGCTGCAGCCTGGAGGCAGAGGCATGAGCCGCGAGTGCTGCGGACCCGACGAGCCAGCTCGCTCGTCCGACGGGCGTCCGACCCTCTCGCTTCTTGAGACCCCGTCGACCAAAGCGGGGCGCTCCGACGTCGCGTCGGGGCACACGCCGGACGACGACTGCTGCGGGCCGCGGGCGGTCTCACCCGAGGAGCCGCTGACCTACGAGGAGCTCACGCCGTGGTGGCGTGACCGGACGCTCCTGCTTCCCGTCCTGTCCGGCGTGCTGCTCGTAGCCAGCCTGATGGTCGGCCGCCTCGACGCCGAGCGGGTGCAACTGTCTCTCGAGATCGGGTCCCTCGCGGCCGGGGCGTGGACGTTCGTGCCGGGCGCTCTCCGACGGCTGCGGAATCGCCGCCTCGGTGTCGGCCTGCTGATGACGATCGCCGCTGTCGGTGCCGTGGCGCTGGGGCGCTTCGGCGAGGCCGCGGCCCTGGCCTTCCTGTTTTCGATCGCAGAGGCGCTCGAGGAACGTGCCATGGACAAGGCGCAGCACGGCCTCCGCGCACTGCTCGCGCTGATCCCGGACACCGCGAAGATCGAGCGCCGCGGCCACGAGGAGTTTGTGAAGGCCGTCGACCTCGAGATCGGCGACATCCTGGTCGTCGGTGCGGGCGAGCGCGTGTCCACGGACGGTGTCGTTGAGGAGGGCGCCTCGAGCCTCGACACCTCCGCCATCACCGGCGAGTCGATCCCGGTCGCGGTCGGGCCTCGGGATGAGGTGTCCGCCGGATCCGTCAACGGCTCCGGCACGCTCCGGATCCGCGCCACCGCCGCCGGTACGGACAACTCGCTGACGCAGATCGTGCGGCTTGTCGAGCAGGCCCACGCCCGGAAGGGCGACCGAGCGCGCCTGGCCGACCGCATCGCCCGGCCGCTGGTCCCCGGCGTGCTACTCCTGTCGGCGAGCGTCGCGCTCCTCGGTCTGCTGACCGATGCCCCAGGCATGTGGTTGGAGCGGGCGCTGGTCGTGCTGGTGGCGGCGTCGCCGTGCGCCATGGCCATCGCGGTGCCGGTCACCGTGATCTCGGCGATCGGTTCGGCGAGCAGGCTCGGTGTGGTCATCAAGTCCGGACAGGCCTTCGAGCAGCTGGGAACCGTCACGACGGTGGCGCTGGACAAGACGGGTACCCTGACCCGAAACCAGCCCGAGGTCGTCGCCGTGGCCACGGCAAAGGGCTTCTCGCGCGACCGGGTGCTCGGCTACGCCGCGGCGCTCGAGGCGACCAGCACCCACCCGCTCGCCGAGGCGGTCCGTGTTGCCAGCAGCGCGGCCGCGCCGGCGACCGGCGTCGAGGAGCGCGCGGGGCACGGGGTCGTCGGCACCGTCGAGGGCCGGGTCGTACGGGTGGGCAGCCCGCGCTGGGTTGCCCCGACGGGCCTCCAGCAGAACGCCGAGGACATGGCAGCGCAGGGGATGAGCATCGTGGTCGTCGAGGTCGACGACCAGATCGCCGGCGTGATCGGCATCCGCGACGAGCTGCGCCCCGAGGCCGCCGAGGCGGTCTCCATGCTGCGGGAGCGCGGCATCGACGTTCTCATGGTCACCGGCGACAACCAGCGGACCACGGAGGCGCTGGCCCGCGAGGCCGGTATCACCGACGTACGCGCGGAGCAGCTTCCTGCGGACAAGGCGAACGAGGTGGCGGCACGCGCGGAGGGAGTCCCGACTGCCATGATCGGCGACGGCATCAACGACGCCCCGGCCCTGGCTGCCGCCACCGTCGGCATCGCGATGGGCGTCACCGGATCGGCCGCGGCGGTTGAGTCCGCCGACGTGGCGTTCACCGGCCATGACCTGCGACAGATCCCGCTCGCCCTGGACCACGCCCGCCGCGGGCGCCGGATCATGACCGGCAACATCGGCCTCGCCCTCGCGATCATCGTCGTCCTGGTCCCGCTGGCGCTGGTGGGAACCCTCGGGCTCGCCGAGGTCGTCCTGGTCCACGAGCTCGCCGAGGTCCTCGTCATCCTCAACGGCCTGCGCGCGGCCCGGGTACGCCGCGACGCCGCGACGGCCCGCCCGGCGATGCCAACAACACCCGGAGCCCCGCAACCCGCGGCGACCAGTGGAGCGCGGCGATGAGCCGGCCTGACGCCGGCGCTGGCGTGCCACCGCTGGGATTGTGCCTGGCAGCGGCGCTGGCGCAACGCCTCCTCGGACGACCGGCCTCCCGCAGGGGGCGCAGTGCGCGGCGCACAGTGGCGGCTGCCACCACTGTCGCGTCTGCGGGCGTCCTCGTCGCACCGGTGCTGCGGTTCCGTGCGCGGCGCACGACCGTAGACCCGCGCCCCGGCGCCGCACCCTCCGCACTGGTCACCGACGGGCTGAACGGTCGCACCCGCAACCCGATGTACGTCGGGATGGCCGGCGTACTGCTCGCGCACGCGCTGTGGTCGGGTCGAGCGCGCACCATCGTTCCGCTGGTCGGGTTCGTGGCCTGGATGGACCGGGTCCAGGTCCCGGACGAGGAGGCCGCGCTTCGAGCGCGGTTCGGCGCCGACTTCGAGGCCTACGCCTCGCGGGTGCCGCGCTGGTTGGTCACGCGTCGGTAGCCCCCTTGCGACGAGCGCGCCAGCCGGCCGCGAGCAGGCTCGCAATGCCGAGGGCGTAGACAGTGCGCGCCGGCCACGCACCCAGCCGGACAGCGAGCGTGGTACCACTCTCGACGGGTACGGAGGCGACCGCGCCCCCCGACCGCGCCGTGGGAAGGCGAACGATCACACGGCCGTCGGGCGCGATCGCCCCGGAGATCCCGTTCATCGACGACACGACGACCGACCGGCCCAGCTCGATCGCGCGGGCCCGGGTGAGCATCCACTGCTGCTCTGGCTGCGCGGTTCCCAGGAACATGGCGTTGCTGGTCTGGACGACGGCAAGCTGAGCGCCCTGGGCCACCTGCTCGCGCAGGACCTCGTCGTAGGCGACGTCGAAGCACAGCGCTTCGGCCAGCGCCAGGTCATCGACCACGAGCGGCGAGGGCGCGGTGCCGGGCACCATGTCCCGCTCGATCTCGGCCACGCGGGCGGAGATCCGCGTCGCGAGCGGGCGCAGCGGAACGTACTCCCCGAACGGCACGAGGTGCTGCTTGGTGTAGCGACCCGCGGGGCCCTAGCTGGTCCACACAATGGCCTGCTTCAGCGCCGTCGAGGTCGTCGGGCCGTCGACGATCGAACCGGCCAGCACTGGGGCGCCAGAGACCTGCACCGCGGTCAGAAGCGCGTCCCTCGCGGTGCCGTCGGTGGCGGGGTCCACGGCCGTGGCGTTCTCCGGCCACACGACCAGGTCCGGAGCCGGACCGGCTGCGCCCCACGTGCGAGCCAGCCGCCGGGTCTCGAGGAGCATGGTGCTGGTGATCTCCCGGTGATGCGCGGCGACGTCCGTGCCGTCGCCGGGCACCTCTGCCTGGACCACGGCAATGCTGACCGACCTCGGCCGAGATGAGGCAGCCTCGGCGCGCTCCTCCGGAAGCCACGCCACCGACACCAGCAGCAGCACCCCGCCGGCGACGCACCCGACGAGCACCGGCCGAGTCACGACCACGACGGGACGTCGGGCACGGACGGCCTCGACAGTTCCCGCCACGGCGGCGCCGGCCAGAGCCACCACGGCGCTGGTCCCAGCCACGCCCACCAGGGCGAGCGAGACGGCCCAGGGGGTGTCCACGGCGGTGTAGCCCAGCCGCCCCCAACGGCAGGCCACCCCAGGGGACGGCCGACCGGACGCCCTCGACCAGGGTCCAGAGCGCGGCCGCCCAGACCGGCCAGAACGACAAGGGCCGCACTAGTGCCGTCCCCGCCCCCAATGCGGCGAGCCAGGCCGCCTGCAGCAGCACGAGCGCAGCCCACGCCCCGGGCGCGATCGACGCACTCAACCACTACAAGGCCGGACCGACAAACGCCAGGCCGAAGCCGAACCCGGTCACCGCGCCACTGCGAGCACCACGCCCGCTCACCGTGAGGAAGAAGGCGCCCACCCCCAGCGGCGCCACCAGGGGGACCGACCACGGTGGGAAGGCAGCCGCGAGGGTGAGCCCACCGACCACAGCTGCGACCATCGCCTCGCCTCGCGTGACCATTCCACCTCCTGACCCTGCACCTACTATGCCGGATAGTATGTCGGGGTGGAGTCGCAGGAACCGCGTGCATCGGGCGCCCAGGGCGTCGCGGAGCGTCCCCTGCCCAACTCCGACCTGGGTGCCCCGTCGGAGCGGCCGTCCGAACTGGTCGCCTGGGCCCGCTGGACCTGGCGCCGGTTGACCGCCATGCGCACGGCCGTCGTGCTGCTGATCCTGCTCGCCTCGGCCTCGGTCCCTGGGTCGCTTCTGCCGCAGCGCGGAGTGGCCAGCGATCCCTCGGCGGTCCCCAACTACTACCGCGAGCACCCCGACCTGGCGCCGTGGCTAGATCGACTCTCGCTCTTCGACGTCTACAGCGCACCGTGGTTCGCCGCCATCTACGTGCTGCTCCTGATCTCCATGACCGGCTGCGTCGTCCCCCGGTGCGCTCGACTGTGGCGCGAGGTCCGCTCGGCCCCGCCGGCTGCGTCGCGCCGCCTGAGCAAGGAGGACGGATACGCCCGCGGAAAGGTGGACGAGGTCGAGGACGCCCTCGAGGCGGCGGTCCGCCACCTGCGTCGCCGACGGTTCCGGGTGGTGCGCCACGGCGACGAGGTCCGAGCCGAGAAGGGGCAGGTACGCGAGCTGGGCAATCTGGCCTTCCACCTGTCCCTGCTCGTGCTCCTGGTCGGCGTCGCCGGCGGCCGTCTCTTCGGCTACGAGGGGCGCGTCGCGGTGGTCGAGAGGTCCACCTTCGCCAACGTCGCGTCGTCGTACGACGCGCTCACCCCAGCACCGTGGGCCGACCTCACCGCCCTCGAGCCGCTGGAGTTCACTCTCGAGGACTTCGCCGCCGAGTACGAGACCGACGGCCCCCGGTTCGGGGAACCCCGTGGTTTCGACGCCACCGTGTCCTACCGCAGAGCCGAGGCGGGTGAGGGCACCTACGCCGTCCGCCCCAACCGGCCGCTGGACATCGGCGGCACGAAGTTCTTCCTGACCGGCCACGGCTATGCGCCCGAGCTGACCGTGCGGGACGGCAACGGCGACGTGGCCGCGTCGGGACCGACGATCTTCCTCCCGGTGGACCAGACCTTCACCTCCGACGGTGTGGTGAAGGTTCCGGACGCCCGGCCGACCTCGCTGGCGCTCCAAGGACTGTTCCTCCCCACGGGAGTCGAAGGACCGGAGGGGATGGGCGTCTCGGCCTTTCCGGGCCTGGTCAACCCGATCGTCCAGCTCAGCGCCTACACCGCCGACCTGGGCCTCGACGACGGCAGCCCCCAGTCGGTCTTCACCCTCGACTTCACCGACCTCGACCGGGTCGAGCGTGACGGGAAGCCGTGGCGAGTGTCGCTGGCGCCCGGCCAGACCGTGCGGTTGCCCGACGGACTCGGCTCGGTCACGTTCGACGGCGTGTCCCAGTTCGCCAACTTCCAGGTCGCCCGCGATGCGGGCAAGGAGATCTCACTGGTTGCCGCGATCCTGCTGCTCGGTGGTCTGACGACGTCACTGGCGGTACGCCGCAGGCGGGTCTGGGTGCGGCGGGGCGACGACGGCTTGCTCGAGCTGGCCGGGCGTTCGCTGTCCCGCCGGCCGCTTCCCCCCGATGAGCTGGCGGTGCTGGCCACGGCCGTTGGACTGTCGGGCGCCCCAGACAGACGACGAGAAGAGGAGCGATGACGCAGCAACTCGACCTGGCAGGTGCCTCCGATGCCCTGGTCACCTCCGCCCTGGCGGTGCTCTCCCTGGCGCTCGTCCTGTACGCCACAGCCGCGGCCCTCGCGCGGACCTCCGCCGCCCGGGAGTCGCGGGTCCTGGCCGGGGTCGGTGGCGTGCCGAGTGACGCCGATGACACGGGCCGGCCTGCCGGGACGACCTCAGGGCGCGCTGCCAGCACCGGCCGCGCGGCCTTGGCCCTCGTGGTGTTGGGCACGGTCCTGGTGTGCCTCGCGGTCCTGGCACGCGGACTCGCTGCGGGACGGGCGCCGTGGGGCAACATGTACGAGTTCGGGCTCACCGGCTCGGCCGCCGCTGCCGTCGCCTTCCTCCTCTACCAGCGCGGTCGCGACGTTGGCGCGCTCGCGGCGTGGCTCGTCGCCGTCGTGCTGGTACTGCTCGGGGTGTCGGTCACGTCCCTCTACACCCCCGTCGACGACCTGGTGCCCGTGCTGAACTCCCGATGGCTGGTCGTCCACGTGGCAGCGGCGATCATCTCCGGAGCTCTCTTCACCGTCGGAGCCCTCGCCACGGCGGCCCACCTGGTGCGCCGACGGCGTGGTGACGGCGACGATGACCCGTTCGCCGACCTGGCCCACACGGTGCACCTGGTCGCCTTCCCGATCTGGACCTTCGCGGTCATCGCCGGCGCGGTCTGGGCCGAGAACGCCTGGGGACGCTACTGGGGGTGGGATCCAAAGGAGACCTGGGCCTTCATCACCTGGGTTCTCTACGCCGCACACCTCCACGCACTGTCCACGGTGGGTTGGCGTCGCGGGGCGTCACTGCTCGCGGTGGCGGGTTTCCTGGCCTTCCTGTTCAACTTCTTCGGGGTCAACTTGTGGATCCCGGGCCTTCACTCGTACGCAGGGGTGTGACGGATGGACGTCTCCGGGCTCTCGACGATCGTGATCGGCCTCTTCACGCTGGTCGCCACTCTGCTGGCGCTCTACCTGATCTCAAGGGCGCACTGGTGAGCCGCGGGAGAAGGCGCTCGCCGGCCTCGATGACATGGACCGCGATGCTGGCGATGACCTGCGGCGTGCTCACCGTCGTCCTCCTCGGCGCGCCCGCGGCAGCCCACACCGACCTGATCTCGGTGGACCCCGCCGACGGCTTGCGGCTCGACCGGGCGCCGCGCCAGCTCGTCCTGGAGTTCTCCGAGGAGATGAACCCCCGACTCAGCACCGTGACTCTCGCCGTCGACGGTGGCGACCCCACCCAGCTGGAGCTGGCCAACGGCCGCTCGCCCAGCACGCTGGTGGCGACCGTCCCGGCCTCCCAGGCTGCTGAGCCCGGCGACGCTTCGCGATGGCGCGCCGCGTTCCGGGTGGTGTCCACGGACGGCCACCCCGTTGCGGGGGAGACCTCCTTCACGGTGCTCCCCGCCGACAACCCGGACGAACAGGGAGCCAGGCCGACGTCGCCGACCCCGCAAGGTCAAGAAGCCGAGACGATGGAGCAGATCCCGGAGACGGACGAGGAGGACGGCGGCGTCCCATGGCTGTTGGTCGTGGCTCCCGCAGTCGTGCTTGGAGTGCTCCTCCTTGTTGTGATGGCTGCGATGAGGCTCCTCAGACGGGACGAGGAAGATCAGTGAGCACGGCGGACGTGGCCCGTCGGCCGCGGGCAGCGTCGATGGTGGCGCTGGCCTCTCCGGCGTGGGCCATCGGGGTGGCGCTGCTCGCTGCCGGCCTGACCGGTGCCCTGGCTCCCCTGGGCGTCGAGGGTCTGCCCGATCCCGGGGCTGTGACCAGGGTGGGGCTGCCGCTCATCCAGGCGCTGAGGGACGTCTCGGCGATGGCGACCGTCGGATCTCTCGTGCTCGCCGCCACCTGCATCGCCCCGGCCCCCGGCAGCGACGAGAAGAAGCTCACCGGCGCCCGCCTTCGGCTCGTGGCAGGGGCCCAGCTCGCCGCCGCCGTCTGGGCCGTCACCAGCGGCGCGCTGGTGGCACTGGCCTACTCCGACGCCTCCGGCGCCGCGCTGGGCTCTGCCGATTTCCTCGAGCAGGCCACGTACTTCGGCACCAGCTTCGAGCTCGGCCGCTACGCACTCTGGGGAGCCGGCCTTGCCGCCTTGGTGGCGCTCTGCGCTGCCCTCAGCCGTCATCCGTCGGGGTTGGGTCTCACCACTGTCCTCGCGCTGGTCGGGCTGTGGCCGATCGCCCTCACGGGACACGCGGCCGGGACGCTCGACCACGATGCGGCCGTGAACCTGCAGATGTTCCACCTGCTCGCGATCGCCGTCTGGGCGGGCGGCCTGCTGGCGCTGGTCGTGGTACGACGGCAGCTGGGCCAGCAGCTGGGTCCCACCGTCGCGCGGTACTCGACCCTGGCCGGATGGTGCTTGGTCGTCGTGGCTGCCTCGGGTCTGGCGGGGGCCTGGCTGCGGCTGCCCGCGTGGGACTCCGTGGTCTCGTCGTACGGGCTGCTCGTCGGGTTGAAGGTCGCTACGGTGGTGGCCCTCGTCGGGGCCGGGTGGTGGCACCGCCATCGGACGCTGGCGAGCCTCGACGCTGGCGCGCCCGGCGCGTTCTGGCGGCTGGTGGGCGTCGAGCTGGCCGTGCTCTTCGGCGCGGCGGGATTGGGCGTGGCGCTGAGCAGGACTGCCCCCCCTGCACCGCCGGGGAGTCAACGTCCGCTCACCACGGCGGAGTCGTTGCTCGGACGCCCGCTTCCGGGCCCACTGGACGCCAGCGGCTGGTTCACGTCCTGGGAGACCGACACCCTGTTCCTGCCGCTCGGGCTCGCCGGTCTCGGGTGGTACCTCTGGTCGGTCCGGCGGCTGCATCGGCGCGGGGTGGCGTGGCCGTGGTTGCGCACAGCGTGCTGGGTCCTCGGATGCGTGCTGTTCCTGTGGGCGACCAACGGCGCACCGGGGTCCTACGGCCGGGTGCTGTTCAGCATGCACATGGTCCAGCACATGACCATCGCCACCGCCGTGCCCGTCTTCCTCGTCCTGGGCACCCCGGTGACCCTCGCCTTGCGCACGCTGCGCCGTCGCGACGACGGCTCCGACGGACCGCGTGAGTGGGTGCTCCGACTCGTGCACTCGCTGCCGGTCCAGCTCCTCGGTCACCCGATCGTGGCAGCCGGGATGTTCGTGGTGAGCATGGTCGCGTTCTACTACTCCTCGCTGTTCGAGACCTCGCTGGAGTCCCACACCGCCCACGTCCTGATGATCCTGCACTTCCTGTTCGCGGGCTACCTCTTCGCCGAGGTCGTGGTGGGCGCTGACCCCGGTCTGCCGCGGCCGGCCTATCCGCTGCGGGCCCTGCTCCTGATGGTGACCTTCGGGTTCCACGCGCTTTTCGCCGTCAGCCTGATGGCCAGCAACACGGTGTTGGCCGAGGACTGGTTCAGACTCCTCAACGGGGGCGGGGGAGCCGCCCTGCTCGAGGACCAGTACCTCGGAGCGTCGCTGGGATGGGCGCTGGGGGAGTACCCGCTGGCCGTCGTGGCCGCCGCTCTGCTCGTGTCGTGGGTACAGGCGGATGGTCGGGAGCGGCGTCGTTTCGACCGCCGGGAGGCACGAGAGCAGGATCGACAGTTGACGGCGTACAACGAGTATCTACGCGGGCTCGGCAACGCCGATCCCGCGCGACGACCGCCTCCGCCTACGATGGTGCCTCGTAGCCCCATCGACAGCGACGCAGACAGTGGAGAACCGGGAGGCCGCTCGTGAGGCAGCTGGGCCAGCTCGAGGCAGCGGTCATGCAGCACCTGTGGGGGCTGGATCACCCCGCCCTGGTGCGCGAGGTGCTCGAGAACATCAGCCACGACCGCCCTCTGGCCTACACCACGGTGCTGACGGTCCTGGACCACCTGCACTCCAAGGGGCTGGTCCAGCGGGAGAAGGTGGGCAAGGCCTACGCCTACGCGCCGGTCTCCTCGCGTGAGGAGCACACGGCCGCGATGCTGCAGGAGGTGCTGGCCGAGAGCGATGACCGCACTGCGGCGCTCATGCACCTGGTCGGGCGGATGGAGTCCGAGGAGGCGGCCGAGCTGCTCGCCGCGCTGACCGAGCGAGCGGACGAGTCCTCGTGATCGCGGCCCTTCTCCTGGTCGCCTACGCCTCGACGGTCGGCGGTTTCGGTGCCCGATTTCTCCGTCGAGGGTGGTCCTCACGGGCGCCCCGCGCCGCGATCGTGGGCTGGCAGGCGTTGTCCACCTCCGTCGTCCTGGCGATCCTGCTCGCCGCGGTGGCCCTGGCCCTACCGTTCCTGCCAATGAGGTTCTCGCTGGCCTACGTGCTCGACGCCCACACCATCACCGTCGTCGAGCACTACGAGACCCCGCTCGGGATCTGGCCGGGGGTCGCCGGACTTGGCATGGTCGCGGTCTGGGCGGGACTGCTGGCGGTCACGACGGCACGAGCCTTCCGCCGGACGGGCCGGTTGCGGCGATCGCAGCGCGCAGCGCTGCGTCTGGTGGGCAACCGCCATCCCGAAGGGTTCACCGTCGTCGACCACGCCGTCCCGGTGGCCTACTGCCTGCCCGGTGGATCGGGCACCGTCGTACTGTCGACGGCGGCCCTGGAGATCCTCACCGACCATGAACGCGAGCTCGTTCTCGGTCACGAGCACCGACACCTGCGTGCCCGGCACCACCTCGCGCTCGCCTACGCCAACGCGCTCCGGCGGACGTTCCGCTGGGTCCCGCTGTTCGCCGAGGCCCACGACCAGGTGACCGTGCTCCTGGAGATGACCGCCGACGATGCGGCGTCCAGCGTCGACGACCGTCGCTCCTTGGCACATGCCTTGGTGGCCCTCGGCACGGGCGTACGCCCCGAGGCCGCCCTGGCGGCCAGCGACACCGCTGCCCTGCAGCGCGTGCGGCGGCTGACTGCCCCGCCCGAGCGACCGCGCCGGGGGATGGGCCTCCTGGTGGGTGCGGCCGCGGTGGCTGCCCTGTCCGTCCCGGTCGGGCTCGCCCTGGCCCCGGCGATCGAAGCGGCCACGCGGGACTGCTGCTCGCTGGCGGCACCTCCAACTCGGGGCTAAAAGCCTCCTCCGGACGTTCAGGGCGACCGTCGTCCAGGGTCTTACCCGACCCGGTCGACGGGCCCGTGGGAAGAGCGCGCGACGCCGAGGTGGCTCGCGGCTCGAACACGCGTCGGACCGCCGGTGACGAGTCGGCATGGAGTCGAGCCGAGGTAGGGACGGGAGGCTGTCAGCCGCTGTCGGCGGCTCTTCGTCCGAAATGACTCCGCGGTCGAGGCACGGCAGTGCCCACGTGACGGCGTAGGCGACCAGCCCCTCTATGAACTACCCGCGCCACCCGTGCCGCCGGCGAGCAGGATGGGGCCGCGGGCGGTGCGCAGCCCTCGAGAGGTCAACTCGAGGAGCCGTCGGAGGGTGTCGCGGACGACTGGAGCACGTCGTTGACCAGACCACGCAGGGTAGAGCCATCGACCTGCCCCACCACGCGCGCGGCGATGCGACCGTTGCCGTCGAGCACGACCGTCGTCGGCACGGCGGTGGCTGTGAGGGAGCCGCCGAAGGCGAGGATCGCACGAGCACTGTCGTCAGGGTGCACGCTGGGGTAGGGGACCTCGAAAGCCCGCTCGAACGCGCGCGCCGCGTCGGGACTGTCGCGGACGTTGAGCCCCAGGAAGCGGACCCGGCCCTCGAAGTCGCGGGCCACGCGCGCGAGGATCGGCGCCTCGGCCCGGCACGGACCACACCACGAGCCCCAGACGTTGACCACTACGGGTCGACCGCGCAGGTCGTCGCTGTCCAATTCCGTGCCATCCAGCAGTTGCGCGGTGAACGGCGTCAGGGGACGCCGGTTCTGCGGCTCGTACTGCTGCACCACGTCAGTACTGTCGAAGCTTCCGGAGCCGGGGGTGGATGTCTCAGACCGAGACAACGACGTCCACCACACGACCGCGGCGAGAGTGAGGCCGATGGCAGCGAGAAAGATCGCGAATCTCGTGACTGCCTTCATAACGGAGCCTGCCAGCCAGCAACCAGGGTCTGGGCGGCGGCCACGATCTCTGACCAGACGGCGGAGACCTGCAGTACCCCGACGGCGACCAGCAACAGGCCGCCCCCGCGTGTGATCCAGAGGGAGCGGTGTCGCACCCAGGCGAACACGCCCATTGCGCGCGTCAGCGAGAGAGCGGCGAGCAGGAAGGGCACCCCGAGACCCAGGGCGTAGGCGAGGGACAGGACAGCTCCTCTTTCGGCGGTGGCAGACGTCGTGGAGAGAGTCAGCACGGCGGCCAGGGCGGGACCGATGCAGGGCGTCCAGCCGACCGCGAACACCGCGCCCAGCACGGGTGCGCCGGCCAGCCCGAGCCGCGGTGTCAGCCGTGGTCGAACCGTTCGGCCGAGCAGTGGGAGCCGATCCGCGCCAACGGCGAAGAGCAGGCCCAACACGATGGTGATGCCGCCGGCGACCCGCCAGATGGTCTCCTGGTGGGCCAGCAGCAGCGAGCCCAGTGAACCGAACGCCACGCCGTAACTGGTGAACACCACGGCGAACCCCAGCACGAACAGGGCCGCTCCCAGCACCGTCCGGGAACGGCGCGCGGGCTGGCCCCCGCGCAGCTCGCGGGTCACCTCGGACTCCGCGCCGGCCATCCCCGCGACGTAGGAGAGGTAGCCCGGCACCAGCGGCAGAGAGCACGGGGTGAAGAAGGATAGCAGTCCCGCGGCGAGCGCGATGGGCAGCGCGGCCAGCAGGGAGCCGTCGAGGACAGTCCCTTGCAGATCGTCGATCATGATCGGTCCCCAGGCGTCACAGCAGCGTGGACCAGTAGGACCAGAACCGGACCGCG